>JAKIUC010000003.1 GCA_021647785.1 Melioribacteraceae bacterium
AATATCTAGTGCAGAAGCAGTAAGTTGAGTTGCCGGCAGTTTTAAGGTATCATGGTTTTTTTTTAAGTCGTTAAAAAAATGCTTTACATTTACAATCATTTGACGCATATCTGGGGTAAATTCAACTCCTTGAAAAGACATATGAACCTCAATGTAAGAAAAGTTTATTTAGCATTCGTAAGAATACAATAAAAAACATTAAAATACAATGATTGTATTAAGTCAAATGAAATGTACTATAGTTAAGTCCAACTCAATATCATTTACACTTGTTTGCCCAGTAAGAATGTCAACAGGATTTGTTCCATCAATATCATAACGAGTAATTTTGTTCCCTCCATTAATAGCAACATACATTTTATGTGGAGATACACTCCAATCTATTGCGACATTTGCGGGTCTATCAATATTATTGACCAAAATTGTCGGGCTTCCGCCACCTAAACCATCGGAATATACTCTTCCAGAATATTGATCGAACCTAGTAAAAAAAACTTTAGAAGTTGATTGAGAAAAGAGGGGTGTAACTATTACTAAAAATAGAATTATAGTTAAGAAATTATACTGCTTCATTGTTCCTCCAAAATATATTTTTGAAATTATTGTGCTTATTTAAGAACTATTAGTTTTCGAGTTTGAGAAGAACCATTACAATTAAGTTGATAGAAATAAATTCCTGATGGTAGTTTTGCAGCATCAAAACTTATTTTATGATTCCCCATAGTTTGCTCGCCTTTTACCAGTGAAGCCACTTCTTTTCCAAGAATGTTGAATATTTTTAATGAAACAAATCCACTTTCAGAAATTGAGTATTCAATTGTTGTAACTGGATTAAAAGGATTTGGGTAGTTTTGATATAGCATGAAATCACTTATCTTTTCTGCATTATCCTTAATTCCAACTAAGGAATTATTTACCATCCAAACATGTATAAGTGTTCTATCTTCCTCAAATCTTCCAGGCTCAAAGAGATAGAGAAGTTGATTTTCTCTATCGTAACTTGCAGCACCAAGATGATACCATTGTTGTGTAGAACGGAGATGAAACAATACACTATCAATATTCATAACTGCATAAGGTTGTGGTTCGTATGGTTCCATTGTACCTTGTGCTACAGCTGCAAAATCGGCAGGATTATAAAATAAAATTTGCCCACTAAATTCAGGAGACCACCAGCCGCGGTTGTCACATTCCAAGCAAGGTCCAGTTTCGTTTCCATACCAGGCTTCACCAATACCTTTAGTTCCAACAAAAATTACTGCCGAACTATTTTTTGTTGTTAACCAAGCACCTCCTGTCCATTCATCGGAGTGTTCATAATTATTTAACTTGTAAGAAGGATTTGGTACACCATTATAATTATTGGAATATTGCAAAAGTTGAACTACTGATAATGTATCTCCATTGGTAGGAGGATTTCCATCTAACCAAGGTCCAAATGCATATAACGAAGGACCAAAACCTGACCAGCCACCATCTCGGTATCTTCCCGAAACCAATCTCATTCCGGATGTATTACTGTTTGCCCATTCCTCTGGAATTGCGAACATATAATCATTTCCAGAATAATTTGAAACACCGTCAAGCCACCACACTCCTGCTGTTTGCGGATTTGATAAATTCACTTCACTCCAAGAATGAGAGGGCATATTACTCTCATCACCAGCCTCTTGAAAATGTGAACCCCAGCAATAGTATAGTTTATCTGTTGTTTGTCCAGTTTGTGTAGGTAAATACTCAACACCAACCCTTGGCATTTCTCCGAGAAAAGGATTAAATAATCCACCCGTTACATCCGAAAATGGTTGTATTGTTTCAGCAGTGTTTAATTCACTAATATTTTTTGAAGGAGAAATAATTGGAATAGGAATTGAAATTTCAGAAAAGTATTGAAGTATATCGAATCCAGATGCAATAATAGAACCTGTGTAACCATCATCTAATCCAATAGAATCACCAAGCGGATAATGCGTCATTGCTGTTCCACCATATTCCCAAAATTCAGTATCGGAAATCCATTCTGGTGTTAAAAAGGCACCCTTATAAACTAAATCTTCAGGTTCAATTAATTGTGCATTTATAAATCCATTAAAACTAAACAAATAACCAATTAGAATTAAATTTCGTATAAAAACTGATTTACTATTCCATTGCATCATTTTCCTCTTTGTTTATTTATTTATAAAATCAGTAGCAGGCTTGAAATAACAATTATTAAATTTATAATTTTAAAAATGGTTTCATTCCTTTTAGAAATTTCCCCAAGAAAAGAACGAATAATCATTATAAGAATTAAAAGAAAAACACTAACTAACCAAAATGCATTTGTTTCCTGAAAAAGAGGAATAAGAAAAATTAGAAGCAAACAGAATCCGGACATGATATAAGTTTGTAATTCCTTCATAAGGGAATATAGGATAGCTATTAAAATATAGCTTGTATAATTACGACAAATAGATGTAATTTAAAGCGGTTTAATGATTTGCGATATTTTTTACAAAATCAGTTGGAGATATTCCGTAATATTTTTTAAATATTTTGGAAAAGTAGGAGGGGTCGGAAAAACCAAATTCATAAGTAGCATCTGTAATATTTCCCTCTTTATTTTTTAGATATTCTGCTACTAATTTTAATTTTATTACATAAATATAATTTGTTGGAGTTAAGTTTAATTCTTCACGAGTAATTCTCTGAAAGGTACGCAGAGATATTCCTGCAACTCTTGCTGCATCTTCAGAATGGATTGCTTCATTACGTTTTTCCACAATAAAATTGGAAATAGATTTTAGAATTTTTTGATTATATGAAAGAATATTGTCATCTAAGTTTTTATCAAAAAAAAGAATTGAGCTTTTATTAATTTCTTCATGGGATGGTATTTGTCTTATTTTGTATATGCGGTATAGTAGAAGTGCAATTACAATAATTACAAGAAGGAGAGTAGTTATATAAATCCATAACCATTCTTTTTTATACTTTTCTGAAAAAGATTCAAGCATTGTGGGATTTCCCGTGAGTTCTGCCAATTTCCAATAATTGGGGTACCCAAAATCACTATATCCACTCCAGTTAAAAGACCATATATTTGTAGATATTTCTTCAATTTCAACTCCACTATTTCTAAAATAATCAACATCGTTTATGCAAATGTCTAACTTAAATTTATCTCCACTTTTTGGTACCAATCCTATTGCAGCAAAGGGTATAGCAATTTCAATTATGTAAAGTGAGTCTTCCACTGTTTCGTCGTTAATTGTTCCAATATAATTTGTTGATAATTGGAACAGCACATTTTGGTCATAATCCTTTGGAACAGCAGTGGTATCGGCTATTATCTCTTTTCTATCACCACGGAAAACTATAGTCTCTCCTTTAATATCAACAATAAATTGGTAATCATTTATATCCATTTTTGCGGGACTGTCGTTTTTAGTATCGATATAAATTTCAATACCATCGTTCATGTGTATTCGCGGTTTATCAATACGGCTCTCTATTTCAGCAACCAAGTGTTTATCCCAAACTGTAAATGCAAAGTAAATTGAACTTAAATTCCAGCATGCTTGAAACAATATTTCATTTTTAGATTTTGGATTCTTAATTTGCAAAAAATCAAATTGTGGCGGATACAATTCTTTAAGTTCGTAATCACCTGTAGAGACAAACGATGTAAGCGTGTCTTTAAAATAGTATTTTAATGAAGTATCCCAATCAGAGAGATTACCATCAATAATTATTTTGTTGCTTGTATATGGAATGTGAAGTGCGTTATAACCGACTTGTGAAGAAAGTGGATCTGAAAGTTTTAGAAAAAACCCACAGATATAAAATAATATTTTTATTTGCCGTTGATATTTCATCTGTTTATAATTGAATATTTTTGTCAGATGGTACTCGTATTAATAACCATCTGCTATGCCGAAGGCATTCCTACGGAAGTGGTAAAAGTTTTTACACTTCAACCAGTTCAGTGCATCGCATGCTCGGTTCATTTGTTTAACAGGTTAACAGCATTTATTTGAATCACACGATACCAGTCTTCTTGTAAAAAACACTTCACAAAAAGCTATTTTAAATTAATATGATATGATACTATTTCAATATAAGCATTTTTTTAGAATCGATAAATTTTCCACTCGTAATTTTATAAAAATATACTCCAGAAGTTAATTCACTTCCTGTTGCTGAGCTTGTCTCCGAATGGATGCCTTTGGCAGAAGCATCGAATGTAACTTCGTAAGTACCTGCTCGTTGTTCTTTGTTTACAAGGGTTGCTACTTCCCTTCCAAGTATATCATAAACTTTCAATGTTACTAACCCACCCCCACCCCCTCCCAAGAGGGGAGTTTGAACCGATGGTATTGAATATTTTATTACTGTACTTAGGTTAAAAGGATTTGGATAATTTTGATAAAGAACATATTCACTTGGGTTTAGGCTTTCATCATCAACAGATGGGGTTACATCAAATCCGCTAAGTATATTTTCAATTAACGCCGTTCTTTCTTCATCATTGTAAACCGCTTCAATCGGAAATGCTAAATAAACCACTCCGCCTGAAGTTTGTGAATCTTGATACCGTACACCAGCGTACCCTAACGAAGTTGGTACATCCTTATAAGTAAAAATATTTTCAGCCCCATCAAATGCTTCAATAGCATCAGGCCAATCAACATCAATGGTACCGTGGGTTCCATCATCAAAGTTAAATGCTGTGCCATCCAAATTGAGGGCAGTATAATATTTCCCTTTTTCATTATTCGGGGCATCCGAAATGTAATTTGCTTTTAGATAATTTTGATAAAATTCCTTATCTGCATCTGAACCTTTTTCAACCAAATCCCAGCCAATCTCTGAACCAGATAGGAATAAAACTCCACCATTATCAAGATATTGTTTTACCTTCTCCTGTTCAAGTGAGTTAAAAGTTTCATCAGCTGTGCTTTCATCCATAAGCATCCAAAAAACAAAATTATAATCTTCTAAATTAACTAAACCTTTATATACCGCTTCATTACTTGTTGATGAGAAACCTCTGTGAAGATTTGTCATGGGATAATCGTACATTCTGATGTAATCAAATGTATTGGTTGTGCCTCCTGTTCTATCAAATCCATTTACAATTAATATATCTAAATTGTTTGCACTTGAAATTGCAGCAAGTACCTCAGTCTGTGCTGATGAACCAGAGGCGTTAATTGCATCAACTTTGAAATAGTAAACAGAATCAGTTTCAAGATTTGTAATTGAAACAGAATTGGAAGTTGACTCTGTAATTTTCTCAAAATTGAGCCCGTCAGTACTCATATAAACTCCATACTTCTCAGCATAATCAACAAACTCAAAACTTAGAATTAAAGTTGTTAAATTGTGTTGTAATACTCTGAAACTCTTGGGCTTATTAGGAATTGGAAGAGTGCCAGGACCAAATTTGTAATTAATTAAATTCCACAATTCTTGTTTATCTCCATCATAACCCAAAGCCCACATCCCTACTCCGCCAAGGTTTTGTGCAATAGCCAAGTCATATTTTTTATCTAACGATTGCACATCATCAAACCAAGTTTGATTCCACTGAGAGCCTTCCTGCCAACGAAACCAAGATGTTTGCGAAACATTATCCCAAAGCAATCCGTACATATCAGCATTATCAATATCGTTATAAAAGCGTGTAGAACCTTGATACCCTCCACTTGCTGTATCAACTTTTGAATAAGCATTTTTAGTTTCAGTTTTCCACTCGTGTCCGTAATATGGTACACCAAGTATTAATTTCTCCGGATATTTAGAGACCGGAACTCCATAATCTACCGTAACAACAGAAGTGATATCGTGCGTAAAGCCAGTGAGAGGGGCGTTTGGTCCAGCAGTGGAACTCCAAGCACCCCAAAAAGAATATCCCATAATCAAAACATAATCACAGCTTTGTACTAAGCCATCCAAATCCCAACGGTTACCCCAATTAACTGCAGGTCCGGCAAATGAGACTTCCTTCCCAGGTAACTCTGCACGGATAAAGGCAGTTAGCTCAACCATAAAATTGTTAATACTATCGGCTTTATCTTCATGACGTAGTCCTTCAAAATCAACATTCACTCCGTCAAGCTGATAGGTTTGAATAATATTTTTTGTATCGGAAAAAAATTTTTGTTTAGAACTTTCGTTATTAATTATACTTGCAATTACATCTTTATCAAAATTTACTGCTGTCATTATAACTTTTGTACCGGCAGAATGTGCGGCATTTATTAAGTCGGTCCAAGGCCAGGCGGATGGAAAACCAACACTGCCATCACTTGCAACCATAAAATCGAAAGCGGCAATGTGTGTTAATAAATCGTATCGTTGATTTGCATGTGCCCCTCTAAGGTACTCCCAGTCGGGCATATACCCAAATACAATTTTTGATAATTCCTTCTGTTCATTAATTTGCAATGGAATGATACCACTTCCATCAGCAGCAAATTTACTAAACTGATTACTTAAGGTTTTGAATTCTTTATACTGAGCCTCATGGGTTGAATACTCATAAAATTCTTGTGCTGAAAGAGAAGTAAACATCAGTGCTGCTAATAATAAATAATAAAATCTATACATTTTATATCCTTAAATAAAATCAAATTAGTAAATTGAGAATGGCATTTTAAATCAATATTTTAGATAATTAAATTACTTAAATAAATAAAAAATAATGGGGTAAAAAATGATATCAAAAAAAATGGAAGAAGCATTAAATAATCAACTTAATAGAGAACTCTTTTCATCATATCTATATCTTTCAATGGCAACATATTTTGAAAATAATAATTATGTTGGAATGTCTAAGTGGATGAGACTGCAAGCAGATGAGGAGCACGCTCACTCGATGAAGTTTTTTGTTTTTATTCAAAAAATTGGCGGCAGAGTAATTTTAGAACAAATTGATAAACCACAATCTGAATGGGACACACCTAAAAAAGCATTTGAAGATGCACTTGCTCATGAAGAGTATATCACAAAAAATATAAATGAGCTTACTGATTTAGCAATTGAAGAGAGAGACCACTCAACAAAAACTTTCCTACAATGGTATATTGATGAGCAAGTTGAAGAAGAAGCAACAGTAAATGAAATTGTTCAAAAATTTAACTTAATTGGAGATAGCAAAAGTGGGTTATATATGCTTGATACTGAGTTAGGTACAAGAATTTTAACTCCAGATACAACTGCGGAATAGTAACAAAAAAAACATTAATTCATTTAACAACTAATAATTATTTTTGTTATATTTGGAATCGTATTAAAATAGAATGAAATTTGGAGTGTGATATGTCAAGAAAATGTGAAGTTACAGGGGTTGGACCGAGAGCTGGAAGCAGTATTTCACATGCTCACAATAAGACAAAGAGAAGATTTTTACCAAATTTACAGAAAAAGAAAATTTGGATTCAAGAATTAAATAAATTTGTTACTGTTAAATTAACTACAAGAGCATTGAGAACAATCTCTAAAAATGGAACTGCAGATTTAGCCAAAATGGTGAGAGAAGGTAAAATTAAAACAACTTAATTTAAGTACAAATTTATATCTTAAAAATTGAACCCCTTTCAGAAATGATTGGGGTTTTTTATTAAATATACTATTCCAACTCTTTACGGAATTGATTAAACTCATTTTTAATAGTTGCAATTTCATCTTTTAATTTTTGAACTTCATCTTCCAACTGATTTACTTTTGTTTCCAAACTCTCTTTTTTAATTGGCTCATCTTGAACTGTTATTTCTGGTTCTCCGCAAAATAGATGTGTATAGCGGTGTTCACGTCCACTGTTTTTAGGAAGTTTAATTATAAAAGGGGCATCCTCCCTATTCATCAACTTATCAAATGTTTCATGAACTTCGGATAGATTATTAAAATTATAAATTCTACTTGTTCTACTTCTAATTTCGCCAACTGTTTGTGCCCCACGTAAAAACAACACACAAAGAACCGCAACTTCTTGAATTGATAAGTTATAATGCCTTCCAAATAGTTGTGTATATTTTGGAACACGGAAATCGCTACTTGTAACAATTCCAGTTAGTTGCTTCTCTCTTAGTTCACTAATTATATCTTCCACTTGAGATTCATCAAATGAAACAACAGGATTACGACTTGACTTCTGATTACATGCATTTGTAATTGAATTAATAGTCATTGGATAGTAGGCAGGCGTTGTATATTGTTTCTCTAAAATTGAACCTAATACTCTTACTTCTTCGTGCGATAATAATTTCATTTCGTTCCATTTAATGTTTTAAATTCTGAAATAAAAATAATATTGCTTCACAACAATTCCAATTAAATCTTATTGAATTATTTTTTTTAGTTTTCTATTCTAATTTTTTGAATCGTTTAATTTAGTTTCTAAAGCCTATACTTATTGCACTGGTGTCAACTTAGTAAGAACCCACCCCTTAATCCCCTCCCAAGAGGGGAAATTAGGACTATCCCGCATTTGCAGGATAGTGTAAAAAAACTTTCTCTTGGAAGAGGGTTGTCCGATGGACTCTCTGAGACATGGTGTGTAGTTTATTTTAAATTTTATATTCCCTTAAATCGACAACTTTGCATTGCGTGCTGGGTTAATAGACTTTTTGACTTTTCATGCAGCCTCAAAAAGTATAAGCTCAATTATACTATTTCAATAACAACGCTTTTTTAACTTGCGTGAAATTCTTTTTTGAATTTAATCCTTCTGCTCTCAAACTAACCAAGTAAATTCCACTTGGTAATCCGCCCGTGGCGGAGGATGCATTCCAAGTGGTTTCATAATACCCTGCTGATTTATTTCCATTTACCAAAAGAGCTACACTCTGACCTAGCATATTAAATACTTCAATTCTAATATTGCTTTGCTCCGGTATTCCATATTTAACCATGGTACTTGGGTTAAAAGGATTTGGATAATTTTGAAACAGCACATATTCATTCGGAATTATCATTTCATCATCAACGCTAATAATAACAGCTTTTTCAACTGCAATGTGAATTGTATCCACAACTATTGCTGCGGAATCACTTACACTCCAAATTAAATCTCCTTCTCCACCAAATTTTATTTCGGCACTTAGTGTTAGTATTCCTGTTCCATTATCGTAAGAAATAAGAATCGAATCTGAATCAACACTGAATTCGTATGCAAGTAAATCATCAGTTGTTTCTACATCCGAAACTAACTCCCAAATATCTATTGTATAGTTAGTGTCTGAAACAAATTCAATAAGTTCCGGTGCTTCACTAATTATTGGATAATCATTAACTGGCAATACAAGAAATGTTACATCTTTACTACTTGACGCATAACTTGGATCTGTAGCAGTAAAAGTAATTACCTCTCTTCCAAACCAATCTACATGTGGTATCAAAATAGTTGCAACTCTATTTCCATCAACTTCAACTGATAAATCATTATTACCGCTAAAAGACCATGTAATTTCTGAATCTTCATTGTCAGAATCTGTAACATAATTATCTAATTGGATTGATGTAAAAATGTTTCCTTCAAAGATTGTTTGGCTTGGAATATTTGAAACAAATGGTGGACTTGTAGAATTGGGAAAGAAATAGAATAGAGCATTTGCAACAACACTACTCCAAGTGTTCCAGTTATGACCACCATTACTAACAATGTCTGATTCAAATTCTTTTCCTTTAGAATCATATATCCCTTTTAATCTGTTAAAGTATCTTACTCCATCTGCATCTGACGAACCTGTACTTAGATATAATTTCATACTATCTAAATTAGCGGCTTGCAGATCTGCATCTATATTGTAACCATCGTTTGGATGTAAATATGGAGAGTTCATACTAAATAATTTGAAATAAGCAGATGCTTTTACAGAAAAATATTCGGCATTGTAACCACCATACGAAGCACCCATAATTCCTCGAGCATACGATGAAGTATTTGTTTTGTATGCTGCATCAATTACTGGTAATAGTTCTTGTGTTACATAATTAACAAAATTAATATTATTGCGGTATTCAAATCCACGTCTATCGTTTGATAAATTATTTGGGTCTCTCGGATCAAGAAAAATTGCAATAACTGGCTCAATTATATTATCGGCAATCAAATCATCTAAAGTAGTTACCATCTTACCCTTGGAATTACTAAGATAGTTTTGTCCATCGGTAACATAAATAGTTGGCAAATTTGATAGTATATTATATCCTGCTGGTCTATATACTCTATATTGGCAATCATATCCAAGGTATGAACTGCTAATAATTATATTATTGCTAAGTGAACTTGGCTGAGGTGAACTATCTGTAACTGTAAATGTTGCTTCATCATTATCACTTGCTCCACTTGGGTCTGTTGCTGTAAATGTAATAGTTTCACTTCCATTCCAATCTGCATTTGGCGTTGAAATTGTCGCTACTCTGTTACTATTAATTGAAACGGATAAATCTGTATTTCCACTATAGCTCCAATCTATCTCACTATCAAGATTATCAGAATCAGTTACAAAATCATCAAGATTTATTGTAGTAAATGATTCACCTTCATTAGTTGTTTGGTTGGGAATATTAGAAACAACTGGAGCATTAGAGAAAAACAATGTTAATTCACCAAAATTAATTGTGGTACCATTATTTATATCATTTCCACTCCAAATTAACTGGTATTTGTTACCATTACGATTTACAATATTTGCAACATCAAATCCAATTGTTTTACCATTAGTCGGCGTAATACCTAAGTTACTCCATGGTATTGCCATCTCAACAGTAAAACCTCCACTAATATTTTGTACAGAATGAAGTACGCCTGTAGTCAAGTTATTTTTTTCGGTTAATCCTGAATTATTCCAACCTTTGGTAAAATGTCTATCAAAAGAATCGTATTGATATGCTTTGTTGAAATCACCATCAATAAAAATTTCAACACCATCATTCCAACCATCTGATGAATTATTTTCAAGATTATTATCCAAAACTTCAACTGCTACATATAAATAATCAGCATCCCATAAAACTCCATATTTAGCACTATTATAATTCCATGTTTGATAAAATGGATAAATACCTTCAATGTCTTGATTGAGATTCCAATTAGATTCATTAATATTTCCATCAATGTTAATTGGTGCTTGTACATTATTAGCAATTACATGTTGGGGAGGAATTTTCCAGTTTTGTTCATAAAAAACATAAAAGGAGTTCATAAAATCTACTTTATCAGTAAAACCCAGAGTGGTATAATCAGAACCATCAGATAATATGAAGTTCTTTAATCCCAAATATCCACTTGTTTTTATTATGTAATCAACTAACACTGAACCAAGTAAATAATACAAAGCGCCTGTATCAATTTCATAAGTATTAACAAAATCATTTGATTCAAAATCATCAATAGTTGGATATCTTCCCGCTGCTGCAACAATTTTACTAAATTCAACATTAACCTGTTCTTTTATAACACCAGTTGAACCATTAATTATATCTTCCGAAATTAAACCATCAGGCATCAAAGTAGCTAAACCTTCACTCTGCCATCTTTTATGTGAATTATATTCCAAGTTACCCTGAATAACATGGGTAATCTCATGTTTAGCTAATCCTATAGAATTCATCATGGGAACACCTGCATCTCTTCGAGTGAAAGAACATAGATTGATAGCAATAGAGTGTCCAACGCTACCAGTGGGGCAATCATCACGCCCTTGAATATAATGGAAATCGCATAATTCCGGATAAAAGAAAACATGAATTTTATGGTCAATAGTCATTTGCATATCACCGGTAAAACGAGTATAAAATTCTTCCAATTCAGAAGCCCATTGATCAATTTCCGACATATCTTCATCAACGAGATAAAAATAATAGTGTTCAGTTTCTCTTTGGAATTCTATTCTTTTAGTTTCTCTTAAATAAAACATATCAAGACTATAATACCAAGCTTCCTCAAACTCTGCCTCTGAATGAATCTCCAAGAAACCATATTGTACTGAATTATCATTGAATCGAATTTGATTGAAAATGTAATCGAATGAATGTACATCAGCTACATATTGAAAGATAGTATATGCAAAAGCATATTTATCAAATGCTGTAATCTGGTCCCAATTATTCATTTCTGCCATTGTTGGATTTCTACCAAGATTACTAATCTCTGCACGGATCTCTTCCGGTGTAGATTTCATACCAGATTGATGCCGAGCAAACCCATATTTCATCCATTCAGATGCAGTATTATTGTATTCATCATCAACAAACATCATTGCAAAGCCGTGCATAGCTGCTTGCTCAAAATTATCAAAATATCCCTGTTGTGCTGTAGTTGTTGGAGTTATTAGATAAAGTATTTCTTGATTTATATAAGAAGTTTCAAAATCGGGCAAATCAGCCGGCTTAAATTGATTAAATTCTGTTAAATCTTTGCAAATATTAATTGAAAATGTTTTTGAGTGGTCAGTAAAAAAATACTTAAAATATTTTTTATAGAAATCTGTTTTATTTTGTAATTGCGTAATAATTGTATTCGCATCACTACTGTTTTCCGAATCATAATAAATTATAAAATTCTCCGATGTAATTTGTGGTTTGTTTAAAGTAGTACTAAAATCTCTTACCACATTACTAATTCTTAATTCATCAATATAGCCGTCAAACGCTTCACCAATTCTTAGGTCTTTAGAGTTTAATAATACATCACTACCAGAATAATTTTGTGAACTTGAAGAGACTACATTCCAATCCTCATCATGAACAATTATACTAATTGTAGAATTTGTAACATCTCTAATAAATGCGACATGATACCATTGGTTTAGAGTTGGAGACATTCCTGTAATATTGATACGAGTTTGCTCATTTGAAAAATAGAATCCGTGTAAGATATTACCCCACCACGGATGTAATTCAAAAGTATAATTAGAATTGTAATTATCTGTATCTCCCGGTTTTCTCACTATTATAGACTGAGTGTTTGAATTAAATGCAGTAATTTTTATCCATGCTTCAAGCGTCCAATCTCCGTTCAAATCTAAATTTGAATTATGTGGAACAGTTACATATGAAGAACCATCCAGATTAAAACTTTGCTCTAAGTTTGCTGGTGTATCTGAACTATATGAAGCACCACTCCCTTGAAGATTACCATCTCCTGATAGTGAGGAATTATTGGTTAGATTTCCATCAAAATGCATCAATAAAATCGTATTAGCATCCGTTGTGTATGGACCACCTGTTTCCTGTCCATTTATTGATGTTGAAATAGATAAAAATGTAAGTAGAGTTATAAGCATAGCAGATTTAAGATGTTCCATATTGCCTCCTGATAAAGAATAGTTGCAAAACATACTTTAGTTTATGCAAAATATTTAAGAAGTCAATTACGTATTAAGGTATTCCCTTTGCTAAAAATTGGCTTATTGAAACTTAATTATTATACAAAAACAATACAAGTTATTTTTATCTTATTTAATTAGACGTGATATCCCTTTCAACTTAATACTTGTTCGATATTCCTTATTCCTTGTTCGATATTCCTTGTTCGATATTCTTTATTCCTTGTTCAATATTCGTTATTCATTATTCGACATTCCTTATTTTTCCTTCATTATTCAGCTATTCTCTTTGAACATCTTTATATTGCATTCTAATAATAATTTTAATACAACGAGGAAAGCATGCAAAAACTAATTGTTTTATTTTTAATTACATTTCTAATTATTGGTTGTTCAAATAACAACAAAAAAGAGGAGAACTCAGATTTGAAAAAGAAAATTAGCCAATATTCCAAAACAGAATTAACTTATGATGAATCTCTTTTAGATGAAAATCAAAAAATAGTTGTTGAAAAACTTTACGAAGCCGGAAAAATAATTGACAGAATTTTTCTTGACCAAGTCTATTCTAAAAATGAAGAGATTGAAGATATACTTTTGAAATCTGCAGATTCTACAGATAAAGTTACTTTAGAATATTTCAATATTAATTTTGGTCCTTTTGATAGACTTGACCACGACAAACCATTTTATGGAAACCAGGAAAAACCGAAAGGTGCAAATTACTATCCGGAGGATATGACAAAAGAGGAATTTGAAAATTTCATAAAAGAGAATCCGGAAAAGGAAGCTGAGTTTACATCTGAATTTACAATGATACGTAGGGAGAATGGAAAGTTGGTTGCAATTCCTTACACAGAATTTTACAAAGCGGAGCTAACAGAAATTTCAAAACTAATGAACGAAGCCGCAGAGTATGCTGAGAATGCCTCGTTAAAAAATTATTTGCTTACGCGTGCAAAGGCGTTCAAAACAAATGACTATTACGAAAGCGATATGGCTTGGATGGATTTAGAGGAGCATACAATTGAAGTAATAATTGGACCATACGAGGTTTATGAGGATAAACTTTTTAATTACAAAGCAGCCTTTGAAATTTTCTTAACACTTGTTGACCCTGAAAGCACTGAAAAATTAAAAACTTTTGCAAATTATTTAACGGAGATGGAAGAGAACTTACCAATACTGCAGGAGCATAAAAACTTTGAACGAGGCAGCGACTCCCCTATCATTGTTGCCCAAGAGGTATTTAGTGCTGGCGATACCAAAGCCGGAGTTCAGACTTTAGCATTTAATCTTCCAAACGATGAACGTGTACGCAAAGCAAAAGGTTCAAAAAAAGTGATGCTTATAAATGTACACGAAGCAAAATTTGATAAACTACTAAAACCAATTTCCGAATTAGTTTTGGATAAATCGCAATTACAATATGTTACTTTTGATGCTTTCTTTAACCACACACTGATGCACGAAATGTCGCACGGATTAGGACCAGGCTACATTACAGTTGATGGAAGAGATACAGAAGTAAAGAAAGAATTGAAAGAGACATACTCTACAATGGAAGAGTGCAAGGCTGATATTCTCGGACTTTATAATAACAAATTTATGATTGGTAAAGGAGTCTATCCCCAAGAGTTTGAAAAAGAGATGTGGGTAACATTCCTTGGCGGAGTTTTCCGCTCAATCCGTTTTGGAATAAATGAAGCACACGGCGGCGGCAATGCAATAATTTATAATTACTTGCTCGAAAAAGGTGCTTACGAGTTTGACAATGAGAGAGAAATAATAAAAGTAAATTTTGAAAAAGCATATCCGGCACTTAAGGAATTAGCAAATGAAGTATTAATGATTCAAGCAACCGGTGATTACGATGGAGCGAAATCTATGATTGCAAAATATGGAGTTTCATCTGAATCGATTAAAATACTTGTTGATAAACTGAGTGTTCTTCCAGTTGATATTATGCCAGTATTTCAGATTGAGAAGTAACAAAAGTTTAAGAAAGCCCATCAAAAATAATCCCGATGGGCTTTCTCTTTTTATGGAAAATTAAATTGCTGCTATTGTTCAATTGTTTAATTGCTGAAAGAAAAGGGAAAAATATCTTTAAGTAACAATTCAGCCATTCCACAATTTAAGTTTTAGATTATTTTAACAGTCTTAGGTTTTACTCTTTCATTTTGATAAGTTTAAGTATTCTAATAAATATAAAAGGTTATTTTATGTTAAGTAAATTTCAACTATTCATTATTGTTTTATTTATTTCAATTTCACTCTCCGCTCAGGATGCTTTAAATAAAGGTGTTTATACGCTTTCAGGTTCTGCAACTTATTCAAGCACAAACTCTACTTATACTTGGACAGGAAATGACGATAATGTTAAAACCACAACAATTAGTATAACACCATCATTTGGATATTTTATAATTGACAATCTCCAATTAAGAAGCAATATATCTTTTTTCTACAAAGAGCTTTCTTTAAACAATACATATAATAATATTGACAGAAATTATACAATCGGAGTTGGTGTAAAATACTATTTCAGAATGAATAATTTAAGTCCATTTATTAGTGCTGACTATGGATACAGCAATGCAACAACTGGAAGCAATGACGCTAATTCTTTTATTTTTGCTGGGGGATTAAACTTCTTTATTTCAAATAGCGTTGCATTAGAGCCTTTTGTTCAATATTCAACTCGTAATAGTATTAGCTATCTGAAAAACCAAACTGAAACTTCTATTGGGATTAGAATAGTCTATTTTATAATAAATTAGAATTAATAAAGCCCACTGAAATAATTCCGATGGGCTTTCTCTTTTCAATTTAATCGGAAGATCTTCGACCTCTACTAAAATCTAATCTTCCTCTATTTTTTTTTCAATACTTTTATATAATAGATTTATGGCATTAGCATATTCATTTTTTATCCGCAAATAAATTACTCGTGAATCTTCATGATTATAAATATGTGTAGTATTATTTCTATCAACCAACATGTTCAAATAAATTTCATCATCAGAAAATAATCCATATCTGAAAGCAGCTTTCAAACAATCTTTAGGAGATTTACACAAAATTCCTCTATCGTCCAAAAACAATTTAAGTGTTTTCCATAGCAGTTCAAATGTAAATTCAAATCTTTGAATAACTCCATCCTCGCCTAACTCATCTTTAACTATTCTAAGACCTTCTTCAAGTCTAATTATAGCTTCTTTGAGTTTGCTAATAGAATATTTTAACTCATTTTTCATAAACTAATTTTCCAGTCTCTAATATTATATTTTTGAAATCAGAATCAACGGAATTTAGATTAACTAAATCAACAGAATATAAGCCAGCAATTTCTTCAATTTTTTCTTTAATCTTTCTTATCTCATTTCTATCATCAATATCAGTATCTATTGCAAAATCAAAATCAGCCCCAGTAGAAGAATTTCCTTTTGCTCTTGAACCAAAAAGAAAAATCCTCCTTGCATCAATGCAAGAATTTATAAGATAGATAAACTTATTTAATAATATTTCTTCTTTCACTTTCACTGTAAATTATTCTATTAATTATAGTCTAAATTAAAAGAACTAACTCTTATTTACAAATAAAAAAAGCCCATCAAAAATAAATTCTGATGGGCTTTCTCTTTTTATGGGAAATCTATTTCATTTACTTTTTAAATTTTCCAGATTCTTGCACTTCCATTTTTTTATTAGCTTTAACTTCAACAACTTGCTCTATGGCTGCACGATTATCTTTGCTTAAAAATTCATACGTTGCGGCGTGCATTGTTGTTGCCATGCTTCCGCCATATTTTCTTACTCTCATCGATATTCTTACAAAACCAAATATTACAACCAGCAAAAGAATAGGAACTAGAAGTAAACTAAATGTATCGTTACTCATTTTATTTTAATCACTAATTAATAGTTATAGTTTTTGGTTTTACTCTTTCGTGTTTTGGAAGCGTTACAACCAATTGTCCATTTTCAAAACGAGCATCTATTTTATCACTATTAACACTATCCGATAGGTTGAATTTTCTGTAGAAATTTCCGAACTCATTTTCTTGTAATATAAATTTACGAGTTGAAACATTTTCGTAATCTATTCTTCCCATAATAATTAGACTACCTTTTTCCAATTCAACTTTTATCTTTTCCCTACTTACTCCAGGCATATCGGCTGTTAGAAAGTAGTTGTCGTTAGTTTCATATATATTGGTCTTTGGGGCTACCCAAGATTCACGTTCTAAGGCTTCATCCCAACTCGATTTCTCTTCCACTTTTACCATTGCTTTTTCGTCAGTCATTTTTAACCTCCTTTTTTTTAGACACAAGATTTTGAGACATTAGATATGAGATTAAAGAATTGTCCCTCTTTCTTGTGTAATACTATTGTTATTAACAAAGTGCCTAAAGCCTTTTAACTTTACGGACTTTTCCCCAAGGGATACCTACGGCAAGGCACTTTCAACTTCTAACTTTCTTTATTTTTTATCTTCCTCATCATCAACAACTTCGTATGATGCATCTTCAACTTCGTTCTCTTCTTTTTTAGTATCGTCTGTTGCTTGCTGGTTACTAGCTTCTTGCTGTGCACCTTGTGCTCCAGCATCGGCACCAGGCTGACCTTCAGCGCCTTGCTGTGCATACATTTGTTGAGATATTTCACTCCATACTTTATTCAAACTATCGGTAGCAGATTTAATTGTTTCTGTGTTGTTAGTTTTAAGAGCATCTTCAACTTTTGTAATTTCAGCTTCAAGTTTGCTTTTTTGATCTTCCGGTAATTTATCTTTTAGTTCTTCAACTTGTTTTTTAGTTTGGAAAACTAAACTATCGGCACTATTTCTAACATCAACTTCTTCTTTTTTCTTTTTGTCTTCTGCAGCATTTTCTTTAGCAGCATTTTTCATTTTTTCAATCTCAGCATCATCCAAACCACTTGAAGAAGTAATTTTAATACTCTGCTCTTTTCCGGTTGCTTTATCTTTTGCAGATACTTGCATAATTCCGTTAGCATCAATATCAAAAGAGACTTCTATTTGCGGAATACCACGCTGTGCTGGGGGAATATCAGAAAGTTGGAAACGTCCAAGTGTTCTGTTATCATTAGCCATTGGTCTCTCACCTTGCAGCACATGGATATCAACAGAGGGTTGATTATCGGCAGCAGTAGAAAATGTTTCACTCTTCTTTGTAGGGATAGTTGTGTTTGCATCAATCAACTTTGTCATAACTCCACCAAGAGTTTCAATACCAAGCGATAATGGAGTAACATCAAGCAGCAATACATCTTTAACATCACCAGCCAAAATTCCACCTTGAATTGCAGCACCAATTGCAACCACTTCATCAGGGTTTACACCTTTGTGTGGTTCTCTTCCAAAAATCTCTTTTACCTTTTCTTGAACTTTAGGAATACGCGATGAACCACCAACCAAAATTACTTCATCAATTTGAGAAGCTGAAACACCAGCATCCTTAATGGCATCAAGGCAAGGCTGAACACTTCTTTGAATTAAATCATCAACAAGAGATTCAAACTTAGCTCTTGAAATATTAATGTTCATATGCTTCGGACCATCAGCAGTAGCAGTGATAAATGGTAAGTTTACATCAGTTGCTGTAGCTGAAGAGAGTTCAATCTTTGCTTTCTCTGCTGCTTCCTTCAATCTTTGCAATGCCATTGGGTCGTTTCGCAAATCAATTCCTTCCTGAGACTTAAATTCATCAGCAAGAAAATCTATTAACTTTTGGTCAAAGTCATCACCACCTAAATGCGTATCACCTTTTGTTGATTTAACTTCAAATACTCCCTCTCCAAGTTGAAGAATAGAAACATCAAAAGTACCGCCGCCAAGATCGTAAACAGCAACAAGTTCTTCCTTATCTTTTTTATCCAAACCATAAGCAAGTGCAGCAGCAGTAGGCTCATTTACAATTCTCTTAACGGTTAAACCAGCAATCTCACCAGCATCTTTTGTAGCTTGTCTTTGCGAATCATTAAAGTAAGCTGGCACAGTAATTACAGCTTCTGTAACATCTTGTCCAAGATATTCTTCAGCAGTTTTTTTCATTTTTTGCAAAATCATTGCAGAAATTTCTGGTGGCGAGTATAATCTTTCACCAATTTTTACACGTGCAGTTTTGTTATCACCCTCTACAACTGCATAAGGAACTTCGCTAATCTCATTAGCAACTTCACTTATTTGGCGTCCCATAAATCTTTTAATTGAAAAGACTGTATTTGTTGGATTTGTAACAGCTTGTCTTTTTGCAGGCTGCCCAACAAGTCTTTCATCATTTTTTGTAAATCCAATAATTGATGGAGTTGTTCTTCCACCTTCTGAGTTAGGAATTACAACAGGGTCATTCCCTTCCATTACGGATACACACGAGTTTGTTGTACCTAAATCAATTCCAATAATTTTTCCCATAATTTTCTCCTTTCGACTTCTCATTTCGGTTGCACTCGTTTCGACACGCTCAACGCATCGCAATGCACCGCAAGGCAAGTCTTTTTTGTTAGCAACAAAAATTCTGCTGCATATTTTATTTGTTTAATTTTTTATTCGCCACTTTTTTTTCATTCGTGGCTTTCTTCTTGTCAGGCGTAGTCCGGTTTTTGGACGAAGACTGATTATTTTACTTCTATTACTTTCTCTACTGGTGCTTCCTCTTCTACTTTAGTAAGTAATATTTCGAGCACACCATTTTTAAATTTTGCATCTACTTTTTCAGAATCTACATCTTCAGGTAGAGTAAAACTTTTTTTGAAAGAGCCATAACTTCGTTCAGTTCTAAAATATTTTCTGTTACTCTCTTCCAATATATTTTTCTTTTCACCTTCAATAGTTAAAATGTTATCTTGCAATGTTATTTTTAAATCTTCTTTTGTAACTCCTGGAATTTCAGCATCAATAATTAGCTGATTCCCTTTTTCACTGATATCAATTTTTGGTGAAAAACTTTCAGTATTAAATGAAGATTCCATAGATGAGAAATCATCAAAATATTGTTGAATTGTGTTATGTATATTATCAAATTCTCTTGTTGGTTTAAATCTTACAAGTGTCATTTTTTCCTCCATAATGTTTACTGTTTTTGATACTACTATTACAAACAATGTGCCAAACAGTGATATTTGTATAACTTATTGTTTTATATTAACTTACAATATTATTCGCAAAAATAACATTTCAACTATGTGTCAGTTTATCTGTCATAAAAGCATAACAAAGTCATATTGACACTATATATGTCAATATTGTTTATTTCGGAGAAAGTATGAGAACAAGAAATTTTGTAATTGAAGAAATGGATATAAAGTTAAAAACCAACTTTATTGGAACAAACTTTATCTTTTATGATGAGGTAGATTCTACAAATGAGCAACTACTAAAAGATACTTCTATATCAAATCATGGAACAGTTCTTTTTGCAGATAACCAAGTAAAAGGAAGGGGTCGTTTGGATAGAGAATGGATTTCGGATAAACATAATTCCTTAACATTTTCAATTCTGCTTACAGAAAATTTATCAGCAAATAATATCAATTTAATTAATCTTGCTGCATCTGTTGCTGTTGCCCAATCTCTCGAAAACCTTTACCAGCTTGATGTTCGTCTAAAATGGCCCAACGATGTTTTAATTAAAACAAGAAAAGTTTGCGGCATTCTGGTAGAATCTGTTTCAAAAGGAGATACAGTAGAGAGATTAGTTATAGGAATTGGAGTAAACGTAAACCAGCCTATTTTTGAAGGCAAATTTAATGTACCACCTACTTCAATCAGAAAAGAGGCTGGAAAAGTTAGTAGCAGAGAGCGTTTAATAGCAGAAATTCTGAATGAATTTGAACGAATTTTGAAAAAAATAAGAAAAGATCCAGATTCAGTACTAAATAGCTGGCGTTCACGATGCAAAATGATTGGTGAAAGAATTAAGGTTGTTGATGGAGAGACTGCAACCTATGGGATTTTTGAAGACATAGATGATAAAGGATTTCTACTATTAAATGATAGAGATGGAGTTAAGAAAATTTTTAATGGTGATGTAACTTTAAGATAATAAAACCCGAAAGTTGAGATTCGTAAATTGCAAAGATTAAATTTGATTCAATTATTTTTCAATTTATAAAATAAAATTTAATATGAAAGCAAAGCAACTACTACTCCTAATTGTATTAGTGCAATTTCAAGGATTAGCACAAAGTAACATTGTTTCTGGATTACTTTTATCAAAAAGCAGCAACGAACCAATATCTTTTGCTAATATAAGTTTTAATAAAAATAGGGGAACCGTTACAAACAGCGAAGGATTATTTGAGTTGAGTTTTAATTCTGATTCGGTTACTATAAAATTTTCTTGTGTTGGGTTCAAAGATTCTGTTATTACATTCAATAAAACTGAAAAGAATCTGAAAATTTATTTAGAAGAAATATCTTATACACTTAACGAGGTTATTGTTAATCCATATACCTATGCAGAAAAATTCATTTTAGAAGCTATCAAGGTTAATAACAAGCAACGCTCATTAATAAGATATTACGAAAATGACACATATTCAAAAGAGACTATTCGTGCAAATGTAAAAGATACTTTGCGTGTTTTAGGCATTATTGAGGCAGTTTCTAAGCATTCTTATTTGTCGCCAAATAATTATTACGAAGAAATATTAGCTGTATCAAAATCTGCAAATATGAAAAATGTTCCCTATTCAGCATTCGCAATTAGTCAAAAGATAGATTTACAAAATGAATACTCCGAAATTGCTAATTTTTCAATAATAAATCCGCTTAATCCTAATGCTTTAGATTATTATAATTTTTATTTAGAAAAAGAGCTAATAACAGATAAAACAAAAACAACAATTTTAAAAGTAGAGCCAAAACTATCTGACATTCCACTTTTTGAAGGGAAATTATTTTTTAATAGTGCTCATAAATTATTAGAAGCAAACCTAAAAGGAAATTCCCAAATAGCCGATGAAGTATTTGACTCTTTGGTTCTTAATCAAAAATTTGCAACTCTCAACAATAAAAATAATCTTCCATATTTAACATCGTTTTCAATAAATATGAATTTTGGCATATTTTCTTTTGCGTTTGGAAAAGAGACAAGTTACGTTAATTACATAATTAATGATTCATTAAACAAACCAGTAATAACATCAAACAAAGCAATTGCATATACATTAAACTCCAATATCAATTTAGAACTTCTACGAAATGAACATTTTAAAATACCATTAACTCTAAAAGAAAAAGAGTTTAATGAAAAAATGAATCGTGTTTTTGTAGATGGCTCACTATTTAGAAAAATATTTTTCTTTTTATCCATCGATATACCTCCCCTTCTTTTTGACACACCAGTAAATATTTTTGAATTTAACATTTCAAAATTTTCTAACATTTACAAATTCAATAAAGTTGGAGGGCATTTTGTTGGAATTGAAAAAGAGTTCAAAGTAAATGATGGAATTATAAATTATACCAATTTAGGATATAATTTTGCTTCAAAAACAATCCATTTTAATAACGATTTTATATGGAACTATTTTAGAGTAAAAATTAAGAATGGAATAAGAACTCTTGGCGAATTTAACAAGTATCAAACACTCCAAACTATAGAAGGACTTACTCAACATACCGATGATTACAATTATTTTTTCAGAAAACTTGTAAATGTTGGTGTTACAATTCCTGTTTTTAGCAAAATGGAGCTAACTACTGCAATTAATTTTGAACGGAAAGAGGGGCTTGATAATAACACTAATTTTAGTATTTTTAATCGAAATTCATACTATAAACCAAATTACAATTTTACAAATTATAATAATAACTATATTGAATTAGGGTTAACCTATCAAAGTAACCCAAACTACCATGTAAATTGGCAAAGAAATCTTAAAGGAAGATCGACCTTCTTATTGATGGCAAAAATGAAATATTATGATAAGAACTTATTAAACTCATCAGAATCTTTTTTTGGATGGGAAGTATATTCAAAACTATATTGGGAATTATCTTATAATATCAAAGTTGATATATCATTCGTATATTTTAACCAAAGTAAAAGTAAACATATTTCTCAATATAGGTTTACAAATAGAGATCGTATCGTTTCTTTTGAATATCAAGATATTTCTAATTTTAGTGAAATTATACCGTTTTATACTCTATGGGATTATCAGCATACTGTAAGTGAATATTTATTTATTAAAACTAAAATTATTTGGTTTAAGTTCCCAAAAATATTACATATGCGAACATCTTTTTCAACAATTTTTTCATATCTAAAATCATTTTCTACCCCCAATGAAATAATTGGAAGCAATCTTGAAAAAGATTTTTTTGAGTATGGAATTGGAATTGAGGGAATTTCTTTCATGAATATATATTTGGTTTCAAATAATTACAATCATAAAAATGTTTCCTTACAATTCGGATTTATGTTATAAAGGAGAATACAATGCAAGTATATTTCGACAACGCAGCCACTACCAAAATTCATCAAAAAGTACTTGGAGCAATGCTTCCATACCTAAAAGAGAATTTTGGAAATGCCTCCTCAATCCACTCATACGGAAGAAAAGCACGAGTTGCAATTGAAAATGCCCGTGAACTAATAGCAGATTTTATTGGTGCAATACCAAGTGAAATATATTTTACAAGCGGCGGCACAGAGGCAATAAATTTCATCATTAATGGAATTGCTAAAACAAATTTTGAAGAATCAGGAAAGAACGAACTGCTCACCACACCTATCGAACATAAAGCTGTATTGGATACTCATTTAAATCTAACTCATAACGGATTCAAATATAATTTCATTGAAGTTAATAATAGTGGGAGTTTCAGTCCAACTTCTCTCATAAAAAACATTTCAAACAACACCTCACTTGTTTCAATAATGCACACAAATAATGAAATTGGAACAATAAATAATATCAATAAAATCTCGGAGAATTTATCCGAAGACCAATATCTTTTTTGTGATGCAGTACAAGCATTTGGAAAAATTGAGATTGATGTTAAAAAACTTAATGTTCATGCTCTTTCAGGTTCAGCACATAAAATATATGGACCAAAAGGAATTGGATTTGCATTTGTAAAGAGCGGAACTCCTCTTTCTCCACTTTTATTTGGCGGAAGTCAAGAGCGGAACAGACGGGGTGGAACAGAAAACACCGCTGCAATTGTGGGTTTAGCAGAAGCTGTAAAAATTGCTAAAGAAGAAATGGACGAAAATTATAAAAAAGTAACCTCATTAAATAACTATTTCAGAAATAGTATTTCGCAAGTATTTGGAAATAAAATTGAAATAAATGGAGGAAGTTACACTTCACCGTATATTGTAAGTTTAACATTCAAAAGTGAGTATTTCAAGAATGATGGCGAATCACTTTTGATGGCACTTGACATAAATGGAATTGCAGCATCTCAAGGCTCAGCTTGTACTTCAGGAACAATTAAACCATCCCACGTAATATTTGGAATTGGAAAAGAGATTGATGATGCAAATGGTACACTCCGTTTCTCATTTAATCCTCAAAATACTAATGCAGAGATTGATTACGTTATTTCTGTTTTAGAAAAAATTGGACAACAATCTAAACTATCGTAGCTTTTAGTGTAACCCATTTGGAACAAACATTACGTAATACTAGAGCAATTTATAAATTCTATAAAACAAAAAACCCTCAAAACTGCTTATAATCACATTTTTGAGGGTTGATTTGTTTGGTGACCCCTACGGGAGTTGAACCCGTACTCTTCGCCTTGAAAGGGCGATGTGTTAACCAATTACACCAAGGGGCCTATTAAAAATTTATTTGGGTGAGAGATGGGACTTGAACCCACGACCTCCTGGGCCACAACCAGGCGCTCTAACCGACTGAGCTACACCCACCATCTACTAATTATAAGTACGCCCGAGTGGACTCGAACCACTAACCTACAGCTTAGAAGGCTGTTGCTCTATCCGATTGAGCTACGGGCGCTCATTAACATCAAAATATCAAACTGAAAACAATACAATAAAATTAACTACATTCGTACTAACCTATCCCGCAGTAGCGGGATTGCTCTATCCGATTGAGCTACGGGCGCTCATAAACCTATCACACAGTGGCGGGATTGCTCTATCCGATTGAGCTACGGGTGCTCAAATTTATCTTTAGAATTGTCGGGGCGGCAGGATTCGAACCTGCGACCTCCTGCTCCCAAAGCAGGCGCGCTAACCGGACTACGCTACGCCCCGTTCTACTAAATCCTTAACGGTTTCAATCAATAATTAAAAGAACAAAGTCCTATTAATAACGATTCCCAAAATATAATTATTTTTTTAGAATGTCAATAATTATGATTATTTTGCAAAATTCGTTATACTCTGTTTCAAAATTGTTTAAATATTTGGTCAAATGGATGTCATTCCCTCTATTCATAGTCAATAAATATATACGCTCTCAAAAATTCTCGTTTCTTTTTTCATTTGTATCTTTAATTACAATTGGAGGCATTGCTGTAGGAGTAACTGTTGTAACAATTGCTTTATCAATCTTGGATGGATTTGACTCTGTTATTAGTGAAAAAATTATAAATTTCAATTCTCATATTGTAATTTCAAGCTATGGCGACCGAGATTTAGAAGAAAATAGTGAAATTGAAAGTTTAATAACAACAAATTTAGACGGACGGCTTTTATCATATTCCAAGTTTATTGCAAAAAATTCAATCATAAAATCTAAAAAGAATTCAGAGGGAGTTTTACTTTATGGAATTGATACTGAAAAAACCAACCTTGATATCAAGAAGATGATTCTATCTGGTGAGTATTTCGATAGTAATTCAAACAAAAGAGAAATAATTCTGGGTAAAAAACTTGCCGAAAAATTAAAACTGACTGTAGGCGATAGAGTTACTCTCTTTACTTTGCAAAACAATAAACTCCCCTCTTATACTAATCCACCAATGATTTCTCAATTTTCTGTTACCGGAATTTTTGAGAGTGGGATGCCTGAATATGACGATTTGAAGGCTTACATTCCACTAAGTTTAGCGAAGTCCATATTGAAAATGGAGAAAAAAATTTCCGGATATAATATTAGGTTGAAAGATATTTCTGAAATTGATTTATTAGTAGAGTCGCTTCAAGAGTCCCTTCGGTATCCATATTATGTAAGGTCAATATTCCAACAGCATCAAAACATTTTTACTTGGATTGAGTTACAGAAAAAACCAATTCCAATAGTGCTTGGACTTATTGTGCTCGTTGCTGTTTTCAATATTATTGGAACAATTTTAATGAATATATTGGAGAGAACAAGTCAGATTGGAATATTAAAATCGATGGGTGCAAACCGAAAACAGATTCTGAAAATATTTTTAATCCAAGGAGTTTATCTCGGAACAATAGGGATAATTTTAGGAGTTGTTTTTTCACTTCTGCTTAGTCAACTTCAATTAAGTTTTAATATTATTGAACTTCAAGAATCAGTTTACTTTCTAAACTCGGCACCAATTGATATTAACTTTTTAAATTATTTCGTTGTTTCAGTTACAGCTTTTGTATTAACAATTCTCTCTTCAATTATTCCAAGTATTGTTGCCTCAAGAATTGACCCGATTTCTGCAATAAGATTTAATTAATTATGACTTCAAAAATTATACAAAAAATATTGATTGGATATTTAGATGTTTGAATTATTTATTGCAAAAAAATATCTCAAGACTAAAAATAAATTAAATTTTATTTCAATAATTTCAATACTCTCTACGCTTGGTATTACAATTGGTGTTGCGGCACTTGTAATTGTTATATCTGTTTTCAATGGCTTTGGAAGTATAGCAATAAAGATGCTGGTTGATTCCAGTCCGCATATTAAAATCATTTCTGTTTCAGAAAATCTTGAAGCAGATAAAGAGAAAATTGATGATATTATTAGTAATGATAATCGTGTGCTCTCTTACTCTCCCTATCTGCAAGGTAAAATTGTAGTTGCAAAAAGCAGCACTTATCAAATTCTTGATGTAAAAGGAATTAGTCCAAATTCTTTATCTGAATCTTGGGGTGTTAGCAATAAATTGATGGGAGGAGATATTAACTTCAGTGCTTCATCGAAAATTCCGGAAGCTGCTATTAGCCTTACAAGTGCGTTAAAATTATCTGCTCGCATTGGCGACACACTCACTGCAACATCATTAAAAAGTATTGAAAAAATGCTTACTAATTTTTTAGTAATTCCAAATAGAATGCAATTTGTTGTTAAGGGTATTTACAAATCGAACAGTAAAGACCAAAGTGGATTTTTACTTTATACAAATCTTAATTCGGCAAAGAGATTATTGAAAAAGAATAATATTTCGGGGTATGAAATTAGGTTGAAAAATATTGATGATGCGAGTATTATTAAAAGTGAACTTGAAAATATTCTTCCACAAGACCAATACTCAATCTATACTTGGTACGATATGAATAAAGACTTTTACAATGTTCTTAAAATTGAAAGATGGGGTGCCTTTATTCTGTTACTTCTAATAATATCGGTAGCAACCTTTAATATACTTGGGTCTCTGACTATGTCTGTAATTCAGAAAAGACGAGACATTGGAATACTACGCTCGATGGGAGTTTCAAAAAATGGAATTCAAAAAATCTTTATGTTTGAAGGAATTTTAATTGGTGCAATTGGAACAATATCGGGGATGATAATTGGTTTGTTAGTTTGTTATTTACAAATAGAGTTAAAACTATATCCGCTCGACCCAGCAAAATATATTATTGATGCAATTCCTATGAAACTGCAAATAAGCGATTTAATTATAATTCCTATTGCTTCAATGTTTCTTTCATTTGTTGCATCCCTTTACCCAGCAAGGCGTGCAGTAAACCTTAATGTGATAGATACTATTAAATATGAGTAAAGACTGGTAACTAGATACTAGATGATATGCTATTAAAGGATAAAGCAAAAAAGAGCTAACTAAAAGTGGTAATTTATTGTCATTAACTTCGTGTTATTAATAGTCATTTGTTGTTCATTCATAATGACAATAAATGACAGCCGAGCAATTGACCCAATGACTAAAATAGTAAATTATATAAGTCCCGATTTTGAAAGAGTATTTTTTTATTAAGCACGTAGATACGAGAATTTTATGAAAACAATTTTAACATGTACAAATATTCACAAATCGTTTCAGAAAAGAGATGAGGAAAAACTTGAAATTTTAAAAGGAATTTCCCTCTCTATTGAAGAAAGAAAAATTAATGTGATAGTGGGTAAATCTGGGGTTGGCAAAAGTACTTTGCTCCATATCCTTGCTGGCTTGGATAAACCTGATAGCGGAACAGTAAATTTTGGTGAACTTGACTTGAACAAATTAAAGGATGAAGAAATTTCAAAATTCAGAAATCAGAACTTAGGATTTATATTTCAATTTCATCATCTCTTGCCCGAGTTCACTGCACTTGAGAATATTTCAATTCCTCAGATGATTGGCGGAATTGATATTGCAAAAGCCAATAAGCGAAGCCGTGAATTGCTTGATATTATTGGGCTTGCAGATAGATGGAATCATAACCCATCCGAATTATCTGGCGGAGAGCAACAACGGGTAGCAATAGCAAGGGCTTTAGCAAATAACCCAAAAATAATTTTTGCAGATGAACCAACCGGCAACCTTGATACAGCAAATAGTACAATAATTCATGAACTAATAAAGCGACTGAGAGACGAATTGGATTTGACTTTCTTAATGGTTACTCACAATAAAGAACTTATGAGTATTGGTGATAGAATTATTGAAATGCGAGATGGAATTATAACTGAATAACTCTTCTCTTTCTCCAATTCATAAAACCGAAATGACAAAAAATAAAATTCAAAAAACAAATATACACAACATCCCGCATAGCGGGATTGTTATATACCGACAATATTCGCTTTTGGAATTCCGAAAACCTCCGTAAGAGTCTCACAGACAATTCATTGTCGGTATAAATCACAAGTTTCAAATTCGAAGTTCCAAACACTATAACCTTTTGGACATTGTTTTTTATTTTTTGGTATTTATTTGTGATTTACTATTTATGAGTCAACTTAAAAAAGCTTATATCTGTCATTACGAGGCGTACTTTGCCGAAGTAATCTGTTGATTTTGAGTTGAATTCTAAAGATTGCTTCGGGGAAAAGCTCCTCGCAATGACAAGATTGACCTTTTAATAGTGGACTTATTAATCAAAATGCAGTATTTCTTTGACACGCTGCAGGGTGTCTCTATGTAATATTTCTACTAACTTTCCGTTTTAAATATTTTTCAAACTCTGCTTCTGAATAACAATTAATTACCTCATTGTTTTGGATGCCACCTTTACGTGCAATGTTAATTCCAAAAGCAGTCTCTTCAATTCCCTTTACAGAATGTGCATCTGGATTTATTGCAAATTTACAACCAAGTTCGCGTGCATAATATATATTTCTCCAATCTAAATCCAAACGATGGGGTGATGCATTTATTTCAATTGCTACATTATTCTTAGCACAAGCCTTTATTATTTTTTTGATATCAAGTTTATATGAATCGCGAGCAAGTAATAATCGTCCTGTGGGATGCCCTAAAACATCCGTGTTTGGATTCTCAATTGCTCGGATAATTCTATTAGTCATTTCTATTTCGGGCAATCCAAAAACAGAGTGAACGGAGGCTACTACAAAATCGAAATTAAGGAGAAATTCATCGGAGTAATCGAGACTTCCATCCTTCAAAATATCTGATTCAATTCCGTGATATATTTTTATTCCTAATTCATCCGAAACACATTTCACTTCTTCTTTCTGTTTTAGAACTCGCTCTTCTGTTAATCCATTTGCATAAAATGCCAACTTGCTATGATCGCAAACTGCAAGATATCTATATCCAAAATCCAACGCTCCCAAAGCCATTTCACGAAGCGTATTTATTCCGTCAGATTGTGTTGTGTGAAAGTGGAGCATCCCATTAAAATTATCTTTTGTAAGATTTGAATTTGTTCTAAGCTGCTTCGGAGCATTCCAATATTCTCCCTCCCGCATCTCCGGAATAATAAATGGAATATTTTTTATCTCAAATAGATGCTCCTCATTTTCAAAATTACTACTATTCAGATTATTTATTCCACTAATAAACTCCACAGAACCAGTGGTAGTAAAAAGTGTTGAAACATAACTTTCCTCATTGGTTAATATTAGATAGACTGGAATATTTACACCCATTTCTACTTCCAGTATTTCACTTAATTCATCAGCACTTAACCTATTGTATTTATATGCGTTAACTAAATTTGACTTAAAGTTATCTCTACTACTAACCGAGCAAATAATTTCAATTTTTGCAATTACTTCCATTTTGCGTCTTAATTCTCCCGTAAATTCTACTTTTAAACAAGATTCAAATTCCAACAGTCTATTTATTAACTGTGCTCCTAAATGCTCCGCTCTATTATAGAGCATAAATCTTTTGTTTTTACTCTGTTTTTCAATTTCTTCAAGAATTGTATATTCAGATTTAACTGTAAAGCCTTTTACTTCTGAGAGTCTATTATTGAGGCAAACTTCTGATAGATCATTGATATTATTTACCCCAAGAGTTTCGTGAATTACTTTAACTTTTTTAACTCCAAGTCCTCTTATTTGAAGTATGTCAGCAATACCTTCTGGTATGCTCCCGCTTAATTCTTCAAGTTCCTTTACTACACCATTATCAGAAAGTTCATAAAGAAATGCTTGGATCCCTTTTCCAATTCCTTTAATATCTGTTATGCTCCCATCTTGAAGCAAAGTCTCAATATCACCATCTACATTTCTTAGTCTATTTGCTGCTCCTCTAAACGCACTTATTTTAAATCTATTTGCTCCCGAAAATTCAAGTAAATCGGCAAAGAGAGTTATCTGTTTTATAGCTTCTTTTTGGAATGACATAATTTGTTTTCTTATTTTTTTAGTCATGATTTATTTAGTATTAATGGTTTAGGGGGTGGAATAAAATAAGTCATTGATATTGATCTTAAATTGTTAACTTGTTACCGCAGTGCGGTACAAGTGTTTTTATAGAACATACAACTTGTTAATCAGCGAGTTATTCTATTCCACCCCCTTAGTTAATTATTCATGCAAAAAACAAGGGACAGGGTCGGGTAATTATTTGCAGTCATTTATAGTCATTTGGTAATTTAATCCCGCCACTGCGGGATTGTCATTTTTTTCTAAAATATTCCGCAAAAAAATGGGGAACAGGTCTGAGCAAGTTAAAATAATTTTCATTTCAATAAAACCTTACCGCTATGCGGTACAGGTACACGCTTTGTGGTACAGGTGTTTGCTTTTATCTGAAATCTTGCGTCTAATCCCTTCCGCTATTTATTGTCATATTATTATAGAAGTTTAATTGCTCCATTCAAAATATAATAGGTTGGTAATGCTCCTAATAAAAAGCCAGTAATTATTTGCATTGGAGTGTGCACTTTAAGAGTTAACCTTGCCCAACCAACAAGTATCGGAATTACTAATAAAATTAAAGCATCGGTTTGAAAAAGAAAAAACATTGCTGCAAAAGGAATTCCAACACCAATTAGATGAGCACTTATTTTCCAAAATAAATTTACAATTAACATTACTATTTGAGTGAAAATATATGAGAGCCAAAGTGCAATTATAAGAGGATGCAATTCAAAAATAAATGATAGAATTAGAGCGTTAACTGCAAGTCCAAGTCCGATGATATATGGAAGCGTTCTCTCCCCTTTCTCTGTGGCATCATCATTTAATATTTTTCCCTTTTTGCGAAGATAAACAAACAGAGAAATTGGTAATATAAAGCCAAATATTAGTGCAATTAATATTGTTTTAAGTTTTAATACATCATCAATATAAATCTGGTTTGATAGGATAATAAATATTCCCAACAAATTTATAGGTGGAATAAATAGATAGGATATTATTTTAGCTGTTTTTTGTTTCATCTGTTTACCTGTTCCGTTCTTTTGCGGGATATTTTCCATAAGAGAGGCTTTACATAACCAATAATTTGTCATTTTTTACTTTTTACTTTTTAATTCTTCTTTTTTCTTTCTTGAACCAGCTTTTATTTGTTTTTCTCTGTGAATTGCTTATGAAATATCATGAAATATTTCATAATAAACTAATTTCTCTAGTGTCAAGTTTGTAGTGTCGTATGTCTTTTGAACTCACCCCTCCAAAGGAGTCCCTCGGACAACCCCTCTCTTAAAAAGAGAGGGGCTTTTACTCCCTCTCCCTTTGGGAGAGGGTTGGGGTGAGGGTTTTTACTTTTATACTTTTGCGGTTCTCTTTCTATTCTTCTGCAAAATTATTTAACTCTTTCAAATAATTAAGTAAAATTTCCTCAATTGGAGCATACTCAACATACTTCATCAACTCTTGTCTAACTTTGGATGAACCATACAAGCCTTTTAAATATCCGGTATAATATTTTCTGAATGGAATTACAGCCTGTCGTTCTTCATCCTTATATTCAATTTCATATTTTAAATGTTTCAAAGCTGTTTTAATTCTATCTTCCGCAGTAAGTTCAGGCAACTTTTTATTAGTTTCAATTAAGTATTTAGCTTCCCTAAAAATCCATGGATGATTAATAGCACCCCGAGCAATCATAACTCCATCAGCTCCTGTTTCATCAAATGCACGCTTGGCATCTTCCGCAGTAAAAACTCCGCCATTTAATACAATTGGAATATCAACAACCTCTTTAATATCAGAAATGTGAAACCATTCAGGTTCACCCGAATGCCCTTGACGGCTATGGCGACAGTGGATTGTTAACTCCCTTGCTCCAGCATCTTCAAGACGTTTTGCAATTTCACAAATTATAATTGAATCGGCATCCCAACCAATACGAGTTTTTACTGTTACTGGAATTTTCACAGCTTTTACAATTGCTGCAACCATTGCTTCCATATAATCGGGGTCTTTAAGCAATCCGGAGCCAGCACCACGCTTCACAACCTTTTTAACCCAACAGCCAGCATTTATATCAATTATATCAGGATTCATCTCCTCAGCCATTTTAGCGGCTTCAACCATTGTATCAATATCAGCACCATATATTTGAATTCCGACTGGACGCTCTTCCTCTCGGATTTCCATTTTTTTTGCTGTCTTTTTGTTTTTTCTGATTAATCCATCAGAGTTCACAAATTCGGTGTAAACAATATCTGCTCCCATTTCTTTGCATAACCTACGGAAACCGAGTCCGGTAACATCCTCCATTGGTGCAAGGAGTAGTGGCTTTTCAAATTCTATTTTATCTATTTTGAACATTTAATTTAAATTTAATCTATTAGTTTTAAGTAAATATATAGTTGCTATAATTGAAAAAAATGCAAATACTCCACCAGTTACAAAGGGTGCTTCGTAACCAAGTGCTTGGAATGCAAAACCACCCCAAAGAGGACCTAACACACGGGCAAGGGAAGCAATGGATTGATTAAATCCGAGGATTGCACCTTGTTCATCTTCTGGTGAATATTTTGATACTAAACTAATTAATGTTGGTTGCAGAATTCCAGTTCCTACAGCAAGAAGACTACAAATAAAAGCTACTCCTGTAAAATTTGAGCCATACGGCAATAATCCTAAACCAAATGTTAGAAAAATTAACCCAAAGATAATTATTGCCTTTTCACTCCACAGAATAGAAATTCTTTTTATTAACCCACCTTGAATAATTGTGCTTACAATTCCAATAATTCCAAAAAGATATCCATTTTCTCTATCAGTAAACCCATAATACTTCTGCCCAAGCAAAGCAAATGTTCCATAAATATTTGCCACAGAAAAAATGATAACAAAAAATAGGAAGATAAAAATTCCAACATTAGGTAATTTTAGAATTCTCTTAAAGTCATCAATCTTAAATAGTGAAATTGAAAAATTCGTAATTGGCTTCTTCTCTTTTATAGATTCTGGAAGAAAAATAAGAGCAAAAATAAATGATAGGAATGAAAATCCTGCACTTGCAAATCCAACATATTCGTAACCAAACTCAGAGAGAAACCCACCCATAATAGGGCCAAAGACGAACCCAAGTCCGAATGCTGCACCAATCATTCCCATTCCTTTAGCTCTATTGCTTTTATCTGTAATATCTGCTATATAAGCCTGTGCAGCACCAATGTTACTTCCACCAATACCAGCTAATAATCTTGATGCAAAGAGAATCATAAACGTAGTTGAAAATGAAAATACGATGTAAGATAAAGAGGTTATTAACAGAGTAACTAAAATTACTGGTCTTCTTCCAACTCTATCTGAAATTCTACCAATTATTGGATTAAAAAGAAACTGCGTTAATGAATAAATAGCAATTATAACTCCAATTCCAAAATCGGAAATTCCAATTTCGCCACTTGCAAATGTTGGGAGTATTGGAATTAGAATTCCGAAACCGAGTAAATCGATAAAAACTGTTAGAAATATTATGGTTAATGCTTTTTTGTTTTTCATTTATTGTGAAGCTGTAAAATTTATTTATTGCGAAATGCAAATATAGGGAATGAGTTGGATACTTGATACTGGATTCTGGACTCTGGATGCTTGAACGAATAGGGAACATTAACCTTGTAGGTTTTCAGTTATTGATACTGAAATTTGCAACTTGCTGCAAGTATCGTGTAAATTGCACAATGAAAACATGGAGATTTTATGAAGCGTCTATTTTTAGTTTTATTTTTAATACTGAGTTCACTTTCTGCACAACATAAATTTGCTTGGATTTCTGATACGCACATTGGCTACGATAGTGCTGATGTAGAATTAGAAAAAATTGTAGCTCAAATAAATTCCTTTGATGATATTTCATTCATACTTGCTACTGGTGATATTACTGAGAAATCTAAAAATTCAGAATTTGATAGAGCAAAAGAAATTTTGGATGAACTGGAAAAACCGTTACTGATAATCCCAGGAAATCACGATACTAAATGGAGTAACAGTGGTGGTGCAAAATTTATTGAAATTTGGGATGACGATAAATTTATTTACAAAAAAGATAGTACAGTTTATATTGGAATGAGTAGTGCAATACCCTTACGTGGCGGTGGCGGGCATTTCAAACCAGAAGATATTGAGTGGTTAAAAGATGAGTTGAGTAGAATTGATTCTTCAAAAGAAATAATTTTTGCAAGTCACCATCCATTAAATTCTGATATTGACAATTGGTTTAAGGTTACAAATCTTCTAAGAAATTATAACATAAAAATTGTATTAAATGGACACAACCATAAAACCGAAAAAAATATTTATAATGGAATTCCAGCCATCATGGCTCGCTCAACTTTAAGTCAGAACCGAGATAGTTATGGATTTGTAATTGTTGAAAACTTAAAAAGTAAACTTAATTTCTATGAAGTTGAAAGAGATACTTTGCCAAAATTTTGGGGAGAAATTAGTAAGACCGATTCCCTCTCAATTCCACTAATTGATTCAACACAATTTATTAATTATAGTGCTAAAATATCTTTTCAAAAAAATATTAAAACTACACTTGTTGCTCCCCCACTATTTTGGAAAGATAAAATATATGTTGCCGATTATACTGGACTTGTAAGCTGTTACAATATGAAAGGAAAACTACTTTGGGACTACGACACCTACGGCGATATAACTGGCAAGCCCTCTATTGTTGGAAATAAATTTATAGTCTCGACAGTACAAGGCGAGCTAACAATTTTAGATGCAAAAAATGGTGACCAGTTAGAGACTATTGGGTTTGATGAATATTTAATTGCTCCACCAGTGATTTTTAATCACAAAGGAGTTAAGAATTTAATTATTCCGAAGCAGACTAAATCGAACGCCGCTGTAATTATTGCTTCTGCTTCCGGAAAAGTTTTTTGTTACGATATAGAGACACTTCAAGAAATTTGGATAAACGACGAAGCAACTGATATGATTGAAGCTGCTCCAATGGTTATTGGAAATCAAATAATTTTTGGAAGTTGGGATACGCATCTTTACTCCATTGATGCAAATAACGGAACAACAATTTGGAAGTGGCAAGGGAATGAATCGTTCTATTACTCCCCCGCTGCTTGCAAGCCAGTTACAGATGGGAAATATTTATATTTTACTACTCCCGACAAAATGGTTTACGCTGTTGATCTACGCCTTGGCACAACAAAATGGAAAAAGAAAAAATATGATGCCTGGGAATCTATCGGAATTTCAAAAAATAAAAAACGACTCTATATTAAAAGTGCCGAAGATAAATTTCATATTATTTCTGCAAAAAATGGAAATCTTATCAAGAGTGTAAATGTAAATTATGGAGTTGACACAATGCCCATCACTCCAATTGAATGGAACGGTAAGATAATTTTTTCATCAAAGAATGGATATGTTTACAGAATTAATAAAAAACTTTGGTATAAATCTATACTCTTTCTTGGTTCTGCTCGGGTTCATTCAATCCAAAAGATTGATGATAAAAGACTAATGGCATCCAATATGGATGGTAAAATTGTAGTTTTTAATATTGTGAATGATTGACAGAAAAAAAACAGCCACTAATTCACTAATTGATAAGTTTAATTCGTGAATTAGTGGCTACTTATTAAATTATTAAACGAGGAAACATTTGAACAAATTTGATGGAATTATTTTTGACATTGATGGAACAATTACGGCAACTAACAAACTAATTTTTGCAACCTTCAATCATGTTACAGAAAAATATCTTAACAGAACATTTACTCCAAAAGAAATTACAGCTTATTTTGGTCCAACAGAAAAAGTTATTATCAAAGAGATAATTGGCAAGCATTATAACGAAGCAATGGATGACTATCACCAGTACTACCGTGCAAATCATAGTAGAATGGCGAGAGCATTTGATGGAATTATAGATATAATTAAAGAGCTAAAAAATCGTGATATTCTCTTATCAATTTACACAGGTAAAGGACGACCCTCTTCTGAAATTACACTCGAAGAAATTGGAGTTATAAATTACTTTGATATGATTGTTACTGGAGATGACATCGCTGGAGACAAACCATCTCCTGAAGGTGTGGATGTTTTTATAAACAAATATAATCTAAATCGTGATAGAGTTTTAATGGTTGGCGATGCACCGCCGGATGTTAAAGCTGCGAGAGCTACCGGAATTAAAATTGCTTCCGTCCTTTGGGATTCATACGCAAAAGAAGAAGTTCTGCAAATGGAAAGTGATTTTTATTTTGATACAGTTATAGAGTTATCTGAATTTTTGTTGGATTAAAAAATATTTATTCGTGAATTAGTGGCTCTCTTTTTTCTATAAAGCCTCACTTCTCATACAATAGTGTTACACCGTACATCTGCGGGTTATCTGGTGGTGTGGAGTTCCATTCTTCGTAAGAATGGGAATCATCTGTTTTGTAGTGGAGTTTATATTTGCCAGCCTTCAATTTAACTACTTCATTAAATAATCTATTTTTCTTGGCTCCTCCGGCGTGGGATGTTTCGCGGTATTTCATTTCCCAAACAGTATTACCATCCTCATCTGTTATCCATGCATAGTCAGCAAGGTCATTCCCGTCTCTTTCACCAAAAGCAATAATTCTTACATCCGATTCTGCAAATAGTTTGAATCGCTTAACTAATTTCTCATCATCACCAACTTTGGTAATTTTAGTAATTAAATTTTTACTTTTATAATTTTTAGAATTAAAAGTTTTAACGTTTTTTCTATCTTTTTTATTTATTGTCCAGATTGTAATTCCCCACCTCTCTTCATCAAATGGAGGTGCAGCATTCCAATCATCGTAGTTATGCGAATCATCCGTAACATAATTAACAATATAATTACCAGCATCTAATCTAATAGTTTCATCAACCATTCTATTCTTTCTCGCCCCACCTGCATACTCAGTATCTCGATGATTCATCTTCCAAACAATCTCTTTTGTATCAGCATTTATAATCCAGCCATAATCAGCTAAACTTTTATAGCCTTCACCAATAGAGAGAATTCTTATCTTCATACTCTTACTTAAAGAGAGTCCTTTTGAAAGATGTTCATCTTCTTCCACTCTAATCATTTCAAGTACTGGCTCAACAATATCATTTTCATTAAACGGAGCAATATTTTTTCTATCATTTTCATCAACAAGAGATACTACAATTCCCCAATGCTGCGGGTCATTCGGGGGTAGAACATTCCATTCATCAAACGAATGAGAATCATCCGATTTGAAGACTACATAATAACTCCCCTTTTTTAATGTAACAACTGCTTTCTGAACTATATTTTTCTTTCCGCCACCAGCTTGGCTTGCATCATCTCTATTAAACATCCAAACTTTTTTATTATGCGAAACATTATAGATAAAACCGAAATCGTAGAATTGTTTCTTAACACCTTCTCCTATTCCATAAATTTTAACATCTGTATCATCTTCAACCGAAAACCTTTTCTCAATTTTTTCAGAATCACCAACTCGTATAATGGTTACAATTGCATCCTTATTTAAATCATTAACTAATTGGAATGGTTTTCGTTTCTCAAATATTCCATTTTTGCCCGATACATTTATGAAATACTCATCTCTATATTTCTTTATATCAGATTTACGCCCACCAATTAAACCCTGAATAGCACCAAGATTAAATGTAAAGTATTTATTCGCTTTTGCACCTGCAGAGAAATAAACCTCATAATTACCCGATTTAAGTTTCAGCTTTTCCTCAATATCGTAATCCCCATTTTCATCAGAGTAGTCATCACATTTTTCACTACTCCAGATAACTTTTCTACTGTCTGTTTCAAGAATCCACGCATAATATTTTAAGTATTCATTCCATTCGTCAAGTGATGTTCCCACACCATTAATTTCAATTATGGAATCCTCAGAGAGATTGAATCCACCCAAATCAATCTCTCCGGGGAAAACATTACCAACCTTTATGGAATTATTTTGTGCAATTACAAGAATTGATACGAAAAACAAGAGTAAACTTAGTCTATTTATTTTATTGAGCATTACAGAATTTCCGATTATTTTTTACTTTCCAAGAGACGTAATAGTCAATAAATAGTTCATTTCATTTTGTGGAAAATTATTAGATGTGATTATTTGAAGTGAAGAATATTTTCTCTACCTTTTTCCTACTAATCTTTGTACACTCTTTACTTCTTTTAGTGAGTTAAAATAGCCCACTCTCACTCTATGCCAAATGCTTCTTTTATGTTTTGGTTTAACTGAAATAATAAAAGCATTGTACCCATCAGAGAGTAATTTATTCAGTTCTCTATCTGCATAAGCCTTTGTTTTCCAAGATGATACTTGAAAACAATACAAATTTCCATCTGTGAATATTGCATTTTTTAATGCTCTTTCGTTGTTAGAATTGTACTCACTTCTAACAGGTTCTTGAATATTTATAGAATCGTAAATCTTATTAAACTCTTTTGCTGCTGTTACAGATACGATTGTTGGTTTTTCAGTAATTTCCAATCTCTCCTCTATTATTGGAATGTCAGTCCAACTCTCTTTTGTTAAATCCACAGCATCAGTTCCCTTCTCGGATGCTTTTATAACTGCCAACTCCATTCTAGCACTGCTATTTGGTGCTTTTTCAATAGGAGCAATTTTTTCTGGCACACTATCTTTATTTATGGAAAGCTGCACATCTTCCTTTTGCTTTTCAGCTAATTGACGATGAACTGATGGAATTTCCATATTTGCATTATCATTCTCTTTTTCATCAGATTCAACAATAGATACAATATCTCCTGTTATCAAAAAAGAGATAACTTCTTTGTAAATAATTTCAACCTTGGGGTCAGATTGTATTGGAGTCATAAATGCAGCAGATGTTGCTTGAAAATTTGATTTTGATGAACGATTTATAATTTTTCCTTTATTATCATAGTAGATAATACCAACTTCAGCATATCGTTTTTTCATTTTATCAAATAGATAATGGGTCTTTATTTTAGAAATTTTTTCATCCATATTTGATTTGGAAGTCTCTTCAAACTTCTCAATAACCCATACAGATATTTCATTTCCATAACCAATTATTTTTGATGAATTTAAATAAAGAGTAGATTCTTCATCAGAAATAATTGGAGTCCAATCACTTGATATCGATTGAGCATTAACAAAGTTAAATATTAACAGCAGAAATAATATCTTGAATAATCTCATTCTAAAACCAATTTTTATAATGTATAATTTAATTATCTTTGTGGAAAGATATTATATAATTTTTATTAGCAACTATTATACAAAAAAAACAGAACACTTCTATCTTGAAAAATCTTATTCAAAATTTACCCCTTAGTTGGACTCTCAATTTTGGCATTGATGAAGTTTTAACAATCAAAATTAATAGAAATAGTATTTGGTTAAATGGTGGTAATATGAAAAACAGAGATAATTTCATATCAACAATCGAAAAGTATTCCAAGAAAAAGCAGGTTATTATTAGGGGATGTAATAAATCAGTATCCAACAAATTAAAAGAGAGTGGCTACTACGAAACTCTTATTGCAAAAGAAGCTATTATAGAACTGAATGGTAAAATGAAACTTACTGCAAAATTAGAGAGAAGAATTAGAAGTTTACTAAAACGGGGTTCAGTAAAAGAGATTTCTTATTCTAAAGAGAATGTTGCTTTATTTAATAAATTTATTCAACAAACTATTCATTCCAACGAACCACAACTTAAATATCTATTTATTGATAGATTAACAGATAAAACCAGATTATTTGTGTTTGAAATTACTCCAAACCATTGGGAAGGTGCAATTCTGATTTCAAAAAATTCAGAATTTAAAATGCAAGGCGAGCAATTCTTTAGAAAAAGAAATGGAATGAATGGAATAATGGATACTTTGGTTTTTGAAATAAGCAGAATTCTTAGAAAAGAGGATTATTCTGAATTTTCACTCGGTGAAGTACCATTTATTGTAAAGGATAAATCCTCTTATTTTTCACAAACAAATTTGGTACAATTTATTGGAAGTAAATTCAAATTTGCATACAATTATGAAGGACTTTTCCACTTTAAAAATAAATTTGCTGCAAGATGGGATGATGTTTTTATTTGTTCAAATCGTAAATTAAAACTTTTTGATATTTTCGGGATGGTAAAAAAATCTAATTTATTATCATTAACCGTTTATAAAATTTTTAATTAATAAGAGCATTGTACCCAACATTTCTGTTTTGAAGAACAATTTGTGCCACATCAATTCCTCTATTTAATAATTGTTCAACCGAAATATCGGAAACTCCACTATTCGGAAATTTATGCTGGCAGAAATTGATATGGTTAATATTTAAATTTTTGCATAACAAAATATCATCAGCAATATCTTCCAATGTTTGATTTGGAAGCCCTATTATGCTACCGCTTCCAATGTTATAACCTAATCTCTTTAACTTAGCAATATGAGCAAGTCTGTCTTCAAATTTTCCCCAAGATTTTGTTTTTTCATATAAAATTTTATTTGATGTAACAAAATTTAGAAAATATGAATCTGCTCCAGCTATTTTCCATGCTTTATATTCGTTGAATTTCCGAAGCCCAAAACTTAGTGTTATTTTTAAATCAGCCCTCTTTTTGATGGTATAAATAATATATGCTATTCTATCCCTGTTATAGAATTTATCGTAGCCAGAATGGATGATAATTGATTGTTTTCCTAATTTATAAAGTGCTAATGCTTCCTCTATTATCTCCTCTCTATTTAGCCTAAAACGTTCTATCTTTCCATTTTCATTTCTTGAATTACAAAAGAGACAATTAGCATCACAATAATTCGAGATTTCAATAGTTCCCTCGTTCTGATGATAATCTTTTGGCAGTTGTTGTCTAAAGTTTTTGGCAACAATCTTTATTAACTTGTTTTTATCAGCTTCATCAATTTTTAACAAATTAAGAATCTCGGCTTTGGTGGGGGTGGTCTTATTTAATATTTTAGTTGCTTTCAATTTATAACTTTTCTATTGAAAACTCTGTAACAAAAAATATACCAATTTGGATAAATTAGTTTTTGCACCAAAATTTAAGGAGAAACAATTTAAATTCTTAAAAACAAGAAAGGGTTTCTACTTTTTCTTAGGTATAAAGAGTTAAAAATAGTTCTTACTTAAAACTTGACAAATATCCCTATTTTGTAGAAATTATAAGTTTAATTCCAAGTGGCTCTTTCTGAAGAGTCATCTTTCTTAAACCTTCAATTTCAAATAATTCGGTTATATTTTCAGAATCATTCACCCTAATATTCCATGTTTTACTAAAAGCTTTTTTTAATTTGGATGTCATTTCTTCGAATAAGTTTTCCTCCGATTCAAAATTGATTGTTAACACTGAAACATCATTTTTTGAAACTATCGTTGCTGATTTGTATTTACCACGAGAATCTAATTGAACATCCCACTTCCCAGATATTTTTTCACAATCAATACCTTTCAAAAAGAGGAAATCTGTTTTGGAATGAGCTAAAAAGAATTCCATTAGAGTTATAAAATTTGCATTGGGGGGAATTTCCTGTGCATCCTTTGAAATATAACATATTTCTAAATTATGCTCACCTCTATCTAAGCTATCGCCAGCAATATAAATATACCACAAACCAGATTCATCAATCGTCTGCTGATAAATTACTGTTGGATTATTATCTTGAGGAAAAGCCATTTTATATTCGTTTGAAGGTGCGGTAACAATCATCAATGGAAAAAATGAGGCGGTTAATCTCATCTTAATAATATCCCCTTCCTCCATAGGAAGTTCGTAAGCATCAAAACGTCCAAAATCTTTTTCAAATATATCTTCGCTTGTTAACTCACCCTTTAAAATTATCTTGTGAGTTTTAAACTGATTTTGTTGTGAAATAATATTGAAACTTGCCCCAAATATTAGAAATAAAATAATTTGCTTAAACATCTGATTTTCCCTTTTAAATATTTTATATTCACCATTATAAATAAAATAGTTGATATCTCAAAAGTATATTATAAAATTTTTATGATTGTAAAAAAATACTTCCGAAACTTAAAAAGTTATAGAGAAATGAAACTAATTGTAGTCATTATTTTGCTCTTAACTTTTTCAATTAATGCACAAATATTTGTTGAAAAGAATCTAGAGGAAAGCATTAATTATTTAGTTGATTTTATTAATTCGGATAATTTCATTGAACTAAAAAAATATAATTCTGATCTTGATTTAATAGACACATTATTTTTGCGTGCAATTAAATTTAATAACTACGATTACTCCGAAGCATTACTTTCATTAACATTTGTAACTCTTCCCTTTCAAAAGATGCCGCTTCACATTCCCTTCACCAAAATTACTTTCGCCCTCAAATTACCTTCTGGTGCAGATGAACAAATTCCCACCAAAATCAATAACCTTCCAAAAAATATCTTTATCGATTCGCCAAAAACAAATTTTGGCGATAAAGATAAAGTTGCACATTTTTTTGGCAATGCTTATTTGGCATACTCTATAAGTATCTTTAATCTTTCTAAATTTCTAAGTATTTTTGTAGAGCTTTTTGAAGATGCTTTTAAAGTTAAAGGTGGAATTGATAATAGAGATTTTATTGCAAATCATCTTGGTTATCTTTTTGGAAAAGAATTATTGAAAAATCCGAACTCTCTCCCTTCACAATCTTTGAAACTTTACCCAACAATTAAAGAGAATTACTTGAAGAATAATTATGAATGAGGCGTATCTAAAAAGGCATAGACGACAATTTCAAACTTCAAATTTAGCTTCTAATCAAAGCTTTTTTAAACCTTTCTAGAGGAGACTTATGAATAATATTTTAATAATTGATGACGAAATTGAAATTTGCGAAAGCATAAAAATGATTCTCGAATATGAGGATTATAATGTTGATTACTTTACAGATGCAAAAAAAGGAATTGAGCAATTAAAAGAGAGAGAATATTCTGTTCTTTTACTTGATATCCAAATGCCAGCTATCACTGGGTTTGAAGTCTTAAATAGGATAAGTTCGATGGAGGCAAGCCCAAATGTAATTATGATTTCTGCACATAGCTCCCTCGAAAATGCTGTTAAAGCAACAAAACTTGGTGCGTTCGATTTTATTGAAAAACCAATTGATAGAGAGAAACTATTAATAAGTGTACGAAACGGATGTGAGCGAGCCAATCTACTTTTGGAAAATAAAAAACTTAAGCGTGAATTGGATGTTGACTATACGATGGTTGGGAATAGTGATATTTTAGAGCAAATTAAAATGACAATTGCTCGTGTGGCAAAATCGGATGCAAGAGTTTTAATATCTGGAGAAAATGGAACTGGAAAGGAACTGGCTGCAAGAGAAGTTCATAAAAAAAGTGACCGAGTAAATGAACCATTTGTTGAAGTAAACTGTGCTGCAATTCCAAATGAGTTAATTGAATCGGAATTATTTGGGCACGAGAAAGGCTCATTTACCGGTGCAAATCAGAAAAGGATTGGGAAATTTGAAGCTGCAAATAAAGGGACTTTGTTTTTAGATGAAATTGGTGATATGTCGCTTCAAGCACAGGCAAAAGTTTTGCGTGCAATTGAAAGTGGAAATATTGAACGTGTTGGCGGAAATAAAAAAATAAAAGTGGATGTAAGAATTGTATCAGCAACAAATAAAAATCTTGAGTATGAAATAGAAGAAGGAAATTTCAGAGAGGATTTATTTCACAGATTAAATGTTATTCCAATAACTATACCACCTCTACGAGAGAGGAAGGATGATATCGTAGAATTAGTAAATCATTTTTCTTCAATAATTTGTGATAAAAATAATTTTCCAAAAGTTAATTTCGAGAAAGATACACTTAAACTTTTGCAATCGAATAATTGGAGCGGAAATATTCGTGAATTGAAAAATATTATTGAACGAATTATTATTATGGTTCCCAAAGAATCTATTTCTGCAAATGATATTGCACATCTTCTGCCAAATTCTAAAATTAAAAATGATGACCTATTAAATATCTCAAATTCATTTCAAGAGTTTAAAGAAGTTACAGAACGTGCATTTATTTTAAAACAATTAGAACTAAACAACTGGAACATTAGTAAAACTGCCGAGATATTGGATATTCAAAGAAGTCATCTTTATAATAAAATGAAAAAATATAGTATTGAAAAGAGTTGAGGTAAAATTTCTATACACAACATAAAAACGAAAAAACCGTACGTAACTGCATTTGCCTTGATTAGAGTGCGGTTCGCAAAAAGAGGCTCTCACAATCTTGCCTTATTCGTTTTAACAAAATACTATTGCTGTCTTATCTCAAACTGTATTTTAGGATATTACCTTGATTTGTTAAAGCCCAACCATTTGAACCATTCAAGAAATAAATGTCTTTAATAAATCCAATGTTTTCATTCTCAAACTGACAACTCCATGATTTTCCACCATCAATTGTTTGAAATATTTTTGTAACTTGAGATATCCATCCTTCATTAGTATTGATAAACTTAATATTATCTAAGATAAGTCCAGCTAGTGTTGCTTGACGAACCCAAGTTTCACCGCCATTAGTTGTAATATAAATTGATGTGCTATCGTGAATTGTTGAACTTGGTGCCCAATTCTCTGTAAACCATCCATATCTTTCATTTAGGAAGTAGATGTCCCCACTCCATCTTGTTGATAACTGATATGTATCCCAAGTCTCACCACCATCAGCTGTTCTTTTTAGTTCGTTCCCAGAATGTTGCATTGCAAATCCAGTAGATGAGTTAGGGAAATATAGATATGAATATCCCCAATTTTCAAATTTATATTTAGAACTCCAATCATGTCCATAATTTGTTGACCAGAGTATTTCGCCATAATTTGAGATAAACAATATGTTGTAATCATTGTCATGATGAATGTTACTAAATATAGTTGAATTATTGCTTGGAACATTATGAGATTTCCATGTATTACCACCATTTTGTGTAGAAAGCAATGTGTTATTATATCCAGTAATAAAACCTTTTTGGCTGTCTATAAAAAAGATTGAAATAAGTTTGTTTTTAGTGCTGCTATTCTGGTTCTGCCATGTTTTGCCACCATTGTTAGAATAAATAATCTTACCACTATCTCCAACTACCCAACCATTTTCCGAATCAACAAAGAATATTTTATTTAATCCATTAGTTTCAATTGAAATTATTTCCCAATAACCAACTTCTTGCTTAATAGATACTGGATTTTCTGATTTATGACAACTAACAAATAGTGAGAACGTAAAAGAAAAACAAATTAGTATTTTAACTATTTTTATCATATTGTTTCCTAGCTATGCACATAACTATTTATTAACCAAACAAAACACTTTCTTTTTCAGAGTGTTATTAAGAAAATGTCTTTCACTAATACTCTTAAATATAATTCTCTTTTTCGTTATAAGTTATTTTAATTAATTCTTTCAAATCAAGAAATGCAAATAATCATAATATCCCGTCACATCAATTTCCGCAATTACCACTCTGTGCATTTCTTTTGAGTATTAAAATAATTAGAAAGTTGCTATTATTCCAATATTATTTTTTTAAGAATCTAATCACGTGGAGAATTTCACTTTTGTTACTATACAATAATGTTAAAACCTTACTCCAAGCATACCTAATATTATAACTCCAACAGAAATTGTAATAGTAGAACCAAGTGTTGATATGGCTATAATACTTTACCAGTCATTTTTGAATTGCTGCCCATTACTTCTGCCATTACAAAGGATGCAATGGCTGTTGGTGTTCCCATTAAAATAAATAGGATTATAATACCTTAATCTTTCAAACCCAATAAAGAGCCGGCAATAACAGAAATTATTGGAAATAAAATTAATTTATTTGCGGATGCAATGAATGAGAGCCTTGAGGCTGTAAGCAATTTCTTTAAATCTATTTTGGGTAAATTGTGCTTGGTCGGTAACTCACAACCCCTTATAAACAAAGGTAAATATGGGAAATCTACATATAGGAAGAATTTTCTTATCTTAAAAGAATCCCCACAAAAAAGCGGGATTGTTCTAAAATCAATACTCACTCCGTGAGTTTTATTTGATAAGCAACATCTTATTTGTTTGTGTAAAGGTTGCTGAGTTAGTCTCCGAATGGATACCTTTGGCAGAAGTACCAACTCTAATTCTATAGAAATAGATTCCACTTGAAAGATTTATAGCATTAAAATTTACTGAGTGAAAACCCGCAGTCATTTCTTGGTTTACTAATTTTGCAACTTCCTCTCCAATACTGTTAAATATTTTTAGATTTACATTTCCACTCTCTGGTATTGCAAATTCTATTACGGTACTTGGGTTAAATGGATTTGGATAGTTTTGTGAAAGTGAATATTCTTTGGGAATCACTTCACTCCCCTCTTCAACATCTGTTAAACTTTGGATTATAATACTGCGAGAATTATTACCGTCAACAATACATTGGTAAGTTGCGTTATCTGGTTGTAATCCATTTGAAAATGTAAGTACATTACTATTTTCTCCTGAAATATCATTGCCATTTTTAGTCCACTGATAATTCGTTCCATCAATCATTGCATCAAACATTATAGAATTGCTAATTATGGCAGAGTCTGAGGGCATAGAAATAAATTGGTCTTCAGTACCATTTAATAAAATCTGACTAATACTTTTCCAACTCCCTTCATTGGTTAAATTCCCCGATATTTCAAAGTAATAGTTATCTATCTTACCGGCATTAGTAATATTACCAAGAATATAATTATTTGAATTCCAAGTCCCATTGTTTACAACACTTCCTTGAATTAAATTATTAACTTTCATATTCCCATCATTAGTAATATTGCAATTTAATGTAGCATTCCCTTCAAAAAGACCATCTTCTATAATTTCTATATCACCAATAAAAGTTGTTGGATTATTTGTTTTAATGTATTTAATTTTTGCATTCGTAATGGTGCTAGTTTTAGTACGTAACCCTTTCGCATTTTTAAGAACTGAATTATTGGCATTAAGAACTGTATTGTCCATCCCAAAATTAATTAGTTCCCCATTATACGGAAGAATTAATTTTCCTCCATTCATATTGATATTTAATTTGGCATCAAAACTTGATACTAATCCTCCAACATCTGTTACTGTTTTAACATTCACAATTGTGTTAGTATCTAATCCAATAAGTTCACTCAACTCTAAAGAATCGCCATCTGCCCAAAATTCATGCGAATTATAGAATAAAATACTCTTATTTCTAATTATTCCTAAATTAATAAGACGACCACTCTTAATACGGAGTTCTAGTCCATGATCCGGATGCCATCCATTTTTATCAATAATTCCGTTATTATACAATTCACCCTCAACAAAAATTGTTTTGCTATAATTCTCTTGAGCATTTATTATTGTTCCATTATTAACAACATTTCCTAATAATGTGGTTGTTCCTATTGTGGAATCAATAGATGAGCCGTTAAAATTTAAGTATCCTTCCAATATTGCATCTTTTACAAAAGTATGTTGTTGTTCATTAAAACCACCACTAAAGCCTATAGTACTATTGCCTTTACCAAGTATTACATTATTATTACACTCAATTACTCCACCATCAATTAGTCCATTATTTAATATTAATGTATCTGGGGTAACATAACCACCAGGTAAAATTATTTTTGAACCACCTAATAAAAAATTTCCTGAAATAGAAGCAACACTATCAATAATAAAAGTTGATGCAGCGTTTCTTCCGAAGGCAGATCCAAAAGAGATAGTGTTACCATTGTATGTTCGTAAATGGTGGTCTGCACTCCCTTCAAAATTAGTGGTACCAGTTATATAGATACCATCATTGATTATATCTCCATTTATTCTAACTGTTAAATAATCGCTTCCGTGATCTGGATGATCTCTCAACTCACCTTTATTTAAAAGGTCTCCATAAATACGCAGATATTCACCACCATAAACTTTCCCATTAATAGTTAAATTTCTGCAAATATCTCCACCCATCGTACTTAGTATATGATTTATAATAACTGATGAATTTGAATCTGGTAATGCAGTTGCATTTTGGTCGGAAGACCAAGTTGAGGGAACTCGCCATTCTCCATCTTTAACCGATGTAAATTGTGCAAAATTATTGATTGTAAAAATTGATAGGACAAAAATAACTGATAATAATTTTTTCATCTTTTCCTCCATATTGAACTTTGTTTTGCAATATTACATTTAAACAAACTATATATAATTTAGTATCTATATTTTTTAAAGATTAGCTAGTTCAACAAATCGGATATTATTATCTAATAGCAAAGATTATATCAGATAAATGAATATCTACATTATTTTAAATAAATTAACACTCATTAAAATAAAAAATGTTCACTTCAATATGTAAGTAAAATTACATTCGCTATTATATTTTTAGAATTCGTAAATGTATTTAGAGAATTCGTATATTTGTATTATGGTTATACCCCTTTTTAAATTAATAGCTTAATTATTTAATCGGAATTTTTGTGAATCTTAAAATGACCCTATTAATTATCTATCTATCTTTTTCTTTTTATCCCTCTCAAAATATTCAAGCACAAAACAGATTAAATGATACTTTAATAATAAATGAGCTGATAGATATTGCTGATTCAATTCTTGCAAATGAACCCAAAAGTGCAAAAGTATTAATTGATAGTGCAATGGTTATTGCAGAAAAATTAGATGTTGAAAAATACAAAATTAAAATATTGCGACGTAGAGTTGATGCACAATATTATCTTGGCAGGTATAGTAAAACAATCACAGATTTATTTACATTACTAACATATTATGAAACACTAAAAGACACTGTGAATATAGCGATAGTGTACAACGATATTGGAACAACCTATACAGAAATGGCTGAGCTCCCTCTTGCATTAGAATATTTGCAAAAAGCTATTATTGTAAGAGAAGAAAAAGGGACAACAAAAGAAAGAACTACTACACTTGCAAATATTGGTTTGGCATATATATACATGGAAAAATATGAGGACGCTCACAAATATTTGAATAAAGCATTAACAATATATGAAGAAATTAATTTCCTCGAAGGAATTGCTACTGTAAATAGTAATATTGGTATGGCATTTAATAATGAAAGTAAGTATAACAAGGCATTGTTGCACTTCAATATTTCCTTAAAAACATATAAAAAAATAGATAATCTAGATGGTATTGCTAACACGTTAAACAATATTGGCTTGTTGTATTACTATTGGGGAAACTACAAAGATGCAATAAATTATTTTGAAAAATCGGCAAAAATACGCAGTAAAATGGGGGATAGTAACGGGTATTTATACGCAATTAATAATATTGCACATGTTTACAAAAAACAAGAAAATTACCGTAAATCTTTAGAATACTTAGAGAAAAGTTTATCAGTAGCTAACAAAGAAAACGATAAACGAATAATGACAACAATAGTAGAAAAAACTGCCTTAGTTTATTCAGAATTAGGCGATTATAAAAATGCATATCAGTATCAGTTGCAATACCACGATTTATATAACGATGTTGTAAATACCAAAAAATTGGAACAAATTGAAGAATTAAAAATTGAGTTTGAAACTGAACAAAAAGAAGCTGAAATAACAAACTTAAAAGAGGTTACAAGAATTCAGAATGAGTCTCTTCAACAGAGACAAATAATAATTTTTTTGCTTGTAGGTACTCTTATTCTGTTAGGTTTAATAGTATATTTTGGGATTACGCGATACCGTTTAAAAACCGAACAAAAGGGACTTAAATTAGAACAACAAACTTTGAAACTTGAACAACGCTTACTCCGTTCGCAAATGAATCCACATTTTATTTTTAACTCATTATCTGTTATTCAAGCATATATTTTCAAAGGCTCTGCAAAAGAAGCTGCGGGTTATCTTTCCAGTTTTGCCAAACTTATGCGACACATTCTTGAAAACTCCCAAGAGGAATACATTTCACTCAGCAAGGAAATTGAAACTTTGGAGCATTATCTGAGACTTCAAACTATTAAAAACGAAGGGAAAATAAACTACTCTATAAACATTAAAGATGAAATAGAATTGGAGAACATTAGCGTTCCTCCAATGCTTGCACAACCATTTATTGAGAATTCTATAAAACATGGTTTACCTGGAAATGGGAAAATAAATATTTTTATTAATTATGTGTTAAAAAATGAATTTATTCTTTTATCGATTGAAGATGATGGCATTGGAATAAACAAATCGGGAAAAAATTTAAGCAAGCAAAAAGAGAATCATAATTCATTAGCAATCTCTATTACAAAGAGCCGTTTACAGTTACTCAATAAAGGGGGGAAAAAGAAATTCAATTTCAGCACAACAGATATTTCAGAAGAGAACCCGAATAAAACTGGGACAAGAATTGAAATAGAAATACCATATTTAGAAGAATTTTAGTTTGGAGTTTGGATGCTTAAAATAGTAATTGTTGAAGATGATACAGCAACAAGAGATTTACTGAAAAACATGATTTCTCAATCGCTTTCGGATATTGAAATTATTGGAGAAACTGATAGTGTTACTGGAGGAATTAAATCAATACAGGAAAATAACCCTGATGTTGTTTTACTTGATATAAATCTTTCTGATGGTAATGGATTTGAAATTCTGGAAAAAACTCAGAGTAATGATTACATGGTTATTTTCATAACTGCTTACAATAACTATGCAATAAAAGCATTTAGAATAAGTGCAATTGATTATCTTCTGAAACCTGTTGATATAAATGATTTAATAGATGCACTTAAAAAATGTAAAAAACAAAAAGAAATTGGGGAATTAAATATTAAATTAGATGCATTGTTTTCCAATCTAAAATCTGAAGTAAATCAAGATAAAAAGATTGTACTAAAATCATCTGACACTATTCATGTAGTTCCAATTCATGAAATAATTAGATGTGAATCTGTTAGTAATTACACTACATTTTACTTGAAGAATAATAGAAAGTTACTAATTTCAAAAACATTAAAGGAATTTGATGATTTATTGAGAGAGTATGATTTCTTTCGCTCTCACCAATCGCATCTTGTAAATATGAACTATGTTGAAAGTTATGAAAAACCACATGGCGGTTTGCTTGTTATGAGTGATAAAAGTCGTGTACCTGTAGCATTTAGAAAGCGAGAAGCTTTGTTAAATTTGTTTAACCACTTGTAATTTCTATGTAATAATAGAACCGAGTGTTGTTATTGCAATAATATTACCAGTCATTTTTGAATTGCGCCCCATTGCTTCTGCCATTACAAATGATGCAATGGCTGTTGGTGTTCCCATTAAGATAAATAGAATTATAACATCTTGGTCTTTCAAACCGAATAAAGAGCCAGCAATAACAGAGATTATTGAAAATAAAATTATTTTATTTGCGGATGCAATGAACGCAAGCCTTGAGGTTGTAAGCAATTTCTTTAAATTAATTGAAGCACCAATTCCTATTAATGCTAATGGAAGTGCAATGTCGCTAAGATACTCTAATGTTATTTTAATGGAAGGTATCAGTTCAATTTTGAAACAAAATTTTATGGCGTAACAGTCCAATTTAAAATTTTTATAATTCCACCATTATTTGACTCAATAATTAGTGATTTTCCTCCAGATTCAGAATCTGACTGATACAATGTATTGCTTATTTGCCAAGTATAATTATTATATTCATTTGCATAAAACTGAAATGTAACAGACCAATCACTAATCCCATCCTCAAATCCATTCTCCTTTGCAATAGAAATTGCTTCCTCTTTCTCTATTATTTGGAAATTATCCCAGCAATTATTATCTGAACAATTTGGAATACCAAATGTTTCTCTACTTGGGACTACATTCCCAAGGGTATCTGTAACAAATTCAATAATTTCATCAACAAATTCCTTTTCTGATATCTTAAACGAGTAAACAAAATAATAATGTGGTTTTAATAGAAAATCAGCACAGCTAGAAGGGTTTTCAACACAGAATGAATCTGCAGGAGAAAACCTAGAATTTTTAGAATCATACTTTATATAAGAATTAAAAAATTGCTCGCCAACTTTAGAAACCAAAAAACTATTTGCTTTATAAATCATTGAATCGGAAATTACCGGAATAAATTGAGGCTCGCCAATTTTGATTTGTGGATTTTCCTCAGTGTCAACAATTTTTGAACAAGAATATAAAAGGAACGAAAACAAAAGAACGCTTAAAAAATATTTTGTTAGTTTCATAATTTTCCTCTATAATTTAATCCTGCCTCGCTCTTTTTGCGGGGTAAAACTTAACTGACCAAAACCACTTTTATATTACACATGTACCACAAATCGGTAACAACTTTTAACACGCACCCCAAAAACGAAAAAACCGTGCATAACTGCATTTGCCTTGATTAGAGTGTGGTTCGCAAAAAAAGCTCTCACAATCTAACCTTGTTCGTTGCAAACGTATTTGTGTTTACAACTTTTGTTTGAATAATTTAATATACTCACTAAACAAATAGTATTTACCTCTTTTTGCTCCTGTAACTTCTTTAAGTATCTCTAACTTTTCCAAATCATCAATTAATTTATAAACCGATGGTAGTGATAGTTTTGTTATTTTCTTAGCTTTCTGAGCATCAAGAATTGGTTTTTGAAATAGATTAGATACAATTAGTTGAGCATTATTAGACCTACTACCAAGTTTTTGAATTTTAATATCAACTTCTTTTTGTAATTTGAGAATTCCATCAAACGTTTTAATGCTTCCTTTTGCTGTTTCTATAACGCCGACTAAAAAGAACTTAAACCACTGAATCAAATCATTTTTTTCGCGAACACGTGTTAAATTATCATAATATAAAGTTCTGTTTCTCTCAAAAAAATCCGACAAATACAAAATAGGTTTCTTCAATATTCCTTTTTCTACAAGATAAAGAGTAATCATTAATCTACCAACTCGTCCATTTCCATCTAAAAACGGATGAATTGTTTCAAACTGATAATGTATTAGTGCAATTTTTAGCAAATCGGGGAAATAATATTCAGTATTGTGTGCAAAATTTTCTAAATCACTCATATAATCATTAACCGAATTTTCTACTGGAGGTACAAATGTTGCATCATTTATACTTGCACCTCCTATCCAGTTTTGACTACTTCTAAATTCGCCAGGCAGTTTGTGCTTTCCGCGAACACCTTTTAATAAAATTTTATGAGATTCTTTCATTAACCTAGTTGAAAATGGAAGTTTTTCTAAACCATCTATTGCTCTATTTAATGCTGAAACATAATTTTGAACTTCTTCCCAATCATCTCTTTTCTCTTCATTTATGTCTTTTTTCTCTAGTAATGCTTCTTCAATATCTGTTTTTGTCCCCTCAATTTTGCTAGATTGAGATGCTTCTTTTAACACATGCATACTAATAAATAAATCAATATTTGGAATATATTCAGAATACATATCAAGTCGTCCCAATTCTCTATCTGCTTGACTTAAAAGATTTAGCAATTCCATGTTTTCAACATGCCATTCCCTATTAATTTTTTCAGGTTGAAAACTTCTATATGTACCTTGATTTATATATTTACCAGCAAAAAACTTTTTCATTTTTCCTCTAAATCTTTAAATAAAGATACTGCTTAATTAAGAAATACGCAAAAAACTTAATTAACGGGCTTGACTAATTAAGTTGCAAAGAATACTTCCCTATTTGAAAACATCAATATTTTTGCAAAGTTTATAACGGCTTTTGGCTAAGGCGTTCACCGTTTATAATTTACCTTAATTTATACGCCTAAATGTTACCTGCCCCGCTCTCTTTGCGGGGTTAAAAAATAATTTTGCCAACTTGAACTATTTTTACAAAACTACAACTTTAAATACACATTCAAAAACAAAAACGCCCCAGATTGTGGTTCGCAAAAAGATGCTCTCACAATCTAACCTTGTATGTTATACCTTTTATTAAAAATCACTCTAATATTTACAAAGTATTTTTTTTATATTTGTTTAAGGTCAATTCTCATTTGATGTCTAAGTTGAGAAACTTTATCTTCTAGGATTTTGCCAATTTTCATCATAGAATTTTTGTTTTTTTCTGCTAACTCTTGATCGTTATTAACATCAATTTTTATTAAGTTGGACATCATATTGCCTGACAATTCAAATAATTGACGATATAATTCTTCTATTTCTCCAAGAAGTTTTGCAACTTCATCACTTGCTAAAAGTCTTAAACTATTTGTTTCGGATTGAATTGTATTGAGTTCCTTAAACCCATCTATAGTGATTTTTGAAATTTTTTCTGAAAACCGAATAGTTGCTTTTGTTTCTGCACCTATATCATTCTGGGTAGCCGCTGTCAAATATGAAGACATAAATTCATTCATAATTGGTAAAAAGACTTTTTCATAGTCGGTTTGGTGTCTATTATGAATTTCATCAATAAGCTTAAAATATAATTCATATTGATTTGCCTTCATTTCAAACACTTTTTTCCTTCGCTCTAAATCAAGATCAAAAGATTGTCTAAGTTTGACAAGTTCTTTTTCGTGGTGCTTTTTGTTGAAGTATACAAAAGCTATCCAGCACGCATTTACAACAACAAAAAACATTGCCACATACTCTGGGTTTTCTGAAATAAAATTTAAAATTTCTCTCATATTTGTATTTATTGTTGTATAACTATACACCAACCCGACGAAACATTTTTGTTTTTCAGAGTGTTATTAAGAAAATCTCTCTCACTAATACTCTTAAATATAATTCTCTTTTTCATCATAAGTTTTTTAATCCCGCAGAGCGGGACAAGAGTTAATTCTCCACCCTTGGGGCGAAATAAAAATTCCGATTGATACTCCGTCCGTTTGCGGCGGGGTAGTTCATTTTAATTCTTTCAAATCAAGAAATGCAAATAATCATAATATCCCGTCACATCAGCTTCCGCAATTACCACTCTGTGCATTTCTTTTGAGTGTTAAAATAATTAGAAAGCTACTATTATCCCAATATTATTTTTTTTAAAGAATATAATCACGTGGAGAATTTCACTTTTGTTACTATACAATAATGTCAAAACTTCACTCCAAGCATACCTAATATTATAACCCCAACAGAGATTGTAATAATAGAACCGAGTGTTGTTATTGCAATAATATTACCAGTCATTTTTGAATTGCTCCCCATTGCTTCTGCCATTACAAATGATGCAACGGCTGTTGGTGTGCCCATTAAAATAAATAGGATTATAATATCTTGGTCCTTCAAACCGAATAGAGAGCCGGCAATAACAGAAATTATTGGAAATAAAATTATTTTATTTGCGGATGCAATGAACGCAAGCCTTGAGGCTGTAAGCAATTTCTTTAAATCTATTGAAGCACCAATTCCAATTAAGGCTAATGGTAATGCAATATCACTAAGATACTCCAAAGTAATTGTAATGGGGGAAGGTAAATTAATTTCAAAGATAGAGACTGGAATAGCAAAATAGGCTGCAATAATTAATGGGTTTTTTCCAATTTCTTTTAATGTTTTAATAATACTTCCGCTGCTGGCTTGGTTCATAGGAACAGTTAAAGCAATTACAGCAAGCACATTAAATATTGGCATAACAAAGGCAAGCAGCATTACTGCTTTACCAAGATGGTCGCTATCAACAATACCAGTTAACATAGCAATGCCTACAATTGCATAATTACTTCTGTAGCTTCCTTGTATAAAAGCACCTTTATCTTTAGGGGTTTTGGTAAATATATTTGCAGTAAGCCAGCTAATTCCGAAAACAAATAATATTAACAGAATTACAATTACAATCAGCTTAGTATCAAACGCAGTATCAATCTCTACACTTGCAAGCTCAAGAAATATTAGTGCTGGCAACGAAACATTGAAAACAAAGGTGGCAAGCTGTTTAACAAAAACATCACTGATAATATTAATACGTTTAAGAAGAACTCCCAGAAGGATTAACAAAAATATTGGCAGAACTATATTGAATAAGAATACTATATTTTCCATTTTACTCTGGTATTGAAACTCTAAATATTGTAGAATTACTTTTAGAATTTATACTGTACATATCCATTAGAGCCGGTATTAGCAAGGCTTCACCGCACTTTAGAGTTTTATCATTGATATAACATTCGCCATTAACAGAAAGAATAATTTCGAGTTTGTTCTTTGTTGAAAAGGAGAAAGAGTTATTGCTAATTTTTATTTTTTCAATTTTAAATTCTTCAAAATCTACTAAATAATGTGTTGTTGATTTTTCTCCATTTTCTTTCAATATTTTTGGCTTTCCAAAATCGTAAGTTAATATTTTAGTTAGTTGTTGAACATCTTTAAACTTTGGAGTTAAGCCTGCTCTCACAACATTATCGGAGTTTGCCATACATTCAACAATATTCCCTTTAAGATATGCGTGAGGTATTCCAGCCAGTGTGTAAATAGCCTCGCCAGCATTGAGGTTTACAACATTTAGAAAAAAGAGAACAAACAATCCAATGTCTATTCCGTATTGATTATATAAATTCAGAAATAGTTTTTCATCTTCAGAATTTTCACTCTTGTTATTTATCGCATCAATAAGGGATTCAATTTTGCTTTTAAGTAACTCAACATCTTCCGATTTTTTCATCAACAATGAAAATAATTCCCGCAATCCATCTCTGCTTTTATTTATAACAAATTTATTAAATCCATCATCTCCAATAAACTCAAGGAGTTGCGGATATTTTAATATATTCAATTCTATTACATCCAAATCTCTGAACCCTACAAGTGCGGATAGAGAATTGAGAGCAATTGCAATTTCCGGTTTATGATTATCGTCAGGATAATTTGCAGAATCATTTTTATGGAGTTCAACAGCTTCCATTTTGTTTGGATGAGTTTGAATTGATAAGGCACGTTCTGCCGAAAGAATTTTTAAGAGGAATGGGATTTTACTCCCAAATTTTTCTACAATTGATTTCCCTAATATTTCGTTTGGGTATTTTTCAACAACCTCTTTTAGATTATGCAGTTTCCCATCGACTAATATTTCAGAACTTAATTTTGGATGATCGCCTATCCAGAGTTCAGCGTAGGGCTTATCTTCCCCTTCAAACCCTAATAGCTTTGGGATGAATGCTTCTTTTCCTCTTGTTCCCCATTCATAATTTTGAATATAATTTTTTAATTTATAAGGTTTTGCTTCTATCATTTATACCTCTATTCCAAAATAAAATCGACATTCATTATAATATCTCCATTCTCTATTGGGGATATCGTGAACTCAATTGGTTCAACTCTTTTTTTAATTCCAATAATTTTCAGTTGCTTCTCATCAACATAAGCAATATAATTACCAGGACGAAGCCCAAAGTAATAATAACTTCCATCGGAGAAAGTAACAACTGTTTCAACTTTTTCATCATTAATATTTTTTATATATATTTTTATTCCGCCAATATTGCTATAACTATTTCCAATTTTTCTTGAAACTTTTCCATCAATTTCACCAGCAATATAGAAAGGTATATCAATGTTTTTTACTGTGTTAGGATCTGCCACAAAAGAGAACCGCTTAATGCCGGGTACTAACAAGGGATTTCTAATTGCAGATTCATCAATATCAACAGAATAAATTGTGTAAGGGTCTAACTCCCTTGCTCTAATAATTCCACTCTCCTCTTTTTCAATAACTGATGTACCCATCAAAATATTTCCATTCTTAATTATTTCTTCATCTTCATCATATTCACTATTACCATTTGAATCAATATAGAATCTAAAAGCAGCAGTAGAACGACCAACTTGTAAACGATTGAATCCGTTAACTTCGCTTGAAACTTCATCGTAGGTTAACGAGCCTAATCCACCAAGCCTAAATCCGCTATTGGCTAGAGAACTATTAACTTGAATATTCTGCAAGTACAAAATCAGTTGCAACTGGAAGGAATTATCTGATGCTATAAAATTTCTTGCATAACTTACTTGCAATCTTGCATCACGTTTTATAGTAGTGGATAGACTTATTGTATAATTATCGAACTTATTATTTTGTGTATCATAATATGAACGAAAAGTCATTAAGTTTCCTGAAAGATATTTGCTTAATCTAAATATAGAACCGAGGAAATAAGAGAATCCAAAATCGAGGTAGTGTCTGTTAACATCAATACCACTGCTAACAGATTTTATATAATTGTAATTTAATGATGGGTTAAATCCATCAAGTGAGGCAGAGGTTCCAATTGAATAATCATACAATTCTTGATTATTATTTTTAGCATAATTGAATGAACCTCTAATATTAATTTGCTTAGAAGGGAACCTAAATGGTATAAAAAAGTTTGCCCCAAAATCATCTTTCAAATTACTTGGGTTCATATAACCTTTGCTAAGATATCGAGTATATTCAAGACCAAATGAAGTTTGAGAAAAGTAGAGAACATCTGCCGCCAATTTAAGATATGCATCCGGAGCAATTGTAACATTAAAAAGATACTCTCCCAAAAACCGAGCTGTAGTTGAGTTATAGAAAATATTTTCAGAAATATCATTCTCTAAATAATGATATCCAACCTCCGTTGTAATCCACTCATTTATTCCGTATGCCCCTTTAATAGTAGCTACTTTACTATTGATATTATTAATAGAGCCATAGTTAATGAAATAAATAAATTCATCTGGTCTCAGCAAATAGTATGGTGTTTGGTACAATCTTGTTTGTTCATAATACTCACCACCAGGTCCATAAAACTTCATCTCTAAAAGAGTAGTTCCATAAGAGAGTGGCATATCAAAATAGAAATCGCCAACCGCATCTGCCGTTGCTACAGCAATTAGTTGACTGCTAATGTATATTTCAACACTCCAATTTGCACTTGTTTTTTCATATACTCTCTGCGTTGCATAAGTTTGGCGAGGTTCAACTTGGTCGTTACTAATCTTAATTCCGGTATAGTTAAGAGAATATAAACCATTTAATGAAACATCTCCTACTGTAACAGTTCTTAAATATTTATTTTTATCAAATACAAAACGCCATAAAAAATCAATGTTATTAGAATTCGCATTGTCAAAATCTATATTTCCTGAAGTACTAATTTCACCATCGCCCCCCAATAGTTCTCCACCTAATTTGAAGTTATAAAACCTATTTAAGGTTTGATTATCACCAACACTATATCCAAAATTATAATCAAAAATAGCACCACCTATAATTTTTCGTTCTCGCGGAAATAATAATTCTGGTCTCTCTTCTTCACTCTTTTTTGAAAAAACATTATATAGTTTTTCTCTTTCCATTCGTTTAAAAATAGGCATCAATTCTTTAGATTGAAGAGAAGCAACTAAATTTCCAAAATCTGTTTTTATCCCTAATCCAAATATTTTTTTATAGAAATCTGCATTAAAATAATAATCAAAATCTGTCTTAAGATAATCCACAAACGTGAAATTACTTGATACATCACTCAAAGTAACTGTATTAGGATTGAACTCAATTTTAAATGTATTTGATTGATTATTTAAGAAACCAGTTATCTTATTATTTTCAATCTCATTAAATATCTCTAAATTTTCGCAAAATTCCCGGAATGGGAAATAGAATTCATTTTTGTAATAGTAGGAAATAATTGTGGTGTTTACTAAACCTGCATAAGTCATTTTTAGAAATATCTCATCGGCGTTTTCGAGATTCTTACTCTCGTTAAATTTAATTTTACCGAGCGAATCTTTTGCAGTTTCAGTTGAATTACTCATATCAATTTGTGCAACAATACTATTAGCCCAAAAAGTAAATAATATCAGTGAATTTATTAAAAGTATTTTCAAAGTGTACTACTGCTAAGTTAAGGTTATTATGTTGTATAAAAAACCTTCAAGGTTTTTTATACACAAAATGGACTACTGATTAAAATTGACTAAATATATAATAGAAACTTCTTTATTCAAAAACCTTGAAGGTTGGTCACATCGAGATTTTCAATTTATATCCGTCATATTACAATTAACACAACACTACTTTTGTAAGGGGTAATTAAACTCTAACTCTTTCTTATATGTAAACTTATCAGGCACCATTCTACTCTTGGGTATATCTTCTTTTTCGTTAAAAAGTATTTCAAGTTCAACTCTATATTTCCCTGGTTCCAAATTTTCAAGCGGAAAATCAATTCTCTTTTTCATGTCGTAATAAACCTGGATGAAATTCTCATCAACAGCAACAGTATCGCCATATTCATTAAATATGCGTGTAATCATATCTCCAAAATATGCCGAATTACCTTCTCTCTTTATATCCACATACATTTGTAAATTAGTTGAATCACTTTGCAGACTTAAATCTGCTAATTCCAATCCGGTTGTAGCAGTCTCAACTCTATAAATTACAGTTGTTACTTGATTAAGCACAAATCTTATTTTTGCTGAAATTCCTTCTTCAAGTGTATCAACTGGTAGCGATTTAGGTGTGGATGAAGTTACCATCCTCGTCCAATATGTTCCTGGTTCTAAATCCCTTTTTGGGCGAACAGTCATCCTAACTATTTGCTTCTGCTCCGGAACTAATATAAAACTTTTAGGAAATGCTCTAACCCAATTAGCAATTGATGGAAGCGAGTCTGCAGGGTTCTCAATATATTTCATTGTCCCACTTCCTAACGAATCGGTTGTTGGGTATCCAAAAACAAAAGAGATATTTATTTCATACTCTTCAAGAGATTTATTTTGAACTAAGAATGTTCCAAACCTATCTTTTTTATCCATGTAAACAATATATGGCGAAATAATTACTTGGCTATAAATTGTTGATGCTGCAAATAGAATTATCAAAATATACTTTTTCATTTTTTCCCTTTAATAAGCTACAGTTAAAAGAATGGTACCAGAATAAATACCATACGGTAAATCGGATGTTGTTGTTATTGTACCACCCAACCAGAGATATACATTTCTATAGAACCAAACTCGCCTTATTTTTAATACTGAATGCGGGTCAAAATTTCTTCTTCCCGATTGACGGTCGTTATATGACCACGATGCCTGAGACTGGTCAAAAGTTATTCGTATTTTGTTACCTCCATTATTTAATGTGGTAGGTAAAACAAAATTAACTTGTATATTTCGTCTAAACCATTTGGTATGATAAAAAACAAACTTAGCTGCATTAATATCAGTATCTCTAATAGTTGACGAATACCCAATAAATACCTCACCAAAATCTAAATCGTTTATTTTAGTGATATAAATATTTTGTGCACTAATGCTTGAAAAGAATGGAAATAATAGGAATATCAATAATATGGTTTTGAATAGAAATTTATTTTTCATGGGTTGAAAATTATCGATTTTTTTGGGAATTAACAATTTAATTGTATTGATACAGCAATGTACTAATCAGTTGGATACTTATTAAAAGTAGCCCCAACTGATTGCCTCAGAAGATATTATTTAGAACTGACTCTAATTTATCACGTAGAATTGGTTTAGATATAAAATCTGTAAAACCAGCAGTGATAAATCGCTCTCTATCGCCAGGAAGCACATAAGCTGTAACCGCAACTATTGGTACATCTTTATGGCTTTCCATTTTTTGAATTGCCCGCAAGGCATCCAATCCGTTGTACTCCCCTTGCAAATTTATATCCATAATTATAAAATCGTAAACTCTTGATTGTAAAAGTGGTATTGCCTTTTCAAAACTATTTGCAAACTCAATTGTTTTAAGTCCCTTCATCTGAACCTTAAAGAGAATTTGTGAATCTATTTGGTCTTCCACATAAAGACATGAAAGATTTTCAAAATTAACTTCTTTATCTTCAACTATAGCTTCAGTATCCTTAGTCACTTCTTCTTTTTCTTCTTCCACCGCAGAGGTAGGAACACCCTCAGCTAATGGAACTTCAGTAACCGGCTGAACATTCTGCTGCGAATTGGATTGAGTATTTACATTTACTTGTACTGTAAAAGGTTCAGTTGGTTTAGTTGATTCATCAACTTTTGTTTGCTCGTCAGTATTTACTTCCTCTACTTTAACCTCCGAAGGTTCAATAGTAGGCTCAACTTTAGTTTCAGTTTTAACTGGAGTAGTTGGTGTTTTATCTTCTTCTATAATTGCTGGTTCCTCAATCACTTGTGGAGTTGCAGCTTTTTTATCATCAAACCTTATCGGAAATGTAAAACCAAATTCTGTTGGTTCGCCATATTTATTTATTGCACCTTTACTCTCACTAATTAAATGGGATACTTTAATAGCAAAGCGTAACATAAATCTGGATATTCCGTACTTATGTCTTATAGTGTTTTCATCTGCTCTAAATATTTCTTGTAAATTTTCAAGCAATTCTTTCGAGATTGAATTCCTATCATCCTTAACAGAAATAACACAATGCCCAGGGTCAGTCTGATAAGCTGAAAGATATATTTTCTCATTCTTTGTAGCTCGCATTGCAAACTCGATTAGAAGAGAAATTAGTGATTGTAATTTTGATTTATCCGTTTCAAATTTTAACGATGACGAAATTTTTCCGTAAGAGAATTCTTTTTCAAGATTTGATGAAACCTTTGCTATATCATTCTCTATCTGGTCAATTAGCTCAACAAAATGAACACTTGTAGGATTTAGTTTAACATGATCTTTTTCAAGTTCAGTATATTGAATTGCATTATCCATTAACTGCAAAAGCGTACGCTGGTTTTGTTTAATAATTTCAACAGATTCCTTTTGGTCGTCTGTTAGCTCTTCTACACTATCTGCGAGGTCTTGTGCAAATCCTATTATAACATTTACCGGTGTTAAGAGTTCGTGGAACAGATGGCTCAAAAACTCCGGGTCTAACGAGTTTTTCTTATTCTGTAATGGACCACTCTCTTTAATAATTTCCTTTTTAATAATTGTTTTTACAACAACTTCTTTTTCAAGTGAAATTACAATTAAAATTAACTCTACATTACTATTACCGCCAAATATTGGGGTAGATACAATGTGAGCTGCAATAGCTTTATTATCAGCTTTTTTAATATCACAGCTTAAATCAACTACCTCAGGTGCTGCACTATGAAAAATATTCGTATTTATTTTCGCTCTAAATTCATCTGTAACTAATGTTAAAAATGGTCTATCATCTAAATCGGCTTTATCATAACCAAGAACTTTTGATGTGCTTTTGCTCACTTTTTTGATAAAACCATCTGCGTCTGTTATAATAATTAAATCGGTAGAATTATCAAGAACAGACTGGAATTGACTCGATAATCTATCACTTTCCAAACTATGCGAAATATCTTTAACAATAATAAAATGTGCACGCTCTTCGTTAAACTCAATCCCAGACTTACTGATTTCAACTTTTATATTAGAACCATCTTTCTTTTTCTGTCTCCAAGGTCCAGTAAATCCACGTTCAATTGTATTCCGTGAAGCAGAATCAACAAGTGTTTGGATATCTTCAGGAGCATACAAATCAGTTAAATCCATTCCGAGAAATTCATCTTCTCTATAACCATAAAATTTTAATGCCGCTTCATTTACTTTTAGAAATTTTAGATTATCAACGCTATAAATAAACATTGGGTCCGGACTTGTGTACATAACCATATCGAATGTTTTACTACTTGCCTCTGCCTTAGTATGCTTTTCTATAACTTTGTTAAATGAAAAATAGTATCCCTTGCTCGGATCATTATTAATCTCTTGGAATTCAAAACCATATTCTGCTTTCGCAATTCTGATATTGCTCGGAGTTGTACTCAAAAGTAATTTTGAGAAATCGACATTAAAAATTGATTGTAAACTTTTATTCATTATAGAAGTTGGATTAAGTTTGAACTCCTTATAAAATTTATTTGAAAACTGCTGCACTAAAAAATTACTTGAAACTTGAATAACAACAGCAGGAATTTCTTCAATATTTACTGAGCCACTTTGTACTGAATCTTCTGACAATAAATTTTCCAATTTAAATGCCTTCTGTTTAAAACCAATGATAGCAACTACATTACCATCAATATCTCTAATTGGAAATTCTACAGTTTGTATTAAATCACCAACACTATCATTAGAATATACTTCATACAAAACAGAATTTGAAGTTGTAACAATGTAATTTGTAATATTCTTAACTAATTGATATTCCTTCTCAGAATATATTTCAGAAAGTGTTTTCCCTTCTACTTCAGATGTTTTTCGTTTTAGAGCATCTGCAAAGTTAGTATTTACAATAATTATCTTTTCATTTGCATCTTTAATCCAAAATTCAAAACCAAGTTGGTCAATTTTTCTTTTAAACTTCTGACGCCCAATAAATGTAAATGGATAAGCCTGCTTTACCGATTCGAGTATATCAAGAATAGATTTGTCTTCAATAAATTCATATACTTCATCTATATTTATTTGCAGATGTGTCACAGAGTTTTCACTTCCGTTTTGCGATTGCTTTTCTTTTTTATCTTTTTCCATAATAATTACCTTACCATTAAGGTATATATACTGTTAGTTCGTTACTATATTCAGAATCCCCTTGAGAATATTTTGTCTTTAATCTATAGAACAATGTCATATTATTTGTTAAGCCAGAGTTATCTGTCCAAGTTGTAGTTCCAGGAGCTAAGCGTTTTACTTCCGAAAAATTAATTTCAGTTGCAAGTTTACGTTCTACAATTATTTGTAACTCATCAGAAGCATTATTAGTCCAATTAATCTGAACATTAGTTCCGGAGACAATTGCATAAGTAAGATTTGAAGGTGCAGGAGTATTACCACCATTTCCTTCTTCAGTATTTATTTCATTAGAAAACTCTGAAAAAACTGGATTTCTAAAAGCTCTAACTTTGTAATAATATACTACTCCGAGATTTACAGTATCATTAAATGCTATTGTATTTGGAAGGAGTGTTTTGTAGTGAATATATGTTCCAGTATTTCCAGCTTTTCTCCAAAGTTCAAAACCTTCTTCATCATCAGAATTATCTTCCCACCATAAACTATAATTAGTATTGCTAAATTCAATAATCTGTAAATTAGTTGGTGCATTAGGAGGTGCATCATAAATAAATACCGTATCTTCATTAGAATATTGAGTGTTAAACCCTTCAGTGGTTGAGAAGCGTGCTCTGTAATAATATAGCTGGTTTATGTTAATATTTGAATCGTAAAAAATATTTTCGTCTGCTTTAGTTACACCAACAACTTCATACTTTCCATTTATTGCATCTTTACGTTCAACAATAGTTCCAGTCTCAAAAAATGTATTATCTTGCCAAGTAACTTCTACATTATTATTAAGTGGTACATAGGTTGCTGTTAAAAATTGAGGAGGTATAATATCCTGCCCATAAGTTGCAACATTCACAACATTAGACCAAGCAGATAATGTGGATGGACTTTTATATGAGGCAATTCTATATTTATAGGTGGTCAATGGATATAAATCATTATCAAAAAATTCTACCGTATTTCTTGGAAGTACAGCGAGTCTTTCAAAATTTCCATTTGCAGGGTTTGTACGTTCAAGTATAAATCCATCTTCAGTGCTAGAATTATCTACCCAAGTTAGTTGAATGGTTGAAGCTCCAAGTGCCTCACCAATAAGATTTGAAGGTGAATCGCCACCAGCAGCACCGCTGGAATAAACAATATTACTAAATTTTGAACTTCCAAATCCGTTAGCAGCTCTAACTTGGTAACCGTAATTTATGTAGTCGGAAGTTACAACATCATTTGTACTAATAGTATTTGCCTGCAAAGTTTGTATTAAAGCAAATGTGTTGTTAAGCCCATCCTGTCTCCAAATTTCATAATTAATTTCGTTTGATGCTAAATCGTCCCAAAATAGATTAAAAGATTTTTCAGAAGTTCTTGTTAATGTTAAACCATTTGGCTGCACCGGTCTGCGATCAATATAAACGCTATCTATTAAAGCAGTTTCACCAAAATCACCATCTTCGTTAACCACAGTCATAGCATAGCTTATATCACTTGGCCAGTTATAAGGATCAATGCCTAATTTTTTTTCTAAAGAATCAGTGCTAAAAAATAAGTATGGATTTGAGCCATCAGGGTTTTGATTAAAACTTTGAACAAATTCTCCATTAACAAAAAGGTTGTACTGCTTTAGACCAGGACCATCGTTATAATCTGCAGCTTGGTAAATTATTGGAGAGAAGCCCATATAAATTGAATCGCCTGCAACAGGTGAAAGTATATTGATAACTGGTTTAATGGTAGGGTTATCGCCACCATCGCCACCCTTATATGGGTTTTCAACAGATTGCACACAACTTGCTAGTATAAAAGCAATCAGTATAATTACAACATATTTTACGTTTTGGTTATTCACTGGTCTCTCTTTTTATTAATCTATTTTTTTAATTAAAAACTGATTTGGCTGCTCGCCAACATTCTCGAAATCAATTAAAAATGTTCTCGATTCATCAGCTTCTAAATCTTTAATATACAAATATAGAATATGTGTTTTTGTATCAAGCGCAAATTCAGGGACTTGAGTAAAAATTAGTTCTGTACTAATTTTTATATTCTTAACTTCTTTGTTAAAGTTAATTTGAACAACAAATTCTTCATCCATATCATATTTATGATTTGAAACCTCAACTACAATCCTTCTCTTTCCTCTTTTTTCATATTTTAACTCTACACCACTTTTCGAGTTCCACCAAGTTAAAAGTTCAGGAATAGAAGTAACCCAAACATTATTAGCACGCATATATTTAGGAATATCCTTAAATATCCCTTTGTATTGTGGTTTAAGTAAATAGTTATTATGAGTTTTAAGAACGTATAGTCCACCTTCAAAAATTATTCTATCTATATCTTCAAAATATGTATATTTCTGAAATTCAGGATCAGTTAAACCAAATTCATCCATTACCACAATATCATCTCGAGAAGTATTAGTAATAATAAAGATATCTTTGCCATCAAGAATTTCTTTATTAGGAACAGACCTATCTGTAAGAGAATCTGTTATTATAAAACTTATATTCTCTTCTGCCATTATATCAAGAGTGGCTTGGTCATAATAACCATAATAAGGAGTAATTCCTGTAATTGGTTTATTTATAATTTTACTTAATGAATCTCTAATATAAGAAATATCAGCTTGTTGAATTTCCTTAGAATTTATATCATTTTCAACACTAATTAATTGGTCAACTATATCCAAATCAATTATTGGAACAATATCACCAATCTTAGATAACATTGCAGTCTGTTTTGGGTATTGTAAAGCTAAATTACTTTCCATTATAATTACTGCACCTGAATTATATTCTTTAACCGTACTCTTTACAGCATTAATATTATTGATATTATCCTTTATTGTTGGAGCATATATTGCAGCAGCAGCATACGGTTCCGGCCAATCCTTTAAAAATGATATTGGATTATAAGTTAACCAATCAATACTATTTTTTACTAATTTACCCAAATAAATATAATCTTCATTACTACCCACAACAGAATTTAGTTCAAACCCGTACCAAACAAATCTCCCCTTTCCGTAAAAACCGTTTGCAATACCAGCACTTTTTTTAATCTGTTCATCAACTAAACCTCTTTCACCGCTATAGTCGTACCAATAGCTTACTTGTGTAGTTCTCGGTTCAAGTACTTCTGCATATACTGGTCTATCCCATGTGGCTATCTGCAAAATATATCCTGTAGGAATTCCGGCAGTAATTGGTAAATTACCACGAAGCGTATGGCTTTTTTCTAAAACTTCATCAGGCGAAAGTTCTTTTGTAAATTTCATTCCAAAAGTCTCTTTAAAGAAATCCCAACCTCTCCATTTAGCTTCATCAGAAAATGTTGCAACCCCACCAGTAGCAAGCACTGAACCACCAGCATCAATATATCTTTTTATTCTCATTACTTCTAAATCGCTAAGCGATTTACTACCAGCAAGTATAATTAAGTTATACTTAAGATGTCTTCCCTCTTCAAGATCTAAATCTGAAAATACCTCATGCTCAATCTTCATGTTTTTTAAGAAATTTTTCCATGTATCGATATTTGCTTCCACCCAATCTTCATCACCACCTAACATATTAGAAGTATATTGCGAGTAGAGAAGCCCTACTTTTGCTGTATATCTAAACTCCCGTATATTTTCCTCAGAAGGAATTATCTCTGATAGTTCGTAGTTACCATAAATATTTTGAATAATTAGAAGATAAGTTAAAATAGCTGCAATAAGAATAACTAATCCACTTAAAAATATTATTAAGTAATTTACTCTTAAACCCTTAATAGCTTCAGCACCTTCATATTGTGCTTTAGGTTTCTTCTTTTTATCAATATTTTTTTTACTACCTAACGCCATTTAAGACTATCCTCTCGCTTTGTTTTTGTCTCTTTTTGCGTTTGCTGAGTATATCTTTTAAACTTCTGAGCAGAAGTATATCTTTCGCCTTCAGTAGTTTCACGAGTAACTGGTGCTGTATATCTTGTTGCATTAGTTCTTGTATCGCGAGGTGCAACAAAAGTAGGACGCATTTGAGGATCTGCTGATGTTCCAGTAGAATAAGCAGATTCACCTTTAGTACCTCTGGTATAAATTTGCTCTCCAGTTCCTGTTCTTCTCGTTGTTCTTGTTTCAGATACTACTCTTGAAGGTGTAACTAATTCAGCTTCAATTGAAGCAGGCTGCTCTGCTGCACCAGTTCTACCTTTTCTATCTCTTATCTTATAGAGAATGTATGCACCAACTGCTAAAATAAAAGTTGATATTGTTGCAACAAGAATAATCAATGATAATATTGGAATCAGTTCCATTTCTACCTCTAATAGTTAAATTTATTTTTTATTATTAGCCAATCCTGTTCTTTCAAGATGACCCCATTCCATTTTAATTCCTAAAAATTCTTCTACTGTTGCCATTGCCTTAGTAACATCAATAAGGAGAACAAAGACCATTCTATAAACTATAGCCCATGGCACCAATCTAAATTCCTCTTTCTCAACTGCTATACAATAAACTGCCGACATAAAATCTAGCAAAGCTATACTTACCCACCAATAGAAAATTAAACTAGACATACCATTAAATAACGCAACAACTATGAAAAAAAGATTTGCAAAAATCGTCATTGCGGGCCAAAGGAGTGCTTCATAAAACATTGACCAAAGCACAAGTGTATTATTAAAATTTAATGTTGGATTAAAAAGATATTTTTTATGCTTTCTAACAGCTTGTAAGATACCCCGAGTCCAACGATATCTTTGCTTTAGTAATTGCATCAATTTTGTTGGAGCTTCTGTTAATGCTTGTGCATTTGGTTCGTAGTTAACCTTCCAGCCAACTGCTAATATTTTTAGTGTCATATCTGCATCTTCTGCAAATGTATCGCTCGCATAAAAGCCAACATCCCTAAGTGCTTCTTTTCTGAATGTTCCTATTGGACCAGGAATAATATTTACCATCCTTACGTGCCCTTGAGCAGAACGGGCTAAATTTAAGCCTTCAACATATTCTAATGCTTGTAAATCTGTTAACCATTTTCCTCTATTTGCAATTTTTACGTTACCCGCAACAGCACCAACATCAGGATCAGCAAAATGACTAATAGCATTTTTTAGTGTATCAGGAGTTAATACCGAATCACCATCCATACATACTACAAAATCAGCTTCAGAATATTGTATTCCAGCATTTAGGGCTTTGGCTTTACCACCATTGGGTTTATTTATAAGTGAAACTTTAACCATCGAGTTTACGCCCTCTCTCATTCCAACAAGAGTTTCACCAACTTCTTTTGTATTATCTTTTGAACCATCATTAACAATAATAAGCTCATAATTAGAATAATTCAATTTTAAGAGTGATTCTACTGAAGTCTTTAAATTTATACCTTCATTGTAAGCAGGAATAATTATTGAAATAAATGGAGAAAATCCGGTCTGCTGTTGAACTGTATATCTCGTAATGTAAAAATAGGCTAAAAATAGTATTGTAAAATATCGGAATAACAAAATGAATAAGAAAATAACTAATGCAACAATAGAAGCATAAACAACTAATCCTTCCCACGAAAGTATAGTCATTGGTAATGTAAAAAGAATAACTGCAATTAAAATTATAGAGAGTATTCCCGAAATAAAAATCATTCTTAATTTCTCTTTCTTCTCATTTCTCTTTGGAGGGAGAACTTCCCTGTTGTCTAGTTCAATCTGATATGTATAGTTTTCTTGCTTTTTCATCAATTTTGTACTTTTTTTCATCTAATCTACAAAAATAATGCCACACTAAAGTTGTGTAACAACTAAATTTCATAAGATAAATTGACTTATTTAAAATAGTCTGTAGTAATATACAAAATATGGCTCAAAATGACACATATTTTGTATTACCGACTCTTAAGGAATAAATTTTTCCCACTCATTTTCTTTCAAGTATGGCTTAGAAACGTACTGAAAAGTATTGGGATTTTTTTCAAATGTTTTATAAACTGCTTCGCCCTTAACTATACCGAAATCAGAATAATCATTCGGTATCTTCTTAATTAACTCTGAACCTTTATAATTTGAATTTGCATGCCAAGTAATCTCTCCACCTTCACTTATAAGTGGGAACCAAGCAAGTCCTTTGTGGGCACGGACTTTATCATATTCAAATCCATATTCTCTATCGCACCAGGCACCAAAGGTAAGCGGCTGGTATTGATCGGCACTTATTGTAGCATGTGCCCAGTTTGGAGGTACAATAACTACATCCCCTTCTTTCGCAATAACAGCAAAGCATTTGCCTGGATTATCATCAGCAAATTCCTGCATATAAATTATTGCTTCCCCTCTCCATATTTCATAAATCTCCGGTGGCGACCATCCACTATGACTTGATTTTCTATGAATATGTCCTTGACTTCTAATTGGCTCTTTGCCTAATCTTCCGGCAGCATAAGTAACTGCTCCGTATAATAGCATTCTCTCTTTTAAAATCTGGAGATGCTCTAATTTACCTACATCCATTGCTATCGAATAAACAATTTCAGGTCCATTGCAATTTTGCTCCATTAAACTTTCACGAATTGAATTGAGTGTTCTATTCTCTACTTTTGGTCCAAAACAACTACTCCCATATTTAAATCCTAATGGGTCTATTAATGGCTCAATATCAAATCCCGGATTAAACTTCATCTGCTATCCCCTTACATAAGCTAATATTGTTGCACATTCTTTCCCTTCCGATTCTCCAAATGGTCGTATAGTATATTCACCGACCATTGCTGGAATAATAAATGTTTCGGCATAATTGACTACAAATGGTTTAAATTTATTTTTAGGACTTTCAACAATAGCTTCATCTCCTTCAATTAAATTTAGCATATGAACACCACCGTTAGAATTGTGTAAAACTTTTTTAGTAAACCAATGGCGGCGTGTTTCAATAAACTCACGTTCATGAAGCCCTGTTCTCTCCTCACGCCAGCCATCTCCTTCTGCAATTACTTCAACTTGATTAACAAGATGTTTTTCTGTCCATAATTTTGTTCTATTCCACTTAATAACTTTTTCACCATGTTCAATATTGATAGGGCGCGGTAAGCCATCTAAACCAAGTCTGCCCCAATCCCACAATTTAAAAGTAAAAATATATGGAGTTGCACTTATCTCTAATACCATTCCATTAATGCCTGAACAATGAACAGTTCCGGCTGGTATTAAAAAATGGTCATGTTTTTTTGCCGGAAATGTTTGCACATGTTTTTTTGCATCGAAAGGTTTACCCCCATTTTGAGCTTCCCTTAATTCTGCTATCATAGTTTTAGGATTAACATCATCACGTAACCCAAGATACACTTCTGCATCCGGTTTTGCATCCAGCATATAGTAGCTTTCATCTTGTGTGTAGTGCATTCCAAAATGCTCTTGTATATATTCAGTAAGGGGATGAACTTGTAGAGACAAATTACCACCATCAAATGTATCGAGAAAATCGAAGCGGATTGGGAACTCATCTCCAAACCTTCCATGAACCATCTCACCAAGTAGTTCTTCTGGCTGATAGAATACAACATTAATAGAAGGAATTTCAACAGTTTCACCATCAAACTCTAATAGAAGAGAATTTTCTTCGGGAACTCCATTAAAGCACCATGCATAATTTTCTGCATCTTTATCTAAGTTGCAAAAATCTTTCATCCACTGCCCGCCCCAAGGACCGGGGTCAAAAAAAGGAACAACACTAAATGGCTGGGTTGCTGTTTGTTTCAAACCATCCAACAAAGCCTTGCCTGAAATCATTTTAGGAGTATCTCTTTTATTGGTATCCAACAGATAATCTATATTTTCAAATAGTCTTTTCTTTAATCTATCAAGTACACGCCAGTCAACGAAAAATGCTTGTTTGTACTGCCGAGCAAAATCTTCATTCGGATTTGTAATTCCCAAATTGCTAATTTCATTTTTGCGAAACCGAAGTTGAATTTCCCAACGTGCCATATCTGCATAAACTAATAGAGTCGGATTTCCACAAATTAAGGATGCACCAATTCCATAAACTACAATCACTCCTTCATCAATAGAATCAATTATATCTTGAAGTTCTTTTATCTTATCAACATTGAAAAATTGCTCAATCTGTAAATTTGTTAAAAACCCAAATATTCTATCATCAGTTACATCAGGATAAACGAGTGTTTTAATTTCATCTTCAGAGAGCATTGCATCTTGTGCATTTATGAAATATTTTGGATTTATTCCGTTTTTTATTTCTGAAATTATTTCATCATCATAAACACCGTGGTATGTTTCGATAACAACAATATTTTTTTTATTAATTAATTTCTGTAATAATTCTTCTGAAATAGAATTCCAAGAAGTGCAGCACTTATAATTTTCGCTAACTTTTACGGAAGGATATTTGTTAAATTTATTTTTCATTATTTATACTTTCCTATAGAGAATTTTAGAATTTGCTAACAGGACAGAGAGCTTTGGATATTGTTTTTTATGATTTGCACAAGTAATTCATTCCCCAAAGTGCAGCAAAATCAAGTGAAGATGATTTAACAACTTTTACCTTTCCCCATGGTGTCCAAGCATAATTATTTACATAGTTTTGAATAAATGGAATAATAATATCACTGCTATTCATAACACCCCCGTGAAGTATTACCATTTCAGGGTCGTATGCATGTATTAAATTAACAACACCAGCAGCCCAAACAGATAAAGTTTGATTCATTATTTCTATCGCAATTTCATCTTTCTTACGTGCAGCATCAAATAATGTTTTATAATCAAGTACTTCCGCTTTCGATAAAATACTTTTATCAAGCATTTTATGATTTGCAATTATTTCTCTTAGCTTCCACGTAGAGGCTTCCGCTTCAACACAGCCAATATTTCCGCATGTACACTTATCACCTTTATAATTAATTGAAGAATGTCCGCCTAAAACTCCAGCTTGAAAATGCTTGCCATGCAGAAGTTTTCCTTCAATTAAGCATACTCCGCCAATGCCTGTTCCAATTGTCATCATCGCCAGGTTCTCAATCCCTTTGCCAATACCAAACTGCCATTCTCCAACTATTGCAGCGCGTGCATCGTTTTCTAATTTAACTCTTGTGTTCCACTTATCTTCAGCCCACTTATTAAAATCAAACTCAATAGCTTGGTTAAATTTTCCATTTGTTGAAATAACTTTATTTTGTGCGACATCAACAAGCCCAGGAAATGCAAGACCTACTCCATTTATTTCTTCAATTCTTATAGAATTATCTGCAAGCAATTTGTTTATTTGAAGAGTTAAATTAGTAAGTGAAACAGAAAAAGAATCTTGTGAAGAGGAAGCCTCAATAGAATATCCAAGAAGTTTATTCTCTTTTAATATCCCAACTTTCGTTCTTGTACCGCCTAAATCAATCGCAATATTAACCATTAGTCAATTCCCTACGCAGGTACTAAGTTTGGTTTGCCATCTTTTTCAATAAGTCTGGCAGAGAAACCATTCATAAGTATTTCATCATAATTATGTCCTGCATCAGATAACCAGCATGCACCAAAAATCAGTTTTCCATCACCTATATTTACTGTACGGTGAGCAATATCGGCATCTATGTAATGGAGGCTTCCTTTGTACATTTTTTCTGCCCAAGTATTTCGGTCTCTGTCCATAAGGAGAAGCATACCTTCACCTTTAATTCCCCAATAGTACTCAGCTCTATCAGACTTTTTATGGAGATGCCCTTTTGTCATAAAATATTCGTTACCCACTTTACCCTGATGAATTATAGTTGTTCCAAAAAACAAACCTGCAGCAGTTCCTTCAGCAACTGGTAAGTGTGCTTGTACTTCATATACAATTTTATCTTGCGTCATTTCTTTACGTATATTCTCAGCACTAAAAATGTTTTCTAAATCTTTAAGTCGTTTAGTAACTTCAATTACTTTTTCACCACTTAGTTTACCGCTTTCAATTTCTACATTCACTTTAGGTTCTATTATTCCATTCATCCAATTAACCTTAACCATAATTCTTTGATATATACGTTTTAATCAACTATCAAAATATAATAACAAAAGAATTAAGCATTTTATTTTTATAAAATATTGGATAGATAATATTTCCTGCTTTATTTTATTTTAATGTGCTGGGGAAAAAGGACATATCACCGCTATATGGCGTAATTAATAAACACGGATTAACAATTACTGACATTCCACCACACTGCGGTTTTATGATTTGGTTAATTAAACTACTGAGGTCTGAAAATTAAAAATTAGTTTTTTTTTAATGTTAAACACTATTTTGATTTAGCTGCTAACAAAGCTGAAACTAATTTATTAGCAATTATTTCACCACCAGCCCAGGTTAAATGGCAATAATCTTTAAATGCTAAAGGTGGTTTTGCCTCTACCCAATTAGATATTGAATTTTCTCCACCCATAGCTTCAAACATATTCCAGAAAGCAACTCCTCCCTTTTCAGCAATTTTTTCCTGCACAGCAACAAATCTTTTAATCTCGGGATGAGTTTGCATAATTCTACCTTTCTTCTGCATTAAATCGCCAGGAGAAATAATTAGGATGGAAGTTTCCGGAAAATATTTTTTTATTTTCTTTATAACATTTAACATCATACGTTCGTACCACTTATACTTAACATTCCCAGATGCAGCAATGTTAACTCCAAATTGTAAAATAAAAAGTTTATATTCAAGGTTTTTCGCAAATCCAGCAAGTAGCTTATCTGAAATTTCTCTTATCCCAACACCAGAATTTCCTCTAAACGGAAAATTATCTATATAAATTCCATTTCCAGATTCTAATGTAACTCCATAAAAATAAGCATCTTTCGAATTTTCAAATTCAAGTTCAATTTTCTTTTTTCTTGGACCAAGATTAAGTTTTGTAACTTCTAAGCCTGAACTCTTTTTAAGTGATTTTACTTTTTTATTTCCTCCATCAACCCAATAATTAACAGAGGAACTTGATTTGGTATTCGAATAATATATTTCAACTTCTGAAAAAGAATCGGCTGTTGGAGAGAGTTTCATAGATTGGTAGCTAACTTTGCTTCCTTCATCCGCCTTTCCTACTGTTCCTGCAATTCCTATTGGATATTTATTCCTATTTTTTGTGAATACAGAAGCCCAATCCCAATCGTCAGAAAACCTATGAATTACCGTTTTCCTTGCAGCAATATCATCCGTACAAATGGAGATAAAACCTAAACCATGACCACCATATTTTTTTTGATAATAATTCCTTAGGTGGTCAGTTATTACATCACCCCAAATAATGGAATCGCCATAGTGACCTATTCGTATTTTCTGAGAATTAGTTTTTGAGAGAGCATCAAAGAAATACTTAAGTTGTTCTATGTTTCCAGTAATTGGTATGCTTTTCCCAACAGGTGTTTCACTAAATCCCCTTTTTGCTGGTCTGTTAGACCAAACTTGACTAACGGGTAAAATTATTATTAAGGATATTGCTGCTAAAACAAATTTATATTTATTCATAGAAATCACACTCTTTTTTAATTTTTTTCTTCTTAACCTAACATGGATAAACCAGAAATTACAAACAACAAAAATCAAATAAATTCCAATTTTCTCACAGAGTCCCACGGACAAATAATAAATAACCAAACAGTGCAGATAGTTTAAGAAGTTTAGAATTTTGACATTTGTTTATTGTAATTTATTTGTTGTTTAGTTTTTGCTATTTGAAATTTTCTGCCAAATAAAACACGAATATTATTAATAAGATACTAATGCGGTAAACTGCACTATGCATATCTCAATATAAGGGTTTTTACCAAATACTCCAATAAACAGATAGATATACTGTAATAAAACTATAGCTACTATTAAACCTGTAGGAATTGCCATACGTTGCTCTTCCATTAAAAATTAGATTGTCCAATGCAATATAACTTGCATCAACAAAAACATTGCCTACAATAAAATCTACCGAAGGTGCGTAGCCAATCTCTCCTCCAATAATTAAATCAAAATTTTCGATCTCTTTATACTCATAATCAACCCAAATAGAGTGTGTACTATAATCTTGAGGAGAATAGTAGAGTGGTGAAATAAAACCATAATCACTAAAATAATATTCGTAACCCCAAAAGACATTTTCACTAAAAGCCTTTCCCAACCTAAGTCTAAAATCGTTTGCTAAATTGTTATCAGAAATTTTGTAATATTGATAAAACAAAAGGAACTTATATTTATTATCTAATCTATAACTTCCGGAAAAATGATAAACGTATGCATCTAATCTATTATCAATTAAATAAGGCGAAAAGAGAACCAAACGTGCATCAGTATCTTTATAGCCAAGTCTCAGAATTAAATCTTCCCCAAACCAACGTGCTTCAACTGTTCCAATGTTCTTATGGTTTTCTCGTTCAATATTTAATCTTCCAATACTACCGCCAATTGAAAAATTCTTAAATGGATGAAAATATAATTGACCACTCAATTCAGTAAGTATCTGGCTTTTGGAAAGTGAATGGAAATCCGTACGCAACCAAGTACCACCAACTGTGAAATATCTTAACATACCTATCTCAGCACGTAGCCCATATTGATAATAGGTTAGCTCTTGGTTATCATCATAAAATGTAAATGTTGGAATAAAACTGAGATTGTATGGAATTATGAACTGAAATGCTGAATTTAACCCAGCAGCTACACCATAAAGTGGAAGCATATCTTTTTTCTGTCTAATTAAATCAGCTTTAACCGAATCACTATCTTCCACTTCATCTAAAAGTTCATCATAAATATCATCAGCATCACTATATTCTTGATTAAGAACATAAGAATCTGCCAAACCTAATCTAGCATCATAATTTTCCGGATTGTTTTGAGATAGTTCCAAAAAATGATTTAAGGCATTAATGGAATCTCCACTCCAGAAATATGCATTGGCTCTATCAAGGGCAATTTCTTCTTCATACTCTTCCGATAAGAGATTATCATATGTTTCAATTGCTGTATCATAGTTTTCTGCTGCAAGATTAATTTGAGCATATTCGCGATAAACTTGTCTTGATGGAGTATCATCCATTTCAAAATATTCATCAAAAAGCTCTAAAGCACCATCATAGTCTTCAGCCTTAACTAACTCACCAATTTCAGCACGTTTATCTAATTTTAAGCGATCATCTTCGAGAGCTAATTGTGCTTCATAAAAATTTACAACTGGATCAATTGCCTCATTACCAGGAGATATTTCATCAGCTTTATCAAGAAGTTCTTTTGTTTCAGGGAACTCTCTTTTCCACGCATGAACTGTTGCTAAACTTAGTATTGCATTTAAATTATTAGGGTCTTCCTCAAGAACTTCTTTCAAATCACTTTCAGCAACATCAAATTCAGTATCATCAACAGTCCAAACAATTAATTGTGATTTAAACAATTTGTACTCATTATTATCCGGATATTCCTCTACCAATTCATCAACAACATCTCTTGAATCATCCCATTGATAGTTCCAAGCATAATATTTTGCTAATTGAAATTTCAAATCCTTTACGCTTGATACCTCTTTCCCATCAACATAATCTTCAATAATTTCAATTGAACTATCAAAATCATAATCATTTCCATAATAAACTGCTGCTTTTGAAACAATTTCGTCTGATGAATGACCATCATCAATCAATCCTTTAAGAATATCACCACCCCCAACATAATCGCCAGATCTTGCTTTAATTTCTGCATAATATTCTATCATTTCATAATCGGTTGGTTCCAACTGAATATATTCCTCCATAATCTCAGATGATTCGTCATACGCCTCTAATCTTGAATAATAATCTGCTACATTTCTAACAGTATTTCTATTATTTGGGTCTTCTTTTAATTTTGCAACACTTGCATCAAGAAGTGATGTATATTTTTCATTCATCAGCGGGGTTAGTCTTGCATCAAGTTCTTTATATCTACTACTTTCACTATGTTCATCCTTAAGGATACTTAGTTGGTCTCTTGCTTCTTCAATACGTTCTGCATCAATTAAATCTTCAACTAACTTAAAACGTACATCATCATCAGTTGGGTTTCGTTTCAATTTTGCATAACCTACATCAATTGGGTATCCTCTTCTCTCATAAGCTCGAGGTTCATTTCTTACCATATAGCCTTTATCTGTAGCAATATCAAACCCATCTTGAGCTTCCTTAAAGAATGGTTTAAACCCCAAAGCAGTTTCAAAGGCATTTGCAGCATTATCTCTATTCCCTAACCAGAGGGTAAAATATCCATATCTACTCCATAAACGCCAATCATCAGGATACCTATCAACCCATTTTTTAAGAACTCGCTCCCCTTTTCTAATTGAACCAGTTTTAGCAAGAATAATGGAATATCTAATTATTTCATCCGGCGAAGCATCGTCATCTAAAACAAGGTATCTATCGTACCATAATTCTGCTAAACTCCATTCTTCTAACCATCTGTACGATTTTCCTATTTCTAAATAATCGAAAGCCGAATTTTCATCAATTGCAATCTCTCTTTTGTGCCCTTCAATTTTTTTACGAAGAAGTGGATACCAGATTGAAATTACTCTGCTTAAGTTTGCTCTATATTCTGAGTTTTTAGGAGTTAAATGGATTGCCCTGCGAAAATCTAAAACGGCATATTTATAAATTTGTCTTTTCTCGTGACAAAGCCCACGCAAATTATACCCTTCAGGTTCTTGAGGATTATTAGCAATATATTTGTTAAATAAATCAATAGCTTCCCCATACTTTCCATTCTCCATATGAGATATACCTTGCCGCTTCATTGCCTCATATCCTCTATATTGAGATAAAACAGATGTAGATAAAAGAATATTCATTAGAATAAATATTTTTAATAAATTTTTCATTTTTCAATAAATTCATTAAACGAAATATACTCTAACCTACTATCATTTGAAGTTATTGGTGTTAATAAAGATTCCGCATTTGTGATAGAATCATCTATTTCAATTTCAACTCCAAAAATGAATTTTGAAATAGCTTCAATATATTTAGGGTCGCTACTTGGCAGATGTTTTTTTACAGAATTAAATATTTTTTTCTTGCTTTCGTAACTACTCCTAATTAATAGAAGTACAACATGGTTATCAATAATACAAAATTTATCTCTTTTATTTATTGATAACCCAATAGCATTTTGCAGTTGATTTACAGAAAGTAACCCTTGAATATGTGCAGTTTGATCTAACTTAAACGAAATGAAATGAAATTTTTGTCCAGTACTTTGATAGAGTGCAATTTGGTTATTTAAAATTAGTTGAAAATCGTTATAAGGATAAAGATTTGATAAATCCAAATTCCTATCTTCCATATTAATTTTAAACCCATCTTGTTTTGCCGATTTATGTGATACACCATTCTTTGTTTGCTTATTAAACCCATTCGTTTCATCTGCCATTACCATTTCTGGTTCTTCAGATGGAACGACTAAGATTCCTACTTTAGGTTCAATCCAAAATTCACTTTGAAACTCACCTTCTGTATGACCTACATTTGGAATTATGGAAACAATTCCTCCATGATATTTACCATGAATTTTTTCATTTAATTTATGAATACTAATTGTACCAGTTGCATTATCACGAAGAATATTAATTATATCTTCTGTTTTCTGAGTTGCTGGCTCACCTACAACAAAAAAACTTGTAATATTTTTTTCTTCAACTGTTTCGAGCAAATGAGCAAAAACATCCTCGAGAATATCTAAACTTCTAAATCCAATAAATGGAGTTAATTCATCAAATATTATACGAGACGGTTTATACTGACTTGCAACTGTAATTATATCGTTCATATATTCAATCAAGAAATCATCAGGATTGTACATATCGTAAATATCTGTTGGGGGGTTTACACGAACAACAATAATTCTATTTCTGTTCATATATTTTTGCAAATCAAAGTTCAAAGAGGAAGCATGTATCATTAAATCGCGAGGGCGCATTGTTGTAAAATAGAGACATGTTTCGTTATCTTTTGCAGTTTCTAATGCAAGTTGAAGACTTAGAAGTGTTCTTCCAGACTTTCTGGGACCAACTATCATGTAGCTGCCACCTTGGTAAACACCTCCCCATTTCTCGTCTATCAGGGAAAATCCTGATCTGATAATATTTATTCCACTATTCATTCTTTTCTTTTGTCCTCAAATACTATATTATGGTTACGGCATTAAAGACAAATTTCGTGCCGAAAAAATAATTGTATTTTGGATAAAAACAAAAGAAGTGATAAACAAATCATGTCCCGAATTGAGACTTCAAATTTTTATATGTCTCAATCAATAAAATATCCGAATAATAAAATTGCCATTGCATTACCAATAATTGTTGGTTCATTAGTAACATAATCTGCTTTATCATCTCTGTAATAGGCAAATTCAGTTTGAAATTTTGAGTATTTGTCTTCTGTAGTATATGGTAATTTATAACTCTCTAACGAACTCTTTGACGTTGGTCCGGCAGCAAAACCACCGGGTAGTGTAATTTTATTTATAAAACTAACTTGATGATGCAAATGCTTGCTATAAACTTCCCCAATATTTGATACAAAACTAATACCCCATTGGTTTTTTCCAAGAAGATAATCTCTCACAGAAATACTTAACGAATCAAATTTACTATTTTTAACACGCTTTGCATAAAGCATTGCCTGAATTGCAGTTCCAATTTTAGTTACATTTGAACCCCATCCAAGTGTAACGGTCTCTCCAAAAAATTTTGAATTTCTATTAGAATTAAAGAAATTTAGGCTTTGTTCAATTAAACTAAGAAAAGATGTATCGTACTTTGCAAGTTTGTAATGAGCAAATGTGGAAATATTACCGTAACTCCACCAATATTCTGCTCCAGCTTTTTTCCCATATTTTTGTGCATCCAATAAATATTTTCGCTCCTTTGTAGCTTCATATAATTCAATAGCTCCCAAAGCCAACTTTCCTTCAAACGATTTATCAAAATATTGTCCCGTACCAGAGCTATCAATATCTATTACTTCATCTTTAATATTATAATACCTTTCTGCTGCTACAAGGCATTTTTCTGAAAACTCCGGATGGTTTAATTTATCATTCCAAATTTTACTTGCCAATGCCATTGTGGCAGAGTATATTCCTATTAAATTTTTACCAATTCCAATATAACCCGGACGATTAAATGCAAGTGTATCATTTTCTGGCAACCGCCATCCTACTTCGTGATCTTGCAGACTTTGAACTTGTGTAATAAATCTATCATCATCTGTTTGTGTACGCAGCATCCAATCTAGCCCAACTTTTGCTTCTTCTAAAATATCGGGAACATTATTTTTATTGAAATCGAACCCAAATTTTTTGTTATCATTTTCGTACGCAAATAATAATGTGTAAGTAGTAACTGCGGTTGTGTTAAGAAATTTCACATAATCACCAGCATCATGCCATCCGCCTGTTACATCCTTAGTTTCAGCTATTAATTTATTACCATCAATTAGGCTTGTAGCATCTGCAATATGGCAAACTTCATGTTCGCTTGGGTTAGTATAACCACATCTCTGCACCGGAAAAAATCTCATTAACTCCTTTACAATTGGAGCAAATAGATTTTTACCAATTTCAAATTTTGGTGAATAATATGACTCAACTTTAATTTTATAACTCCCCTCTTTTTGGTATTTAGAAAAATCAATTTCATAAGTATATTTGAAATTACCAAATTCACCCTTGCCAATTCTAATTGTATCTTTAAATTCTATTGCTTTGTTTTTAGAATCAATTATCTGAAATGTCTTTCCATCCAACTTAATTGTTGAAAGAATAAGAGCAATCTTAATATCATCTTGTGCAAACCCAACTTGAGATACTCTTATATATACTTCATTTTTTGCACAACTTTGAGTTGTAAAAAGCATGAGCAGAAATATTGCAATGTGTTTTAATAACTTCATAGAACCGTTAGCTTCATTTTTGAAAGAGTTAAAATAGTAAGTGAAAAGTGAAATGGCAAATGCAAAAAGGCAAAAGGCAAACGTGAAAATATTTCTACAATGGTTCTTGTTAAATTTTTGACGTTTCACATTTCACGTTTTTCAAGAATAGTATCTTAGTTAAAAAATATCTTAACAAATAAAACACGAATTTGACAATCAATACTGTAACATAGTGCGGGTAATGGTATTAACTTAAGTTCTTTCTCCCTTAATTTAGCAGTTTTTCTAAGCAACAAGGTTTTGTAAGTTTTCAGCAATTCTATTTAAGTCTTCAATAGCTTCAGATATTTGCGATATACCATTCTCTGTCTCTTTTGATACAGAATTAATACTTTGAATACTAATGTTTAACTCATGTGCTCTATTCATTTCATCTTGGGCTGATGAAGCTACCACACTTATTTGTCTATCAGTTTCTAAAACGCCATTAAGAATTTCGGTTAATGCAGTTGCTAATGATTCGGTATTTTCTAATCCCACTTTAACAAGTTTGCCAACATTACTCATAGCACTATCAGCTTCATCTGCTTCACTCTTAATCTCATTAATCATAGTTTCAATTTCTTTTGTTGCATCACCAGTTTTTTCTGCTAAACTTTTCACCTCGTTAGCAACAATAGCAAAACCTTTTCCGTGCTCGCCAGCATGTGCTGCTTCAATAGTAGCATTTAACGCTAATAAATTTGTTTGGCTTGCTATTTCATCTATAACTTTAGCAATTTTTCCAATTTTGTTCGATTTATCAACAAGAAGCGAAACAGTATTATTTAGAATAGTTGTTGAACTTACTATTTGATTAATACTCTCCTGAGTATGTTGAATTTTAACTGACCCATCTTCCGATTGGTGTGCTGCTCGCTTAGAATGCTCTGATGCAGACTGTGCATTTTTTGAAGTTCCTTCCAAAGAGTGTACCATACTGGAAATTGAATCGGTCATCTGTGAAGTTAATGTTGTTTGGTTTTTAACTCCATCTGTCATAACTGTAGCATTAGCAGATATCTCAGTACTTGAAGATGAATTTGCAAAGACAGCCTCTTTGATATTAATAATTAATTGTTCCTGATACTTTTGTGCAGCTTCAATGTTTGAAGCAGTCTCTTTAAACTTACCTTTTAAACCAACACCCATAGGTGTACGATAAAATTTATGTTGAGATGTATATTCAGTAGAAGTTGCAATTTCTTTTATCAGTGCTTCCACTTGGTCTGTCATATCATTTAGATTCCAAAATAAAGAAGAGAACTCGTCATTATTCTTAATTAATACTACCCTATCTTCAAGCGACCCTTCTGATAGATGTTCAACCATTTTTTCCATCCTAAAAATACTAGATGAAAAATACTCTGATAAGCTATTAGAAAAATAGAAGCCCAATCCAACAAGAAGAATTGCTACTATATAAATTAAAATCAATAGTGGGTCAAAGCTAAAAACATCAACTCCTCTTCCTTGAAGAAACATCAATACTAAGACTAACAAAAGCATGGAAAGAATTCCTAATATTCTGAAATGAAAATTCAGATTACTTTTGATAGTTTTAAATCTATATGGCGAGAATAAATTCATCATATTGCATTCCTTTTTCGTTTAATAGATTTCCTAAGATATTTCCAGAAGCCACCATCCCTTCCTTAATTTTATTCTGTTGTTCGTACTTCTTCTCTTCTTGAAGCATAGCTGCATATAATCCTTCAACTATTTTTATTGTTTCCCTTTTTGGTTTTCTTCTAACGGAATAATATCCAACTAATTCTCCCTTATTATTTGTAACGGGAGTGATATTTGCAAGAACCCAATAAAACGAACCATCTTTTGCAAGATTTATTACGTAAGCATTTATCTCATTTCCTGCTTGAACTGTATCCCAAAGTAATTTAAAAACAACCCTTGGCATTAATGGATGTCTAATAATATTATGGTTTACTCCAATTAATTCTTCCTCTTTGTATTTTGCAAATTCCAAAAATGTTCTATTGGCATATGTAATAATCCCTTTGGTATCTGTTTTTGAAACGATAAAATCATCCTCTCGCATCACATTTTCGACATCCGTAGGTGTAATTCTATGTAGCATATTTTTATTCTCAATTATTATTATCTATGGTATTATCGAAATATCTAATAAAAAGTTTACTTCTAATTGAACTATTTGAATTGAGTGAAATTATGTTCCCCAAAAAAAATAGCATAATAGTTCTTTTTCTAATATTTGCATTTAAGCCAGAATTTTATTCACAAATAGATAAAAAACAACTATTCGATATACGTACTGAATATGACTTCGCACTTTCGGATACAATTGGTCCCCAAAATGTAAGCAGTTTATTGCTAGTAGATATAAATTCCGATGAATATAAAGATATTGTTTTTAAAACTAACCAAGCTGGAGATATACGTACACAACATTTTAGTTTTTTAATAACTTTTATCAATGATGGTAATGGTTCGTTTTTTCAGACTAATGTGTACAATTGTAAGAATATCTATAGTGTTGCAACCGATTTAATAAATAATTATCATTTTTAATGATATAACAGTATTATACGGTGACTCATTATGTATTTTGTTAAATGATGGTTCAGGTGTTTTTAAAACTATTCAAGCATATAAAATAGATTCAGGTGGGATGCCTGCAAGTAGAGTCAAAAAAAAATATTTTAACATAAGAAAATTAATTATGTAGCTTAATAGCGGTTTGTTAACGTCGGGTTAATATAAAGATAATTTTTAAACCGATGGGGTTAGCAAATTGCTTGCCCTTTTATAAACAAAACAAATCACAAATTATTTATTAGAAAGTTCAAGCAAAATTTTTGTGTATTGTTTAGAGTATTTCTCTTTTAAGTATTTCCTTTTTTTTACTTCATTCAATTTTTCAATCTCTTTTAAGTGTTTTTTTATATGAGACATTTGCACATTATGTGCTCTCACTTTTCGTGCAAAACATCCGCAGCTCGAGGTTTTCCCACTCTTAATTTGAGTATCCCTCGCAACAAATTCTGTACCGCAGCTACACCGATAGTAAGAGGAGTGTTGGTTGTTTTTATCTTTGTGAGACCATCGGAGCTTAACTGGTCTTGCAGGTCTTTCCAAAATTGTAGAGCCCTCTTTAGAATAATCCCTTTTCTTTTTTTCTTTCATTGTTTACCTTTCTTGATATTAAATCTATATGGTGTCAGGCTTTAATTGTTATATTATTTCCCTTACAGCATTCAGTAAGCGTTATCGAAATAATCTACTTTTTCTTTAGAATATGTTTTGAAGATGTTACAATAGTGTATTGTAATTTTAATAAAATGATAATTTTTCTGTAAGGTAATTAATATATAGAACGCAATCCGCCAAGTGACGGATGCGCTTATTACTAGTGTCGTGTCAATATTGTAATATCGCATAAAACCTTCAAGGTTAGAAGAATTTGTAAAATTTATTCCAAATAAAATTATTTTACAATACAAGTTTTATGCAAGATTTTAACCTTGAAAGTTTGGTCAAGAATTTTTATTGCTACCTTCGTTTTATTATTGACACGACACTATAGTAATTTAATCTAACTTTTTAACTTCTGTGTACCAATTACTTGATTCTTCAAGCATCGAATTTATTCTGTTCACTAACTTATGCGGATCAGGAAGATAACCTTCTAACAATAGGGATGATTCATACAACTGCTCTGTAACATCGGCAATATATTTATCATCAGAATCGGACTTAAAGACTTTCAGCAAATTGCGAACTAATTTATGGTCTTTATTTAATTCCATAATCTTTGGAGGAATTGTTTCATTGTTCCCCATCATATTCATCATCTTCTGCATTGAGGCAGACATTGTGTTATCTGAATTTACAAGACAAGCTGGTGAATCTTCTAAACGCTCCGAAATTTTTACATCTGTAACTTTATCGCCAAGTATCTCTTTCATTTTTGCAAATAGAGATGAAAGATGTTTTGAATCCTCTTTTGATAATTCTTTAGCTTTATCTTTTTTCTCTTCAGAATCACCAAGTTTTTCAAGCGATTTTAAGTCAACTTGATCAACAGATTTTAATTCAAACTCTTTATATTTATTAACTGAGCTAACTACAAATTCATCAACAGGGTCGTACAAATAAAGAACTTCCAGACCTTTGCGTTTAAAAATTTCAAGATGCGGGTCCATCATTAGTGCATCTCTACTTGAACCAGTCATGTAGTAGATATCTTTCTGCTCATCTTTCATCCGTTCAGTATATTCTGCAAAAGCAACAAGTTGTTCTTTGTTATCATTTGCAGATGAATCGAACCGAAGTAAATCAACAAATTTTTCCTGGTTTGCATAATCGGCATAACCCATTTTAAAAATTCGTGAAAACTCTTTCCAGAATTGAGCGTACTTCTCTTTATCATCTTTTGCCATTTTTGTTAGTTCTGTTAAAACTTGCTTTGTAACAGTTGATGCAATTTTTGAAAACACAATGTTTTCTTGCAGCGTTTCTCGCGAAATATTTAATGGTAAATCTTCCGAATCGACAACACCTTTAACAAAACTTAAATATTCCGGAAGCAAATCTTTGTTTTGATGATTAATTAAAATTCTACGCACATATAAATCTAAGCCATAATTATCTCGGTTAAACCCAAACATATCCATGTTTTTCTTCGGAATAAAGAGAAGTGCATTAAACTGAATTGGAGCATCAATTGCCTTATGGATTACGTGAAATGGGTCTTCAAAATCGTGCGATTGAAATTTATAGAATTCATTATATTGTTCTGGCTTTATATTAGATTTTGGTTCTCTCCAAATTGCTGAAATAGTATTTAGTTGGTCATCACCAGATTTAATAGGGAATGAAACAAAATTAGAATGTTTTTTAATTACATTTTCAATCCTAACTTTTTCGGCATACTCTTTAGAATCTTCTTTTAAATGAATTTTAATTTCAGTACCACGCTTTATATCATCATCAATTTCTTCAACCTCAAAACTACCAAGTCCATCAGATACCCATTTAATAGGTTTCGCATCTGTTTTATATGAACGAGAAATAATTTCAACTTTATCTGCAACCATAAAAACAGAATAAAATCCCACACCAAATTTTCCAATAATATTATTTGCTTGCTCTTTATCTTCTGATAATTGTTTTAAAAATTCTGCTGAACCAGACTTTGCAATAGTACCAATGTTTTGGATTATTTCATCTTTTGTCATTCCATATCCAGTATCGGTAATAGTTAAAGTATTCTCCTTCTCATCACCTTTAACTGATATTTCAAGTTCCAAATCATTCTGAAAAATTTCCGTTCCTTTATTTGATTCGAACCTTATTTTATCTAACGCATCGGAAGCATTTGAAATTAACTCTCTTATAAATATTTCACGATTTGTATATAATGAATGAACAAGAATATTTAACAATTCTTTTACATCAGTTTTAAATTCAAACTGATTTGCTTTTTTCGTTTTTTTACTCATAAATTTTCTCCTAATATTAGAAATACTAATAATATATATATTTATTTAATTTTAAATCAAATGGGTATGATGCAGACCGCATCAAAAGGCTTCAAATCCTAACTTATTACATCGCAAATTTCTGAACAATAAATTTAACAATAACCGCTGTTACAAACATAAGAAATAGATAGAGTAGAATAGTTTTAATGGAAATTCCACCAAATCCAAAATTAAGCAGCCTTCCTCTCCAATCACATTCTCTGCATCTATAATAATTAAAAATACCTAATTTCTTTATACCTTGCTCAATGGGTGATTTAGCTCGTGAACGTCTTAGTTTACCAACCGAGTTACAATTTGGGCATTTATCAAAACTTGCATCTTTCTTGAACGATAATTCGTCCATATTTAAATTACCTCAATAATTTTTAAAACTACAGTAGCAAAAGTATGAAAATATTTTTCTAAATACAGAAAACTGTGCGTTAAAATAAAATATTTAAATAGCACTCTCGTTAATAAATAAATGAATATTCTTACTATTGAAAGAAACTTTTACATCGTTTGTTATATTTTTATCCAAATGAACTGTCGATTTTACAATAAACTTTTGCCCAGCAATATTCAAATGATAGAGCGATTCTGAACCCAAGGTTTCTATTAAATCCACATTCGCCTTTATTGAAGCGGAGTCAGAACTATTAATAATAATATCTTCAGGCCTAACACCAATAGTTAAACTATCTGTATTATTTATATTTACTGTTTCTGCTCTATTATTTGGGATGAATATAGTGAATTCATTATTCGCACATGTAAATCTGAATCCGTTGTTCTCAACATTTAGTTTTCCTGTAAAGAAATTCATAGTTGGGCTACCGATGAACCCTGCAACAAATTTATTTTTAGGATTTTTATAAAGTTTGATGGGCTCATCTATTTGTTGAACTACCCCATCTTTCATCACCACAATTTTATCACCCATTGTCATTGCCTCTGTTTGGTCATGAGTTACATAAATCATTGTAACCCCTAATTTCTTATGCAATTTAGAAATTTCTATTCGCATTTGTCCCCTTAGTTTAGCATCTAAATTGCTCAGAGGTTCGTCAAACAAAAATACTTTAGGTTTTCTTACAATAGCTCTTCCAAGGGCAACTCTCTGTTTCTGCCCACCTGAAAGAGCCTTCGGTTTTCGATTTAACAATTGTTCTATTTCTAAAATATTAGCCGCTTCATGTACACGTTCAATTATATCTGCTTTGGATGTTTTTTTTATTTTCAGTCCGAATGCCATATTTTCAAAAACTGTCATGTGAGGATACAAAGCATAGTTCTGGAAAACCATTGCGATATCCCTTTTACTAGGAGCTATGTTGTTTATCAATTCCCCAGCAATGTATATCTCACCTTCGGTAATCTCCTCTAAACCCGCTATCATTCTTAATGTGGTCGATTTCCCACATCCAGAAGGTCCAACTAATACCACAAATTCTTTATCTTTTATTTCAAAATTTACGTTATCAACTACCTTTGTATTTCCATCATATATTTTTGAAATATTTTTAACTTCAACTGCTGCCATTATTCATCCAATTTTCTTAAACTTTAATTTTTACTTTTCATCCCATCCACACATGTTTTAATTTAGAATGATAGATTCAGATAGCAAGTCTGTAGAATTTCCACCAACAAATATTTTGAACTCTCCTGGTTCAATTATTTTTTTCATATCAATTCCATAAAAAGAGAGCATACTTGGGGTAACTATAAATTTAATAGTTTCAGTTTTACCAACATCAATTTTAATTTTTTTGAAACTTTTTAGTTCTTTTATTGGTCTTGTTACACTTGCAAACAAATCTTGAATATATAACTGAACAACTTCTTCCCCAGCGTATTTGCCAATGTTTGTAACATCTACCGTAACAATAATTGAATCTGAAATAGAATTGGAAGATGTATTTACAGAAAAGTTAGAATACTTAAATTGAGTATAACTTAATCCGAAACCAAAAGGATAGAGTGGTGTATTGGGAGAATCAAGATATTTGCTAGACCACTTTACATCTTCTCTTGCTGGACGCCCTGTACTTTTCGCATTGTAATAAATTGGTATTTGCCCAACAGATCTGGGAAATGTAATTGGCAATTTACCAGAAGGATTATATTCACCAAATAGAACTGATGCTATTGCTTTTCCTGACATATCACCGAGATACCAAGCCTCAAGAATTGCTGGTATATTTTGGGAACTCCAATTAATAGTCAATGGTCTTCCATTCATTAGCACAACAATTATTGGAGTTTCTAACTCTTGAGCTCGTTTAATGAACTCCAGCTGAACACCTGGCAAATTTATATCAGTTCTCGAGGCTGCTTCTCCACTTAACTCCCAATTTTCTCCAGCAAATACTACCGCTACGTTGGCTTGCGATATAACTGATAACGCTTCTTCAAATCCAGATTTATCATTTGATCTTGGATCAAAACCTCTAGCAAATAAAACCTCTGTTCCTTCCTTTGCTAATTCTCTAATTCCTTCTAACGCAGAAATTCCATTTTTATAATTAGGCTTGCACGTCCATGCACCTAACTGATCATATTCATTCTCTGCCATACTGCCAATTACTGCAATTTTTTTTGTCTTTTTATTCAAGGGCAAAAGATTATTATCATTTTTCAGAAGTACTATAGATTCCTTTGCCATTTGAAGAGCAATTTTATTTTTTGCATCTTGTGATATATTATTCTCTACAAAGTAAGTTGAATCCACGTATGGTTTTTCAAAAAGACCTGCATTAAATTTCATTCTCAAAACATTTCTAACAGCTTTATCGATAGATGAAATATCAATCAAATTATCTTCAAGTAGCTCCTTCAAGTGTGGAGAATAAACATCACCATCAATTGTATCACCAACCATATCAATATCAATTCCTGCAGTTAATCCTTTTAAGGCAGCTTCCTTTTTATCTTTAGCAAATCCATGATAGACCAACTCACCAACAGAGTTGTAATCGGTTATCACAGTTCCTTTAAATTTCCATTCATCTCGCAATATTTCAGTTAATATAAATTTATTTGCTGAGGCTGGTATTCCATTAATATCATTAAAAGCACTCATTATTGATCCTACTTCCGAATTAACGGCTGATAAAAATGGGGGTAAATAAATTTCGCGAAGTCTTCTTTCGGATATGTCAACCGAATTATAATCGCGCCCTGCTTCAGCTGCACCATAAGCCACAAAATGTTTGGCAGTAGCCACTACTTTTGAAGGATGTGAAAAATCATCTCCTTGAAAACCTTCTATTCTTGCTATTGCCATAACACTGCCGAGGTATGGATCTTCTCCAGAACCTTCCATTATTCTTCCCCATCTTGGATCTCGAGAAATATCAACCATAGGAGCGTAGTTCCATTTTGTACCTTCACTTGCTGCTTCGTATGCAGCAATAGATGCACTTTTTTTTACAAGTTCAGGATTCCAACTTGATGCTTCAGCAAGGGGTATTGGAAATGTTGTAGAAAACCCATGTATAACATCGTTGGCAAAAATCAACGGAATTTTTAACCGCGATTCTTCAATTGCAATTTTTTGAAATTTACTAACTTCATCGGCTGATTTAATTCCTAAAATTGAACCAATTTTTCCAGACCTAATATCTTCAATGGTGTTCTCTTTAATTCCTACCGATTGAACTAACTGTCCTATTTTTTCATCAAGTGTCATTTTAAGAAGCAAAGAGTCAATTTTTTGCTCTACCGCAAGAGATTGACCTTGTAAGTAAGGTGTGAATATTATGATTATCAGTAAAATTAATTTGATTATAATGTTTTTCATTTTTTTCCTTAAATAATAATTATTCTTTTACGCTTCCCATCATTAAACCTTTTATATATTGTTTCTGCATAATTAGAAAAACAATTATAATTGGTAATATGGTTAATACTGATCCAGCCATCATTAATTCGGGGTCCTTAGAATGTTCGCTCATCATATTTGACATAGCAACAGGAAGTGTGTACATAGATTGATCCGTAAGTGTAATGAGAGGCCAAAGAAAGTCATTCCAAGTTCCCATAAATGTAAATAGTGCTAATGTTACTAAAATTGGTTTTATAATAGGAAGAAATATTTTGGAGTATATTTGAAAATCGGAAGCTCCATCTATTTTTGCTGCCTCAAATAAACTATCGGGAATTGCCTGAGCATATTGTCGAATTAAGAAAATTCCAAAAATATTTGCTAACCCCGGAATAATAATAGCAAAGTAAGTATTTATAACTCCCATCTCCTTTAGCATTAAAAATAATGGGAGCATTGTAACTTGACTTGGTATAATCATAGAGCTAAGTAAAATTGTAAATAATTTTTCCTTTCCCTTAAATCTAAACTTAGTAAAAGCGTAAGCAGCCATCGAATTTAAGAATAGAGAAATTCCCGTAACACTTATTGATAATATGAAACTATTCACAATGTTTGTTGCGATATCTAATTTTGTAAATAATTTGGTGTACTGAGTAAGGGTAAACTTATCGGGTAAAAAACTCGGAGGATAAGTTGAAGCATGTCCATCATGCATAAACGAAGCAGAAATCATCCACAGAAAGGGAGCTAATGTAACAACAGCAATTAGAATTAATAATAAATTCAGCAATATTTTTTTACTTTTTCTATTAGTCATTTTTTTTCAATTTTAGCTGAATAATTGTTCCTACAAAAATTATAGTAAAAAGTACAAAAGCAATTGCAGCAGAATACCCTATATTCCACCATCTAAACCCTTCCTGATACATATACTGTACAATACTTAAAGTTGAATTTAATGGACCTCCCTGAGTCATAATATATGGTTCGGCAAATAATTGGAAAAACCCGATAAGAGTTATAATGCCTACAAACATTGTTGTTGGTGCTAATAATGGTAATGTAATGTTACGAAATTTATGCCACGAATTGGCACCTTCAACTTCTGCGGCTTCGTATAACTGCTCGGGAATATTATGAAGCCCTGCAATAAAAATTATCATATTGTATCCAAAACTTTTCCATACTGCCATTAGTATAATTGCAGGCATAGCCCAATTAGGATCGCCCAGCCAGTCAATTGGAGAAATTCCTAAATAGCCTAAAGCATAATTTAATAGTCCAAAATTCGGATGATAGATGAATCTCCAAACTATTGCAACAGCAACCAAAGTAGTAACTACTGGTAAGAAAAATGATAATCTAAAAAAAGATTTAAATAGAGTTGTTTTTGAACTCAATAAAATTGCTGCTGTAAGGGATGCAATTATTGATAGGGGTCCTGCAACTATCACAAAGTAAAAAGTGTTTTTAAGAGATGTCCAAAATAGCGGGTCATCAAATAGCCTAAAATAATTATCGAAACCTATGAACTGAATATAATTCCAATCTGCTAAAGCATATATACTGAAATCGGTAAAACTGATTATAAATGCTGCAATAACAGGAATAAAAAAGAAACTAAAAATTGCCAACAAAGCAGGAGAAAGAAATATGAGAAGTGATTTTTTACTTCCAAATCCTGAATAGTATTTTTTTATATTAATTTTCATATTTGTTATTTTGGCATTATTCTATTTTTCGGTTTAACAGCCATCTTCTTTTTTTCAATATTTCATTTATATCTTTATCCAATGCTGCTAAGGCTTCATCTACCGTCATTACTTCCCTCACAGTATATTCAGTATATTGCTGAACCTTTGAAAATGCAATCTGCTCCCACTCTGCAATTTTAGGTGTTGCTTTTACATTTAAAAATTGTTTATAAAAAACCTTCATATATTTATCATTAACAAACACTGAATCATTCCACGCATTTTTAACGGCAGGTAAATTGTTCAACAATTTATAAAACTTTATTTGAACATTTTTACGCGATAAAAATTCGATTAATTTCCATGCTTCTTCTTTTACTTCAGATTTACTATTAATTACCAAACTTGACCCGCCAGCTAAAGAAGCCCCTGGATATTTATCGGTGGGCGAAGGTAACGGTGCTATCATCCAGCTATTTTCTAAGGAATCTGTTAACCAAAATTTAAAATCTTTTATATTCCACGGACCTGATATATAGATGGAAAAGTATTCATCCTTAAATCCCTGAAAAATATTATTTACTTTTGTCATTCCTATTGGTGCAAGTTTTTCTTTATGGAACTTAGTGAGAAATGTGAAAGCTTCCTTAAATTCAGCAGATGAAAAATTACCGTATGAATTATTTGATTTTAACAATTTTGCATTATTCTGCAACCCCCAAATAATAAAAGGTGCCCATTCATTTGAGGGTAAATAAATGGCAAATTTATTTTCATCTGCAAGAACTTTTTTAATGCTTTTTGAAACTTCATATAATTCATCCCAAGTTCTGGGTGGATGCTCATATCCTGCCCTTTTCAGAATATCGGTTCTATAGTACAACACACGTGTATCAATGTACCAAGGTATTCCATAAATGGTTGAATCCAAAACGTTAGTATCCCAAATACCCTGGAAATAATTAGATTGATCTATGCTTGTAGATTTATCTACAAACTCCGTAAGATTTTCAATAGCAGAAAGTGAATGGAATTGCGGAACCCAAGTATTCCCAAGTTGAAATAAGTCGGGAAGTTTTTCACTGGCAAATGCAGTTATTAGTTTTTCCTGTGCTGCCGTCCATGGAACTTGCTGAACCGTTACTTTAATATTTGGGTTCTCTTTTTCAAATTCAGGCAAAAGTTGAGAGACGTATTCACCCTCAGCTCCCATTGCCCAAAATTTTATTACTGTTGGTTCGTTCTCTGATTTTACACACCCCAAAATAAAAATCAAGAATAGAACAGCTATTTTTCTTTTGCACATACTATTTCAGCAACATAAGTTTTTTAACATCTGAAAATTGATTGGTAGATATTTTATAAAAATAAACTCCTGAGCTTAAATTAACTCCATTAAAAGATACTTCGTAAGTACCAGGCTGCTTTTCTTCATTAACTAAAGTAGATATCTTTTCTCCAATTAAATTAAAAACCTCAAGTTTAACATTAGATGTGTTAGGTATTGAATATTTAATCTGGGTTGAAGGGTTAAAAGGATTTGGATAATTCTCATACAATTTAAAATCTAATTCAGTTGAAGTTTCTTCACCAAGGTCTGTTAAATCTTCTTTAAATCCTATTGCGTTAAGCATTGGTTGAATTTCAGGATTTGCCATAAATAAATTCCATAATAATGAGGTGCGGTAATTCTCTACCATAATTATGATTGGTCCTTGATCAATTGCAAGATAACTTGACGCATACCAGTTTTGCTGCGGATTAAAAGCATCTCTAAATCCGTAAATTCCCCAAATTTCTTCACCGTAATTGTTATAAAAGTTCTTAAAAGCTGCAATAGATTCTGTAGGTGTATAGGGCATTGATGAAAGAGCGGCTGTTGGTGTAATTGTGCCATTATCCCTTACAAAGGGTTCGTGTGCCGAGTAACCGAAAGGATCATCACTAGCAGTTAAACCCCATGTGTTTTCATCATAACCCGCAAAGCCTCCTGGATTTTCAATACAATAGGCTCTATTGATTAAAGTATGATCCCGATTATTGATAAAGTAATTTGTGTAATCATCTTTAATGCCCCGCGGATCGAACCCCAGAAATGAATAATGTGCGAAGAATAATGGTCCGCCGTAATCCCACCCAACATCAAGCTGGTACCCATAAAAAGATTTTCCGTTTAAATAATATGAAGCACCAGCCCAACCATCGTGATACATACTTGCCGGAATTGGATATGTAGGAGAGGCAATTGCAAGAAGATAAGTTATCATTGTTTCATTCCAACCAATTAGTTGAAAATTCATCTCCCAACCATAATTTGGTGACCAATGCCAGTAAAGCACATTACTTGAAGGAGTTCGGCGGTACCAACTCCACTCAACTGATTCCCAAATATTTGTAATTAAATCTCTAATATTCATCTCATCAGAAGTTGTTTTATCAAAATATTGACGTGCTGTAAGGAGCCCTTGTATTAAAAATGCAGTTTCAACAAGATCACCACCATCATCTTTTTGACTAAAAGGGATAGCTGCACCTGTTTCACCATTCATCCAATGAGGATAAGCACCATGGAACCTATCCGCATCATTTTCAAGAAAGTTTAATATTTTGAGCATTCGTTCAATTCCCTCGGCTCTTGTAATAAATTCTCTTTCAATACCAACAAGAATTGCCATCACTCCCATACCAGAGCCACCCATAGTAACGGTATTTTCAGAGCCATACCGTTCACGTGTTAAACCAGAAACAGGATGAGCATAATCCCAAAAATATCGGAAGTTAGCTTCTACAAGCATTGTTAAAAGTTCGTCATCACTCATTGGAATAGTTTCTGATGTGGTGGCTTCGCTTAAACCCGATTCATTCATACTCCAATCTACCGCAGTAACTTTATATGAATTAGAAATACCAGTTTCACCAATATAATCTGTAAAAAAACGGTCATCCTTCGAAGCATTTCCTATGTGAATGTATGTATTGTTTTCCAGCCGATAAATGTTATATGCATCCAAATCTTCTTCGGTATTTGGGCTCCACATCACATCTATATGGTTTTGATACCCTTTTGAAGAGACACCAATAGGCACACTTGGTGGAGTAATATCGCCACCCCCTTCAGAAGTCATTCTAATTTCATCTAAATATAGAGTATGTTCAGTTCCGTCGGCTATATTCTGCCCGTAGAAAATTGTTTTTATTTTTGTCAAATCTGCACTACCAGCATTATCTTTAAATATTTGGATGGGAATTTTAATATTAGTCCATACACTTGCCTGAATATCATTGGAAAAAGAAGTAATAGATATTTTTTCAGTTTTAGTATTGTTTAAATCTTCGAGATAAATAAGTGGAAGGTTAGCAGATGTAATTAAAGTTTCGGTAAAAACCCAAAATGAAAGTGTATCTTTCTGATTAATATCGTGTCCAATCCATCCAGCTTCCGCAACGGCAAAGCCCCAATCTCCGCCAGTCATTGAAGTCCAGTGTAGCATTAAGGAATTTGGTGCCGAATAAAAATGATCTTCCGATACAGGAAATTTTTCCCCAACGCGTTCCAAAATACTAGGTGAGTTTACATAACCCCAGCTTGGATCATAAGATGTATTTGTTGGACTGTTAGAGAAGAAAACAAAATCTTGTGCATTGATGAAAGTAGAAATCATCAATGTTACCAATGAAATTAAAAATATCTTTCTCATATTATCTCCATCCTAATTTATTATCTAAAATTTTTATTTGTTCCTTACTTTCACAAAGAATTTTATTTGTAGAATCAAAAAGTTTAACGCTCAAAAATCCTTCTATTTTTTTACTTGATAATTTTACTTTAAATTTTTTATCATCTAAATATTTAATTGAATCTTCTTTAATAAGGATTTTTTTAACTCTAACTAATTCATTATTCTCAATTGATACAACAAGAGTTAAATTGTGAAATGTTGTATGGAGGTCATTGATAATCCATAAATCCATAAATAGTTCAGCATCAACTTGATACTTCTTTTTTTTCAGATTTAAAGAGATAAATAATGGCTCAAAATTTTTTCTTAATATCGAATATCCTAACTTCTTTTTTCCATAATAATCAATTACTGACCAGCTAATTGAATCCCAACAATCGATAAACATAAATTGAAAAATGCCTGTTATACCATCGTTTTTCTTTCTTCGATAGAAATTAATAGCCTTATAAATTAATTCGGCTTGATAATTTTGTGAATTAACAATAAACTTTTCAATGTTTTCACCTATCTGAATACCTGCCAGATTAAATGTTTGCTCATACTGAAAATTGTGGTATTCCCAATTGTCCCAATTTAACTTACTAATATCTTCTTCCGATAAAATTCTTTTAAGTGAAGTAAGTTCCGGTATTGCTTGTGCACCAAACTCAGTAACAAGCGGACCCATTGGAGCAGCGGAATAATGTTCCAAATTTCCCCAATACCATCCTTCGTAAGGATGCTCCTCATAGTTTGAGGCTATGCGAACTATACGGGACTGATCTTCCTCCATAACTGCATCTAACAAATAACTATCTAAAGTCTCAATTTGTTCACCAGGTTCGTTATGGCAGCACCAAAAAACAATGGATGGATGATTATAAAATTGATTAACCATATCCTTAATTTGAGATATTGCATTTATTTTAAATTCTGTGGATGTGTCGTATGTCCATTGAAGTGCAAAATCTTGCCAAACAAGTATTCCTGCTTTATCTAACTCTTGATATAATTCTTTTCTATTTACATGTGCATGCACTCGTACAATATTAATATTAGCTTCTCTTAACCATGCAACCAGTTCTTTAATTCTTGATTTAGAGAGGCTACTTAGAAATTGTTCCGGAATGATATTGGTACCTCGCAAAAACAATCTTTTTTGATTAATTATAAATTCTGATTTTTCACTAAGTTTAACTTCTCTTATTCCGATAGAAGCACTGATTAGATTAAAATGCTTAGATGAAATTTTAATATTAGTAAGTGTTGGTTTACCTAATTCCCATGGATACCAAAATTCAGGTTCTTCAACCTTGATAATAGCGGTTGCCTGACCTCCAGTTGGATTAATATCAAAACTAATTTTAATGGTTTCAGTTTTTTTGATACCTGATTTAATCTCAATTTTTGTTTCAATATTTGTTTGCTCCTTTAAGAATGTTCTATATTGAAATGTTATTTTTATCTCAACTAATTCATTAGTTATTATTGGTTGGAGTTTCAGATTATCGATAAGTACTTCTTTTTCGGTAACCAAATTCACGTCATTCCAAATACCGCCTGTATTTTTATTCTGACCTTTAGCTAAACTCCAACCACCTGGTCGGCAATCGTGATGATTAAAAATTCCTTTTATTAATTGTTTTTTATCTGGCCAAGTTTTTCCTACTTCCTCTTTTGGAGATGTAACCCGAACAATTAATGTATTATTTTTTGGTGTTAGAATAGAATCTTTAAGTAAAAAATCAAATGATTGAAAATACCCTTCGTGAGAACCAACGAATTCCCAGTTTACCCAAACTTCTGCAAAATAATCAACACCTCCAAAACAAATTCGTCTCTTTCCTTTAGTTCTATAATTATCGAAGTTTCTAACAAACCAAATAGTTCCCGAATAATTTTTTAATCCCTCCAATTCCCAATTAGAGGGAATGCTCATTGAACCAGTATATTCTTTATGATTTACTTTTGCCTTTATTTGTTCAACAGAAAATTCTGAACCAGTATCAGAAATATAATTCCATATGCCGTTTAATTTTTTCATTACTTTTTAATCAATGTTGCAATTACATTTACTTTTTGTTCAGTAAAATCATCCAAAATATTCATGGGCTGTTTTACACCATTAACAATTAATTCAACATTTCCTGAAGATAAACCATCAGGATTATTAACGGTTATATTAAATTCAGTTCCTCTAAACATTCGTTTTATTTTGAATGAATTCCAATTTTCAGGTATGTGCGGATCAATAATTAACCCATTCTTTGAAGCACGGATTCCTAAAATCCAGTCAACAATATTTTTTTGATACCAAGAAGCTGACCCGGTGTACCATGTCCAACCACCCATACCATAATTTGGGGAGTCAGGTCCATCAACATTACCAGGTAATACATATGGTTCAGCTACATATTCATCCGGATTTTTTCCAGCATTTATAGGGTTCATTCTTTGAGCTACTTCATTTGCAAAACTATCTTCACCAATTTTTGCAAAAGCCCAAATAGCCCAAGTAGAAGCATGAGAATATAGACCTCCATTTTCCCTACGCCCAGCAGCATAACGGGAAAGATATCCAATAAATTTATCAGGTGAGGTGTATGCCGGTTGAAGCAAGAGACAACCATTTTTCTTCAATAATTTCTCCTTTACTGAATTCATTGCAATTTGTTGTTTTTCTTCTGTAGCAATTGAACTTATAACGGACCAAGTTTGAGGATTTAAATAAATCTTTCCATTACTACACTCCGAACTACCAATTATTTCACCAGAATCTTTTGTTGCTCTAATAAACCATTCACCATCCCAAGAATGCAAATTAAAGTTCTTTTTTAGTTTTTCGGCTGCTTCCAAATAGAGAACTGAGTATTCATCTTTTCCAATCTTCTTACTTAATTCAGCAAAATCTATAAGTATTAAATATAAAAATTCAGATAGCCAGAAAGACTCACCTTTCATTTCAAGACCAACTCCACTCATCCCATCATTCCAATCTCCTGCACCAATTAGAGGAATTCCACGTTCACTAAATCTCGTTAAAACTTTTTCGATGGCTAATCTGCAATGTTCATAAATTGAGGCTTTAGAATTTGGTTCATCATAAAATGTTTCTTCTTCTTCAAGAATTTTGTAATCGCAAGTCTCTAATATATAATGGTTTAATACAAATGGGAGCCACAATAGATCATCTGTCATTTCCGTTTTTAGTCCTGTTTCCGATATTGGATGCCACCAATGTAGAACCTCTCCATTCACAAATTGGTGCTTAGCGTGTAGTTTAATCTGATTTTTAGTAAGTTCAGGATTGATGGGAAGGAAAACTAAACTATCCTGTAATTGATCTCTGAAACCAAACGCACCGCTTTGCTGGTAGTATGCTGTTCTTCCCCATAATCTTGCGGATATTGCTTGATACCTCGACCACGTATTCACCATATAATTTAACGAAGTATCGGGTGTTTCAATATTTAACGTTCCTAAAATATCATTCCATTTTTGAGCAACATTTTCAAAAGCTTCATCAATTAAATTGTTCGAATTATATTTTTGAAGACTACTCTTTAAATCATTTTTACTTAGTCCTAAGAAGAATTGTAGTCTCTCTTCCGATTTAGATGGTAATGAAACATCAATTTTTAAAGAGGCAATTGAATCATTAAAAGTGCCAGTAGTTTGTGTCATTATTCCAGTGCTTACTGCTTTGGGTTTATCAAGAGAGCCATAATTACCAATAAATTTTTCTTTATCCCCTTCGTAACTTGTTGGAGTTTTACTGCATGTAAAAAAGCCAGTGTATTCATATTCGGTATTCCAATGGCCACGGTCCCCTATGGGTATATCCCAAAGTCTTTTTCTTGCCTTAATTCCTTTAATACTTTCATCAAATTCAGTTTCGAGAAACTGTTTATGAAACTCACGATGATGGTCAGCCGATGAACCAAGCACCCATTCAAAATATGTAAAGAATGATAAATCTACTTCATCGTTATTATTATTTGCAACAGTAATATCCCAAATTTCAAGCGATTCATTAAATGGAACAAACATTATTAGTTTTATCTCTATCCCTTTATATATAGTAATAAACTTTGTATAACCAATACCATGGCGGCATTCATAATGATCCAAATCAGTTTTTACAGGGCTCCAAGTTGGGTTCCAAATTTCGCCAGTTTTGTTATTTTTTACATAAATATATTTACCCCAATCATCTTTTATTAAGTCTTGATGCCAACGAGTAATTCTGTTAAACTCGGAATGTTCTTTCCAGCTAAATCCACCACCAGTTTGCGATATAACCATTCCATAATTGCCATTAGAAATTACATTAATCCAAGGTTTTGGTGTCTGCTGATTTTTTATTACATATTCTTTCCCATTGTTATCAAAATATCCATATTTTGTTTCAAAAGTTTTCATTCTATAATTCCATTTTTATCAATAATTCTGTATGTTTTCTAAAAACCAATTTCTACCGAGAATCTATGAATATCATTTAATATTCCAAAGGTTGAGTATGAATAATCAACACTCAATGGGATAAAATCTGTGATGAAATATATAACCCCTACACCGCCAGTTAAGCCCTCTTCTGAATCTCTTTTAAATAATGCTTTATATCCGCCTCTTAAATAGAATACTTCCTTAAATCCATATTCAAAACCAATGTTTACATATTCGTTATAGTCATTTGGTTTTACGGCATCGCAGCTAAAAAGCAAACTATTCGTTTCACTCCTTAAAAGTTGGTAGGTTAATCCAACTTTAAACAATAAAGGTAAATCCCAACTATCCATTTTAATTTCGGAAAATATTTTATCACTATTTCCTTTTGAATTTGGATCAAATGAATAATAGATAAAATTATCCTCACCTTCATATTTAATTTGTGAACCAACATTTGTAACAGCCATACCTATAGTTAACCCTTCAATTGGAGATTTATAAAGCAACCCAACATCTAATGCAAATGCAGAAGCATACATGTGCCAAATATTTTGCGAAATGTATTTACCAGTAAACCCCATACTAAATTCATTAGTAATGTTTAATGCATAAGATATTCCCAAAGCCAAATCAGTAGCTGAAAAATATTCTCCAGTTCCATCTTGATAAAACTCATTTGTTACTTCCATATCGGGCATTGATAAAGAAGTATAACTCAGTGCAAGAGCATGATCTTCGGAAATTTTTAGAACTAATCCTGCATAGCTGTGATTTGTTTCAGCAAACCAATATGTATGGCTAAAAGTGACAGAATTAGTTTTCAGTTTTGATATTCCAGCAGGGTTCCAATATATTGCGGAGGCGTCATCTGCTGCAGCAACAAATGCACCACCCATAGCTGCAGATCTCGCTCCAACTTCTATTTTCAGAAATTGTCCTGCACTACTTCCCGCAAATGTTTGAGAATATACTTTTCCTGAATATAATAGAGAAATAAATATTAGTGATAAAAATATTTTCATCCCATTTCCAAATTATTTAATAATAGCGAATCTATCTATTTTCTCGCCTATGTTAGGAGCTTCAACATGATAGATATATACTCCTGGGGCAACATCCAGACCACTTTTAGATTTCAAATCCCAAGAAGTTTTACCATCAAGTAAATTTGACTCATGTTCAATTGTTTTTACATGATCACCACTCATTGTATAAATTTTTATTGTAGCTCTCGAAGGTAAATTAATGAAATAAATTATCCTTTCTCCTCTTCCCGACGATGTTAATCTTTGTGGTTCCCACCTTGCAGCACCAACATACGGATTAGGAACTACAGAAACCTTTTCAAGATCAGCTTTTGCCTGGGTAAAATCTGTTGTATGCCTCTTAGTATAAAAAGTATATTTGTCCGAGGATGTAAATGGAGTTTTAATTACTAATTTTCCAATATCTCCGTTTGAAGGATTTACTGCATTACCAACAACTGGAGCTAAAAACGAAAACTTCCATATACGCTTCCAACTTGTACCAATTTCTTTCCAAATCTCAATATAATCTCCAGCACTTAAAATATTATCAATATTATCATTAGGTTCCCAATGGTAATATTTCATTTTTTTATTATTATACTTATCCCATACTTGAAAATTAGTTTCTGTTCTATAACCAAATAACCAAGAAGAATCAGGTTCTCCAACTCTAATTTCGTAGCTAACCGGGTATTCTTCGGTGCCAGGTGGAACGTCGTACACATTTTGACCTTGAATAATTAAATTGGAATTTCCTCCTACCCAGCCAGAATTATCAAAATCATATTCTATTTCATCATCTATTACAAATATCCTCATTCCATCAACAATTTCATTAAAATCTTCACCATTTGTGTACTCTGAATTTTCGATTACTAAACTTGTATCAGCACCAATAATTTTATACAGAGAATAAATAGTTGAATCGACTATTGAATCATCAAATTTAATTAGGTACTCGTTATCCTTAACAAGAGATGGATTTATTATCTCTACCAATACATCACCGGTGGAATTGCCTGATATATGATAAACTGAATCTGGAACTTCGGGAGCTACATAACCAGCAGTCATTGTACCAGGTATAATCATTACTGTATTAACATCCAGATTTATATTTCCAGCTAAATCGCGCACAATAACTTTAGTACATTCTGACGGATATAAACCAATTTGAGCATCTCCACGATCGTAAGAAACAACGGCATAATAATATGTTTGTCCATTTATTACGTCATTATCTATCCAGGAGTGTTTTAACCCCTTGTTATCTCCAAGATAGTATTTTACTCCCTGATAATCGAGGTCAAAAAAACCTTGAACATCGTTTTGAATATCGAATTGAGCAATAGGTTTATAAAGGGTGGGGTCGCCATATCCACTTGTAATTGTATATGGGTCCTGGAATCCTGGGTCTGTACTTCTATAGATTCGATAACCCTCGAAGTCATATTTTTCTAGGAAAGAATCATAAGATTGTTCTGCTTCAGAATCCCAATATAATGTTACTTTTCCATCACCAGGTACAACTTGAACAATAGGTTTTTTCGGAGGACGGGCAAAACTGTAATTATTATCATAAATATCCTGTACAATTTCTTTATTTCGAACAATATCATTAAGGTCGTTACCAAATAATAAAGCTAAAGAAAATCTTTCAGTAGCACCTGATTTCAGAATAAATGGTCCTGACCCAAATAGAAAAGCAATGTTTCCATTCTGTAAATCTGTATCAAAATGACTGTATGATATTCTATCCCAAACACGGTCATCTTCTCTAAAGGAAACACCAGAGCCAATAAAAAACACATCGAATGCAGTTAATCCTATTTGATCAGATTCGTTAATATCTGTCTTATCTATTGCAGGTTCTCCCGATTGACGAGTATCAATCAATCCATATTTATTAATTGGTCCATCAGGCATTCCGGCTATAGTTTTTGGAGGGAGCCATCCTGATGTTGGAATTCCATCTCCTTCGCCATAATCACCAGTTCCAGCAAGTCCATCTAAACCAACATCATCAGTAGCCGAATCCCAATTCTCGTTATTGTCAATTCCATCAGCCCTTGCTTCATCTATTAGTTCATCAATTTTACCGTTATTATCGTTATCAATTCCATCAGCATATTTCATACCTATGTTTAGTTCAGTTTCATCAATAATCCCATTATTATTATCATCTATTCCATTTCCGGGTATCTCCCCATCAATCATAAAAGATTCAATCACCGGGTTTGAAATTTCACCGTCATAATCATCATCAATAAAATTATTAGGATTACCCGGGCTTTCGAGGAATGCGTAACCTGCATAACCTGTTGGAGACCATCCGCCTTCTCCGAGACCATCGTGGTCCCAACTGTAAGTTATATTACCATCTTTTTGAAATGAAGCATAATCATCATTAGAATCAAACTGTCCGCCAACCCCACAATCTACATACATTCCAAAAATTATTTTATTATAGTCTCTTGTACTCTCATTAGTAATCTCATAATGCCAAAAAATTAGATCTTCTGCTAAAATATTTGACCATTGAAATCCTCGGACACCTACGCTTAGCCCCAAACCTCTTCGTGAAAAATCAGTAGTATCAGGATAAAAATCATGCCCATCATCGCTGTTGTCATCCATAACAAAATAACTTTCCTGGTCAGCATTAGTTCTTTTACCAAAATATCCGTCCCAATATCCATTCCAAGAATCGTCTTTCCCTGGCCAAGTTTGAGGCCAAGTAATTGGTTTATCGCTCATTGCTATTGAACTTTGGTTAGGATTAACATATCCTGGTCTTGGTTGAAATCCACGTTCAACACCAGTAGGGGAAATATCCATCAACTCTCTATACCCTGCTTCAATCATGCGAATTACATTATTATTATTGTCCGTTACCTCTGCACCAACTATAGGTGTAATTCCATCCATATATGAACGTCTGGATCCTTTTGGCCAAACTCCTGAAGGTTCTTGCCCCCACCACGCTACTTCACCAAAATTATAAAAGAGAGTTTCAACCAAATTAGCATTATGAATTCCCTCTTTACGATATTTACGGTCGCCTCTCTGCTCTGGAGGAACTGAAATTTGTGAAAATATTTCATTAGTAAAGAATATTAAAAATAGAATAATAATAATTTTAAATCTTTTCATCTAAAGCCTGCTATTGAAAATTTAATTGAAAATTTAGACCAACAATAATTCTTCTTGGCTCTGAATAGAATGTCGGATTTGTCAAAAACTCCGTAAGTGTGTTTGCACCTTGCTCTTCAGGTGTATATTGACTGATTAATGAATATCCGGCTCTTCCTGTGTCGTTATAAACAGCAACTTCGTTTCTTGTATCGAAAAGATTATAAACTTTCAAGAAGATGCTGAACTGTTGGTTAAACAGCCTAAATCTTTTATCTATCTGCAAATCAACATTTATTTTATTAGGCATTCTTGCACTATTTTCAAAACTTGTTTGAATTGATTGATTTTCCGGAGTAAATGGGAACCCAGATTCATATTTTGCAATTAGCCCAATATTGTAATTATTAAATTTTGTGTAAAATACTGCTAAGTTTATGGTGTGCCTCTGATCCCAACTTACCGGTACAACTTGAATGTTTGGTTGTTTTGGTGGATTTCCTTGTGCTCTATTAAATGCATCATTCGGATTTGATGCGTTAGACTGTGAGGATTGGTACGTATAGTCAATAGAAATTGAAATAGGATCATGAGGGGATGTACGTTTAAATAGTGAGAAAGTTATACCTCTTGATTTCCCATAATCTCTGTTCGTATATATGGCATATCTATCTCCACCTATGCTAGTATTCATTATTTCTGTACCAAGTAAATTAGATATGTCTTTATAAAATCCAATAACTTCTAAACCAATCATATCAAAAAATTTATAGTGGAGACCTAGTTCATAAGCAATAGTAGATTCAGCTTTTAAATTGGCATTACCCATTAAAGTGTAAAGTCCTCCGGGTCCTACTCTAAAATTAGGATTGTAATAGAGAAATTGATAATCCGGAATTTTGAAAAAATGCCCATAACTAAAATGTATTGTTCCATCAGCTGAAATTGGAAATGCAACCCCAACTCGCGGACTAATTTGCGTTTGTACATCAGCAGCGGTTTTTTCAGAAGTTTCAGGATTTAGGTAATCTAGAGGAACTTCACCTTGAGAGTCGAAATAATCAAATCTTAATCCTGCATTAATAATTATACTTTTATATTCAATTTTATCTTGAATATAGAATGCAGCACTGATAGGTGTGTATAAAAACTTTCCTTCATTAATGAAACGATTAAAACTAAATACTGGAATTTCACCATTATATCTTGCAGTCTCATTTATTACATCTATTTTATCGTGTCTATATTCAAATCCAGATTTGAATTCATTATACTTATCAAACTGTGAAAGGAAGTCGAGCTTCACAATATTAGTAATAGTTTCTCTCTGGTCATGAGTCATATCTGTTCCACCTGTTAAAAAACTATAGCTAGTTAGTTGCCGAAGTAATTCAGGGTTTGCATACCTTGAATCATTAATATCCTTAAATACAAAAGTTTTTGTTTGTGAAGATGCTAAAGAGTACTTTAGAGTTAAAAATGAAGAGGAGGAAAAGACATAGGTTAAATTTAAGATATTATTTATAGCATTTTTATAATTTGTAGGAACTCCATCCGGGTTATATTTATAAAGATGATTATACCCTTTTCCTTCAGAATTATCCCAAAGAATAAAATTCGAAATTTTCAATTTATTGCTCAAATCAAAATTTAATTTTGCCTGCAAATTATAATAGATTTGATTGTTCATTGATACAATCTCATTATCTCCAGTTTTATCAATAAAAAAGTTGTTACCTATTGAATAAGAACTGTCAAAAGTGTTAAACCTTCTTTGCCCATATAGCCAACCATCTATTTGATATCTTCTGGCAGCAAAACTGTAATTAAACTTTGTATTAAATAATGAAACTGGACCACTAATATTTGTTTTAATATCGTTAATTGATATAGGGTTAAAATCTTTAATATTGTAAAAAATATTACTCGCAGTACTAACATAGCCTCCCGAGTAAAGACTTACTCCACCTGTAAATTTATCGCTACCCCGCTTTGTAATTACATCTATAATACCCGACATTGCTTGCCCATACTCGGCATTAAAAACACCACTAATTATTTTTACTTCTTGCATAAATTGTACATCTACTTCCGAAGCACGTGCCCCTGTAAAATTATCCTTTACAGATATGCCATCTACAAGATATCCAACTTCCGAAGATCTGCCACCGCGGATATGGATATTACCATAAGCATCTTGAACTACACCTGCTTTTTGCGTTATTATATCATTTAAATTTTCTACCGGAAGGTTTGCAATTTCTTCAGCAGAAACGGTTAATTCACTGGAAGTTAAATCTCTCTTTATTATTATTCTTTTTGCGGTAACTACAACTTCTTCGTCCAGTTCTGTTGTAGCTGGTTTCATAATAAAATCGAGATTAGTTGTTCTTCCAGAGGTGATATTTACATCATTAACAATAACTTTCCTATAACCAACCATTGATGCCACTACTTGGTATTTACCTGGATGAATATTAAGAATAGCAAAATATCCTTCAAGATCAGATGCAGCCCCTATGTTTTGGTTCTGAATATAAATATTTACACCAATAAGGGATTCTCCTGTTTCAGAGTCTTTAACAATTCCTGAAATTTTACCTGTTTGTTGTGCGTGTATTTCGTTAAATACCGATCCGGTGAAGATTAAAATTACCAACACTAACAATATTTTTTGATAACTATTTCGCCACATATGATCCTACTAAATATAGATAAAGTTCAGACCGTTCTATTTATAAAATTAACAGAACGGTCTTTGGAATAGTAAATAAAACTTAGTACAAGTATAACTATTCTAAGTTAGTATTATACCGACAATGAATTGGTTTTCGGATTTTTAAAGTTGAAAGTTGTCGGTATATAACAACAAAATTGGTTTCCCTTCCGAAAACCAATTTGTGTTGTGTATATATGAAACTATTTCAGCAGCATCATTTTTTTAGTCTGGATGTTATTTCCTGATTTTAATGTATAGAAATAAACCCCTGTAGAAAAATTTGATGCATCAAAAGATACTTTATGAGTACCCATATCTTGCACTGAATTGATTAAAGTTGCAACCTCAGTGCCAAGAACGTCATACACTTTTAAGGATACAAATTCCTTTTGAGTTATTGTGTATGAAATTTGTGTTGTAGGATTAAATGGATTCGGATAGTTCTGATTCAATTTATAAGATTTTACAATTCCTTCCTCAGTATCTACATTAGTGGCTGTGGATAGAATAACTTCACGATATAAATGGTACTTTTCAAAATTTTGATCAACCCATTGAGTTCCCCACCAGTTAGGAGCATAATCAGATGTACTATCTGTCCAGGCATCGGCAGAAGCGAAATCAAGATCCCAAATTACAACACTAAGTTTCACGGCATCACCAACAGAGTAACCAAACATATCTGTACGCACTAAAACTTCTAAAGAATATCCATCATCAGCACCATTAGTCTCTGTATGGGTAATTGTGCCAGCAGGAACAGAACTAGCACCCTCAACAGCTCCAGTGGGAACATTGCCGTTCACTTCAAATACTGCAAGTGCACCTTCGGTAGCATCAAAAAACATATTTTTTATTTCCATCCTTGAATCAGGTGCAGGAATTTCGCCTTTGTTTGTCATCCATAAAAATAGACCATCTGCTTCCCAGCCAGGTGACCATTTACATACAGATGCATCATCAGATTCTACCCCTATATAAAGGTCTGTTCCTTTGTGCATAAATTTAACAGTAGCCATGCTTTGATCATCATAAACATTTTTTTCACTATTCCACTGCATGTAATATCCACCTGTTGATTGATTACTTCCTTTTCCAACAACAATGCTTAAAGCATCATTCCAGAAACTTTCGGTTAAATCTCCATCAAGCGTAATATCATCTGTTGTAGCATGAGCAATAACTGATGTTTGATCAGCTAAACGGAGAATTCTTGTATCAGGTCCCCATTCGCTTCCCCACCATCCTTTCCAAAAACTTCCACCGTTGTCATCCCAAGGTAACATTCCGTCAACATAATTATCAGGGTCAAATACATTGATTAAGAATTCGATATCAGCACCTTCATCAGTATATCCTAATTGGTCTAAATGAATTACCATTTCTGCTGAATATCCAGAATCGACAGAAGTTGTGTCGTTTACAATAGTTCCAGGATATTTATAAGCTGCACCTTCCACAGTTCCTGCCGTACCTTCAATAACTATATCAGGATCTACACCGCCAGAATTGAAGTACATTTTGTACTCAACAGGAATTCCGTTTGCATCATTTATTTTCATGAATATACCATCACCTTCCCAACTATCTCCAAATCTTCCTACGGATTGATCATCAGAATCAATAGAAATATATAGATCTAAACCGTTTCGCAAAAACTTTATAATAGTAAGTGTTGAATCTGTGTAAGGTTCTTTAACAACAACAGAACTTGTACCTGTATAAGTAACATCTCCCGGAAGGGCTTTTGCACCAATTACGAGATGGTCGAATCTTTTATTCCAATCTGTTTCGTCCAAAACGCCATCAATTACTATTGGGTTCTCTGCACTTATTACTGTAATATATGCAGGGTCAGAATGAGACTGAGCATGAATCGAATTCAATGCACCAATCATTAAAAATAATGCCAAAATGGCAATTGTGTGATTTTGTTTCATTTTTTACCTCTGATGTTGTGATCTAAATAGTTATTTTTTGTTACAGAATCTCCAATAATAATACCAGTTGAAATTTTTATATTTTGTGGTTCAACGGAATTATCATCTTTGTTATGAAGTCTATTAATGAGTACCTTAGTTGATATTTTGCCAATTTCTGAAACGGGTACATGCACAGTTGTTAATTTCGGGCGAAGATAACTTCCTAATTCGATGTTGTCAAAACCGACAATACTTATATCATTAGGGATATTAAATCCTAATGATTCGGCAACATTATAACATCCAGCAGCCATATTATCATTAGCAGCAAATATTACATCAGGTTTCTCTTTAAGGCTTAAAATTCTGCTACAAGCTAATTCACCACCTTTTGTTGTAAAATCACCTTCAATAATCCAATCTTTTCTAATTTTTATTCCTGCATTTTTTAGTGCACTAATATATCCCTTCTTTCTCATTTGAGAATCATGATTACCAGCAGGTCCCGCAATCATTGCAATTTTTGTGTGGTTTAATGATTTGATTAAATATTCAATTATAGAATATGCACCTTGATAATTATCGATGCATACAATATCATATTTTTTATATGCCTGAATATCATTCATTATTACGATAGGAATTTTATAATTTGAAAGAACTTCTTCTAACTGATTATTCATAGAGGGTATCATTAAAATTACCCCATCAACTAAACTTTCGTGCATAAACCCTAAAAGAGATTCAACTATGTTTCTTTTACTATGAGAACTAGCAACAATTAAATGATAGCCTCCTGAGAAAGCAATTTCGTCAACTCCTTTAATTATCTGATTATAAAAATCACCTTGAATTTCCGGAAGAACTAAACCAATTGCTGATGTGGTTTTTTTTGCAAGATTTTTTGCTAAGCTATTAGGTCTATATTCTAATTCTTCACTAATCTTAAGTATTTTTTCGCGAGTTTCGGGTTTAACGCTGTTTTGCTTATCTCCTAATGCTCTGGAAACAGTGGCAGTAGAAACACCTGCTTTGTTTGCAATATCGTATATGTTAGCTTTCATTGTTCTCCATAATGTAACCGCTTACATTTGTAAATGTACGAGTTTCAATCAGCTATGTCAAGCATAATCGAATATTAACTAATTATTTTTCCTTATATTTACAATTTGTTACATTTTACTTACATTAAACCAACTGTATCTCTACTCTGTAAATTTTATTAATGAAAAAGTAAACAAAGAATAGTATAGCCTTTTTAGAGTGAACTGATAAATTGAGAAGCAAATTATTATGGAGCAAAATTGGAAAAAGAAGTAGTAAGCAATAGTAAGCAATATAATAGATTAATAACAAAAGTATTTTAAGGGTCATACATAGCGCAACAAGTTGCAGAAATGAGATAATAGATTTGAGATATGAGACAAAAACAAAGGAATAAAACCTTGTTGAAATTCTTTACATAAAAAACACCTGTCCCGTGTTTTTTGCGGGAAGGATTTAGGTGGTAATACTATAGATGGAAAGTTGTATAAAGAGTTATTGATAAATATATAAACTAAATATCAATTTAAAGCCCCAATTAAATTACTATAAATTGTATCATTTTTTAGAACATATAATGCAACATCAAATTGTTTATCGTGTTTTAGCGATTGTAAAATTCTACCCTCTCTACCATCAATTCGTGCTGCTAATTCTTGTTTTATTTCACAAATTATTTCATGTTTATATTTTTCCAATTCCGCTCTTTCTTCCGATTCATATTCACCATCCAATTGTGAAATTAGATTTATAATTTCTTCATTCATCTCTTCATCTTTTGCAATTTCCTGTAAATCTTTCAATAATTTTTCAGATTTGGAAGTATAATCAAATTTATGCTCATTAAGATAGACTATGAAGCTATCGAAAAGTTCGCTTGCATTAACACTATCAATTGTAGAGATACTTTTGGTATTAAAAAAATTTGTTGCAAACCTAAAGAACATTCCACGTGCCATAAGAGCTTGAACTTGTTTTGATTGAGATATGTTTGATACAAGAGTATCAGGTTTAATTCCGCCATGGGCAAAAACCTCGCGACCATTTGCGGTAAAAAACTTATCTTCTTCAATAAATTTCGATTCGCCAAAAATATCTTCATTATTAGAATAATCTATCTCCTGAATAGACCTTCCACTTGGCGTATAATATTTTGCAGTTGTAATTTTAAGAGAAGTATTAAATGAAAGTGGAAGAACAGTTTGCACCAATCCTTTTCCGAACGATTGGTCTCCAACAATTACTCCCCTATCGTGGTCTTTAATAGCACCAGCAACAATTTCGGAAGCCGAAGCCGAACCTTTATCAACAAGAACTATTAACTTATTATTTGATGCCAAAGGCTCTTCTTTAGAGAAGTATTTTACAATCTTTGTAGTATCCCTTCCAATTACAGAAACAATTAAATCATTTCTGTTCAAAAACTTTTCTGAAATATCAATAGCTTGGTCAAGTAATCCGCCAGGGTTTCCGCGTAAATCAAAAATAATTGATTCTACTTCTCGCTTCGACTTTAATTCCAACAAAGCATTTTTAACTTCACTACCGGCAGACCGCGAAAAACCACTAAGTTTTATATATGCAGTATTACTATCACTCTCTATAAATCCATAGTAGGTAACATTTTTAATTACAATCTCTTCGAGAACTAACCTAAAAATCAGCTCATCTTCAATACCATCTCTTTCAATTGTTAGCTCAACAGTTTTACCAGGTTCACCTTTTAAGTACGAACTGAGTTTACTGTAATTCTTTTTATTGATTAGAGTTGTGTCAACTTTTTTAATAATATCGCCAACTCGCAAACCCTGACGCTGTGCAGGGTATCCTTCCATCAAATCGAGAATTGTAACTTTGTTTCTTCTTAACCCAACACTAGTGCCAATTCCGCCATACTTTCCACGAGTAAGAACATCTAAATCCTTTTTCATTGTTTCATCAATATAGATTGTGTATGGGTCTAACGAAGTGAGCATCCCCTTTATACCGGCAAGCATAAAGTTTTCCGGACTAATTTTATCAACATAATTTATACTTACTTCTCTATATACTTTTCCAAAAATATCAATGCTTTTGGAGATTTCAAAATAGATATCTGAATTTATTTTTATGAAACCAGTTACAACAATTGAAACTGATATTAACAGCAGTAGAATTCTTTTTTTATTTAATATTTTCTTTTTCAAAATTTATCAACTCATTTAATTTATTAATTATTTTCTTATGTGTTTCGTCAATGCTTTCACTTCCATCAATTACTTTAAACCTTTCTTCCATTTTACTCATTTCTATATAGCCATTTCTTACATTATTATAGAAGTTATTCTCAGAAAGTTCAATTCTATCTAAGTTAACAACTCCAAACTTCTCTCTTCTTTTTTGAATTTCATCTAATGGTAAATCGATAAAAAAAGTAATGTCTGGAACAGCTTCACCAATTGCAAAACTTTGGATAGCTTTTACAGAATCTAAGTTAATTCCCCTTCCGTAGCCTTGATAAGCAATAGAAGAATCGTGAAATCTATCTGAAATAACGAAGTAACCCTTTTTCAATAATGGAATTATTTTTTCGCGAACTAATTGTGCACGACTTGCCGAAAATAATAACAGCTCTGCTTCAATGTGCATCTCAGAATTTTTTTTATCTAAAAGAATCTCTCTAACTTTTTCCGAAATTTGAGTCCCGCCCGGTTCACGAATTAAGATAACTCTTTTTCCGTACGATTCTAATTTCTCTTTTATTTTTTCAACTTGGGTCGATTTACCGCAGAAATCTAACCCTTCAAAAGTAATGAACATAATCAGTATTGTTTAATTATATATTTAAGTTTATTTGGTTTTACATTTATTAATGTAGTGAATTCGGGAATTGTAATTTGAGGTTTAACAAAGCCTAAAGTATCTCTAAATGCATCATTAAAATCGACAACTGCCGAAATACTTTCTACATCTTGAATTCCTAGATCCTCTAATCCGCCTCTTAATGTTACATCAATATTTGCCGGAAATAGATTAAGCTCTCGTAAATTAGGAACATTAACAATCTTAATTGGAATATTATTAAAAGTTTTATCTACAATTTTCTGCACTACAAACTCAATATTAGTTATATCATTTTCAAAATTAATATGTTTTATCTCTTTCAGTTTCAATTGTGTAGAGATACTCTCATCATTATTATCAAATTCATATTTTTCTGTAACAACTGATTTTATGTTATCAATTAGAGATTTTGGACCAGATATTTTTACTGAATCGGGTGTTAATTCAACTTTGGAAACCAAACCAAAACCTTCATCAATTCCAATTGAAATATCAGCCACTATTGGAATAGTTTTATAGTTTAACCTCTCAACTGAATAACCAATTTCTAATGGTGAAATTGATACAACTTCAATAGAGGAACTTAGCCATCTATTTTCACCAATAGCATCACTCACATTATAATTTTGGATTCCTATATTTTCGTTGGTTGAAATTTTAAATGTAGTTTCTGGTCCGAATGTGATTTGTGCAAGAGACCAACCCTCCCCTTTTATTGTAAGTCCAATCTCAGAACTTGTTTGCGAAAGTAAAGCGTAACCTTCTTTAATATTTGTAAACTCAACAGGAACTCTAAATGTTGTTGTATAACTATTAGAAAAAGAGACAAAAACCCAAAGAATGACAGAAAAAATCAGAGCAAGTAATATTTTCAAAAGTTTTGGTGTCATAAATTCTTAAAAGTATAATATATTTTTGATGAATAGAATATCAAATATAAATAAACTAAATACAAAGTGTTTAGAACTCTTGCAGAGGAGTTCAATTTAGTATCTTATCAGTAATATCCGTGTTATTTTTGGCAGAAAATTACAAATGACAACATTCTCACAGAGTCCCACGGACAAATAACAAATAAATCCCAAATCTCAATGTCAAAATTCCAAAAAACGAGACACCTTAACACAAATTTCTTGTTTGGAATTTGTCCGTGGGACTCTGTGAGAATTTTATAAATTGTCCCGCAGGGATCCTTATAGGGAAATTTATTTGTAATTTATCTTTTTGAGATTTGTCTTTTCCAGTTCATCTGGGTTAGGTTTTAGTTAAAGTTTAGCAAAATATTCTAAGAGTACTTGTCTATTTGCTTTCGAAATTTCTCTTCCCTTAATTGGAAAATCCTTATTGCTTCGGGCTAATTTCCTTAATTCAGGAACATTCATTTTATATAAATCGTTCTCCAAATTTTCTTCATCATTCCCATTTACTTCACTAACTTCATTTGTAGTTAGAGTTTCATCAGTTAGAGGCTTAAATTTAGTGATACTCTTTTCATCTTCCATTTTACTTTCTATCTCAGATTTTGCTTCTGCCCTTAATCTCTCTATATGGCTCCACCCTTCAAAATCCGTTTTCTCATCACTAATTTCCTCAACATCTTCTTCAGATATTTTTTCTGATGCACCACTATCTTCTAAGTTTTCAAGTTTAATTTCAACAATCTCATCAACATCATCCTCTATATCAGAAGTTTCAACTTCCAAAATATTTTCGTTTTGTTTATGATGTTTTATTAATAGATCTTCGCCTGCTACATCCGGATTATTACCACCCACTTCTGCCATAAAATTATTAAGCGAGGTTTCTTCATCGAGCAAATCAAATAGTGTATCTATTTTTTCTTCAACTTTTTTAATATTCTTTTTTACTTTTTTCGATTTGCTTTCAGTGGTTGTAGATTCAAAAATTATTTTTTCAATTTTACTATTTGGATATGGAATTATTCCTGAAGCGATAACAATACCAATATTTTGTGCGGCAATTATTCCTGCATCTAAAATTTCATTTATCTCAGGTAAATTTCCTTTAATGAATAGTGTAACTTGTCCATTTGAAGTAACTTCTTTTTTAAAATATTCTACATTTTTAAAACTTAGCATTTTATCGGCTGCAACTAATGCAGAAACAAAACCGCTTGTCTCAATCATTGCTAAAGAATCAAATTTCATCTATGCTCCCAATAATAATTATTGAATAAAAAATAAAATAAATGTAGAGCAAAGTCAAACAAAATATGCTCCCAGAATAAAAAATAGCACGCAGATTAAACAGATTTAACAAAATAGAACGGATAAAAATAATTTTTGAATTAGTTCTTATCCGTATAATCCGTTCAATCTGCGTGCTATTCCTTACTGATTCATTTCTAAATAATCTTGTAAAATTATTGCAGCAGCATTTTTATCTATTAAACCTTTATTCCTTCGCTTCTTTTTGGAAGTTACACTCTCTAAAACTTGCTGCTTTGCAATTGATGATGAATATCTTTCATCAACTAATTCAATCGGAATTTTCATCTCTTTCTCTAATTCAGTCTTAAATTTCTCAATAAGTTCTGTGCTTGATGAACGTGCGCCACTCTCTTTTAAAGGATAACCTAAAACAATTAACTCAACCTCAAATTCTGTGAATATTTTTTTAAGATTATCCCAAAATTTTAAATCATTTGCAATTGTTGTTAATCCATAAGCAAATATTCGCAAAGGGTCGGTAATTGCAATTCCCACACGCTTTGCTCCGTAATCAATTCCAAGTATTCTTTTTTGTTCTATCATATTTGTAATCTACTTAGCACACCAACCTTTTACTTTAAATAAGTTTACTAAAATTTTACGATGTAGCATCAAAGCGTTCAACAGAGAAAATATCTTTATTCTTCTTTAATCGTTCAATCAATCTATTTAGATGTTCCAAATCGTTAACATAAACTGCAACCGTTCCGGTAAATAGTGAATCTTTTGAGGAGATATTTATTGCTTTAATATTAGTATTGTTAAAAGTTGTTATAGAGTTTGAAATATATGTTAATAATCCTGGCTTATCTTCACCTCTAATATTAATTCCTGCAACAAAGGATGCTCCCTTATCTTTAGACCAACTAACAGGTACTAATTTATGCTCGCCTGTTTTCACCATATGAATCAAGTTATTGCAATCACGTCTATGAATTTTTATTCCTTCTCCAATTGTGATAAATCCAACTATTGGATCACCAGGAATTGGGCTACAGCATCTTGCAAAATTATGCTCAATTCCACGATATTCATTATCAACTAAAATTCCTTTACTGGAACTTCGAGCAATTTTTGCAAACTCATCAAATTCTAATTCATTAGGGAGTTTATCTTCCACTTTTTCGATAGTAGGAGAAATAATTTCATCTATATCTAATTGATTGTTTGCAATTGCAGCATAAAATTGATTATGATTATCGAACTTCTGCTTTCTCACCATTTTTTCAAATTCATCTTGATGAAAAGTCTTTTTCATTTTTTTTAACTTCTTATCCCAAATGTCTTTTCCGGAGAGTATTATTTTCTCCTCTTCCTGATTTAAAAACTTTCTGATATTTGTTCTTGCTTTATGTGTTTTAACAAATTGTAACCAGTTTCTATTTGGCTTTTGGTTCTTTGAAGTGATTATATCTACTTGATCGCCACTATTCAGTTTGGTATTAAGTGGTACTATTTTTCCATTTACTTTTGCTCCAATACAGTTAAAACCAACTTTACTATGAATTTCAAATGCAAAATCTACCGGAGTAGAGTTTGTAGGTAATCTTTTCAAATCGCCTTTAGGTGTAAAGGCATAAAGCTCGTCCTGATAAAGGTTTAGCTTAAAGCTAGAAAGAACTTCATTCGAAGCATCATTCTTTTCTACTGTTGTAAATATATCTCTTACCCAATTAACCCATTCCTCCATTTCAGCATCGGTTTGGTTAAAACTCTCTTTATATTTCCAATGTGCAGCAACTCCTTTTTCAGAAATTTCATGCATTTTTCTAGTTCTAATCTGAATTTCTACATGCTTTCCGTCAGGACCAATTACAGTATTATGAATTGATTGATAATTATTCTTTTTCGGAATAGAGATATAATCTTTAAACCTATTAATTGGATTATAAAGTTGATTAACAACACCGAGAACATAGTAACATTCATTCGGGTCATTGCTTTCAAGAATTATTCTTATAGCAAATAAATCGTAAATGTTATCAATTGTTGTATTAAGCTTAGTTATTTTTTTGAATATTGAAAATATATGCTTTGCCCTACCACTTATTTCAAACTTGAGACCATGCTCCCTTAACTTGCTTTCAAGCGGAGCAGAAAATTTCTTTATATATATTTCTCTCTCTTTACGTTTGCTTTTAATTTGTTTTGCTATTTGCTCATATTCTTTTTGATTTAAATATTTGAACGATAAATCTTCTAACTCCCATTTTATTTCACCAAGACCAAATCTGTTGGCAAAGGGAGCATAAATATCTAATGTTTCTTTAGAAATTCTTCTCTGTTTTTGCTGAGATACAAATTCCAATGTTCTCATGTTATGTAATCTATCAGCAAATTTTACTAAAATTACCCTAATATCTTTAATCATTGAGAGGAGTAGTTTTCTATAATTTTCTGCTTGTGTTAAATTATGCCCAGTGAAAACTCCACTAATTTTAGTTACTCCGTTAACAATATCAGCAACTTCCTGAGAGAATTCATTAGCAACAAAACCTAAGCTAAAACCAGTATCTTCTACCACATCATGGAGCAAAGCAGCCACAACAGATATATCATCTAATGGCATTTCACTTGCCACAATTATTGCTACTTGATATGGATGTAGAAAATAGGGTTCACCAGATGCTCTAAAGTCATTCTTGTGAGCCTCGTAGCTTAACAAAAACGCACGCGAAATCATATCTTCATCAACTTTACTAAGATTAGATTTACAAATCTCTATGAGCTTGTTTAATAATTCTTTACGTTTATTTTCTGTTAATTCATTCATTTATATTAACTGTGCTAACTTATTTGTTTTCAATACTTTAATATGTTTTATATAATCATGTTTCCAACTATAATGTACCAAATGTTCTATCTCCGGCATCACCTAAGCCTGGTACAATATAAGCATTTTCATTTAATGCCCTATCAAGTTGGGCAGTATAAATTTTTACATCTGGGTGATCTTGCTCCATCCGTGAAACACCTTCGGGAGCAGCAATTAAATTTGCCATAATTATCTCACGTGCTCCTCTTCCTTTCAAGAATTCTGCAGCTACAGATGCACTACCTCCAGTGGCAAGCATTGGATCGAGAATAATAACTGTTGACTCTCCCAAATTTTTTGGAGCTTTGTAGTAATACTCAACTGGTTGAAATGTTTTTTCATCTCTCTGCAATCCAATATGCCCAACTTTTGCATAGGGTATCATTTCAATAAAAGCTTCAACCAAACTTAAGCCAGCACGTAAAATTGGAACTAAAATAATATCTTTTGTTATTTTATGCCCCACCGTAATTTCAAGCGGAGTTTTTACCTCTACCTCTGTTACATTAAAATTTTTACTTACTTCGGAAGCAAGAATGTAAGCAATTCGTTTTAATGCTAATCTAAACTGATATTCTTTTGTCTCCTCATCTCGCAAATAAGTTATATCTCTTTTAATAAGGGGATTATCAATTACTGTTAAGTTTTTCATTCTTCCTCTTTTGCATTTTTATTCTTTAAGCTAATTGTTATTGCAACTCCAATAAAACCAAAATACTTTCTAACCAATCCTTCTAAAAATCGTCTGTACGAATCTGGAACATATTTCACCTCATTCGCAAAAAATAGGAATATTGGATACTTGCTACCTACTTGTGTAATATATTTTATTTTTACTTCTTTTCCTGTTGAAGTAGCTGGTGGCGGAGTTTTTTGAATATCAGGAAGCAGTATTTCGTTTAATTTACTCGTTGATATTTTCTTCTTTCTTTCAGATTCTATTTGCTTTGCGAGTTCAACAACTTTAGTAATTCTCTGTTTTGTTACAGCAGAAATAAAAACAACCGGAAGATAGCTAACTGACCCAAGTTTATCTTTCATCTCAATTTCAAAATCGCGTGCAGTATTTGTCTCCTTATCCATCAAATCCCACTTATTAACAGCAAGTATAATTCCCTTTCTTCTTTGAATTGCTTCGTCAATAATCTTTTGATCTTGTTTTTCTAATCCAAATTGAGCATCAATCATAACTACTACAATATCAGAATGTGCAATTGCACGCAAAGTTCTTACATTAGAATAAAACTCAATATTCTCTTTTACTTTCGATTTTTTCCGCAAACCAGCCGTATCAATTAAAAGAATTTCTTCTCCATAATATTTTAGAACTGAGTTGATACTATCTCGCGTTGTACCTGGCTTATCTGTTACAATGCTTCTTTCAGCACCAAGCAAAGCATTGGTGAGGGATGATTTTCCAGCATTTGGGCGACCAACTATCGATATTTTTAATCGGGGGTCTTCTTCCTCTTTAAATTTCTCAAAATCAATTTTTTCAAGAAGTGCATCAAGTGTATCTCCAAGATTTCTACCGTGAGAAGCAGAAATATCAAAAACATCCCCAACAGCAAGATTCCAAAATTCCGCTGCATCAAGACCCATTTTTTCATTATCTAATTTGTTTACTAACACAAGAACTGGTTTACTGGATGAATGCAGCATACTACCAATCTCCTCATCAACTGGGGTTAAGCCATCGCGTCCATCTGTAACAAACAGAATTGCATCAGCTTCATCAAGTGCAATTTCTACTTGTTCCCGTATTGCTGTCTCAAATAGTTCAGGCGAGTTAGGCACATATCCGCCAGTATCAATTATTTGGAATGTTCTACCAGACCACTCAACATCGCCATAATGCCTATCGCGTGTAACGCCACTTTCATCATCAACAATTGCATTTTTCGATTTTGTTAATCTATTAAAGAGAGTTGACTTCCCTACATTTGGTCTTCCAATAATTACTACTAATGGTGTACTCATACTTAATTCCTTTTTTCCTAATCGCAAATTTAACTAATTAAGGGTTTAATAAAAAGAGAGGAAATTCACACTCTCTTTGGTCAATTTAAATAATAACTGGACAATTACAAATAGATAAAAAATAAAAGACATGACTGGTTGAACAATTATCCAATTTGTATATCTATTTTTCTATCTCAGAGTTTACTATAAAAAGATTGGTTCTGTCATTGTTATGTTAAAACTCAAGTGTAAACTGTCCACAATTGAGTATATAGATAACCTATCTGCGTTATTTTAGAATTAGCATTTACATAAATTAAGTAAATCCTTTAATTTGTATTCTTTAGAAA
>JAKIUC010000097.1 GCA_021647785.1 Melioribacteraceae bacterium
GAAAATCATACCCTTTCATTTGTTTCCCTTTTAAATATCTCCAAAGTAATATCTCTGTAAATGTAGAGTTGTTGCGTAGTTTTCTAGCTTTCTCTTTTAGATTGCGGTTATATGGTATTATTTTTCGTTTTGACATTCATTTCTCAGTTTTTTACACACCCCTAAATCCCCTCTCAAGAGGGGACTTTTTTGATTCTTTTTTATTCGATGTTGAATTTTCATTCACATTTTCTATTTAATTAAAAATCAGCCACAATATTCCCCTCTTGAGAGGGGGTAGGGGTGTGTTCTTGATTATTTAAACTCATCCTTAATCTTCATCAAATACTCAAAAGCTTCTTCGTAGTTGTTTCCTATTTCACCATCGAGTATTGCTTCTTCAATTGCAGTTTTAATTTCACCAACTTTTCTGGATGGAGGGATGTTGCATATTTTCATTATCTCCTCGCCACGCACTGGAGATTGGAACTCGCGTAATTTATCGCGCTCTTTTACATCTCGTACTTTCTCCATTACCCTTTCGTAGTTTGATAAATAGCGAGTTACCTTTTTAGGATTTTTACTTGTTATATCTGCACGGCAGAGTGTAATCATATCTTCCAAGTCTTCACCAATGGCAACAATAAATCGTCTTATTGCAGAGTCTGTAACGTCCTCCGAGATAAGTGCTATTGGACGTAGATGCAAGCGAACAAGAGTACGCACGTAATCCAATTTTGCGAAAGGTAATTTCATACGTTTAAAAATATATTTCATCCAGCGTGAACCTTTCTCTTCGTGTCCGTGAAATGTCCATCCAACTTTTGCATCAAATTTTTTAGTAGGTGGTTTAGCAATATCGTGCATCAATCCTGCAAAACGGAGCCAAACATTATCCGATACTTTTGCAATGTTATCAACAACTTGGCAAGTATGAAGGAATACATCTTTATGATGGAAATCGTTCCGCTGCTCTACTCCACCAAGTTCAGCAACTTCAGGGAATATATATTTCATTACATTAGAATCAAAAAGTAACCTCAAGCCCACAGATGGTTTTGGTGAACTTAATATTTTAAAGAATTCATCAGAAATTCTCTCTTGCGAAATTATCTCTAATCGGCTTGCCAATTCTGTTGCAGCATTTATTAATGACTCATCTAATTGGAAATCCAATTGAGAAGCAAAGCGAAACGCACGTAATATTCTTAGTGGGTCATCGCTAAATGTTTCAAGAGGATTGAGTGGTGTTTTAATTAACTTTGCTTCAATATCTTTTACTCCACCGAACTTATCAATTAGCTTACCAAAATTATTTTTATTAAGTGAAATTGCTAAGGTGTTAATTGTAAAATCGCGCCTGTTTATATCATCATCAAATGTTCCAATTTCAACTTCCGGATTTCTACTCTCACGTGAATATGATTCTTTTCTCGCACCAACAAATTCTAAATCTATATCTTTATAGAAAAAATGTGCCGTTCCATATGTTTTGAAAAACTCAACTCTATTAACTCCAAGTTTATTTGACAATTTATTTGCAAATTCTAATCCATCACCAACAACAAGAATATCAACATCATCCAATTTTCTATTCAATATAAAATCGCGAACGTATCCGCCAACAACATAAATTTGCACATTCATATCGTTAGCAACTTCTGATGCCTTGATGAAATAATCTTTTTTTGATATATGTTTTTTGAGATTTATCATTTAAATTTTGGGAATACCATTTTAACATCTATTTGAATTATTCGTAATGAGTCCACATTCTTAAAACTTTATTATCCTTTCATTTTCAACAACCTCATAAACAAGCCTATGTTGATTATTTGTTCTTCGTGAAATAAAACCAACGAGTTTACCTGAAAGAAATTCAAAAGGTGGCGGAAATGAATAAGGATTTACTGCAATAATTTTTAATAAATTTTCTACTTTTGCTTTTAGTTTTGAAGATGCAATTTTCTTTGCATCTCTTTTCGCTTGGGGTGAAAAGATTAGCTTATGCATTACCAATCTAGGGTTTCTGAATACTCACTTCTATCAGTATTTGACTCTTTTAATATCGATTCGGTCATACCTGGAATTTCATCCAAATACTCAGTATCAGTAAGTTCCCCCTTAGCGGCACGTAATTTTATCAATTTTGCATATTGCAAAATTGTTGTTCTAAATTTTTGTGGAATATCAACAATTATGCTATTCAATTCTCTTTCTACTTGTAACATACAAATCTCATTTTTGTTATTTGCAATTTACTTGTTTTACTATTTGCAATCAAATAAGTTTTTGGAATTAAGAACTAATAATCATTTAATTACTAAACCATTCAATCTTTTTTCTGTGTGATTTAAGAATTGGCATTCTATAATTCTCACTACATTTCTTGATGCTTAAATCAGCATACCTCAAAGATTTTTTGTACTCAAAATTTTTAAATAAATATTTTGAAATTTCATAAGCAGAATTACTTGAAATATTTTCACTCGCCTTCCCATCAATAAAAGAACTAAATGTTGAAATGTTTTCATTCAATCGCTCCGATAATTCAATCATAATTGGAATTGATGCATCAAATAATTCATCTTTATTTAACGATTTTAATATCCCATATTTATCGAAATCACTTTCATTTAAATAGAGCAAAATTTTCCTTTCGGTAATTAGTTTAATCCTAATCTCTGCAAGATTTTTATATCTTGCTGTAGGTTCAAACTTAGATAAAATTCGATAAATAGAATCAGCTTTTTCAAAATTTTGATTATATGATAATTGATCCCCAAAATTTAATAGTGCAGAATAATAAGATGAAGTTCCTTCGTATTCATCCATTTTACCCTCAAGCAGTTTTAACGATTCACTATATAATCCAAATTTGCTATTTGAATATATAATTCCAAGCAAAGCTTTGTAGGAGTTTGAATATTCAAAAATAGTTTTGAATGAGTTTAGAGAAGAATAATAACTCTCCTCCCTATAAAATTTCCAAGCAGCATTTATCTCTTTCGATACAGTTCTTGCACAGACTTTTTTAGTAATAGGGTTTCTTCCAAAAAATAAGTTTGCTCTATGTTTATTTATTGGATAATTCAAATAATCTAAATATTGAACATACTTAGTTGATAATCTTGTTAAACTATTTCCCAGGTACTTCTCAAAATCCAAATCTTCGTAGATACTATTTACCTTTTCAATTCCGTAAACTTCAATCAAATATTTTATGAATGAACCAGCAGTAATATATGAAAGCGAAGAGGCTTGACTGAAAAAATTAAACCTTAAAAACAACTCTGCAATATTAAAATTATACCCACTCTCTTTTGCTAAAAGTGCCATGTAGTGAATATCATATCCTGAATAATTATCCTCAATTGCCATTGCGTAACCTTCAAGCATAGCCATATTAAAACCATCAGCAATTTTAAAAGGTGTGCTCCCAATCTGGGCAGTATAGCTATGAACAAGCTCATGCTCCAATGTATTTTCAACAGAATTGTAATCGAAAAATATCTGGTTCATCCAAGGTTTAGCAACATTTGCAGCCTTGCTCCCAAACAGTGCTCCTTTTTGATTTGCATCTTTAAATATGTAAGCTATTAAATTATGAGGTGTTGATAACTTTGTTTTCCTTTCAATTTCACTCATGTAATAAATAGCCTCACGAGCTAATAAATTTGCGTTATTAAATGTTAAGTTATCAGCGTAACGTATTTCAACACCAGAAGTTAAGACACCCATTTTAAGAGTTTGCAATAACTCATATTTTGTTGTGGTAAATCCTAAATATGGTTTAAGTAGAAAGAATAAAAATGCTCCCATAATTGTTGATAACAATAATAGCTTCCTATTTTTTCGCTTTATGGTTCCCACTTTAAACATAGAATAGAGTAGAGTTGTAAATAAAATAAAGTGGAGTAATCTAAAAAATATTAGCTTGCCACTAAGCAAAATTTCCTCGTCATAAATTGTTCCTGGAATAATTCCAACAATAATATTAAAAAAATAGACTTGCGGATAGATGTAGAATTCCAGAATGGGAGCAAATGCAAAGAGAATAAATATAGCACTAAATATCAAATATGAAAACTTTTTACTAATCCAAAATGTAAATGCTCCAGTTATAAATCCAAAGTAAAATGCAGGAATTACAATAACCAAATAATATAAAATTCCATCACAAATTGGGCAAATCTGAAAGAGTAAATTTGAGAGAATTGAAACTAACAGCGGAGTAAAAAGCAGGAGCAAATAGCTTTTATATTTCATCCGTATTATTGCGGGGAGCAAACCAAACGATTTGAATTTTCGCAAATAAAAGATTGTAAGAATTCCGGAAGCAATGAAAAGTAGAATGCTGAACACAAAAGAGAATTCAAAATTTAATACTTGAAGCAAAGGAAGTGTTTGAGCAAAAATTGCAAATATTGTAATTACGAGAAGTAATATGTTTGGAGTATTTATTAATGATTTTAATTTATTCATTTTAGTCTATATTCTAAAATTAGTATAACTAAATGCTTTCAAGTTTACAATAGATTGTTTAGTTATAACTAAAACTCATTGGTAGAAACTCTTTCAATCTTTGCTCCTAATTGCGTTAATTTATCTTCAATTTTTTCATATCCTCTATCGAGATGATAAATGCGTAGCACTTCTGTAGTTCCTTCTGCAGCGAGTCCGCCAAGAACCAAAGATGCACTTGCTCGTAAATCTGTTGACATTACTTTTGCTCCTTCCAGCCTCTTAACTCCACGAACAATTGCCATATTATTTACTCGTTCAATGCTTGCTCCCAAACGGATTAACTCTGGAACATGACTGAATCTATCTGTATAAATGGTATCTGTAACGGTGGCAGTTCCGTTAGCAAGTGCCATATATGCTATCCATTGTGCCTGCATATCTGTAGGGAACCCTGGATAGATAGCTGTTGTAACATCTACAGCTTTAGGCTCAATATTACTTGAATCTACCTCTATTACATTGTTGTTTATACTTATCTTAGCTCCACTATCTTTAAGTTTTGATAGAACTATATCTATATGTTCAATATTCAAATATTCTATCTCAATTTTACTTTTAGTTAATGCTCCCGCAATTAATAATGTGCCAGCTTCAATTCTATCTCCTATTATTTCACCATTGGTTGAACTTAAGTCATCAACACCATCAATTAAAATAGTGGATGTTCCTACACCATCAATTCGTGCTCCCATATCAATTAAAAATTCGCACAAATTAGTTATCTCAGGCTCCATAGCAGCGTTCTGAATTTTGCTCTCCCCTTTTGCAAGAACTGCTGCCATAATTGTATTTCCGGTTGCTCCTACAGAAGATACTTCAAAATTTATATTTGCTCCGTGAAGTCTTTTGGCTTTTGCAATTATATTTCCACCATCTAAAATAATTGTTGCTCCAAGTTTCTCCATAGCTTCAAGATGGAGATTTATTGGTCGAGGTCCCCAAGCACATCCACCAGGCATTGATACTTTTGAGTAGCCGTATTTTGCTAATAATGGTCCAAGAACATAAACCGAAGCACGCATCTTTTTAACATGTTCGTATGGAGCATCTTGATTTGTTACATTTGAAGTATCCAATTTAAGTCTATTATTTTGAAATGTAGCTTCAACACCAAGATGTTTAAGTAACTTAATCATCGTATAAATATCATTTACTTTTGGAATATTGCTAAATTCATTTATTCCATTATTTAGTAAAGTTGCAGGCATTAAGGCTAATGCCGAGTTTTTAGCACCACTTATTTTTACTCTTCCAGAGAGCTTATGCCCCCCTTCTATTACAAATTTATCCAATTATTCTTCTCCTTTTTCCAACTCAATCATTGTACCATAACTTCCAACGATAAAAATTTTACCATCTTCTGCAACAGAAATATCGTTCCAATTATTATAAATATTTGATTCTACAGATTTCCAATTTACCCCTGCATCAGTAGAAAATAAAATAGTTCCAGCATCACCAATTATAATTACGCTTTTTTCACTAAGGAACTTAACTTTATTTAATCTTCTGGTAGTTACACTTTTTAATAAGTTCCACTCTTTACCGGAATCTTCCGTTCTTAAAATTGTACCATAGCCCCCAACCGATATACCAATTTGTTCACTATTAAAATCTATCGATTTCAAATACTTAGTGGAAGGAGAATTTTGTTTTTCCCAACTATATCCACCATTAGAGGTTTTTAATATTGTACCATTTCGTCCAACTATATAGCCAACATCATTATTAATCATACTAATATCAAAAAATGTTTCTTCACTATTTGTTCTAATTCTATTCCACTTTTGTCCACTATTTAAAGTAGTTAAAATCAATCCATCAGAACCAACAACAAAACCTTTTTTGTTATTAATAAACTCTATATCGTAAAGCGAAAAATCTTTATCTAAAATTGAATACCATTGATTAACAGCATCAATATTATAAATAAATGAAGATTTCTCACCAATAATTATCATCTTTTTATTCGGGAAAGTCCAAGAATCAAATAGTTTGATATTTTCTTCAAGCCTATTATTCAACCAATTTTCAGAGGTATCTTGCTTGGTTAAAATAACTCCGGAATCCCCAACAATAGTAAAGTTATTATCATTAATGGCAAGTGAGTTGAGGTTGAATTTTGTTGGTAAATTATATTTTTCAAATTTGGAAAAATAGAATTTTTCTTCAGTTTCGAAAAGAGTTGAAATACTATTTTCTTCAAATACTTTATACCCTTTATATTTCATAAAATCTTTTACTTGATAAACAACAAAAATCACGAGGGTAAAAAAAGCAAGTAAAAAAATAATACTGCTAATTATCGATTTTCTTTTAGAGAGTCTTCGGCGAACTTTCCTTTCATTAAAATAGTTTGCATCAGCAGTTTTAAGTAATTTATCAAATTGCTGCAAATCGTTTTTAACTTCACTACAAGTTTGATATCTTTCATCCTGTGGTTTTTTAAGGAGCTTCTGAACAATTGTATTTAACCCAATAGGAATTGTTGGTAAATGCTGCGTTAGATTTTTAGGATTTTCATTTAAGTGTCCATTCATAATATCAAAATCGTTTTTACTATCAAATGGCGGCTGCCCCGATAGCATATCGTACATTGTACAGCCAACTGAATAAAGATCAGAAACTCTATTTACATTTCTACCTTTAATCTGCTCGGGACTCATATAATGAATTGTTCCAATTCTTGCACCGGAGCGTGTACCAACATTTTCATCATCTATAGATTTTGAAATACCAAAATCCATTATTTTAACAACACCCTCACTATTTACAATTATATTTGATGGCTTAATATCGCGATGTATATACCCTTTAGAATGTGCATAACTTATTCCATCAAGTAGTTGGTCAGTTATATAAACTACATCAAAAACATGTAATCGTCTATTTTTGAAAATTACTTTTTCAAGACTTTCACCATCAACATACTCCATTACAATGCCAAGCAGATTATCGAACTCAACAAATCCGTAAACAGTAACAATATTTTGATGAACCAGTTGTGCATGGTTTTGAGCCTCAACTTTGAAACGTTCCATCATACGTTTGCTATCTTTTACATGAGGAGCATTAAGAACTTTTATTGCAACAAATCTGTTAAGTTTTTCATCGTGGGCTTTATAAACCACACCCATACCACCTTTACCCAAAAGGGAAATTATAGTGTAGTTTTCAATCTTTTTGTTTATTAGTTTATCCATTTGAACAACAGATTTTTGTTAGAGATTATTTATGTGTAATATTATAAATTACTAAGTGCCTAAAGTACTTAAAGTGAACTAAAGTGCCTAAAATTATTTTTAAGGCTTGTCATTCTTAATCTTTTCACTTAAATAAGCCTCTACACTTAAACCTGATCTAATTAAACAACAATTTATAATCCCTTTCTTTTCCTTCTAACCATAAATCTTCTGGGATTACTTTCCAATTAAAACTGGAATTTATTTCAACTTCTTTTTCTTTTTCAATCCATTTCATTATGTAAAATCTCAAATCCTTTTCTGTGGATGAAATTATTCTTTTTGCTAATTCCTCTTTCGGAATTTTTGCACCCTTTACAAGATGCCCTCCTCCTCCATTTCCTCTATACGAATTAACTGCAACTTTATATTTTTTATCAAAGTAGAAATTATCACCATTGCTTAAATTAAATATTGTAACTTTTTCACCAACTGGTTTTGTAATATCAATTGTATAATTAATCCCATAGCAAGCATCAAAATTGTAGAAACTATTTGCAAATGCTGGCAATCCAGTTCGCTCGCTAAATATTATTTTTCCACCTTTATCTTTTTTGAATTTTATCAAGTGTTCTTCATCATCCACCATTTTATTGAACCAAAGCTCCGATACATATTCAAGATAATTCTTGATTTCGTATCCGGACATTTCAATTGTATAAAGTAGATTTTCATAACGATAAAGCTTAAACATATCACGTACATAAATAGTACCACTATCAATTTTTCCGTTAAATGATAGTGGTGCTGTAAATGAAATATCAGCATTTGTAAGCTCTGTTTGAATATTATTAATTAACTCTGTAAATTTTGATGGTCCAAAGAGTGCACCCGATAATTCAAGACTGGATTTAAATTTGCCAAGTGGCTGCGATACATATTTTTTTATTTCGTCGAATTGTGGTTCAAACTTTAGTTGAAATTCTTCATCTGGTTTGTAGTTGCTCATTTCAACAAGTTCACCTTCTACAGAAACTAGTTTATTCTTATCTTTATCAAAAATTAAATTTGCAACAGCAACATTTCTGGCACGGCTTGTGGCACCAAGTATTAACACATCCTTTCCATTCGGATTTTTCACACTCTTATTCCATCCGTGGTGATCGTGACCAACAAAAATTAAATCAAAACCCGCAACTCTTTTTGCAATAAGTTCTGCAGCGTTTTCATTGCGATGAGAATCTGCCTTGTAACCTCCGTAAGTGAAATCAACTCCTGAATGAAACAGTCCTACTATAATATCTGGGTTCTCTTTCTCTTTAATTATTGGAATCCACATCTCGGCAGATTTAATCATATCCTCAAAATCAATTCCTTCAAATATTTTTGGAGGTAACCAGTTTGGAATTCCCGGAGTAGTTAATCCGAGGATAGCAATTTTAACACCACTTCTTTCAACAATCGAATATGGCTCAAAATATGTCCCTCCATTTTTTAGATCTGCAGCATTTGCAGAAAGCCAAGGAAAATTAATCTCCTTTTTGAATTTATCATAAACTCCATGCCCAGTTTCAATATCATGATTTCCAACAGAACCAGCATCGTACTTCATGTAATTCATAACTTCAGCATAAAGATGTTTCTCATCTGGTTTTTCAAAATTATAATAATAAACCGCAGGTGTACCCTGCAGAAAATCGCCATTATCCAACAAAACTACTTCTTGATTTTTGTTGGCTCGTTCAATTTTTAGCATTGATGAAACTTGTGATAGCGAACCTTTTGCTGGTCTCTCGTTTTTAAAATCGAATGGATATATTGCCCCGTGTACATCTGTAGTTTCAATTATTTTAATTTTTAAATTTTGTGAAAATATTGATGAGAATAATAGAAGTAAAATAAGAGATAGCTGTAATTTTTTCATTTAATTTTCGATTAATTATTAAAGTATAAATATACTGAATTACTTAAAACTCATTCCACACTAAATTGAATTTATAGAGGTTTCAACAAGACCACCACCTTCTCCAACTTCACCCTCACCATCTGTATGAGTTACATAATCTGCTTCTTGGTCAATTGGTTTTACTGGCTCTGTAA
>JAKIUC010000032.1 GCA_021647785.1 Melioribacteraceae bacterium
TTATTGAAGCGGAACATATTATTCTTGAAGATGAAAGTGAGCGTAGCTTTAACGGTACTTTACGTGATTACGAAATAGAAATTTTGCAAAAGCGTCTAAAAGAATTGGAAGGGAATAGAACTGCAACAGCTAAATCATTAGGGGTTTCATTACGTTGGGTGCAAAATAAACTTAAAGAAATTTCGGAAGGGAATGATAAAAATCGGGACAGAAAATAATTAATATTTATGAATGATTTTAATCAAAAAATATTATTTAAAAAATTTGATGTAATTGAAATATTAAAAAAAGATGAACACACTGCTGTTTATCTTGCTCACCATATTTATCTCGATAAAAAAATAATCTTAAAAGTTCTTAACACAAAAACTATTGGTGAAAAATCAGTAATTAACAGATTTAAAAGAGAAGCAAAAATACTTGCTCAGTTCGATAGTGAAAATATTATTAAGGTTTTAGATTTTGGTATGTTCGAAGAGTTCTTTTATATCTCGTTTGAATATTTCCCGAGTAAAAATCTTCGTGAAATAATTAAAGAGAATTTACTTAACGAAACTGAAAAAGAGAGAATAGTAATCCAATTTTTAAAAGGATTAAAAGTTGCTCATGATAATAATATAATTCATAGAGATATTAAGCCGGAAAATATTCTAATAAATGAATTACTCGAAGTAAAAGTTGGCGATTTCGGACTTGCTGTTTCAACTAATGAAAGTTTTGTTACAAGTAAATATTCGTTAGTGGGTACGCCAAGTTATATGTCGCCAGAGCAAGTTAGCGGCAGAGACCTCACATTCCAAAGCGATTTATTTTCTGCTGGGATTGTAATTCTGGAATTATATTTAGGTTCTAATCCGTTTCTTGGGAAAGATATTAATCAATCGATTAATTTAATTACAAAATTTAATGAAGAGAAAAACAAATTTGAAATGAGTGAAGTTCCTGAAAAAATTAGGAATGTAATTACAAATTTACTCAGGAGAAATCCGCAAAATAGATTTAAGAGTGTTGATGAAGCATTAAAAATATTTGGAGTTACTTTAGAGAGAGTGGTTTCACCGGTTTTGAGGAAATCGAAATCTCGGATTGGAAAAAGAATTGTACTTATGTTGTTAGCTGTTGTTTTTATTGGGATTTTTTATTTCCTCTTTTTAAGTGGAGAAAACAATTTAGAAAAATTGGAAACAGAAACTCAAAAAATAAAACCTAACATTTCTGAGAAAATCATTGAAGTAAATGATACATTAATGAATGATACTACTCTATTAACTCCAAATGTTATTGCCGATTTAGGAACTGATAATATAAAAACAGAAGTAGAGGTTAAAGTAAGTTCTGATAGAGATATAAAAAAGAAAGAGAAAGGGGAGTTGTTTATTGAGTGCTTTCCTTGGGCGGAAATTTATATAAATAATCAAAAATTTGAAACAACACCAATTAAAAAGAATATTAAATTGCTCGAAGGAAAATATGAGCTAAAGTTAGTACATCCCGATTATCCAACTTTTGTTGATTCGATAAAAATATTACCAATGGAATTAACAAATATTATTGTGAAATTAGATACTCTGTTCGGATTTTTAGATTGCAAAGTTTTCCCTTGGGGAGAAATTTATCTTGATAACATTTATAAAGGTGAAACTCCACTTACCAAACCGTTAATTCTAAAACCTAAAAAATATTTTGTTGAGATAAGAAATCCGCAGTTTAATTCAATAAAAAGGAATATAACAATTACAAAAGGAGATACCTTAAGACTGACTCAAAATTTTAATTGATGCTAAGAGAAATTCAATTATAAATATTGGTACAATTTTTGGTTGTATATGTTTTTTGAAAGATTTAATATGATGAAACATTCATCCCAAAGAGCGGAATTCGCAATGACATAAGAATTATCCCGCAAAATAAGCGGGACAGGTAAACATATGAACAGAGTAGATGAAATTTCAACTTGAGATTATCAATTTATAAAATTTAAGGTGATTATAAAATGAAAAAAATAATAATTACTAGTTTAATACTAATATCAAACATTCTATTTGCACAGGATGAATGGAGTTTGGTAGGTGATTTAGTATATCCGGTTGCAGGTGGAAAAGCCGTTTTTCTGGATAATGAAATTTATATTTCTGGAGGGTACTCTAAAGAAACACAAGGCAATGTTGATTGGATTCAAAAGTATAATCCTCCTCCTTATTGGAGTAACGAAATAATATCAAGCATGAAAAGCAAGCGCTATGGGCATGTATCGGGCAATATAAATGGAAAATTAGTTTTTCTTGGAGGAGTAAAAGATAGCGGCATTATAAATATGAGTTTCGAGGAATTTAATATTTTTGAATCAGATACAACACAAATTGTAGCCTCAGATTCTAATTTTAATCGACTATTTGCAACTGGAGTTTCGCACTTCAATTCGTACTATTTAATAGGGGGCAATTCATATTCAGATATAGATTCAAACACTCTCTCATACATTATTGAATATGATGTAACAAATGATTCAATCCTTTACAAATCTCAGAGAGATAGTATAAGCATCGAATTTCCTGAACAGCAAATGTCCGCAATTATTGGGGATTATATATTTGTTTTTGGTGGTGTGGCAAATGGTGTTTTGCAATCAATTCAAAGATTTAATGTTAAAACTAAAATGTTAGATACGTTGGATATTTCACTTCTCGAACCACGTGCTGGCGGAGTTGCAGTACGGAGAGGGAATAGTAATGATATTTATATAATTGGCGGATTTAATGAAGGTAACACAGCATTAAGTTCGGTTGAAACTTTTACTGTGGTTGGAGAAAATTATTCTATAAATTCTAGCAATGAATTACGTTTTGCAAGAACAAATTTAATGGCTGCTCAATATGGGTACGATGAATTATTTGTATTTGGCGGGTACGGTGCCAATGGTGAGGTTGTTAGTAGTATCGAAAAACTTGGGGATATGGTTTCTAACCAAAATGATGCAAACCAAATTCCAATATTATTTAAATTGGAACAGAACTACCCAAATCCTTTTAATCCAAGCACTACAATAAAGTATTCAGTTCCTTCTGTTAAAACTCCCCTCTTGGGAGGGGTTGGGGGTGGGTTCGTAACATTAAAAGTTTACAATATTCTCGGGATGGAGGTAGCGACACTTGTAAACTCAGAGCAAGAACCGGGAAATTATTCAGTAGAATTTGATGCTTCTAATTTGCCAAGTGGAGTTTATTTCTACAGATTGCAAGTGGTTGCTTCAGAAGGTACTGCAACCATTATTAAAACAAAAAAAATGACAGTTCTTAAATAGCTTATGAAAAAATTGATAGTAACATCTATATTTTTGCTTCTTTTTACTGCCGATATTTTCGGACAGAATAAAGCTGATTTAGAAAAGTTAAATAGAGAATTTCAGCTATTCAATTATTCAAAAGTTATTTCTCTTGCGGATGGTTTTATTGCAGATAAAGGGGAGTATTCCGAGAATGAATTGATAGAAATTTATTTGCTGAAAGGGATTTCGCACTATTCGCTTGGTGAATCGGAATTAGTGAAATCCAGCTTTTTTGAAATTCTGAACTTCGACAACAATTACAAAATAAATCCAAGCCAAGTTTCACCAAAAATTATCAGAGAATTTGAAAAATTAAGATTAGAATATGAGCGAGCAAACATCAAAACAGAATTTAGCTCGGTTGTAAAAACTGATACACTTTATAAAGTAGATACGTTATTACTAAAACCAAATAATAAGCTATACTCTGAAACAGTTATTCGCTCAATGGCTTTCCCCGGTTGGGGGCATTTGTATTCTGGAAATAAAACAAAGGGTTTGATTTTAACCGCAGCAAATAGTATCACTTTAGGTTCTATGTTATATTTTATTTACGATACTAATCAGAAAAAGAGTAGTTATTTAAATGAAATAGACCCAGCTCTTATCGATAAAAAATATAACGCTTTTAACACTTCATATAAAATTAGAAACGGATTAATTGCTGCTTATGCATTACTTTGGATTTACACCCAAATTGATATTCTCTTCATTTCAGAAATTCCATTTGTTCCAGTGATTAATACATCGGCGTTGAACAATTCTACAAATTCATTTCCAACTGATATTCAATTCACAATGCAATTTCAACTATAATTTACTACGCAAAATTTGCGCGAACGTGCATAATATGCATTGTAAAAATGAGGAATAATTTACATTCCAATTTTAGAGTTCTAAATTTCTTCCTAAAAAAGGGTAAAAATAAATCTCAAGTTTTTTCTATTTGTGGCACTCTATTTGAAAACAAGAGTATTGTGTTTTAAATATACTTTTGATTAGTGTCCGTTAAGTATATAATTATGTACATTCTCTGAACTCACCCCTCTCTTGAAAAGAGAGGGGCTTTTACTCCCTCTCCCTTTGGGAGAGGGTTGTCCAAAGGACTCCTTTGGAGGGGTGAGGGGTTACTACATAATGGACACGACAATAGATGCAATATTTTAAATTCAAACAATAAACAGAGGTCTATCATGATGAAAAGAATTACGATTTTAGTTTCACTATTTTTATTAAATACAATACTGCTTTGGGGAAATGGAGTTGGAATTATTGATTCAGAAAACCCTACTCTTCTTAAATTGATTTCATCAGAAGTTACTGTTGATATTGAAAATCAAGTTGCAATAATTACATCGCAACAAACATTTTTGAATGATTTTGGTAGTGCAGCAAAATTTAAATATGCCTTCCCTTTACCGGAAGGAGCCAGTGCTATTGAACTTAAGTGGTACAAAAATGGAGTTTGGGAAACAGCAATTATTTCGGTAGAGCCGCAAGATACTACTTTACCAGGCGGAAGCGGAGGTGGAACTGTCGCTTATAATTTAACAGAATATCTTGGCTTAACACCACTATATTTTAATTTTGATGATGAACTTCTTGCAGATTCTCTAATCACTATTGAACTAAAATATGTTCAACTTCTTGATTACGATTTTGGAAATGTCTTTTTTGAATATCCAAATAATTATCAACTGTTGCAAAATTCATCAATTGAAGAACAAAGTTTTCAATTTAATCTAACCTCTTCTCGTACTATTGTAGATGTTCAATTCTTAAGTCATACAAACCAAACAATTACTAATAATGGAACAAACGCAAGCATTACTTATCAAGTAAATGAATTAGCTGCGGATAGAGATTACAGAGTACTTTACTCACTTAGCACTGATGAGTTTGGTCTATTTGGGTTCAGCACAATGTTGGCGGATTCATTGGTCTTTGATAGTGAAGATGGGACAGGATTTTTTACATTTGTTGCAGAACCAAATCCGGAGAATGGTACTGATATTATAGATAAAGTATTTACACTAATTATCGATAAATCGGGGAGTATGAGTGGTAATAAAATTGTTCAAGCTCGGAGTGCTGCTGAGTTTATTGTTAATAACTTAAATGAGGGCGATATATTTAACATTGTTGATTTTTCAACATCAGTATTTAGTTTTAGGAAGACTCATGTTGCAAATACTATTGAAAATAGAGATGCAGCCATAAGTTATATTGCTTCTATAAATGCAGAAGGATGGACAAATATTTCTGATGCTTTAACTACTTCTATTTCTCAATTCTCGAATAACAATTCCACAGCAAACATTATTATTTTCTTTACTGATGGTCAGGCTACTCGAGGTACTACTGATACTGATGGTATTCTTAACTTAGTAGAAGCAGAAATAGCAGAGAACGAAACAGACATTACATTATTTACTTTTGGAATTGGTACTGGAGCGAATAGACAACTATTAACTCGCTTAGCAAATGAGAATAGTGGAATATCAGAGTTTTTAGATGATGATGAAGTAGAAGAAGTGATAACAGAGTTTTATTTGAAAATTAAAAGTCCGGTATTGCTTGATACAGAGATAAGTTTTTCATCAAATAATATAAAAGAGATTTATCCAAATCCTCTACCAAGTTTATATAAAGGACAACAAATGATAGTCAGTGGTAGATACTCAGCAGCATCCGAAACAATAATTACATTAAAGGGAAATGCTTTTGGAAAACCTGTTGAATATAATTACACACTAAATCTCTCCGATAGCTCAATAGCGAGATATCAGTTTCTGCCAAAGATTTGGGCAAAGCAAAAAATTGAATATTTAATGGTGCAATTCTATAGCCTTGCACCTAATTCTATTGAAGCAGATGCAATAAAAGAGCAGATTTTAACATTGAGCCTTGCTTATGGAATTATTACAGAATTTACAAGTTTTGAAGATGTAGTAGCTGGGGTTGAAGAAGAAGCATTGTTAACAGAAGAAGAATTGATTGTAGAAGATTTTACGATTTTAGGAAATTATCCGAACCCATTTAATCCATCAACAAAAATTAGTTTCTCTGTAGGGTTAGAATTTTATGATGTTGTAACAATTAAAATATATAATTCTATTGGTCAATTAGTACGAGTTTTAACCTTAACTGTAAATGGAAAGGGAGTCTATGAAGTAGTATGGGATGGCTTAATGCAGAATGGAGATGTAGCCTCTTCAGATGTTTACATCTATACAGTTGACTTTGGAAACAGAATCCTTGCAGGCAAAATGCTGTTGCTAAAATAAAGTACACGAAGTGTGCGTTTATTTTAGAACAGTCCCGTTCGCGTCTTTTGCGTCTCGCTCCCGTTGCGGGATTGCGGGGCTGCTGCTAAAATAAAGTACACAGAGTGTTTATTTATTTTGGTACACTCCCGCCTGCCTGCCCCGTTGTTTTTGCGGGGTCCCGATTTCTTTCGGGGTACACGGTGGATATTAATTAAATAAGAAATATTTAATTTGTGTATAAATATTTATAGGGAAACAAATGAAGTTATATAATAGTGTTCTGAAAACTCTCACTGGACTACTGTTCGTAAGTTCAACATTATTTGCACAATTAGAACTTTCAGTTTATACTGATAAAGATAGTTATCAGTATGGTGAGCAGATTGAATTATTTTGCAAAGTAACAAATAATGCAGATACAACATTTCAGTTTTTTGCTAGTTATTATCAGACTTGCCAAGCAGAATTTTCATTTAATGATTTTAATTCTTGGGAACACACAATATGTCTGGCTACTACGGAACTCCTTACGTTTAAGCCCCACTCATCAAAAATATATAGTTGGAAAATTGACCCTGTTGAATATGGCTTGCCAAATAATGAGGGGAATCAAATGATAATTGGAAAGTACTATTTCGGTTTGGTTGATACCATCTACATAAATGCGCCTCAATATTTAGGGGGCAGACTTAGTGTTGGTTTCCTTCCCGCAAATTCAGATTCAGTGCAATCAATAAAAGATAGCCTAAATGTAACAGTTCTCAATCATTCTGATTATGGAACAACAATAAGTGAGACGTGGCAGATTGAAGGTTTTCAAATTGATTCAATCATAACTTATTTTCAAATTGATTCAATTCTAACTTATGTGGAGAAGGCTTTGTTAGTGGGGTATGATAAAATCATTGATGAAGACCCGTTTGAGTATTACCCGCTTGATATTGGCAATTACTGGGAATATGATGTTCGTAGTGGGCCAGACCCTTATCATACTGAGTATAGGTATTCATACTGGGTTGAAGTAGTTGGGGATACAATTCTAAATAATGGTAAGACCTATAAGATTTTGCTAAAGGGATACTTTAACGATTCTTCCACGGAGAAAATATTTGAAAGAATTGATTCTTCAACATCTTCAGTTTTTAGATTTGAAAATGAAAGAGAATATAAAATAGACAGTTTGGCATGTTCTGAAAAAGATACAATTCTTAGTTCAAGATATTCCGAAGGCAATAATGGTACATATTGTAAAGAAATAAGAGAAAAAGAAGTTTTCGGCAAAACATTAAGAGTAAAACATTTAGATAATTTCGTATATATTCCAAATACCGAATATGAATTAGCTAATGGAATAGGACTTATTGCAAATTATTCTTGGGAAATGGGAAGTAATGAAGAGTATTTACAATATGCTAGAATAAAGGGCAAAGAATATGGAACTCGTGTTGATGTTGAGATGATAGAATCTATCCCCAAAAAATTCTCACTTTCCCAAAACTACCCAAACCCTTTTAACCCAAGCACAACAATAAAATATTCAATTCCATCGGTTCAAACTCCCCTCTTGGGAGGGGTTGGGGGTGGGTTAGTTACATTAAAAGTTTACGACATTCTTGGACGTGAAGTAGCAACCCTTGTAAACAAAGAACAAAAGCCCGGCAATTACGAAGTACAGTTTTCCGCCAGTAGCGGAGCAAACTCCGCCCGTGGCGGATTAACAACTGGAGTTTATTTTTACAGATTGCATACTTCAACTGGTTTTATAGAAAGTAGAAAAATGGTTTTAATCAAATAATAGCGAGAGGCAAAAAAATGAAAACAAAATTACACATTAGTTATTTCACCGTGCTATTACTGGTGATTATCTCATATCAAAATATTTTTGCAACTGGTGTGCTTTATGTACGACCAAGATTCTCATCAGTAGAATATGAAAAGATGTGGATTAAATCGATTGATGTTGATGTAAATATCCAAGATCAAGTTGCGGTTACAAAAGTTGACCAAATATTCTATAACGAAATGAACGAGTCTGTTGAAGCTATTTATATGTTTCCGTTACCAGAAAATGCAATGATGACCAAACTGGTATATTGGTTTAATGGAGAAAGATATGAAGCAGAAATACGTGAAAGACAAGATGCAATAAATGCTTACAACTCAAAACTTAATCAGTGGTTAGACCCTGCATTGCTTGAATATTTAGGCGATAATCTTTTTAGGTTAAGCATTGTTCCGGTTGAAGCAAACACAGAAGTAAGAACGGAAATTACTTATGTGGAGATGCTTAATTATGAATTTGGAGTGAACAATTATAAATACTTGCTCAATACATTGGACTTATCCAGTCAGCCATTTGAGACGGTTCACTTTTTTATGAATGCACAATCGCAGAATCCGTATAAATATTTTAAATCGCCAAGTCACGAAAACTCAATGAGTACACAACTCGTAAAAATATCAGACTATAATTATACTTTAGAATTTGGTGATGAAAATTTTTATCCTAATAAAGATTTAATAGTAAAATTTGAAACTATTAGAGACGAAGTACAATTCAGTCTTTTAACTTACACTCCAACAGTAGAAGATTCTATGGGTACCGATAGTTTCTACTCACTCTGGATTACGCCGCCCGATAGCATAACGGAGGAGGAGACAATTCCAAAAGATATTCTCTTTACTGCTGATGTTTCATCCAGCATGGGCGGTATGCGTATTGCTCAAGTAAAGCAATCGTTAGATTACTATCTCGATTTGTTAAACCCAATTGATCGGTTTAATATTATTACTTTCGGAACTTATGTGGAGCAGTTCAAACCAGACTTAGTCTCTGCAACCCCCGAAAACATTGAGGCTGCACATAATTATGTGTTTCAAATGTATGCTCTTGGAATGACGAATATCTCTGCTGCTCTCGATAGTTCACTCAATCAATCTTATGGCGATTCAACTTCCAACAATCTTATTTTTCTAACTGATGGAAAACCGACTGTGGGAATCTTAGACCCTCAAACAATTATTGATAATGTTACTGAAGAAAACATAAATAATGTTAGAATATTTTCATTCGGCATAGGAGATAATTTAAATCGTAATTTAATAACAAGATTGGCTAATGAAAATCATGGTTACTCAACTTACATAACTTCGGATGATAGCATTTCCATTTTGGTTAATAATCATTTTACAAAAATATCGAAACCGCTAATTACCGATTTAAACATAAACTTTGGAGGGCTGCAAAATTGGGATAGATATCCAAAAATATTTTCCGATTTATACTGGGGTAGCCAATCTGTTGAGATGGGATTGTATACAAATAGTGGAACCTTCCCCATAACTGTTACAGGAAATATTGGATTAGAATCTGTGGAGTTTACTAAAACTTTAAACTTTGCCGATAGTGTTGGTTATCGCTTTGTTCCAAGACTTTGGGCTAAATCTAAAATAAATTATCTGTTAGATTTAATTGACATTAATGGTGAATCGGATGAGCTAATAAATCAAATAATAGAACTTAGTTTGCGTTTTCAAGTATTAACCAAATACACCGCATTTTATGTTGACCCGGAAGATGATCTAACAGTTGTTGAATCTGGAGATGGAATGCTTCCTGAAGAATTTGTGGTTGAACAGAATTATCCTAATCCGTTTAATCCTACAACATTTATCAGCTATGCCTTGCCAAAAGGGGAGGCAAGCTATCATGTAACAATAAAAGTTTACGATATTCTTGGAAGATTAATTCAGGTTCTTATCGATGTAAATCAGCAGCCCGGCAATTACAAAATTAAATTTGATGCTGCGGGATTAAAAAGTGGAATATACTTTTATACCGTTACTGCTGGTCGTTTTAGTTCTACTAAAAAAATGTTACTTGTTAGGTAAAACGGACATAAAAATTATTAAAACCTTCAAGGTTTGCAGAAATAAACATGTTTTATTCAATATAAAATTATTAGCTTCATTATATTTTGTATTGATGTTAACCTTGAAGGTTAGTACCTCCAGTATAGTACTACCAAAAAAATGATGCTTGTTAAATAAAGCATTTGAGTAATCCCGATTTTTTGCGGGATGCTTGTTAGATAAAAATAATATCGAATAATGAATATTGAACAAGGAATAATGAACATCGAACTAAGAGAAATAAGTCTAAGAGGATAGAATAAATTTATAATAACTCTTAGGTTTCGGATGAAAGGTGATATACTAAAGAGGCAATATTGTGTTCCCCAGTGTAATGCTGGGGAGTGCAGAGGGAATAAAATGGAGTAATAATTATTACTACAATATTCAAAAAAGATTTTTGTATATTATTCTAAATGTAAAATAATTATGGGATGAGGCTAACATGAAGAGAATGTTATTTGTTTTATTAAGTTATCTATTTATAACAAATCTTCTTTCAGCACAAGAGAGAATGATTCTCCGTACCAATGGAGAGCAAATTAGAATCTCTAATTCAAAAGATTTAAGAGAAGCAATTACTGAAACCAAACTAACCAACTTAAAGGGTAAAACCGCCAAATCTGTTTTTCCGCAAATGCACTATATTAATGGTGTTAATGATACAATTAGCTACAGAGATAAAGGTGGAAATTTTGATGTAAACTTTGGATTCTTTGGTCAAGATGTAATGTTCATGTGGTTTGAAGCCCAAGCGGATATGGATATTAAAGCAATAGGGTTCACCTGCTCAGATGATGGTGGTCAGAATTCTTCAGTCTCAATGCGGTTAATAAGATTAAACTGGACAAAAGAACAACTACAAAAATATAGCCAACCTACAGAGATAGGTTACTATCCATCTATTGGTGATGGCTTTAACGAATCTGATTATTTTGGAGAAGAAGCTACCGGAGATTGGGTTTCAACCGATAGTAATAATCCTTTACCACCTTGGACAGATAATGCCGACCCTGCCGCTAATACATTTGATTATAATTTATGGTCCCCTATAGGTTTTACTTGGCCAATTATGCCAGTTGAGTCAGATGTTGATAATCCAATCTATAATTGGCTTGAAGTAGATTTCCCAACATCTGTTAAACTAGGAGAGATGTTTGCTGTTGTAGTAGAACATAATGGTACAACTTTAGACTCAGATAGAATTGGTTTCTGGTCTGACAACACTATTGGATATCCCGGATGGAAATATTACGAAAATGGAAGAATTGCTACAAGTGAACCTGGCTGGTGGGTGCGAATGTACACTTGGGATTTTGCTGTTGCTGTTGAGTTTACATCGTGTGCACCACCTTATATTCAACCAACAATACTAAGCACTACACTATCAACAGAACCGAGAACTGTTTGTGCAGAAGTGGAAATGAATATTGTTTGCTTAGGAGGTTCTGATTCTGTAAAAGTTGAGTTAGTTTTTGTTGTAGATGAATCTGATACAAATATTATCCCAATGTTAACATCCGATAATTTAAACTATTGTGCCGATATTCTTGGACAATCACCAGGCACTAATGTTAAATACTGGGTACAAGTTACCGACAATGTTGGGTTTATTTATAAAAGTAGAGAAATTGAATATTCTATTTTTGAACCTAAGAAAAGAAACCTTCTCGTATTTAATGGTTATACAACAACTAATGCCTTTCCACAAGGCTATTATTTTGGTGGAGGAAACTATCCTTATGGTAATCCAACATATGCTACTTTAGACTGGGACTATGATGTTTGGGCATATGGTGCTTTGAGTGAGGAATTAGTTAACAATTATTCTATAATTTTTGAGATAACAACTAATGGTCCTACTGTTATTAATAATGATGTTATTGCGGAATGGTTGGCTGGATGTTCACTTAGACACTATATAGTAGCTGGAGACGAATGGCTTGGCGGTCAGTATGGATGGTCTGAAACAATAGATATTCCGGATGGTGATTTCGCAAAAGATATAATGGGCATAAATGTATATTACCCTGATATTAATTTTGCAACTGCTGGTGATGAAAAATTGCCATCAGATGTAAATGCAGTAGAAGGTTCCCGTTTAGGTGATAAGTTATTCAAACTGCATAAACAAGTTTCTGCAGATAGTGGTTGGACATCATCAATTCAATACAATCCTACATATGTAGTTGGTGCTGATAATTGGTTGGATGGTGTTGAATTTATTGCAGATGTTGAAGTTGATATGACTGGAATAGGTGTTGATGGAAATACTTATAACATTGCTGGACATAGAACCCTTGCTGCAGGAAATATAATTGCTTTCTTAGCATACGATCCATTATCGCTTAACTCAGACCCTGATGGAGAATATTGGTGGTACGGATTTACACATGAAGCTCCACAAGTTCAAGCTATATTGTGGACCAGTAGCGTTCATGGAAGGTGTGTTACAAGTGTTGATGATGAGTTAAACAAAATGAAATTTTCACTTTCGCAGAATTATCCAAATCCTTTTAACCCAAGTACAACAATAAAGTATCAAATACCGAAAGATGTGAGAGGTGAGAAGCAAGAAGTAAGACTTACAATTTATGATATTCTTGGAAGAAAAATAGCTACACTTGTGAATGAAGAGCAGAAGGCAGGAAATTATGAAGTTCAGTTTTCCACCTATGGCTCCGCCGGAGACGGATTAACTTCAGGAATATATTTTTATAAATTAAATGTCGGTAGCCAAGTAGCAAGCCGTAAAATGCTTTTAATCAAATAATAATTGTTTTTTGTAGAGGTGTTCTTGTACATACTCTACAATGCAAGAACCAGAAAAATGGATACAGTATGTGGAGAATAATAACTTTAATAATTATAGTCCTCATTTTCAATACTCTCACTGCACAAGAGAGAATGATTCTCCGTTCAAATGGAGAGCAAATAAAGTTGAATCATAAAAAAGATATGCGTGAAGCCATTAGAGAAACCAAGCTAATTAGAAGTGATGGCAAAGAGATAAAGAGCCATTTTGTTGAGCCAATTAACGTAGCTGATGGTAGTGATTATGACACACTAACTTACCGTAGGCTTGGTGGTGCTTTTAATGTGGATTTTGGATTTAATGGTCAAGATGTAATGATAATGTTGTTTGAGGCAGAATATGATATGACTATTGAAGGAATAGGATTTACATGTTCAGATGATGAGGGTACAGCTAATGCAACAGTTGAATTACGTTTAATTCGTCTTAATTGGACAAAAGAACAATTGATGAATTTTAATGAAGCTACACAGATTGGATATTATCCCTCTTCAGGAGATGGCTTTAACGAATCTGATCCCTTTGGTGAAGAAGCTACGGGTAATTGGATTTCAAAAGATAGTAGTAATTTTTTACCACCTTGGACAGATAATGCTGATCCTGCTGCTAATACATTTAATTATGATTTATTACTGAATAATTACATTTTGCCAATTACCCCTGTTGCATCAGAGCTTGGCATGCCAATCTATAATTGGTTAGATTTAGTTACAACTGGAATTGGCACAGTAGAAGTGAAAAAAGGTGAAGTATTTGCTGTTGTGGCTACTCATGATGGAACTACTTTAGATGGAGATAGAATTGGTTTCTGGTCTGATAATACTATAGGTTATCCTGGGTGGAAATATTATGAAAATGGTAGGTTCTCTTCAGATGAACCTGGTTGGTGGGTACGAATGTACACTTGGGATTTTGCTGTTGCTGTTGAGATTGTCTCATGTCCATATATTTTTATTAGTGACGTAACAATATTACAAACTACTGTATCAACAGAAGCAAGACGTGTAGAAGTTACAATTTTGGATGATAGTCCGAGTGGAGAATCAAATACTGCTTGGGTAAATTTACTTTATTCTATTGATGGAAGTAATATGGATACTATTGCAATGACTGCAAATGGTGAGGTTTATTCCGCTTATATACCAGGACAGACACCAGGCACAGTTGTTACTTATTCTGTTGAAGCTACAGATATTCAAGGTTATTATTCTAGATGGGCAAGAGATGTAACTTACCACATTTTTAAAGTAGAAAACAATAATGCACTATTACTATTTAATGGACCAGAAGGTGTTTCTCAATATCCACAGAGCTATTATTTTGGTTCGGGAAATTACCCATATGGTAATCCAATGTATGCTGCTTTAGATTGGAACCATGATGTTTGGGCATTTGGAGCGTTAACTGAAGAGTTGGTTAATAACTATGACAATATTATTGAAATAACTACATTCGGACCTGCTTCAATTAATAATGATGTTATTAGAGCATGGTTAGCAGGAGATGGAAATAGAAACTATCTTTTAGCTGGTGATGAGTGGTTAGGTGCTCAGTATGGATGGCCTGGAACTCTGGATATTCCGGATGGCGATTTCGCAAAAGATATAATGGGTATAAATGTATATCACTCGGATATTAATTATGCAGGTTCTGGCGATCAGCAATTGCCATCAGATGTAAATGCAGTAGAGGGTTCTTTATTAGGTGGTGAGTTATTTACATTGCATAAACAAGTCTCGGCAGATAGTGGCTGGACATCATCAATTCAATACAACCCTACTCATGAAGTTGGTGCTGATAATTGGTTAGATGGTGTTGAATTTACAGATGGAGTTGAAGTTGATATGACTGGAATAGGTATTGATGGCAATATTTATAACATTGGTGGACATAGAACTCTAACAACAGGTAATAAAGTTGCATTTTTAGCATTCGATCCATTATCCCTTAGCTCAAATCTGGATGGAGAATATTGGTGGTACGGATTTACTTACGAAGCACCACAAGTTCAAGCATTGTTATGGTTTGATGCAGTTGTAAGTGTAAATGAAAAGAGTGAATTACCGGAAACATTTTCACTTTCACAGAATTATCCAAATCCTTTCAATCCAAGTACAACAATAAAATATTCCATACCAGTTGTAGAAACACGCCGTGGCGTGTCGCCACAAACTCCCCTCTTGGGAGGGGTTGGGGGTGGGTTAGTAACTCTTAAAGTTTACGACATTCTTGGACGTGAAGTAGCAACCCTTGTGAACAAAGAACAAATGCCAGGTAATTACGAAGTTCAATTTACCACCAATGGCGGATTAACAAGTGGAGTTTATTTTTACCAATTAAAATCCGGAAGTTTTTCTGCAACTAAAAAATTATTACTGCTTAAATAAAGTCCCGCTTGCGGGATATTTATTTTAGGACAATCCCGTTTGTTAGCGGGATGCTGCTGAAATAGAGAGTAAGATTTATCCAAAATTGAAAGTCCAATTCGTAAAAAGAATTGGACTTTTTTTATGCGGTTGGTTTTCTTAGTTTTATATTTCAAATAAGTCTTTTATTTTAAGGAACAAAATGAAAAGAATTTTTCAACTTCTTCTATTCTTTATTGCTTTTCTAATTTGCTCAAGTGATGTATCATCTCAACAGCAATTAACAATTCCTCCACGTCCGGTTGATGCTATAAGCGGCTCACAGTTTATGGAAAGCATTAAAACTCTAAGCATTCAGGCAAGAGAGGATAGAATATTTGAAGAGATATCAGCAGGTAATATCCCTAATTTTTTACGAAGTTTAACTAAAATTGAATCATATTTTGTAGATGCAAATGGTGTAAGCCATTCTGTTATTTACGAGGTTATGCCAGATTATTTGGCGGTTGGCTCTGATGATGATTTTTGTAGGATTCCCATGGGACCAATTACGGCTCAAAAGATTGCCGATATTTTTGGAGCAACAATGCCTACAAGTAAATTGGTTGATAATATTTACATTAATTGTGAAGTAAAACTTAAACCGGTTACATATCCATGGAGTAATCAAAGTGTTCTTGTTTCAAAATTTATTGAGCATAATAAAGATATTGAAAATCAACTTTCAGCTGTTGGTGCAACATTGGGTCAGTTAGTAGGAGGCACAAAAAAGGATATTATAATAAGTAATAGAATTACCGATCCGGCACGAACACATCATGTTGTCATATATGGATGGCATCAACTAAATGGAAATCCGATTCAGCCAATTTATAATGGTCACATTAATACTTACATTGATTATAGTCATGGAATTCGTTTAATAAATTCACAAATATTAATAGATTCTGTGGTTACAGATTTTAAGGAAATAGTTACAGATGAGATTTTATATAAAATTTTAAGTAACGAAAATGGTGTAATGGAACGACCAACTTATTTGGAATACTCTGGTGCACCTGAAAAACCAAAGTCGTTTGGTATAATTAACCATGATTCAGATAAACTAAAAGTGGTTATGAAGCAAGATTCTGTGGTTGAATCATATAAAGTATTTTTAAGTAGCGATGGATTAACTTTTAGTGAGTCAACAATTGCCAATTATGATAGCTTAATTATTACAGAACTAAATAATGACTCAACTTATTTCATTAAGTTAAAAGCTACTAATCAAAAAGGGGATTCGCCATATTCAGAAGTATTAGCATGTGTTCCTTCATCAAACAAAGATTTGGATGTTCTTATTGTTAACGGATTTGATAGAGCATCAAAGGGAAATACATATAATTTTGTTCAGCAACATGCATCTGCACTTAAAGCAAACGGAAAGCATTTTAACTCTGCCACAAATGAAGCAATTTTGGATGGAATTATTAGTTTGGACGACTATTTTTTGGTGGATTATATTTTGGGTGAAGAGAGTACAGTTGACGAATCATTTAACTTAGATGAACAATCTCTAATTTCAGATTACCTAAAAAGAGGTGGCAATCTTTTGGTTTCTGGTGCTGAAATTGCTTGGGATCTTGATTATAAAGGAAGTTCAACGGATAAATATTTTATCTGGAATTATCTAAAAATGGAATACTTGGCTGATGCACCATTTAGCCAACCTGGAACTTATTATAACGTTCATTTAGTTCCAAATGATTTCATTACTGATTTAAGTCAATTTAATTTTGATAATGGGACACATGGAACTTACAATGTAAAATATCCTGATGTTGTATATCCAAAAGGAGATGCTGTTGGATTTATTCAATATTCGGCTTTGGATATTCAAAATGGATTTGCTGGAATATTATTTGAAGGATTATTCCTAAATGGTTCAATACCTGGTAAAATTCTTGCTCTTGGATTTCCATTTGAAACAATATATCCAGAAGCTGTTAGGAATGATTTCATGAGTGAAGCGGTTAATTTTTTTTATTTAATCTCTGATATTGAAAAAAAAGAATCATCCGAAATTGTTTTAGAATTTAATCTTGCTCAAAATTATCCTAATCCATTTAACCCTAGTACAACAATTAGTTATTCAATACCTGTAGAGACGTTGTCCCACTCCTATGCGGGGTTAAGAAACGTAAAATTAATAATATACGATATTCTTGGAAAGAAGGTTGCTACACTTATTGATAGTGAACAATTGCCAGGTAATTATTCAGTAAAGTTTGATGCTACTAATCTGACAAGTGGACTTTATTTTTATAATCTGCAAAGTGGAAGTTTTATAGAAAGCAAAAAAATGATACTCCTTCGTTAAAAAAAGCTACGGCGGAGAGGTTTTACTAAAATAGAAAGGTTTTTAATTTGAATATGCAAAGAAATAATATCGTAAAGGTATTATTGTTAACTCTCATAATATTTTCAAATATTTTAAATGCACAAGATTCCCTTAAAATATTGTCGTATAATATTCAAGGAATGAAGCCTGGAACAGAATCAGAGATACGATTACTAGAAATTATCAAGAAACTTAAAGTTCTAAATCCTGATATAATAGGTTTGCAAGAAATTAATGAAACATTATCTGATGCCACAACTAATCAAGCTAAAATTATTGCAGATTCACTCTCTGCATATTTTGGGATAACTTATAATTGCTTCTATAGTTTTACACACCTTTCGTGGGATAGCCAATACAGCGAGTTTATTGGGATAATTACGAAATACCCAGTTATTAATAAAGGATATAAATCACTTCCACAAGGTACGTTTCCACGAAAGGTAGTATGGAATTATATTGATACTCCAATCGGGAAAGTTAATTTCTTCTCTACTCATCTCTCATATAGTTTAGAAACATTTCGAAATCAGCAAGTAGATGCAATTATTCCATACATAGCTGAACAGGAGAGTAACAACAAAGGAGTAGCTTCCATTTTAGTTGGAGATTTTAATTCAATCCCAACAGATAGACCGATTAAAAAACTTACAAGTAATGGAACAGATTCTTTTTATTATGATTCGTTTTTTAAGGTACATCCTTTTGGGGACCCAGGTTACACAGTTCAAGCAAATTCATTAAATAGTAGAATTGATTATATATTCCTCAAAAATAATAGTCAGTTTAATATTAAAGATTCCTATGTTACAATGGATGAAACATATGCACCAGGTAAATATTATTCTGACCATTTGGGAGTAATTACAATATTCAAAGCAACTCCTGTAGATGTTAAGGAATCTAATAATATAATTAATGAATTTAGATTAGAGCAGAACTACCCAAACCCGTTTAACCCAAGTACAACAATAAGATACTCTATTCCAACAAATAGTGTCATCCCGAAGCCCCAGAGGGATGAGGAATCTTCTGCGATTCCTCTCTCCGTTCGAAATAACAATTTTAATGTGACACTCAAAGTATATGATATTATAGGAAGGGAAGTAGCTGTGCTAGTAAATAAATATCAAACATCTGGAAATTACTCTGTTAAGTTTGATGCTTCCAATATGACAAGCGGGCTTTATTTTTACCGATTACAAGTTTATCCAACTAGGTGGGCTGGAAATTTTGTTACAACTAAGAAATTATTATTGCTGAAATAAGGAAGTATTTACTACACTTAATTAGTTTTTGAAGAATTTGCTACATCTTACTTTTCCAGCACATCATAATAAAATGTAGCCGAAGAATCGAAGAATTCATCTCTTTAAATATTGCAGAATATTTTCTATCTTTGTAATCTAAATATTTAGGAGATAACGATGGCTAAAACACAGACATTTGCTGATAAAGCAAAAGGTAAAAGTAAAGCAACTAAAATAACTGTAAAATTTGTTAAAACAATTAAAACAGAGAGTGGAAGTTACAAATTCAACGAAAGATTTGTAAAGTTAGATGATGCAAGTCAAGTTACTACATTAAAATAAAGCGGTAAAAAATCCACTGCTTTTTTTCTTACAAAACCATTCTATCTAAACCAGCATTGCAATAAGAATTTTTTTCACAGAGGATACATGTTTAATGATTTTACCAAAGAAAATTAAATTTTACGGTTTGCGAGATATTTCAACAATGCAATTGTTGAAGCAGAATTTATCCGATGAACAAATTTTTGAAATTAAAGTTGTTGCTAATGTTCTACCTTTTAGAACAAATAATTATGTAGTAGAAGAGTTAATTGATTGGAATAATATTCCGGATGATCCAATTTTTCAACTCTCTTTTATGCAAGCTGGAATGCTCAGCAAAACTCAGTATAATGAAATGGCTGAGGTTATTAAGGCAAACGCATCAAAAGAAGAAATTAGAGTAGTTGCTAAAAAAATCAGAAATGGTTTAAATCCGCATCCAGCCGGACAAATGACTGCAAATGTTCCAGTTATGGATAATTTTATTGTTCGGGGTATTCAGCACAAATATAAAGAGACAGCTTTGGTTTTCCCATCAGCTGGGCAAACTTGTCATTCATTTTGTACATTCTGTTTCCGCTGGGCACAGTTTATTGGAGATAACGATTTAAAATTTTCTACTGATGAATCAAACAGATTTCAAGAGTATTTAAAGTCTCATACTGAGGTAAGTGATGTGCTTTTTACTGGTGGAGACCCAATGGTAATGTCTCTTCAGAAACTGGAAACTTACTTACTCCCTTTACTTCAACCAGAGTTTGAACATATTAAAAATATTAGAATTGGTACAAAGTCCCTTTCATTTTGGCCCTATCGATATGTTACTGATAACGATGCAGATGGAATTTTAAATCTTTTTGAAAAAATAATGAATGCAGGAAAACATCTCGCATTTATGGCTCATGTAAATCATGGAAGAGAATTAGAGACAGAAGTACTTCGCAAAGCTGTTAGACGCTTAAAAAATGTTGGTGTAAAGATTAGAACACAAGCTCCAGTAGTAAGGCATATTAATGATTCTGCTGATGTGTGGGCAAATATGTGGCGTAAGCAAGTTAACTTAGGAATGATTCCATATTATATGTTTGTTGAGAGAGAAACCGGTGCAAAAGAATATTTTAATATTCCACTATCTCGTACATTTGAAATATATAAAGAGGCGTTTCAACAAATTTCCGGATTGCAAAGAACAGCACGCGGTCCAGTAATGTCGGCTACTCCGGGTAAGGTTGTAATAGAAGGAGTAACAAAAATAAACGGCGAAAAAGTTTTTGTTCTAAGTATGCTGCAAGCACGTAATCCCAATTGGGTTAAGCAGCCGTTCTTTGCAAAGTATGATGAGACTTCAACTTGGCTCGAACAATTAACTCCAGCTTTTGGAGAGAAAAAATTCTTTTATGAAGATGAGTTAGATGAGATACTTGAACAAAAGTCTGTTGAACACAGTAGCGTAGTGTCAAGTCAATAATAAAACGACGGTAGCAATAAAAATTCTTGACCAAACCTTCAAGGTTAAAATCTTACATAAAACTTGTATTGTACAATAATTTCATTTGAAATAAATTTTACAAATTCTTCTAACCTTGAAGGTTTTATACGATATTATAACATTGACACGACAGTAGTGCGAAAATAGGGTTTTTCAAAAAAAATCACAATTCAGCAATAGAGACTTAAATAATTTTAGCCTGAAACCACACAAATTTCTTCATTAACTTCTCTGCGAAGTAAATTTTCTATTGCAACAAGTGTACCTCGTATTGCACTTGGGCAAGTACCGCAAGCACCTTGGTATCTGATGGTTAAAGTGTTATCCTCAAGTCCAAGTACTTCTAAACCACCGCCATCTCCAGCAAGGGCGGGCTTAATACGGATATCTATTATTTCATTTATCTTTTTTAGCACTGCTGTATCATCATCAGATTTCCCTTCAACTATTTTTTCTTCAGGAAGTTTTGATATATCTAAAGCCTTAACTATTTCAGCAAAAGGTTTTTGAATATTACTCCAACTTATAGTTGGCTCTTTTTCAATTGTTACAAATTTATCCATATAAAAAACTGAAACAACTCCTTCCAATTCAAAAATTTGTTTTGCAAATGGATCGTTTTCTGCTTCTTCACTACTCTTAAAACTTCTAGTTTCTATATTTAATAATTTTTCGTTTAAAACAAATTTTAATGCTTGTGGATTTGGAGTTAAGTCCACATCTAATACTTTTAACATAATTTCCTCATTATATCTATTTTTTATTTATTTAATTGGGCTAAGTTCTAATTATGACAGCAATATTACAACAGCATAATATCGTGCCTACGGCACTTGTTTTTTGCTTAGATTTTTATTTACCATAATTTCGTATCTACGATACTAAGAACTCCAGAGGAGTGATATTATGGTAATATCAAAACAAGATTGATGTAAAAGTACCATCGGCACGACATTATTTGCTGTGTTAATTAGAACTCAGCCTTTAATTGTAAGTAAAATAATCCCTTTTTACAAGTGGATATACTATCCACACTTAAAGGGTGCTTCTGTTTTTCCCTCTTTTCACATCTCTATTATCCAGTAGAAGTACAAACTCACCTTTTAATTTTTCTTTTGAAGAAGTGATTTTAATAATTGAATTAACAGTGCCTCTAAAGAATTTCTCTCCATCTTGTGTTAGCTTAAATGCAACAACAACAAACTGATTTTTTCCAAATGTTTTTTCAATATCCGAGAGCAATGCCTGTAACCTGTATGGTGTTTCTAAGATTACAATTAATTCGTTCAGAGTTTTTAATTTTTGAAGTTGAGAACGTCTAATATCTTTTTTGGGTGAAAGCCATCCGTAATAGTAAAAGTTATTTAAATCAAAACCAGAGCCAACAAGGGCAGAGAGGAGGGAACTTGCTCCTGGTATAGGAATTATTTGAATCTCTTTTTCAATTGCTTCTTTAACAAGTATCACTCCAGGGTCAGAAAAAAGTGGAGTCCCAGAATCTGAAATTAATGCAGCAGTTTTTCCTGAAATAATTTCTGAAATTACTTCCGATGTAAATTCACTTTCGTTATGTTCATTAAGTGAAATAAGTTCTTTTGTAATTCCGTAGTGTGAAAGTAATCTCCGAGCTGGTTTATATTCTTCACAAATAACTATATCCACTTCCTTCAATGTTTTCAAGGCTCTCAGAGTAATATCATCGTAATTACCAATAGGGGTCGATACTATGTAGAGTTTGTGTTTTGACAATTAATTAAACTTAGTTGTTATTTTATAATTATTATTTCTCTATTGCTATACTATTCAATTGTTGTCGAAAATAGCAATGTAACAATTGAACAATGCAACAATTAATTTGCAACTAACCTATTTCCTTTAATTGATCTAAGAGAAGATGTTTGCCAATTATAAGTCTTTCACCAGTTATACGATTTTTAATTTCTATCAAACCTTCTTTAACATTCTTTTCACCAATTATAACTTGCAGCGGAATGCCAATTAACTCGGCATCATTAAATTTAAAACCAGCTTGTGCATCTCGTCTATCATCAAAGAGAACATCGTAGCCTTCACTTTTTAACAGCTCATAAACTTCATTACTTTCATTTATAACAATCTCTTTCTTCATATTCAAACCGAGTAGTTGGATATCAAATGGTTTTAATGGACCTTTCCAAAGAATACCTTTCTCATCATAATTCTGTTCAATAAAGCAGGCAAGTACGCGATCAACGCCAATGCCGTAACTTCCCATTATTATTGGGTTAGCCTTACCATTTTCATTCAAGAAAGTTGCACCCATTGCTTCGGAATACTTAGTGCCAAGTTTGAAAATATGACCAAGTTCAATTGCTTTAAATACATCCAGAGGTTCACCGCAGCGGGCACACTCCTCACCGCTTTCAATAGTTCGCAAATCAAAATATTCAATCTTTTCAACATCACGTTTTAAGTCAATTCCACCAATGTGGTAATCGGTTTTGTTTGCACCACTATAAAGATTATTTCCATCCTTTAGTCTGTTGTCTGCCAGAATTCTCTCTTTAAATCCGATAGGTCCAATAGAGCCAGCCTCTGCTCCAGTTATTTCAACAAGTTCCTCCGGGTGTGCGGGACGAACTTCGCCACCAAGAATTGATTCAAGTTTTGTTCCGTTTACTTCATCATTGCCAGACATTAAAACGAGAATTGGTTTCTCATCAAAAATATAAACTCTCGATTTCGCCGTCTCCCTTTCATCAATCTTTAAAAATTCACAAAGCTCATCAATGCTATGAATATTTGGAGTTGAAATTTCATAAACCTCTTTGCTTTCACTACTCCGCTCATTTGGTTCAACCACAGATTGAGCAACCTCAACATTGGCAGCGTATCCGCAGCTATTGCAATAGGCAACAGTATCTTCACCTGCATCCGATTTCACCATGAATTCTTCCGATTTGCTGCCGCCCATTGCTCCACTGGATGCACCAACTACAAAATATTTAATTCCGCATCTATCAAAAATATTTTGATAAGCCTGATAATGCTTGGTATATGATTCATCCAAACCCTCCCAACTTGAATCGAACGAATATGCATCTTTCATTAAAAATTGACGACCACGAATTATTCCGCTGCGTGGGCGTGCTTCATTTCTAAATTTGGTTTGAATCTGATACCAAATTTGAGGCATATCTTTGTACGATTTCATTGCACCCTTGGCATGAAACGTCATAACCTCTTCGTGAGTTGGGGCTAAAACATAATCTCTGTTTTTGAGATGAAACATTGTGTCGCCAAAATCTTCAATGCGACCCGTCTCGTCCCATATTTCACGCGGGTTTAATGCAGGTAAGTGAAATTCCTGTCCGCCAATAGCGGTCATTTCTTCATTTATAATTTCTGATATTTTTTTAATTACTTTGTAACCAAGTGGTAAAAAAGAGTATATGCCAGCAGATAACATTCTAATCATTCCACTCCGCAACATCAATATGTGGCTTGGAATTACAGCATCAGCGGGAACTTCCTTCAAGGTTGGTATAAATGATTTACTAATTCTCATGTTTACTATTTCGTTTTAATGACTAAAAATTAAGATGCAAAAATACTTAAAGAGTGAGTCATATCAAAAAAGTGTTAGATTACATCAGTGATTATTCCAATATTATTGTACCATAGGTTATTAATCTGTTCTGTATCAAATTACTATAGTACTGTTTATTATGAAATCTCTTTATTATTTTGGAGTTAATTTTAATTATTGAAAGAAAACCATGACTAAATTTAATCCGGTAATAGAAGATAATCCTACCATTGGGAAAGAGAATCTAGAATCTATGCAGCCAATTATTTTTCAGAGTAAAGGTAAAAAGTTAATTGGAACTTTATTTAAAGTTTCTGGAACGGAGAGAAAACCAATTGTATTTTTATTACATGGTTTTCCTGGAAATGAAAAAAATTCTGATATTGCACATGCAATTAAACGATTTGGTTTTAATGTAATTATATTTCACTACCGCGGCTCGTGGGGAAGTGAAGGTGATTTTTCAATCTCTAATTCTTTGGAAGATCTCTATTCAGCAATTGACTATATAAATAAGCCTGATGTTGCAAGTTCGCTTAACATTGATGCTACCAATATCATTTTAATTGGTCATAGCTTTGGTGCATTTCTTGCATTTCTTACATCAATAAAATATCCTCAGATTAAGAATATAGCTTCCCTCTCTGGTTTTAATTTTGGATTTTTTACAGATTATATTATACAGAATCCGCAGTTTTTGGATGTAACAATGGATGAACTATCGCAAGGAGCTATGCTGCTGAAAGGAACTAGTGGAGAAAAAATTTACAACGAAATGCTACTGAACAAAGATGAATGGAATCTTTTAAAACTTATTCCGGAATTAAAAAAGAAAAACATTTTGCTTGTAGGTGCAGAGTACGACTATGTTGCACCGCTTGAAATTCATCATCACCCTATGGTTGAAGGGTTAAAACAAGTTGGAGCTAAATTTAAGAGTGAAGTTTATAAAAGTGGGCATTCATTTTCATCTTCACGAATTAAATTAACAACAGAAATTATTAATTGGTTAAAGAACTTAAAATAAAAGCTTTTAATGAAAAGTAGAACATCGATTATTCCATTTGAGAAAATTATATACTCAATTCATTTAGTTAGAAAGAAGAAAATTATTCTGGACTCTGATTTAGCTAAACTATATGGAGTTGAAACTAGAGTTTTAAAACAAGCTGTTCGAAGAAATATTGAACGGTTCCCTGATGATTTTTTAATAGAAATTACAAAAAATGAGTTTGATTCTTTAAGGTCACAAAATGTGACCTTAAAGAGGGGTAAGCATTCAAAATATTTGCCATTTGCTTTTACTGAGCAGGGTGTGGCGATGCTTTCAAGTGTCTTGAAAAGTCCTCAGGCAATAGAGGTTAATATTGCAATAATGAGAGCATTTGTTAAAATTAGGGAGACTTTGGAATCGAATCAAAATATCTCAAATAAACTAAATGAACTTGAGAAAATAACTAATGAAAGATTAAGTTCTCAAGAAGAGAAAATAAAAATTATATTCAATACAATTAGAGAGTTAGTTTTAGAAGAAAAACCGAGTAGTAAAAAGATGGGGTTTTAAAAACAAGATTTATGAAAGAGAATACAAGTAAAAATATTAAAGAAAATGGTAAACTATTTATTGATTGGGTTGAAAAATATTTTAATGAAATAGAGGGGTATCCCGTTCTGCCAAATATAAAGCCTGGTGAAATTAAAGAGAAACTTCCTTCCAAGCCTCCACAAAAGAGCGAAAGTTATGAACAGATTATTTCTGATTTAGATGAAATAATTTTGCCAGGAGTTACCCATTGGAATCATCCCAAATTTATGGCGTATTTTAATGCAACATCAAGCGACCCTGGAATATTTGCCGAACTGATTAGTGCCGCATTCAATACAAATGGAATGCTTTGGAAAACGAATCCAGCATCAGCAGAATTAGAAGAGGTTACTCTTGGCTGGTTAAGAGAGATGTTGGGCTTAAGTAAAAGCTTTTGGGGAATTATTTACGACCTTGCCTCAACAGGTACTATGCATGCTATTGTTGCTGCTCGCGAGAGTTTAGAAGATTATTCAATTCGTGAAAAAGGTTTTGGTGGTTTGCAGAATAAACCACGACTTAGACTTTATACTTCTGAGCAAGCTCACTCTTCTGTTGAAAAGGGTGCAATTGTTGCGGGTATTGGATTAGAAGGTGTGCGAAAAATTCCGGTTGATGAATATTTTAAAATGATTCCCATAGAATTAGAGAAAGCAATTGCTGAGGATAAAGCAAATGGATGGAAACCATTCTGCGTTGTTGCAACTATTGGAACTACTTCTACAACAAGTATAGACCCAGTTAAAGAAATTGCTTCTATTTGTAAATCAGAAAATATTTGGCTGCACGTTGATGCCGCACACGCTGGTGTTGCTGCTGTTGTACCAGAGATGCAATATATACTTGATGGAGTTGAAGAAGCAGATTCGTTCCTACTCAATCCGCACAAGTGGATGTTTATGCCGATAGACATTTCAGTTCTATATACAAAGCATAAAGGAATTCTAAAACAAGCATTTTCAATTATCCCAGATTATTTAAAGACAGATGAAGATAATGAAGTTGTAAACTATATGGATTATGGAATTCAACTTGGGCGTAGATTTCGTTCGCTAAAACTTTGGTTTGTTATTCGTCACTATGGAACAGATGGATTAATTGAAATTATTAGAGAACATTTACGACTTGGAAAATTATTCAGCAAGTGGATTGAAGAAAGTCCATTTTTTGAACTTCTTGCTCCAACTCCACTAAGCACAATCTGTTTTAGAGGAGTTCCAAAAAAGATTCAATCAGAAAATGAATTAAATTTATTTAATAAAACATTGATGAACAATATTAATGCTACTGGTGAATCGTATCTTTCACATACAATATTAAATGGTAAATTCACAATTCGTGTAGTTATATCCGGAATTAGAACAGAAGAAAAACACGTTAAAGAAGTTTTTGAAGTTCTGAATAATGAATTTATTCGATTACAATAACTAAATAAATAAGGAATAATTACCCAAGTGCCAATATTCAAATCTAACCTTGAAGGTGGTGTGTAATAAATACTTAGTTTTGTATTTTTATTCTACGTTCCAGAATTGAATTAAATTTGTTTAGTGTCGTCCCTCTGGGACTTCATTTTAATTACTTTTATGGATTGTTACCATAATGTCGCTCCTATGGAGCTAATATTTCTTTTAGTGCCAGAGGCACGAAATTATGGTAAATAGAAAAGAATAGTAGAAGAGATAAGTGCCATTCCGCAAAAGGAAGCGGAACAGGTCGGCACGGCACAATGTACTTAAAAATCATTAAAAAGAAGGCTTGTCCGAAGGACTCACTTAGAGAAGTTTTTATAAAAGTGGGGTGAAATAAAAAATGAATAACGTTGATTTATTACACCCCACCTTGAAGGTCATCAATATTTTATAGTGGTTTGTGTAATTACTTTTTACATAAATAATATATTGGATAGCATTGTTGACCTTCTCTAAAGGAGTCCTACAGACAAGGTTGTTTTTGTAATAATCACTTTATCCGCGGGAAGAGTATCCCCAAAAAAAACTTACCGACAAAAACTCTTGATAAGCTGGACAGGTAGGAGCAGTTTGTTAAGATTTTTGATTTCAATAAAATCTTCCTGCAAAAAGCACGGGACAGGCAGGTGTTTGCTTTTGTTTTAAATCTGATATCTGCAGATTGCCTTCATAAGTTATAATATCATTTCAAATATCTCATAAAATAAATTGCTTTCTAAATTTAAAACAATTAGTTTTAGTGTAATAAGATGTGTATCTCATATTTAATAGGATAATGGATAGAATAATATTATATATCGTACTACTAACAAATTTGTTGTTTGTAACTTTACCCGCACAAAATAACGAGGGAAGTCAATTTTCAATAGAATGGACAAAAAATTTTACGAGTGAAAACGAAATAAAAACTGAGGAAGGAGTCTTTTCAAAGTTAATAAATTTAGTTGCTGGGGCAACAGAAGAAAAACTTATAAAACCATTCAATCTAATTAGCTTGGGTATTGATACGTACTTTATTTTAGACCAGGGAAGATTTACTCCAATATTAGTTTCAAATGATGGGTTTGAAATTATTCAAAATGAGGAATATAAAACTTTTCCATCGTTGGTCGGAGTCTGCAAATTCAAAGAGGGAAGTCTGCTTTTTACAGATTCAAAACTCTCCAAAATTTTTATATATAATTTTATTGAAGAAGATCTAAAGGTATTTTCTACTTCTCAAAAATTGGAAAATACTACCGGAATATTCTATGATGCAATAAATAGATTAATTTATGTTACTGAAACAGCGAACCATAGAATATTGGTTTTTAACGAAGATGGAGAATTTCAAAGATCTATTGGAAAGCGCGGTCATAGAGATGGAGAGTTTAACTTTCCTACATTTCTAACTGTTGATAAAAAGGGTACTCTTTTTGTAGTTGACGGATTAAATTTTCGAGTTCAGGTTTTTGATAAAGATGGAAGTTTTATTAAATCGTTTGGTGAAGCTGGTGATGCAAGCGGATATTTTAACCGTCCAAAAGGGATAACTGTAGATTCCTATGGTCATCTATTTATTGTTGATGCATTATTTCATACAGTTCAGGTTTTTAATTCTGATGGAAATTTCCTCTATAATTTTGGAGGAATGGGACAACTCAATTCAAGATTCTGGATGCCAATTGGCATAACAATTGATGAAGATAACAATATATTTATTGCTGATTCTTACAATTCCAGAATTCAAATTTTTAGGTTAATTGATGATAAGTAAAAATAGTGTAATACTTTTGGTCTCTATTTTTTTTGTGTTAAACATTTCTGTTAATGGACAAAGCCTTGCTACAACAGTTCACAATTTGTCCGCGTCTGGTCCTGGAAGTGTTAAAGCTACAAGCGAAACGGAGTTGTGTATATTTTGCCATACACCTCACAATAGTAATCCTCGAGCACCACTTTGGAATAAAAATGACCCGGGAGTTAGTTATACATTATATAATAGTTCAACAGCTGAAGCCACATTTGGGCAGCCAAGTGGATCTTCAATTTTATGTTTATCGTGCCATGACGGTACAATAGCTTTAGGCTCGGTTATGAGCAGAACATCCGATATTGGGTTCAACTCTGGAATAACCACTATGCCTACAGGGGAATCTAATTTATCTACTGATCTTTCGGACGATCATCCAATTTCGTTTCTATATAATTCTGCATTAGCAATGAGTGATGGTGAATTGAATGATCCATCTTCTCTTCCGCAAAGCATAACATTAGAGAATGGAAATTTAGAATGTATTAGCTGCCACGATCCGCACCAGAATGATTTCACTAATTTTTTAGTGGAAGATACTCGATATTCAACCTTGTGTATTTCATGCCACGATAAAACAGATTGGGATATTTCAAGTCATCAAAATTCTACTGCTACTTGGAACGGAAGTGGAGTTAATCCATGGTTGGGTCTTAACTATACTACAGTAGCTGAAAATGGATGTGAAAATTGTCATACACCCCATAATGCTTCTAGCAGCCAGCGTCTGTTAAACTATAACAATGATGAAGATAATTGTATCGTATGTCATAATGGAAATGTAGCCACCGAAGATATTCAGAGTGAATTGGTAAAGCCTTACTCCCATAATGTTTATCTGTACGACCAGTTACACGATCTAAGTGAAACAGGAGTTGTAACAACTAAGCATGTGGAATGTCAGGATTGCCATAATCCGCATCAATCAAGCAGCACCGCTGCATCTCCGCCATTTGCATCTGGTCAAATAAGTGGAGTAAAAGGTATAAACACAACCGGAAATAATATTGAACCAATTCAAAATCAGTACGAACTCTGCTATAAATGCCATGCCGATAGCCCCGACAAACCTGGAAGTCCTACATCACGCCAGATTGAGCAAGATAATGTACGGCTCGAGTTTGATGTGAACAATCCATCTTACCACCCCATTGAGGCTGCTGGTGTAAATACAAATGTTAAAAGTCTTCTTTCACCATATACAGAAACGAGCATCATTTATTGTACTGATTGCCATGCCAGCAATGGCACTGGCTCTCCGAAAGGACCGCATGGTTCAATTTATCCGCAAATATTAAAGTATGATTATAAACGAGTAAGTGGTTCTGCAGAATCGTATCAAAATTACGAACTCTGTTATCAATGTCACGATAGAAATCAGATAATTAATGGTATGGGAAAATTTGCGAAAAGGGTTCACCGAAAGCATATTGTTGGCGAGGATATTTCATGTAATGCCTGCCACGATCCGCATGGTATTAGCAGCTCTCAAGGTAACAGCACAAATAATACACACTTAATAAATTTTGATTTGTCAGTTGTTACTCCGTATAATGGACGATTAGAATTTGAAGATTTAGGGAGTTATAGAGGAAGATGTTATTTAGAATGCCATGGTGAACAACATAGACCTGAAAGTTATTGAGATAATGAAAAGAACTATTTTTGAGTCCACCATTAAAAGGTCAATCTTGTCATTGCGAGGAGTTTTTCCCCGAAGCAATCTTCAGAATTCAACTCAAAATCGACAGATTACTTCGGCAAAGTACGCCTCGTAATGACAGATATAAGCTTTTTTAAGTTGACTCATTTTTTATTCAAAAATAAAACTGATGGCATATTTTTATACTAAAAATTGGTTTTTTAAGAGAATTATATGATTCGTAACAACAAAATAAGCAAGAAAAATAAATTCCTTAATCTTCGTTTTTTCCTACTCTTTTCATTTTTAATAGCATTAATAATTTCAATTTTAGATTCCTTAATCAATTATTGGTTTTTTTCTAATGATGAATTAGGTGATATTATAATCCCTTCAGTTTATTCACATGGATTCTATCAAAAAATAATGATAATAGGTACTTTTGTTATATTTGGAATTATACTCTATTACTTCCTAAGAAAACGATTTTCGGACCAGCAATCGATAATTGATAGTGAATTACGTTTTAAAACAGTTGCTAATTATACTAAGGATTGGGAGTACTGGATATCCCCTAATAAAAAAATAAATTTTATCTCTCCTTCTTGCAGAATTATTACTGGCTTTGCTGAACATGAGTTTTATGACCAACCCGAATTAATAGATGAAATTATTTATGAAGAGGATAAGAAATTATTCATTGAACATGAAACAGAGGCATTATTAGGGAATGATGTTGACCCTCTTGAATTCAGAATTGTTACTAAGGATAATCAAATTATTTGGATAGATCATTCATGTCAATCTGTATATGATTTTAAAGGTAAATATATTGGGCATAGGGTATCAAACAGAAATATTACTTCCCGAAAGAGAGTGGAAGAGAAACTGAAAGAGACTACTAGAAAACTGAAAGAAAATAATAAACTCCTTAAAAGGGAAGTTGATCTTAGCTATTTGGAACTTGAAGCAATTATATCACAATCGCCATACGCTAAAGCAATATTTGATAAAAATGGAGATACTATAAGTGTAAATGATGCTTGGCATAAATTATTTCTAAAAAAGGAGACAATTAAAAATATTTTGGATTTAAGTAATCTTCCTAATGAATATTTAAGAGAGAATGTTGAACGAGTATTAAATGAGGGAGGAGCTTTTAAATCAGATCCAATCTATTTTGAACAATTAGATAAAATGCTGCAACTCGCTGTTTATGAAATAAAAAATTTGAATGACGAAACCGAAAAAATTGTTTGTAATTATGAAGATGTAACTGACCAAATAGAAAGATTAGATTTTGATAGAGAACTTGAACTACAAAGAACTGTTTCAAAAAAACTGTTCCAGTTTTTGGAAGATGAACGGAAGCATATCTCTAAGGATTTGCATGACCAAATTGGGCAAAAGTTAATGCTCATTAAACTAAATACCGAAATGTTAAAAGAGAGTGCCCCTGAAATTAAAGATAAAGCAGACGAAATAATTAAATTATTACTAAGCACAACTAAAGAAATTAAAGATATTATTTACTCTTTACACCCTGCAGAATTGGAAAACTATGGGTTAGTAGCTGCTCTCGACTCAATGATAAATATTTGTGGTGATACTTCAAATTTTAAAGTTTCAATTAATGTTTTTGGAAATTATTCACCATTAGAGAAAAACAAAGAACTTGCAATCTATAGAATCTGTCAGGAGGTTGTTAGTAATATTGCAAAACACTCAAAAGCAACTGAAGCTAATTTCAAATTTCATTTTGAAGAAGATAAATTTATTGGAATAATTAATGACAATGGAATTGGTTTTAATATTCAAGAATTCCGTATGACTACAAATGCACCAAGAAGTTTTGGATTAATTTCAATTCAAGAGAGAGCAAAAAATTTAAATGGTACTCTGGAATTTGAATCTAAAATTGGAGAGGGAACAAATATTTATTTCCAAATACCTTTAAAGGAGGAGTTTAATGCCTAAAATTAAAGTACTACTTGTTGATGATCACAAAATGGTTCGCGAGGGAATTAAATCGGTTATTAATTCACGAGAAGATTTAAGAGTAATAGGAGAGGCGAGCAACGGTGAGGAAGCTATCGCAAAAGTTGCAAAATTAAAACCACACGTTGTTGTAATGGATATAAATATGCCTGGAATGACAGGAATAGAAGCCGCAAAAAAAATAAAAGAAATTAGGAATGAGACTAGAATATTAATGCTTACAATGATTGATAACGAAAAATTTATTATAGATGCACTCTCCAGCGGTGCTGATGGATACCTCTATAAAGATGCTGACATTTCCGAACTTCTTAAAGCAATAAGAAAATTAGCCGAGGGTGAAGAATACTTGAATAAAGAGATTACTGAAAAAATATTAAACTATGTATCTGGCAGAAACTTAACCTCACACTCTATCGGGAAAGCCTCACCGCCGCCACTTACCCCAAGAGAGACCGAAATTGTTGGGCTAATCTCTAAGGGACTTACTAGCAGAGCAGTTGCTGAAAAATTATTTATTAGCGAATTTACAGTTATTAAACATCGCAAAAATATAATAAAAAAATTGGATGTTAAAAATTTCACAGAAGTTGTAAGTTATGCTATTACTAATGGAATTATTTAATAGAATCTTGAATAAAGAACATCGAACAAGGAATCATGAAGTTTTAAGGGTGTTAGGCATTCGTTGTTCCTTGTTCAGTATTCGTAATTCTTTCCTGTATTGTGTTTTTAATAAGGTTAATTATTTGGGTGTGCGTTTTTTTCTACTAAGATTGCAAAACAAAAGAATAAGGTAATTTTTAAGTCAATAATGCTGGATATTGACAACAAATGACAATCAATGACAACAAATGACAATCAATGACCATCAAATGACAGATTTTATCCCGAAAATTTTCTGGACTTATTTTATTGAGAACTTACAAAATAACCATGTTAACCCCTCTACCCCTTATGGGTTACTTTTGTTATACCCCTTTAGGGCTACTTTAAAATAGACATGTTTAGGGTATTTTATACTTTCAACTTTTTTCATATTATTATGGTGTAGAAAAAAACAATTTGTTTAATAAACAAAAGGAGAAATAAAATGAAAAAGTTAATCGCAATTTTAATCGTGTTTTTTGTAGCAAGTACAGCAATTGCTCAAAGTATTACAAGTTCTGCTCATGATTTTTCGGGAGAAACTTGGAATAACGGTGGTAATGGTGAAATTTGTATAACATGCCATACACCTCACAATGCTGATGGAACAGTAACAGGCTCTCCACTTTGGAATCACGAAGTTACAAGTGCTACATTCACCTTATACAATAGTTCTACTTTTGATGCTACTATAGGTCAACCAAATGGAGCATCAAAACTTTGTTTAAGCTGCCATGATGGTACAGTAGCTGTTGATAATTTTGGAGGGAGTACTGGTGGAACTGTTAACATATCTGCTGCTAACTTACTTGGAACAGATTTAAGTAATGACCATCCAGTATCTTTTACTTATAATGCTACATTAGCAACTACTGATGGTGGATTATATGATCCTACAACTGCATCCTCTGGTTTAGGTGGCACTATTACAGATGATATGCTTTTTGCTGGTGAGATGCAATGTGCTTCTTGTCATAATGCACATGATAATACTCTTGGAAGCTTTTTGAAAAAATCTAATGCTACAAGTGCTCTTTGTTTAACATGCCATAATAAATAGTAGAGTATAGTTCTATTTTAATAAACTTCTGAGAAACTTAGGTTTCTCAGAAGTTTTTTTTTAGTTTGCTGAGTGGGTGGAATAAAAACCTCTACCGCAAAACATGTACCTGTACCGCAAAGCGGGATACAGGTTTATTCCACCCTTGAATAAAGAAAGTGTAAACTTTTAAATTATTTGTTTTATAGGTTATTAATAGATAATTTACACTTTTAATCACAAATGTTTGGTTTAGTCTATGAATACTCCTATCAAAAAATATTTTACTTTTTTAGTACCATTCTTACTTTTATTAGCAAGTTGTTCGAGCGATGTTACTAGAGATACTTCAAAAGAGATTATAATTTATCCTGCTCCTCCAGATACTGCACGTATCCAATATTTAACAAAGTTTAGTAACTCACTTGATGTAACAGGGAAGAGGTCTGGTTTGATGGATTATGTAGTGGGAGATGAGGAAGGCGGCAACCCAATAATAAAACCTTATGGAGTAAAAATATATAAAGGGAAAATTTACATCTGCGATACAATACTTGGCGGTTTAGAAATAATTGATTTAAATAAAAAAACTTTCGAGTATTTTCAACCAAAAGGATTTGGAACTCTTAAAACACCAATAAATGTTGAAGTTGATGATAGTGGAAGGGTTTATGTTGCAGATGCATCGAGAAGAGAAGTAATTGTATTTGATAAAGATTTGAATTTTATTACAAGTTTTGGTAACCCTGCAGAACTAAAACCTACAGATGTTTTTTATTACGAAAATAAATTATTTGTAGCCAATATGTTAGCTCATAGAATAGAAGTTTATGATGACAAAAACTTTGAGCATCTCTACAATCTTCCCGATACTAATTATACTTACGGAGATTCAGGATATCTTAATTCAGCGACTAATATTTATATTCAAAATAATTTATTATATGTAAGTGATTTTGGAGCTTTCAAAATTAAAAAATATACACTTGATGGAGAGTTTGTTGATTCTGTTGGCACCTACGGACGTGGACTTGGACAGTTTGTACGACCCAAAGGGATTGCAGTAGATAGAGAAGATAGACTTTACGTAGCAGATGCTGGTTTTGAAAATGTTCAAATATTTGATAAAAATGGAAATTTATTAATGTTCTTTGGAGGTACATACAGCGGACCAGGAGATATGTGGCTTCCGGCAAAGGTATCAATTGATTACGATAATCTTGAATATTTTCAAGAATATGTGGATGATCGATTCGATTTGAAATATTTGATTTTTGTATCTAATCAATATGGACCTGATAAAATTACTGTTTATGGGTATGTAGATTACAAAAAATAGAAAAGGATTTTAAGTTGAAGAAGAGAATTGCAATATCGCTATCTATTTCTCTACTTTTGATTTCAGCTTGCAGTAGTTCAAATTACGAAATCCTTTCATTCTTTTTTGATGGAGTTCCTGACCCGAATGAACAGAGAATTGAAACTCAAGAAGTTGTGATAGATTCTACTGGAATTAAGAGTCGTACAGAGATATTAAGAAAAGCCACACCAGAATTTGTGTTCCATGGTCCATTTGTAGCAAAACTTTGTGATGAATGTCATAATACGGAACAAGGCTTTAAGATATTAAAGGAAGAACCTGCACTTTGTTATGAGTGCCACGATAATTTTGAGGAGAGTGCAACGGTTTTGCATGGTCCTGTAGTTGCAGGTTATTGTACGGAATGTCATCATCCTCACAAAAGTGAAAATGAATTTTTACTTTTAAAAACAGGACAAGATTTATGTTATAAATGTCATGAAAAAACGAGTATTAGTAGAAATGAAGAACACCCTGATATTGAAGATGAAAACTGTATTACATGCCATGACCCGCATGGAAATAACGAAGAGTATTTTTTGTTGTAATAATGTGGAAGGTTACTCCAAAATATCGAAAAAGTATTTTTCAGTTTTCAACTATTATTTTATTCATTCTGTTAATTTTTGCCGGGTCAGAAATATTCCCTCGCGGGAAAACTAAATTTTCATTTTGGAATTTAAATTATATGCGTGGTTTCATTGGATTAGAGAGTAATTATTATCATCAGAACACACTTCTTAAAACAGGATTTCGTGAAGTGCAGAATAGTTCTCAGTTTAACGGTTCGTTTTCGTTAGATACAAAGAGTAATATTCTGCATCCAAACTTTCTTGAAATAGAACTTAATGCTCTGTTCAGACCCGGAACTAGAAATGATAATTTTATTGTAGCTCCAGATCAGGCAGCTGTAACAACGGCGGAACGAATTGCACTAAGAACAAACTTATTTAATACCAAACCATTGAGCGGCAGCTTTTTTTATAATTACGATCACTCATTTGTTAGAAGAGATTTTGCTACAAACATTGAAAATTTTAGAAAGAATATTGGTGCATATGTAAACTTCAGAAGTTACTTTGCAAAAATGAATTTCAATTATAACTTTGATGATTGGTTGCAAAACGAATTAGACTTAAATCGATTCTACGCTTCTAAAATTCATAATTTTGAAACCTCCATTTCACAATCTTTCAGCAGAAGTTATGATAACAAACTAACATTAAATTATGCTGATTATTCAAGAGTATATTCCTACAACAATCTTATTATTGCAAACAAAACATTTGATGCAAATTTAAATACAAAATTTCTTTTTAATATTCCAACACCGGTCAGATATTATTCGTTTATTTCGTACAACAATCAAGTGGGATATGATGACAGAAATAAAATGAATATACAACAATCTCTTAACTCACAACTTCCATATAATTTGAGTGTTAATGCATCGTATAGTTACAATTATTTAAAGGTAAATTTATTTACTTCAAATGTTAATAGTGCTAACTTTACTTTAAACCATCAACTATTTAGTAGTTTAAGTTCATTTATAAATTATGAATATACTAATTATAAACAGGATCTATTTTCTGAATCAACAAAACGCTTTCAAGTTGGATTTAGTTACTCTAAAATTATACCAGGTGGTAATGTAAATCTATCTTATACTTATGGAGGTTATAATAAATCATCCGAGAGCCTTACAAGTGTTAATTCTATTTTTGGTGAAGGTCATAAATTGACTGACGGAAATATTGAATTGTTAAATAATCCAAATATTTTTGAAAATACAATAGTTGTTACTGATATAGAAAATGTAGTAGTTTATCAAGAGGGTTTCGATTACCAAATAATTGAGTATGGCGAATTTTTTGAAATTAGAAGATTGTTAGGTGGACAAATATCTAACGATGGTTTTGTGTTAGTAAATTATGATTATTCTGCGAATAATTCGTATAAATATAATTCACCAACTCATAATTATTTTGCAGGCATAAATCTATTCGATAATTTTATTCAGCTAAGTTATTCTGGATCTGAGGTAACTTACAATAATTTGGAAAATGCAAAGTATCTACTATTGAAATTAGTTTCACAGCGGATACTTTCGCTTAAGTTCAATTATTCTGGTTTTTCTACAGGTATTGAATTCAACTCTTTTGAAAGTAACATAGTCCCTTATGAATTTGTAAATTATTTTGGACAGTACGATTATCTACAAAAAAACTTTGCCTTGTTTTCTTTTCGGGCAAACTATAAAAGACTGCTTCTTATAGATCAAAATCAGAGGCAAATATTTATGACTGTTGTTGGACGGTTAATGTTTTTTTTAAGTAAAAAAACTAAATTATTATTAGAAAGCAGTTATCAGTTTCAAGAAGGAGTAGGAATTGATTTGAATCTGTTAAAATTTAAAACAGAATATCAAGCAAACTTTCGTGCGTTAAAAATTTTGGTAGGAGTTGAACTTTACGATAGGAATTATATTCAAGAAGATAGAAAATATTTAAACGGATACATAACAATACAGCGTAGTTTTTAATTAGGAATGGAAATGAAATCTTTACTTATTAGTATATTATTAACAATTACTATTTCGCTCAATGCACAAAATGAGTTGAACTGTTTGTCGTCCGGATGCCATGATAGTTATATGAAGGCAGAAAACATTCATCTGGCAATTGAGGATGGATGTGATTCGTGCCATGACCAAAATTTTGAAAATCATCCAAAGAGAGTTGGAAATGAATTTGAATTGACAAGTGATTTGAACACACTGTGTTTCGATTGCCACGATGAACCAGATGAAAAACTAATGCAGCACGAGGCTTTTGCAGGTGGCGATTGTGTAACGTGCCATTCACCACACAGCTCCGATAATATATCATTATTAAAATCGGAAGATGTTGGAGAACTCTGTGCAGATTGTCATGATATTGATAATGAAGAAAATATGATTAAACATGGTCCTGTTGTTGCTGGGCAGTGTAATGCTTGTCATGAACCGCATCAATCGGCTTTTGCCAATTTATTGAAAGAGGAATCTCCGCAGCTATGTTTTAACTGCCACACGGATAATAAAAAGATGTTAAACCTGCCTACCGTTCACGCTGCTTATGAGGGGAGTTGCTTAGATTGTCACGCTCCGCATAATTCTAAATACAAATTTCTCGTAAAGGATGAAATTCCAAATCTTTGCTACGATTGTCATGATGATATGGGAAGTGAAATTGATACAGCTATGGTGGTTCACAAAATTATTAATCAAGATAAGAGTTGTATCTCCTGCCATTTGCCGCATGCATCGGAAACTTCAACTTTATTAGTGAAGGAAGGGAAAGAGCTTTGCTTCACGTGCCATAACAAAGAATATAAAAGTGAGGATAGAACTTTAAAAAATATCTATAAAATTGTAACAAAATCAAAAGTGCAACATGAGGCAGTAGAATCGGGGGAGTGTATTGATTGTCACTTTTCACATGCATCCAATAATTATTATTTACTGAATGCAAAATTTCCGTTTGGCAGTTATTCTGGCGGAGCTGATCCTGACAACTTCAGTCTTTGTTTTGAGTGCCATGATAGTGATGCTCTGAGATTGGAAAAAACTACTACTGCTACAAATTTCAGAGATGGCGATGAAAATTTACACTATCTTCATATATCAAAAAATAAGGGAAGAAATTGTACATTGTGTCATAGTGTGCATGGTTCTAATCAACCACACATTATTGCAAAAACAGTTCCATTTGGGAAATGGCAAATGCCCTTGAAATATAAAGAGATTGAAAATGGTGGTTCGTGCGCACCAGGTTGTCATGCATTGTATAAATATGATAGGGAAAAAGACAATTAAGTTTTATGATGAAATGTGAAATGAAGATAATAGTTGAAAATATAAAAAGGATAATAAATAGAAGCGAGGTAAATATGGAACGGATAAAAGCTTTTACTCAGTTGAAACCGATTATAATAATTAGATTTATATTTATTACATTATTGCTATTGCCATTCTGTAATGTAAACGAGTTAAATCTATTTTCAGGTATCAAAGATAGTCATCATGATTTTACTGGGGCGGCATATATGAATGGTGAAATGTGCATTTTATGCCATACTCCTCATAATGCAATTGCAAGTGTTAAACCACTTTGGAACCACCAGCTTTCCTCAGCCACTTACACACTATATTCAAGCTCAACAATAGAAGCTGCAATTGGTCAGCCAAGCGGAGAATCGAAACTCTGTTTAAGCTGCCACGATGGTACTGTTGCAATTGATAATATTGGAGGAAATACAGGAGGTACCCGAATGATTAGACCAAGTTCTAATACTGGTACTAATTTAACTACTCATCATCCAATATCGTTCACCTACAATACTGCCCTTGCTACTGCTGATGGTAATTTGGAAGATCCTTCAACAGCCCCTTCAGGCTTGGGCGGAACCATAGCTGAAGATTTTTTAGAGAACGGACAAATGCAATGTAGTTCTTGTCATGACGTTCATCTTTCAAGGAATACACAGGGTTGTATGGGATGCCATTTTGGTAAACCGTCTCTCTCTGTTTGGAAATCGAATACTAATAGTGCGTTATGTTTAACATGCCATAAAAAGTAGGTTAATATTAAAATATTTCTAAAGTCTCCTTGCTTTTTTTCGATAGTTAGAAAAATTGCATGGAGGCTTTTTTATGAGATTTCAATGGATTGAAACACTCTCAATATTTATTTTAAGTTGTGTTACTTTTTTATTCCCATGGTCATTTTTATCATCAGAGAATTTTGATGAGATCTATAGCGAATATAATAGCTTTAAAAATGGAGGTGCAAAGTATTGTTCAACTTGCCACACACCAATTGGCGATGTTTTAAAGATTTCTAATCCACTCTGGTTAAACAAAGAAATACCCAACGAGTTTAAAATATATTCGACTGATAGCAATACCAATCAGCATGGCTTTCCCTCTGGTGAAACAAAACTCTGTTTAAGTTGCCACGATGGTACTATTGCTATTGAGGATAAAAACGTCTATGCAAATTTTAACCAATTGAATAATAATATGAACTTTGGGTTTTCCTCACATACTGATCATCCTATATCTATAATTTATAATAGTGCATTGGCTTTTGCCAAAGGGGATTTAGCGGATCCTTTGTATGAACCATCAGGTTTGGGTGGTACAATTGATGAAGATCTTTTGGAAAATGGAAAATTAGTTTGCTCTTCATGCCATGCTATACATTCAATGATGGGTAGTGGGGCTTCGTCAGGCAATCACTTTAAGGCTACTGGAGGCACGTTTTCAGGAGCACTTAAAATTCCTAACGCCAAGAGTAAACTATGCTTAACGTGTCATAAGAAATAGGAGTAAAAGTTTGTATGTTTTTTATAACAAATCAAATGTTATCAATTCAAAATAAATTTCTAAAATTATAAATTTTGATTTCTGTAAGTTAATAGTGTAGAGATAATAACTTAGTGAAATCCAAATGGTCAAATATATATTCCCTCTTTTTTTTATATTTATATCAACAATATTAGCACAGATTGATACTGTAAAAGGATCTTGGCCATTCCCCCCATTTAATTCATCGTTAAGAATTAGTGGAACATTTGCAGAGTTTAGAAACACTTTATCCTCTGACCATTTTCACAATGCTGTTGATATTCCTCAAGCAGATGGAAGTCTCACCTATTCCTCACATGATGGAACAGTCTATTCTTTAAACAGAGAGGGTTCAAATGCTTATATCAGAATTGCAACTCAAATAGGGAATAAATGGAAACATTTAACATATCTTCACGTTAGACCTACCCCTTCTATTTCTATTGGTGATGAAGTGAAAAAAGGAGAAACAATTATTGCAACAATAGTAGCGGGGATGGGACATGTTCATTTAATAGAGAGAGAATTAGTTTCAACTATAAGCACATCAGGTGTTGAAATAAATAATTTGAGAATGGGAGGTGGTTTAACTCCTTATGTTGATAATTGGGCTCCAGAAATTTATGCAAGTAGTTTAAAGTTTTATACGAATGGCGGTGCAGAACGTCTGCAGCCGAATGAGCTTTATGGTAAAGTAGATATCCAAATTAAGATTGAAGAGATAAACGGAAGTAGTTCTGTTGATAGAAATAATGGGACGTATATTGCAGGTTACAGAATTTGGAATGAAGAAAAAACGGAAATTGTTTTTGAGCCAGATGATGCAGGAGTAAAGTATCGGTTTGATATTAAACCACTTAATGCGTATGTGCATAATGCGTTTGTAAAAAATGTTGCTACACTTAGCAATCCAGTCTATTGGCTTACAAATGGAAATGGTGCAAAAATAATAAACCAAAGTAGAGTTATAAGTGATAATTATTTTGATGCCTCTGCTTTACCCGAAGGAAATTATCAGTTAGAAATATTTGCTGAAGATACTCGTGAGAATAAGACGAACAAATATTTTCCGATTACAATTACAGACCCTAAACCCAAAACCCCACTCATTTACGCTATTCTAAATTCAGATAGCAAACGCGGTGTTACAGTTAAATGGAAAAGCAATGGTGAATCGGATGTTGTGGGATACCGTTTATATTATTCTGCAAATGCTGAACTCACAGAATGGCAGTTAGCAGCGGATGAACTACAACTCACGGATGAGATTAATGAATATACAATTGTTTCTCCAGCAGATTATAAAGTACCACCGAGCAATCCAGTATATTTTTATAGATTAACTGCTGTTGATATTGCAGGACAAGAGAGTAACGCAAGTGATGTTTATGCTCGTTCCGATTTTTTGGATGGAACAGGATTGCAGAAGGCTCTAATTGTTAATGCTTTTCAAAAAGTAAATGCTGGTGAAGTTGAATCACATAATTTTGTAGCAACATATTTTGCATCTCTTTCCACAACAGATTCAATTGTAGTTTCTTCAATTTCCCACAGAGTATTTCTAGATGATATTCAGGAGATATCATTGTTAGATTATGATTTAGTCCTTTGGTTTACTGGGGATAATACAAACCACGTGGCAACCATTCAAGTAAAAGAGATGTCCAACCTTGCTCTCTATTTGGTTGGAGGTGGAAATCTTTTTATGTCTGGTTCCAAAATTGGATATGATCTTGATGAAAGAATGAGTGATTTTACGGACACTCTTTTTTACTACAATTATTTAAAAGCAAAATATGTTTATCTCGGTGATACTACAATGATACCCGCTATTGGCTTGGATAACACAGTGTTTGAAGGAGTTACACTAAACTTTGGAGAAATTACAGAAGAAAAATACCCAGATGATATTGACCCAATTTATGGAAGTGAAGTTTTATTAAATTATAATACTACTCGGAATGATGGAGAATTTCGGCACGCTGGTGTTGGATATAAAGGGAAATTCGGAACTGGTTCTGTTAGTGGAGCAGTAGTCTATATTGCTTTCCCTTTTGAAACTGTTGGTTCGTTAACCGAGCAACAGAAGTTCACTAAAGCAATGCTACAATATTTTGGAATAATTACAGATGTTGATGATGTGTTTACATCAGTACCAAGTAAGTTTAGTTTGTCGCAGAATTATCCAAATCCGTTTGGCACAGTCACAAGTACAACAATTAAATATTCAATTCCAGTAGAAACACGCCGTAGCGTGTCGCTGCAAACTCCCCTCTTGGGAGGGGTTGGGGGTGGGTTAGTAACTCTTAAAGTTTACGACATACTCGGACGTGAAGTTGCAACCCTTGTGAACAAACAACAAAAGCCTGGAAGTTATAAAGTAATATTTTCCGCCAGAGGCGGATTAGCAAGTGGTGTTTACTTTGCAAGAATTACTATTGGAAGCTACAAAAAAACAATTAGTATGTTGCTGATAAAATAAAGTCCCGCTTGCGGGATATTTATTTTAGGACAATCCCGACTTTTGCGGGATGCTGATAAAATAAAGTCCCGTCCTGTCCCGCTTTGCGGGATTGCGGGATGCTGATAAAAATAGAAATTAGGAATTAAAATGAAAAATATATTTATAATATTTTTACTGCTTTGTGGAAGTATATTTAGCCAATCGCTAAATAAAAAATATAATGTAACCCAAAGATTTATTGGTGATGCAAAGGAAGTTGGAGAATATAACTTTGTAGAATATTCTGTAAAGTCCAATAGTGGTAAGGAATTATATCAAATTGTTGATAAAGTGGATTACGATATTCCTTATTCAAAACTGGAAATATTTAATGATGGAAGTTCTGTGCTAATTAGTTCGTTTTACGGAACACTAACATTCATCAGTAATAACGGGACAAAAACGAAGACCATCAAAATTAAGAATGATATAGAAGTTGAATATGAACGAAGTATCAAATCCATTTCAGACGAAAACAATCTTGTTGTTTTATTTAATGAACTGAATGGAAATTATTCAACTATTCAAAAATATAATACCACTGGAAATATTCTTAATGAGTTTACAATTGATATTACTGATGTTAATGGAATTGCATATTCGAAAAAATTAAAACAAGTTTTTGTTTCGATGGTTACTTGGAAAGATTCTGGCAGCTTAGAGAAAAAAGTTGTTACAATAAACAACGGTGGTGAAATTGAAAAGGCTTTTAAAACAAATTTTGAAAAAGGATTTTTTACAGAAGATAATAAGTTTATTGGTATATCGAATAAATCTGTTTTTTCAATTAATACCGTAAACTTAAAAATGGATTATGAAATTAAAGCAGAAGAGAATAGCATCTTCATTGATGTTACTGAGAATAGCAATTCACTAATAGTTGCACAAGCTAAAAATCCAGAGTTGAAAGAGGGGGAGTGGTATTATAAAAATCCGACAATAATTAGATTGGATTCTTCTGGCACTGTAGTAATGCGGAATAATTTGAAAACAGAATTATTTAAAAATTATAAATTCCAAAAGGTAAACACTGGAGTGGAGTTTATTACGGATTCTTTTTGATTATTAATTTTGCTTGGGAATAGTTAATATAGGGAATCAAATATGATTCCCTACACTAAAATAAACTGATTACAACGAATCGCCAAAATCTTCTTTAAATTTAGCAATTAGTTTTTGTGGCCAATCAGTTGAAGGAGCCAAACGACCCATAAAAAAGCGAAGAAGGGGAGGTTCCTCAACCCATTTTAATCCACCAACTAAATCTCTATTTTCGTATAGCCACTTTACTCTGTCTAGCATAAACATAGTTTGCGAAAGTGTAAATACCCGACGTGGGAAAGCAAGACGCAATAACTCAACATCAGCTAAAATATCGTTTCCATCTTTATCACGCACGCTCGAAACGGTTCCTCGCTCCATTCCGCGTATTCCAGAAATAATAAATAGTGCTGCTGCAAGAGCTCCTGCTGGATAATCAGATTGTGGTATGTGCGGAAGAAAGCCCATTGCATCTATATGGCAGCCAAGTGCCCCAGATGGAGTTATAACGGGAATTCCAGCAGAATCGAGTGAGTTCACAGCATATTCAATAAATAATGGCGATTGGTTAATAATTGTATCATCACACGTTTCAATAATTCCAACAGCCATAGCTTCAATTTCACGCACAGACATTCCGCCATAAGTAAGAAATCCTTCAAACAGAACAAGCAAATCTCTCATCTTCATATATAAGTCATTGCTGTTAGTTAAAATTCCACCACCACGTGTTGAACTAACTTTTCTACTTGAAAAATAAACCAAATCGGCATAACTACACATTTCAAGTAAAATGTCTTTTATAGAGGCATTTTGAAATCCTGCTTCTCGTTTTTTTATGAAGTAAGCATTTTCGCCTATTAAACTTGCATCAAGAAGAACCATTGTTTCATTTTCATCTGCAATTTTTTTAACATCTCGCATATTTTGCATTGAAAATGGTTGCCCACCAATAAGATTTGTTGAGGCTTCCATTCTCACAAACGGAACTTTCTCTTTTCCGTATTTTACAAAAACATCTTTTAATTTTTCAATATCTATATTACCCTTAAATGGAACGCTACTTTTTATTTTAAGTGCCTCATCAGTGTAAATTTCTAATACAGTACCACCATTCAGTTCCATATGTTCTTTTGTTGTTGTAAAATGGTAGTTCATTGGTATCACATCGCCTTCTTTTATAAATACTTGCGAAATTATATTTTCTGCTGCACGCCCTTGATGAACAGGCAAAACGTAGTGCAGACCAAAAACATCTTGCAATGCTTTTTCCATTCGGTAAAAACTTTGCGAACCTGAGTAAGCGTCATCGGCTTGCAACATAGAGGCAACCTGATTATCGCTCATTGCATTTGTGCCAGAATCGGTAAGCATATCTAGAAAAATATCTTTGGTGTTTAAGAGAAATGTGTTGTAGCCAGCATCCTCCATTGCTTTCATTCTTTCATCAATTGGCTTTAGAAATAATTTTTGTACTATTCGTACTTTGTGAAGTTCAACAGGAATTTGTTCACCGCTAAAAAATTTTATTGTGTTATTGTTTGTGTTAGCCATTTTTCTCCTGGATTTTTAGTTTGAAATAAAAGCAAAAATAACTATTTAAAGTTGAAGTTTGTAGGATGAATATAGAGCCATATGAGTATATTATTGGGTTGTGTGAATATATATGTAAAAAGGATGTATAAATATTTTCGGTTTAGTGCGTTTTATATCTTATTAAGTTTTCAGAAAAATCATCATCCCAATATTCTTTTACATCTCCATTCTGCAGCCAATATATTCTTGGTGGTGAGCTACCAATTAAATCAAAAAAATCATCTATCGGAATTCTTAAGTAAGGGTAATTGATATTAGTTTTATTTAAAAAGTATTTTATCGAGTCCGTCTCTTCACCGGCAAAGAGCATATAGAAATTACTAAATTTTGATGTTTCATTTTCCAGCGTTACAATATCGTTTGCAGTTTCCATACAATGTTCACAATCAATAAAAAATACTGCAACAAGTTTATCTCCATCTGTTAAGTCAACCACTCCTTCATTTTCAAAGTTAGTGTATTTTGAAAATGTTAAATTTTCATAAGATTTAATTGGGGCTACAAAAAAAACAATTGCAAATGAGGTAAGAAGAATGATGGTTGGGATATACAATTTGTTTGGCTTTCGTTTTTCAAGTAGAAAAACTATTACTCCAACAATAATTGAAACAATATTTTTTATAATAGCTTCAAGGGGAGACATTTTAATAACTTCGCCAAAACAGCCGCAGTTACTTGAATCGCCAGAAAGAAGTGGAAAGAAAAGTAAAACAGTAAAAACTATTAGTGTAAGTAGTGTTGCGGGTATAATAATCTTTTTTAGATAATTTGATTGAAGTAGTGCAACACCGAGAAATAATTCAATAGCAATAATAAATCTTCCAAAGTATGCAGCCACTTCGCGAGTTTCAATAATGCCCTGATTAAGAATTGTTATTTCAAAAAGACCAGGAGCAATAAGTTTTGAAATTGCCGAGAATATAAAAACTCCAGAAAGGATAACCCTTAGAATTTTACTTATTGTTTCATTGTTCATTTACTATTTTACCTTTTGTTGTGTAATTTCAAATGGGGATTGTTTCGTAATAATACTTGCTGTTTATTTACTCCAAAATAAACTTTGCAGAAAGAGTATCTTTTGTAGAAGAATATTTATCTTCAACAATAAATTCAACAATGTAATTACCTTTCGCGAAACCCGAATCTAATTCAAGTTGAGTTTCTATCTGAACATCCAAAACTTCTTCATTTGTTGAATCAATAATCGAATCGTAATCTGCGTTGTACAGTGAATCTTCCGGAGTGAATAGATTTACAGAATAGGCGAGGTGTGTAAAATATAAATCACTATTCTCTTTTTCGATTTGTGCATATCCTTTTGCATTAACAGATGCATTTATTTCCCACCCATTATCAAGTGAAAATGCAAAAGCCTCTGCACTAAATAATTCCAACTTTGGTTCTTCTGAACAGCTTATAAATAGAAGGGCAGCAAGGGTTAATAGTATTGATGTTTTCATATGTTTACCTGTTTCACTTCGCGGGATATTTTGCTTGTCATTGCGAATCCCGCTTTTTGGGATGAAGCAATCTATTACAGATTATCCCATAGGGATTCTTACAGAGCTTCGTCGTCCAAAAAACGGACTCCTCGTAATGACAGTTTTATAATCTCCGTAGGAGTCTCACAGACATCACTCTGTGTCCCGCAAAGTGGGATAATTGTTTTCATCATAAATATATTGTTCAATTGTTAAAAGCAGATACCCCAATTGGGCTTTAGCAATTTAACAATTAAGCAATAGAACTATGTGTAAAAAAAGCCTCTTAAATCTTCCTTTTACTTGGTGAATTTAAGAGGCATATTAATTAATTGTTACTTTTAAAGTCCGTCATAAATTTAACTAACGCCTCAACTCCTGTTGTTGGAAAGGCATTATAAATTGATGCACGTAAACCACCAACAGAACGGTGTCCTTTCAATCCGGAAAATCCTTTGGCAGTTGCTTCTGCAATTATTTTCTTTTCAAGTTCTTCGTTTGCTAAATTGAAAGTAACATTCATAAGTGAACGATCCTCAATAGCAGCAGCACCTTTGTAATATCCATCAGAGTTATCTATTGCATCGTAAAGCAATTTAGCTTTTGCTTCATTTACTTTTTGCATTGCATCCAAACCGCCATTACGCAGCAGCCATTTGTAAACTAATCCCATAATGTAAATAGTATAAGTCGGTGGTGTGTTATACATTGAGCCTTTTGATGCATGTGTATTGTAATTTAAATATGTATGAAGTTCATTGGGCGACCGCTCGAGTAATGATTTTTTCACAATCACAAGAACAGCACCGGCAGGTCCCATGTTCTTCTGAGCACCGGCATAAATTAAACCATATTTATTTACATCAATCGGTTTACTAAGTATATCGGAAGAAGCATCACAGACAAGTGGCACATCACCAACTTCTGGTTCTGTTTTAAAACCAGTTCCAAAAATTGTATTGTTTGAAGTATAGTGAACATAAGATGCACCTGGTGTTAAGTTAAACGCATCTTGCTTAGGGATGTAATTGAAGTTTTTACCCTCAGAAGTTGCTGCAATATTTACTTCACCAACTCTCTTTGCTTCAGTAATAGCTTTTTTTGACCAAGCACCGGTATTGATATAATCAGCCTTATTATTTGGAGGCATTAAATTGAGTGCCACCATTGAAAATTGTAGTGTTGCTCCGCCCTGCAAAAACATTACAGAGTAATCATCACTAATATTTAGTAGTGTTCGTAAATCTTTTTCAGCACTTACAATTATTTCATCATAAGTTTTAGAACGGTGACTCATCTCCATTACTGACAAACCTTGACCCTTGTATGAGTAAAAATCTTTCTGTGCCTCTAACATTACCTCGTTTGGTAATGTACAAGGTCCTGCACTAAAGTTATAAATTCTGTTTTCCATTTTTTTTCCTTCTATTAAAAATATGATTAAAAACTAAATTGTATGCACCACTAAACCATCTCTCAATTTTGGCTCGAACCAAGTCGATTTTGGAGGCATAGTTTCGCCAGCATTAGAGATACTTATTAAATCATCAACACTTACCGGATACATTGAGAATGCCACTTTTGCTGCTCCGGAATTAACACGTTTTTCCAATTCTTCTGTGCCGCGTATTCCACCAATAAAATCGATATTGTTATCTGTACGCGGATCAGAAATACCTAAGACTGGTTCTAATAAAAAGTTTTGAAGAAGTGAAACATCTAATTTGTCGCCAACAGCCTCGCCAGGAACAACATTATCATTCGGAGTTAACATATACCATTTCTCACCTATGTACATTCCAATTTTTCCTTTCTCTGTAGGAGAGGGAATTTTGGTCACTTCAACTGTAAAACTAGCTTTTACTTTTTTAATGAAATCTTTTTCTGTTAAATTGTTTAATTCAAAAACTGCTCTATTATATGGAAGAATTTTCAATTGCTCTGCCGGAAAAAGAACAGCCATAAAATAATTATACTCTTCTTCTCCAGTGTGGTTGGGGTTTTCCTCCATTTTTATTTTTTGGGCACGGCTTGCACTTGCAGCCCTGTGATGTCCATCAGCAATATAAAGGTGGTCTGCTTTTTCAATTTCAAATTGGATAATATCGTTTGCCTCTCTCGGCATAACCCAAACTGTGTGTGTAACCTCATCATTGGTTGTAAAATCATAAACTGGTTCGTTGTTTTCTATTGTTTTTTCTACTAAATCATTTACATCATCAATGCCTTTGTAGGTTAAAAACACTGCACCAGTTTGAACATTAGTTGTTACAATGTGGTTTGTTCTATCATCCTCTTTTGCACGGCGCGTTTTCTCGTGCTTCATAATTACATCATTGTTATAATCATCCACAGAAAATGTTGCAGCAATTCCAACTTGTGTAACATCTTTCCAGATTAACCGATAGATATAAAATCTTTTTTCATCATCGGTAACTAAGGGGGCTTCTTTAATTAAACGCTGCATATTTGAATTAGCTTTTTGATAAACTTCATCGGAGTAAGCATCAGTTTTTGCATCTAATTCAATCTCAGAACGTGTTACTCGCAAAAATGAAATTGGATTATCTTTCGCTAATTCTGCTGCCTCTTTTCTATTAACTACATCGTATGGTACACTTGCAACAAGATGAGCAACTCTTGCATCTGGTCTTAATCCATTAAATGGTCTAATTAAAGCCATGTTTACTCCTTTTAACTGAAGATTTAAAGTAATTAAATTTTAAAATTGTGTAACAAATTTAAGACTTTTTATTGAGAATTTTGAGTAAAAGTAGAAACGAAATTTTTGAAAAAATCTAATATGGTTTGAATATTCAGATAGGATGAATCTGGATGCAGGTTACTAAGATACAGTTAATGTTGTGCTTGCTTTGTTTGAGATTGTTTAGCCGTAGTGTCGTGTCAAGTATATAATGACGTACAAAAATCCCTCACCCCTCCAAAGGAGTCTTACAGACAACCCTCTCCCAAAGGGAGAGGGAGTAAAAGCCCCTCTCTTTTCAAGAGAGGGGTTATCTGTAAGACTCCTGTTATGTTAAAAGTCAAGTAAAACATTGAAATAGTTTATAGCACTCCCCTCAATTAATATTTGAAAGAGATAAAACTTCAATAGAATCCAATACGTTTTACCTCTTCCGTTTTGTTGGGGTAAAAAATTATTTATAAGAACATGGTATAAATTATTCTGTTAAATATTGTTCAACCTGTTATAAGCAGTACACTAAAATCGTGTCTGCAAGAAGTAAATTATTTTATAATGTGTTGCCGTAATCTTCGGCAAATTCCTTTCCTCTTGCACTAGAAAGGGACAAGGAGTCTCAAACGGTCAACACTGATTTAAAGAACAAACAACAGATAATATTATACTTAATAAACCTAAGTTACAACTGAGCAAACATATTCTTTTTCATTTTTCAACACGTAGTAAATTCTATTTAATAGTTTCTTTGCTATTCTAATGATAGCCTCTTGTGTACTAAGCCGTACCAAGTAATTATTATAAGCAAGT
>JAKIUC010000098.1 GCA_021647785.1 Melioribacteraceae bacterium
TAGCTTTAAAAACTTTTTCAAAATTTTCATCGTGCTTAATAAGTTTTTGCTCAATGTAATTAAATTTTTGAAAAATCACTGCATTTGTTGCAATAAATTTTCGCATCTTTGTAAATGCTCTAAAAATAGCAATGTTAACTTGTACAGCAGTTTTACTTGTTAACACAGACGAAAGCATTGAAACGCCTTGTTCTGTAAAAGCAAAAGGTTTAGCACCGCCAAAATATTTTTTTGAAGGTATCACAGATTGTGATACCAAAAAATCAATCTCAGCATCAGTAAGTTCAAACATAAAATCATCCGGAAATCTATCTATCTTTCGTTTTACAGCTTGTTTTAATGCTCTTGTTTCTACTTGATAAAGTTGAGCCAAATCCCTATCTAACATTACTTGCTGGTTTCGGATAGTGAATATCTTGTTTTGAATTTCTTTCTCTTTTAAAATTAAATTATTCATTTTCATTATTCCAATAGTTCATTACTTTGAAAACTAAAATGCTTATTTTTAGTTACAATTATATGGTCAATCACTTGGATGCCTAAAATTTTTGCAGCATCACAAAGTTGTTTTGTTATTTTCTTATCGGTTTCAGAGGGTTCAACATCATTTTCAGGGTGGTTATGAACAAAAATAATTCCAGCTGCTCTATCTGTTAAAGCATCAGCAAAAACCTCTCTTGGATGAACAACACTATAATTTATAGTTCCTTTAAAAACAGTTCTTTTTTCAATAATATTAGAAGCACCAGTTAAAGTAATTGTAATAAAATGTTCTTGTTTCTTGTTTCGTATATCTGCAACTAAAGACAAAACATCATCGGTATTATTAATTTTCATTTCAGATGTTAAAAGGTAGCGTTTTGCCAACTCAAATGAAGCAAGTATTTGACCCGCTCTTGCTTTTCCAACACCTTGAATTTTTTCTAAATTTTCAAGTGTTAGATTTTCTCTTTCTTTTTCAATTAATTTCAAAATATCAGTAGCTAAAACCGTTACATCTCGTCCTTTAATTCCTTTTCCCAGAATTACCATTAACAACTCCTTGCTGGTCAAGGCTTCTACACCTTTACTTGCAAGTTTCTCTCTTGGTTTATCGTTTTGCGGTAATTCTGTAATTTTTCTCATGTTTTTATAACATTATTGGTAATAATATATTCCATTGTGGTGGTTTTCACTTTTCTCTTCTAATTACTTTATCAGCATCCAGGGACGGTTCAAATATTTTTAAAAAGATAATTAAAAATAGTTCAATTTCTTTGCACATACAAAAACATTTAATATTTTAAATGCCCTTAGCCACAGTATGACCTACAACATCCCAATACACCTATTGTATATAGCGGGACTATACGTTGTAAAACACGAAATATATTACGAAATATTTCGCCTATCATTATTTATCTCTTCAAGATAGGAATTTAAATTTAAACAATTTCTTTAAACTGAACGCAGAGCAACTAACTTTTTAATTAGAGTTTAGTTTATTCTCCATTACTGCAGCAATCACAATTTCCGCAGGGGTTCTCTCCTGGAAACCCAAAATAATTGGATATAAACACTCTTCTACAGCTTGTCTCTTTAAAATAATTTACCATCGCAAGAAGTTTTTTATTATCGTTCATTAATTTGTCTTCTAATCGTTTTTCATTTTCCAAATTTGGATGTAGTGCAGTTACAAGCGAAATGTTTGAGCTTTCAACACTACCCTCTGTAACCCCATATCTATCAAGCATAGAGAGAACAGTCTCCACCCTAAAATCGCTTCTGTCCTTAAAACTCATCTCTTCACGAATAAAATCGACACCCATCGATTTCACTTTATCAACGTCTCTTCTAAGAATATTAAAAACCCGTTCGTAATACTCTGCTGAAGGATTGCCCCATTTAATGAACTCCATTTGTGTGTATAAATCGGACTGATCGTATAGCAGAAGGCAAAGTGAATCCTTTCCATCGCGACCTGCTCTACCAATTTCTTGATAGTATGATTCAATTGATGATGGAATTTCTGCGTGGATTATCAAACGAATGTCTGCTTTATCTATCCCCATTCCAAAAGCGTTTGTTGCAAGAATTATTTTGTTTTCATTCTGTAGAAAATTACGCTGCACAGCTTTTCGTCGCTGCGGCTCAAGCTTTCCGTGATAAAGCGAGTGTTCAATTTTTTTTGATTGCAAGTAACCCGAAAACTCATCTAATGTTTTTATTAATGAAAAATATATTATTGTACTCCCTTTATATGTTTGAAGTGCAGCAACCATTTTTTCCAACTTATCATCGTAGCCCCAAATATCTTTTGCCTCAAGCCGCAGATTAGGACGCTGAATTCCCTGATGAAAAACTTTAATTTCATCACCATCTAAATTTAATTTTGATATAATATCTTTCTGAACATCCAAAGTTGCTGTAGCTGTTAATGCAACGGTAAGCGGGTTTCCTATTAGCTCTCTGAACTCACCAATACGGGAATAGTCTGGACGGAAGTCGTGTCCCCACTCGGAAATACAATGTGCTTCATCAATTGCGAGTAAAGAAATATTTGCATTTTTAATCTTTGCAACAAACTCCTTTTTTCTAAACCGCTCTGGGGTTACATATAAAAGTTTAATTTTTCCATCAACAAAATTTTGCAAACGCTTTTCACGGTTAGCCTTTGAAACTGTGGAGTTAATAAACTCTGCAGGAATCTTCCTTTTTTTTAAGGCATCAACCTGGTCTTGCATTAGAGCAATTAGTGGAGAAATTACAATTGTACCTCCATCAAAAATTAATGCTGGAATTTGGTAAATAAGCGATTTGCCTCCCCCGGTTGGCATTAAAACGAGTGAGTGTCTCTTCTCTTTAACGAGCGTGTTTATTATTGTTTCCTGCAATCCGCGGAAGTTACTAAAGCCATAGTATTGTTTTAATATTTCAATTGGTTTTTTCATAATTATCTGTGAGGTTTAGAGTAATGTGCGAAAATATTTTAATCGGTTGTTTTTCATATTTTTCAAATTTATTAAGTACAAAGATATTGTTTTCTTCTTCATCTACACAAAGCAAATAAAATGTAGCCGTAACCAAACTATATAAGTGAAAACTTTTTAATAACTTAAATTATGATTATTTTTAAAAAGCTTTGGGGAAGAAAGAGATTGCTCTTCCTCTTGTATGTTTAATAAATGGAGTGTTTATGAATTTAACATTTAAACCCATCCAGGCTCAGTTATATCAAAACAGATATTTACTAATATTTGCAATTTTGTTTAGCGTACTTGCTGTAATGTTCATTTTATATGTTAGCAACATTTCCGGTACAAATCTTGCAAAACTAACCCGAGACCCAGCAGCAACTAAAAACTTTCCATTTTATTATGGAATGCTTTCATACTTAGGGGTTTTATTGTGGTCAGCCGCTACAACAATATGCTTTTTCACTGCCTACCTAATAAAACAGAATCTTCTTTTTAATAAGGAATTTAGGTTTTTTATAGTTTCCGGATTTGTAACTCTGCTGCTGACATTAGATGATTTATTTATGTTTCATGAAGAATTTTTTCCAGATTATGTAGGCATTCCCCAAACAGTTGTATATATAATTTACCTTTTTATTTTTGCATTATATCTTATGATTAATTTCAAACAGATCATTTCAACAAATTATATTATACTCCTATTTGCATTCCTCTTTTTAGGGTTATCTGCAGGTGCTGATCAATTTTTGAAGTATTCAACTATGGAAACATTTTACGAAGATAGTTTAAAGTTTGCAGGTATAGTTTTTTGGTTGGCATATTTCTCTAATTTATCTGGCGAAATAATTCCTGAAGCTGCAAAAAGTTTTGATGAAGATTTTCCGGAAGAACAAATAGAGTAACGAGGATGTTATTATTAAAACTTGAGTAGCATTAACTAAACTGTGATTATAGTTAATGTAGATATTTAATGTATAGCGGACTAAACAAATTGAGATAAGAATGGATAAAAACCAGGTTGAACAACAGATAAAAGATTTTTTGGAAAACTCTTTTCCAAATCCAAATATGGAACTTACAAACGGCATAAATATTTTCGATGATTGGGATGTTGATTCATTAGGCATAGTAAATATAATCGCATTTTTAGAAAAAACATTTGGAATAGAAATAAAACAATCAGATATAAATTTGAATAATTTTGAAAATATTTCAGCATTATCAAATTATGTAATGAAGAAAAATAATCAGACATAATTTTTATGGCAATATTTTTAAGTAAATCCTCTCTCAATAACGCTGAACGAGAGTTAAACAACTCTAATAATTATTATACTGTTGCTGCGGTAATTATTTCATTGTTTATTCTCTCATACCTACTTACCAATGTTTATCAAACACTTTCACTTCCGGCTCCTAAAACTATTGCTCATGAAATTGGAGTTGATAGCAAAGAAATCTTTGATAATCAGGAAAATGTTAAAAGTAGATTTTGGGTCCTTTGGACAAAAATTTACGATTACGATGAAGAGCGTTTAATGGTTTTTATTATAATCGCTTTCTGTTTTTTATCAATCTACTTTGTGCCGGTTAAATATAAACGACAAATTATGGTTGGCTGGTTTTTTGTCGGATTCTATTTTTTATACGGAATTGCAACAACTTCCGGATTGCTTTTAGGACATTTGCTGGTTTATCTAACTTTTCATCCTGATAATAGGGAGAGTTTATACATAAGTCCATTTTTCGGCATCCTATTTTTCACAGCGTTTAGCGATTTTAATCAAACACTTTTTATAAGTTTAATTGAAATTACGCTATACAGTATTATTTCTTTTGCACTCTTTTTTGTGGTCTTAAAGCCATATTTAAAAAAAGAGAGTAATGCTCGCATAGTGCGAATGGTTGCAATTCAAGGTCCATTTGGTTTTTCGGTATGTGCGGCAATACTTCAGGGTTTCACTGGTTCCGAGCTATTGCTTCCCTTGGGATTAATTATATTTTTCCTGCAATGGGAACGACTAATGGTTTATCAAAGTGATTATAATAATGGTCAAGTTCCTAAAAATATTTCTTTTATGATTTACCTTTCAGTTTTTCTATCGCCCGCTGTTTTATTGAACTGGTCTTATAATCCTTATATAGGGCAAGGCTATTCTTATATGAACGACCGATTTTTAAATAAGGATAAAAACAAAATAGTTTTAAGCGGATTAAAATTGTGGGGGTTTGCACTACTTTATATTATTATCGGCAATACAGTTATTCAATTTTTAGTAACATTTTTTCACGACTCCTTGGGTATAGTTGTTTATCCCTATGTTTCAAAGTTAGTGCGTTTATATGTGCAAGGTACTCCGATGACAACCGAAACAGTACTCTTTTCAACTTTGTTAGACCAGGTTAGATTTTTTCTGTTTATTGCAAGTATTGTTCATTTTAAAGTTGGTGCATGGAGAGTTTTTGGGTTTGATATGGACCCGCAATATAATAAACCGTGGATGGCAACAAATCTCTCAAATTTTTGGACTCGATATGCATTTCATTTTCGCGAGTTTTTGTCACGTATATTTTATTATCCAATATTCCTTAAATTTTTTAAAAACAATTTTACCCTTCGGTTATTTGTAGCGGTAATGGCTTCGGCAGCTTTTGGAAATCTAGTTTGGGGTCATGTTCCAGATAGGTTGTGGACAAAAGGTCTAACTTGGGATGGACTAATAAACAAACTTGAAGCTTGGCCCTACTATTTGCTTTTGGGTTTATCTATATTTTTAACAGATTTATATCTGCTAAAGCGAAAACGGAAAAGAAAACCATGGACTTTTGATAAATGGATATGGACAGATTTTATTTCGGTTTATTTAACAATTCAATTTTTTGCACTTATACATGTATTTGCCCGACCACATCCGGATGGCTCGCTAATAGATTATGTAAAGCTATTTTTGTTAGGGTTGGGTGTTGAAATATGAGGAGAACATAAACAAATTGTCACTATTAAAAAAAATAGAATCAGCATTAAACAACAAAGGTAATTTCCAAATTATTGAAGGTGGGAAGGCAGTTCTCTCTTCTTCAGAATTTGATTTTTCGGGTTGCGGCAATAAAATTATTTTTTGGTCACTCTCTAACAATGCTGAAAACATCTGGTTATTGTTACATGCTCTTTTTCACAAAGTAATCCCAATAATAATTCCAGCAAAAATTTCTGAATTTCAAATAGATAGTCTGTTTAAAACATATCCCGGATTTGGTTTATTCAAAAACAAAAAAATAATTTTTAATAATGAGCCAGTTAAAGCAAATTCCAAATTGTTCTTGGCAATGTTAACAAGTGGTTCAACTGGGGAACCCAAATTAATTGCAGCTACCGAAATTGCTCTTGAACATAGCATTAAAGCAATAGATAAAGCACAAGGATTAGAGGATATAAATTCAACAGGAGTTGTTTTACCGTTACATTATTCTTATGCGTTTGTTAACCAGCTTTTATGGGCAATATATTATCAAAAAGAATTAATTATAACAAAGGGGTTTTCACCTCCTGTTGATGCTATGATAGAATTGGAAAAATCAAAAGCCGAGATGTTGTGTATGGTGGGTACTCAACTTCATGTTCTCTCGAATCTTGGGTTTGATAAAACTTACAAATTAAATGGTGTAAAGCTTGTTAATTTTGCTGGGTCACCATTTCCGGTTTCTAATTATTCCAACATCAAATCGTTATTTCCGAAAGCAAGGATTATAAATAATTACGGCTGCACTGAAGCATTGCCGCGGTTAACGGTTAAAAACATTGATGATTCGTATAAAGACAATACAAATGTTGGCTATCCAATTCCGGGAATTAAATTAAGAATTGTTGGTGAAACTCCTGGGCTTATTGAGTTTAGTGGAGCTTCTGCATCTATCGGAATTCTGGAAAAAGATGGGAATATTACTAAACATCCCGAGTGGATAAAATCGGGAGATATCGGAACTTTGAAAGAGAACAATCTTTTTCTCTTTGGCAGGGATGATCAAATTGTTAAAATAGGTGGTGAGCGTTTTAGTCTAATAACAATTGAAAACGCATTTTTAAGTGTTGCAGAAATTGATTATGCGTTTGCTTTTTTATCGAAGAAAAATGAAGAAAATAGTTTTTTAGAAACTGTTATCTGTGGAAAGAAAAGACCAGAGCTTGTTGAACTTCAACGTACACTTAAGCTACGTTTACCATTTAATGCAATGCCTTCAGTAATTTATTGGGTGGAACATTGCCCCAAAACCTCTAATGAAAAAATGGATAGAGTAGCAGTTAGAGAATTAATAAATAAGAACAAGTTAGAGATATTTTGGAAAAACGAAAACCAATCAAGGTTTCAAAAAAAAGAAGTTTAATAAATTATTGGTATATAAAAATGAACTACAAAGAAACAAACAGAAAATTGTGGAATAGCAAAACGGATATTCACATCAACTCGGAATTCTATGATAACACATCTTTCATTAAGGGTCGTAATTCGTTAAACTCTATTGAACTTGAATTGCTTGGAGATATAAAAGGAAAATCGATTCTTCATCTTCAGTGCCATTTTGGACAGGATACAATTTCGTTGAGCAGGCTTGGGGCAAACGCAACTGGTATCGATTTATCTGATAGGGGAATTAAAAAAGCTAAGGAACTGGCAACAACTACAAAATCGGGTGCTGCTTTTATTTGCTGTGATATTTACGATTTACCCCAGTATCTGGATGAGGAATTTGATTTGGTATTTACAAGTTACGGTACAATTGGCTGGCTTCCAGATCTTAATAAATGGGCTAAAATTGTATCTCGTTTTTTGAAACCAAATGGTAAATTTGTTTTTGTTGAATTTCATCCGGTTGTTTGGATGTTTGATAACGACTTTAAGAAAATTGAATACAACTATTTTAATACGGGACCCATTGTTGAAAAGGAGGAAGGTACATATACTGATAAGAATGCACCCATTAGTCATGAGTCTGTTGGATGGAATCACAGCATTGGCGAAGTGGTAAATAGCTTGTTGAAAAACGGACTTGAAATTAATTCAATGATGGAGTTTGATTATTCACCGTATGATTGTTTTAACGAAACGGTTGAATTTGCACCTCAAAAATTTAGAATAAAACATTTGGATAATAAAATTCCGATGGTCTATTCAATTAGTGCAAGTAAAAAATGATTTCCCAAAAGGGGTAAGCTGTGTAAGAGCATCACGGAATGATAGGGGCATAAGTTTACTATACCGACAACAAAGTGGTTTTCGGAAATTTAAATTGGAAAGCTGTGCTTCAACTCTTCGATAAACTCAGAGCAACGCAAGTTCAGCAACCATCGGCATATAACAACCAAATCGAAGCTTCGCTCCGAGAACCTCTATAAGAGTCTCACAGACAATTTTGGTTGTGTATACATAAACATAATAATACATTTTTACCCCGTGAGATAGCCCCATATAGTATAATAGTTAATTTTATATGTTACAAAATATTTCCAAAAAATTTACATTTGTAGTTTAATATCTCATGGGGAATCCTTCAAGCACCTAACACTAAAACCGTTATTCTTGCTGTTATTGTAGAAGCTAACATCACTACTATTATAGCGAAGGGTCATGTAGTCAGCGTAACTGCCAGTCTCCGTGGAACTCCAAAAGTTAGTGTAGCGTCCTAAATCGCCGAAGCTACCATTATTGTAACGACGGTGGCCCGCAAACAAGGCAGAGAAGCCAGTTTCATTAGTGTAGGTGTAGCCACTCTTTGCGTTCTCGTCTATTAATTTTGTTGCTTGGTTATTTACATAGCTTTGTAAGGTTTGCATCTCTACTTTCGTGGGTATGTGCCAACCAGTAGGGCAGATGCCTTGTGTGCCTTCGGTGGTCACATATTGCATTGCTTCGTTCCATTCATATAAGCCACCGTATGTATCACAATTGCTTGCATCATTGTTATAACAGTATTTCTCTATTGTGCCGTTATCTGTTTGTAATTGTCCGCCGCTGTTACTCTCTATCATTGTTCCTACATCCAAGTTCTCTTTAAACCAACATTGGTCACCTATTTGTACCGTATGATAGGTTTTGCCTTTACGAAGTAGCGAAAAATCCCAGCTTGGAATATTGTAGTCTTCTAGTGAATCCCAGTCCTTATCCGAACTCGACCATACCAATGCGTCATATGTTTCTTCTAGGGCTTGTACGGCAGCCCGCTCTTTTGAAAATCTCGTTCTTTCGATGGCTAGAAAGCCCAGCGCACCACACACGACTCCCGTAAAAACCAGAAGAGATCGGAGCGAAAAACAAAATCTTCTTTTTTTCATAGGGTGAGTCCTACTTACTTGGCCGGAGGCCGTCCTGAGCTTTCTGGAATTATTTCCAACCGTCCTTTCGCCGTTTTTTGCGGCTGTCAAGACAGTTCAAAGTTATCTTGGTATTGCAAAATTTCTTTGAAAATTTATTCGGTTTAATAACTCCAGGTCGGCCATTAGGCCATCGTGGCGGGTTGTCTGGACCAATGCCTTTCTCCATTAACCTTCGGAACTGTGCATCACAAACGACTGTTATTGTAACGCTATCGCATCGCTGATTGTCCTTTCCACATTTATAGCGATTTGAATTTCCATCGTCCTTAAATTGATCTCGATTACGACAAAGTTGTTCTCCAAACTTCTTAGCCTTTCTCATTGCTTGTCCAGCACCGGGTGCCACTGCTGGCTTGTCCA
>JAKIUC010000099.1 GCA_021647785.1 Melioribacteraceae bacterium
TGGAAAATATTTATCAGCAGATTTTGGAAAAACCTTTTACGATTGGGAAAACACATTAGATTTATATTCAAATCAATCATTTAATTTAGATAATCAAAAATCTGCCGGATTGCTTGTTTACCATTGTGCTGTGGCTCTCGAAATGGATTTTGAATATAATGGTTCAACTGCAAATACATCAGATGTTCCAGGAATATTACATGACTACTTCAGAGGAAGTGGACATTATGAAAGCGTTAGCTCTACAGGGTTTTGGGATGAAATGAAAAACAATATGCTTGACCAACGACCAGCAATAATTTCAATAAAATCTACAAGTCATTCTATTGGTCATGCCGCAGTTGTTGATGGTTACTTCGCAACAAATAATTATTATCATGTTAATCCGGGTTGGTATGGTGATAATACCGGATGGTACGATATTTCCGGCGATTGGAATATGGGAAGCTATGATATTGTTGTTGGAGCCACAAAAGGAATTGTTCCATCTCCTCAGATAAGCGAAATTGAAAGAATTAGTGAAAGTAGTTTTATTATTTCTTGGAGACAAAGTAGAAATCAAAATGCAGATTATTACGAACTGCAACAAGCATCTTCTTCAATTGGACCTTGGGTAACATTGTCTGATAAAATTGTAGATACATTATTTCGAATTGATGATGCAGAATTGGGTTCTTACTATTACAAAGTAAGAGCAAAGAGAGATAGTATTTGGTGGGATTATTCTGTTGTAAAAAAAATCCAACTCGGAACAGAACGAAGCGTAACATTTAATGTTGATATGACGTACAGACCACTTGGGGTTGGTGACACGCTTATCATACGAGGGAATACTCCACCACTTGCTGGAAATATCAATAGTGCTCCAATGGTCAAAAGAGATTCAACAAATATTTATAATTTAGCTTTAGATTTCAATTACGATTATGTTGGGCAAACAATAATATATCGTTACTTTATTAATTCGGTCAATGGATTAATTGCAGAAAGTAAAAACCGAGAACATCTACTAACAGATGAATCAACACAGATAATTGATGCTGTTTACTTTGATGATGTTGTTAGTGTTGAAGATGAAAAGAACAATAATCCAAACAATTTTATACTTGAACAAAACTATCCCAATCCCTTTAACCCGAGTACAGTAATTAACTATTCAATAGATGGTACAACATCCGTAAAGGTATCATTAAAAATCTATGATGTACTTGGCAAAGTAGTTGCAACTCTTGTTGATGAGGAAAAACAAAGTGGAAATTATTCAGTTAAGTTCAATACCGATAAACTTTCAGCAGGAATTTATTTTTATCAATTAAGGGCAGGACAATTTTTAGAAACAAAAAAAATGACATTAATTAAATAAATCAATTTACTAAGGAGGTAATATGAAATTCACAAAATACTTACTATTTCTAACATTCTTGATGAGCATCTCTTTATTTGCTCAGGCAAGCAATACAGTTGTTACTGAAATAGATTACTTTAATGCATTACGCTATACTGGTGCACGAAACATTGCACGAACACCTGAAGGCTATGCTGTTGTTGCTTACGAACCAAGTTTTAGCGGTTATACAAGCGGACAAATCTGGTATGCATATTTTAATTCAAGTTTTGGGACGTGGGATATTTCAGAGCTAAGTAGCACTTCTACAGACCAAACAGGTATTCCTGCACTCGTTGCTGATGATGCTGGATTTATTCACGCATCTTGGAAAGAGAGAATTACTTTAGATTCCGGTGAAAGACAATTGATGTATTCTAAACTTACTTTTAATGATGAGTTTACTTACACATGGTCAACTCCGGAAAGAGTAGATACTTTTACATTAAACAATCCAGGTGTAAATACTATAAATCTTAATGATTCAGACAATCCATTTATGCTCTATTCTATTTGGGATGATGGCTCAGTTTATGACGCAAATATATTTTCAACAAATTTAAAGAGTGATGGAACTTGGGAAACAAATAATTTAACTGTTGAATTCCCAACTCCAGGTGTGCTTCCATTTACATATATGGATATGAACCTTGCTACTGGTAGTGATGGTGAAATGTTTGCCACTTGGGAAGATAAACCAACTGAAATTGTTAACCAATACGAAATTCTTTTTTCACATTACATTCCATCTTCGGGGTGGTCAAAACCAGAAATAGTTTCACCTTTGTTTGATGGTGTTGGAATTGAAAAATATATTGATGGTTACACTCCAACTGACGGTGCAGTAGCTATCTACAATATGGGACCGGCAAGTTATGAATTAGCAGGAAACACAACTGTAATTTACAATGAAACTGCTACTTCAAAAACAGTTGTTTCATCGTTTAACCCTTACTATACTTTCCCTGAAGATAACCAGCAACAATACTTAACTGATGTTATAAATTTCTTTGGTGTTACAAATGCCGATTCAATTTTACTTGTTGATGATGATAACAGATATAACAACGAAGGAGTTATTCAACAAGCAATTGAAACTCTTGGAATTCCATACAGAACATTTGATTGTGGTGACAACGGTGGTATGGCTACAGATATACCATCTTACTCAAATGATTTAGCCGGAAAGAAATTAGTAATCTGGTTTACCGGTGATGAGTATAGCAATCTTGCTTTCTGGAATATTGCTGATACTGTAAATACTGATCTTAAAGCTTACTTAGATGATTCTGGTTCACAATTATTTGTTGTTGGTAAAAGTTGGATGTACGATAGATATGGCAACGCACCTGATACATTAAGTAATGGCGACTTTGCATACGATTATCTTGGAATAAGTATGTATAATGTTCAGTCCTGGACTGATGATGGCAGTACAGGAGTTCCTCAATTAGATAAAGTAGATAATACACTTGGAGTTTCAACTCTTGAAACTATTGGATGGAAAAATAGCGGTACACGCCAAGGCGTTCCTTCAATTGCAACTGACCCATCTTATAAATTACACATGGTTTATAAAGATGATTCGGATGGTACAATAAAATATCAAACATACAATGAAGGAGTTTGGAGTGATGCAATGAGAATTGATGCTTCTGCAGATACTGCGTATGTTGATCGTCCAAATATTTCTGTTGACCCTAACTATGGAGTTTACATAATTTGGCGAGAAGAGACTGTAATTCTTGATGGTAAAACTTTGTACAATGTTTTCTACAGAACATCTCCTGATGGTGGTGCAACTTGGAATGAACCGGTACAGTTAAGCACTGCTGATTATATTAATGGTGATGGATATTCAACTTATAGAGCAACAATTGGAATAAAAGTACGTCCTGAAATAGCGGGTAAATTTAGTGGTGGTGCAGATGTAGTTTGGGTTCAAGCAAGTGAAGCCTCCTCGATGGGTTACCACATCATGTATGGCAATATTCCTTATGTTGGAACTCTAACCGATGTAAAAGAAAATGGTGGAATTCCAAATGAGTTTAAATTAGGTCAGAATTATCCAAATCCATTTAATCCAAGTACTGCTTTTACTTTCTCAATTCCAAATAGAGAATTTGTAACTCTTTCAATCTATAACGCACTTGGAGAAAAAGTTGCAAATATTGTAAGTAAAGATATGGAAGCCGGAAACTATGAATTCAACTGGAATGCAAGTAATTTAACTTCAGGAGTATATTTTGCACGCTTAAGTGCTGGTAAAAATATTCAAGTTCAAAAAGTTATGTTATTGAAATAGTATCAAGTTGTGATTTAGAAAAATAGTAATATAATTCTAAAGATTAAAGAAGGGATGATAATAATGAATTATCATCCCTTCCTCTTTTAAATACTTTTTCTGAAATTAAAAATATTGACACATAATTTGACTGTAGATAATGATAATTTACATTGTTTTATCGGCAGACAAATATTTTCTAAAAAAATAAGTTTAGTTGCTAAGATAGTCAAGGCATCTGAAATTTTTCATGTTTAAACTTGTGAATCATTCAATTTAGGTAATTGAAAATAATTTGAGACTTTTCATTTTTAGAAGATAAAATATTATTTGTTTTAATCAGATTTTCTTTAATCATTTCGGTTTGGTTAAATTCTTCCTAAGTTTGTACTCCCAAAAAAGTTAAATAGTGAGTAGATGTCAGATATTGATTTTTCCTTAATGGAACGATGTTTCAATCTTGCAAGAAAAGGGATCGGAAAAGTTAGCCCAAACCCTTTGGTTGGTTCTGTTTTAATCAAAAATAACGAAATAATTTCCGAAGGCTTTCATGAGCATTTTGGTGGTCTGCATGCTGAAGCAAATGCAATTAAAAATGCAAATTGTAATCTCTCAGGGGCAACAATGTATGTTAATTTAGAACCATGTTCTCACGAAAAAAAGAAAACACCTCCATGCGTACCTTCAATTATTGCAAATAATATTGCCAAAGTTGTAATAGCAAATAAAGACCCAAATCCCGAAGTTTTCGGTAATGGAATAGAAAAACTTAAAGATGCAGGTATTGAGGTTGTTACAGGAGTTTTGGAAGAAAAGGGAAAAGAATTAAATAAATTTTTCTTTAAGTTTATGGAAACTAAGTTACCGTATGTAACTTTAAAAATTGCAAAATCTTTTGATAATAAAATTAATAATAAAATTGGAAATCAAACTAAGATTACTGGAGATGAAGCAGAAAATTATGTTCATCGGCAAAGAGCATATTATGATGCCGTTTTAGTTGGTGCAAATACAATTAATATTGATAACCCTAAACTTTCTGTTCGTTATGGTGGAGGTAGAAATCCTTTTAGAGTTATTTTGGATAGTGCATTGAAATCTGATTTGAAATCAAATGTATTTTCGGATGGCTCTTCTCAAAAAACATTGGTTTTTACAGCAGAAAAATCTAACGTTGAAAAAATACTAACTCTCAGAAAAAAAGGTGTAAAAGTCTTTGAGCTTGTTCCAAATAGCAGAGGATTTCTTGAACTTTCTGAAATTCTTAAAATAATAGGTGAGGAAGGGATTATTTCACTTTTTGTTGAAGGTGGGCAAAAAGTTTTCTCGCAATTTATTAATGCAGAGTTGTTTGATGAAATTATTACTTTGAATGCTCCTTATCTATACGGAGATGGTTTAGATGCTTTTACTATTGAGCAAGAAATTGAATTAGAACTTAAAGAAGTAGATAGGCTTGGCAAAGATTATATAGCACTTTTTAAAAAGAAAAAATAATTATGTTTACTGGAATTATAGAAGAAGTTGGTGAAATTACGAAAATTGAAAAAATTGCTGGTGGGCTAAAGTTTAAAGTAACCGCAAATAAAATTTTTAGTGATTTAAAAGTTGATGACTCGGTTGCTATAAATGGAGTTTGCCTTACGGTTACAAATATTATTGAAAATAATTTTTGGGCAGATGCAGTTGGAGAGACATTAAACAAAACAACTCTTAAAACTATATTAAACAATTCATTTGTTAATTTAGAAAGGGCAGTACGTTTAAAAGATAGACTTGGCGGGCATTTAGTACAAGGGCACGTAAATGGAATAGGAACAATTACACACATTAAAAAATTAGGCGAGAATTATCTCTTAGAAATATTCCTTCCTTCAAACTTAGTTAAATATGTAATAAATGAAGGTTCAATTGCAGTTGAAGGAATTAGTTTAACAATAGCTAAAGTAACTGAATCGAGAATTACTCTTTCAATTATACCACACACTTGGAATAATACAAACTTGAAGTCTCGTATTACAGGAGATAAAGTAAATATTGAAACGGACGTTATAGCAAAATATGTAGAAAAATTATTAAACATAAATGATAAATCTGATAAATATTCGGATGAATGGTTTAAAAAATTAGGTTATTAAATGAAATTAAAAATTAAGTTCGATACTATCGAAGATGCTTTGAATGATATTAAAAATGGAAAGATGGTTGTAGTTGTTGATGATGAAGATCGTGAAAATGAAGGTGATATTATAATGGCTTCTGAATTGGTAGAACCGGAACATGTAAATTTTATTACAAAGGAAGCCAGAGGAATGCTTTGTATTTCTCTTACAGAAAAAAGAGCTAAAGAGTTGGAACTTCCCAAAATGGTTGATCAAAATACCTCATTACACGAAACACCATTTACTATTTCTATTGATTATATTGAAGGTACAACAACAGGAATATCAGCATTTGATAGAGCCAAAACAATTAGAATGGTTCCTGATATTAATTCGAAACCGAAATCTTTTGCACGTCCAGGTCATATTTTTCCGTTGGTTGCAAAAAATGGTGGCGTTTTAAAAAGAGCTGGTCATACAGAAGCTTCTATGGATTTAGCAAAATTAGCTGGTCTTACTCCTTCTGGAATTCTGTGTGAAATACTAAATTCGGATGGAACAATGGCTCGAGTTCCTGAATTAAGAGAATTTGCAGATAGATTTGATATGAAATTAATAACTATTGCTGATTTAATTGAATTCAAACGGAAAAATGAAAAACTTGTTGAAAAACTTGTTGAAGTTAATTTACCAACTAAATTTGGCAATTTTAAATTGCATTTATTTAAAAATAAATTGGATGCAAGCGACGAACCACTGGCAATTGTAAAAGGTGACCTATCCGAACATGAAGAAGTACTTGTACGTGTTCATTCCGAATGTTTAACAGGGGATGTTCTAGGCTCCCTAAGGTGTGATTGTGGTGATCAATTATCCCAATCTTTAAAACAAATAAGTGATGAAGGTTGTGGTGTGCTTCTATATATGAGGCAGGAAGGAAGGGGCATTGGATTGGAAAATAAATTACGTGCATATCATTTACAAGAATTAGGAAGAGATACAGTTGAAGCAAATGAAGAATTAGGGTTTAAGCCCGATCTGAGAAATTATGGAATTGGAGCACAAATATTGAAAGAACTTGGATTAAAAAAAATTAGATTGTTGACAAATAATCCACAAAAAATAATAGGTCTTAGAGGATATGATTTAGAGATTACTGAACGTGTTCCGATAGAAATTAAGCCAAATGAGAACAATGAGTTTTATATGTTAACTAAAAGAGATAAATTAGGACATATTTTATTTTCTCAAAAAGAAGAAGAAAGAAAAGGAGAAGTAAATGAAAAAAATAATTGAAGGTAATTTATCAGCAGAAGGTAAAAAAATAGGTGTAGTAGTTGGAAGGTTTAACGAATTTATTTCGAACAAACTATTATCTGGTGCTTTAGATTGTTTTGTTCGTCATGGTGGTAAAGAGGATGATTTTACGGTTGTTTGGGTACCTGGTGCATTTGAAATTCCTCTAATTTCTAAAAAACTTGTTGAATCGGAAAAGTATGATGCAATTGTTGCTTTAGGCTCAGTAATACGAGGAGCAACTCCTCACTTTGAGTTTGTTGCCTCCGAAGTTTCAAAAGGTATTGCAAATGTTAGCCTTGAGACAGGAATACCAGTAATCTTTGGAGTTATAACAACAGATACAATAGAACAAGCAATAGAGAGAGCAGGTACTAAATCTGGAAACAAAGGTTGGGACTCTACTCTATCTGCAATAGAGATGATTGATCTAATTAGTAAAATCTAAATTGTTAAGTTTTTAAGAGATTAAGTTAACATTTCAAACTACTCTCTCCTATGTCAAGTATTAAAGGATTGACAACTAAAGAAATGGGAATTTAATCTCTTAATATGTTATGCAGCACAGATTTATTGCGTTCGCTCTAATAAAACAATTGTAACGTTTACCGAACTCTACTACACTCTAGCTAAATCCTAAATAAAAGCTAAACCATTTACAGTTTTAATTTGTCAAACCGATAGTTAAATTTAATTATGGATTCTGTGGAAGATAAAAGATTAGTTGATGAATTTCTGAACGGAAGTGAAATTGCATTTAAAAAACTTGTTGATAAATACTCCAAAAAAATTTATTGGCATGCTCGCGGAATGTTGAATAATCATTTTGATGCAGATGAAGTAACGCAAGAAGTAATTATTGTACTATATAAAAAATTAAATACTTTTAATTTCAATTCAAATTTATATACTTGGATTTATAGAGTAACATCAACAAGAACACTAAATTATATTCGGAAGAAAAAAGTAAAAGAGTTCTTTTCTATTTCTGATGGGAAATTTGATAATATTGCCTCAGAAAATGACATTCAAAATAGTTTTGAAAAAATAGATGAAGTTAGAAGAATAGAAAAGGTTCTGCAAAAAATTCCAGTAAAACAGAGAGAAGTATTCATTATGAAAAATTTTGACGAGTTAACCTATAAAGAGATTTCTGAAATTACAGGAAAAAGTATTGGTGGTTTGAAAGCAAACTACTTCCATGCACTAAGGAGAATAACGGAGTTAATAAATGAAGAAAGTTGACAAAAATAAATTTTATGAAATTGAATTATTAGAGGAAGAACTTTTACAAAAATTTGAAACATACAAGGGTTATAAAAACTCTGAGAAAAATAAATGGTACTTTAATAATATTCACTACCGAGCTATGAGAAAGTTGGATGAGAAAAGTAGTAAAGCTATATTTCCAGTTCCCCCAACAATTAGCTATGCAATTTTATTTATTATTAGTTTTGCTATTTCATTTCAATTGATAGATTTTAATGAAGATGTTTCTCTAAATGATGAATCATTCCTTTTTTCTGATACTTCCCCTTGGCAAGAGGAAGAGGCATTTCTCTCAAGCATATCGGATGAGGAACTTAATCTTGATTATACAAATTACTTTTACAATGAAATTAATTATACTGGCAACAGCTTTTTGAATGAAGAGTTACTTCAATTATCTGAAAGTGAATTTGATGAAATTTATGAGAATCTTAAATACAAAAAAATATTATAGGGGATAATTATGAAAAGGTTAATTATTATATCAAGTTTAATTACTCTAATATCTTCAACTACCCTTTTAGCTCAAAGGAATGAAACGCATAGAGAGTGGGGCAGAATGGGTGGAAAAATTGAACAATTAGAGAAAATAAAAATAATAGAAGAGCTAAATTTTGATGAAGAAACAGCAATCAGATTTTTTGTCCGGCGTAATAAACATAGGGAAAAGCAGAAGGGTTTAATTGAAAAAAGAGATTTGCTTTATCAAGAATTAGCAAGTGAAGTTAATCAAGAGGATGAAGGCAAATTAAAAAGCAAAGTTGATAAAATTTTTGAAATTGAAAGCGAAATGTTATTTAAGAGAAAAGAATTTTTATATTCGTTAAATGATTTTTTAACTGAAAAAGAGATTGCCCAACTTATATTATTTGAATACAATTTTAGAAAAGAAGTCCGCAATCAGTTTATGAAGCAAGGGCGAAGAAGAATGGAAGGAAATTAGAATCTTTAAAGTCGTAGGGACGTAGCGAGCTACGTCCCTACAGTTATGCAAAACCTACGATAATAATGCCCATTTTTTAAGAAAAAGATGGGCATTATTTTTTTTTTGCAAAAAGATATTTGGAACAATTTCCTATGAATTTTGTCAAAAACGATATTACATCTTAATTTACTGTAATTAGGGTCTCCTCAAATTGAGTTAAGTTATTGAAAACAAATGTGTTAAGGACAAAAAGCCCTTGCATATATGCAAAGATATCCGTATATTTGTTATATAACTTTGCATTTAATAAATAAGCA
>JAKIUC010000004.1 GCA_021647785.1 Melioribacteraceae bacterium
CCAATAGTAAGAGGAAAGCAAGGCAAAAAGGTTGAGTTTGGTTCTAAACTTGGTCTTTCACTTGCCAATGGTTTTGTTAAAGGAGATACTTTAAGCTGGGATGCTTACAATGAAAGTAGAGACTTAAAGATACAAGCAGAGGCATACAAAACACTTTATGGTTACTATCCTGAACTAATACTTGCCGATAAAATTTATGCTACTAACGAAAATAGAAATTGGTGCAAGGACAACAATATTAGATTATCTGCAACTCCAAAAGGGAAACCAAAAAAGTTATCAGCATATCAAAAAGCTAAACGCAAAAAAGAGTATGGAAGACGTAATCAGATAGAGGGTAAAATTGGACAAGCCAAACAAGGCTACGGATTGAATCAAATTAAAGCTAAACTAAAAAATACTTCAGAAACTTGGATTGGTTTAACGCTGTTCGTCGCGAACATTGTGAAGTTTGCTGAAATCAAAAATTTCTACATCTGACTTTCTGAGGATACCCTACTTATTGGTAGTAGTGAAAGAAATCTAATTTGATTTTCCTTCATTCTGTTTTGGTATATAGTGATAATGAAGAAAAAAATTAATAGAAACAGTAAATTATTACTATTAATAAATAGCTTTGGATTTGAATGATTTAGTACTTTTTGAATTATTTCTATCCCTTGAATAATAATAACTATAATAGAAAATACTAAAAAAGATAATCGATTATATTTTAATTCTGCTTTAATTAGATTCCACATCTATTTTTTCTCCTTTACAACTACTTGTTCTTTCGCTTCAAATATTTTAACCGACACATAAGCTAATACGGGGATTAAACTATATGATAGAATCATAATAGCAGTATTCATATATATTGTTTTAAAATAAATTGAAGTGACATAAATAAATGCAAAAATAATAGGTATTATAAGAAGTGCTAATCGAAAAAGCAGAACCCTCCTTTTCTTTGGAAAACATCCAGAGATAACATCTGCTATAAATTGTGAAACTAACCTTGCATTATAGAGCAAACCAAATAGAAGGAAGATTTGTGAAATTGTTTTTGGAAATCCAACTGAAAAATAGAGAATATATGGAGAAACAAATAATAATAAAACACATAAGTTAATTGTAAGCATTAATATCCGTGCTATTGCAATTTGTTTTGGAGTAACTGGAAGAATTTGAAAAATATAAAATCGATTATCATCATGGAAAGATAATACTGTACCTCCAAGTAATATGTAAAATATGAAACCTGAAGAATTTGGGAAAATGTAAATAACTAATAATGCAATTATTAAGATTGTAAGAATTTGCATTTTATTTCCAAATAGAGTGTGCTGATACTCAGCTTTAATAATTTGCCACATAATTATTTCTCCCTAACAGTAATTTTTTCTTTTGAAGTAAATGTTTTAATTGATATGTATGATAATATTGGAATTGCAATAATGGAAATAATTAGAGCAATATTTTGTATTCCATATTTATTAGATATAAATGCAAAAATTACAAACGGCATAACAAAAGGAATAATAAAAACTATAATGAAACTAAAAAATAAGAGGAGCTTCTTTTTTATTGAAATAACACCAATTGCTATATCGCTTAAACAATACGTTATTAATCTTACTACTGCCGCTACCATAAAAAGATTTATAAATACCAAATTTGATTTAAATGGTTGAATTAGTCCGAAAGAAAATAAAAGGAAAGATACAACCAATACAACAGATAGATTAATTATTAGCATTAGCAAACGGGCAAATGCAATTTCTGTTAAAGAAACGGGTAATTTAGAAAAGATATAAATTCTAATATCATCGTGCAAAGTAAATGTAATCCCCATAAATAATAATGCAATTATCCACAACTCAGTATGCCCACTTAAGTTTCCAAATAATTTTGCTCCAGCAATAATTAAAAATGGCATTAACCACTGCAAGTTTTTTGTATCCTTTGAAAAAATATATGAATATTCCGCCTTAATAATTTGCCACATAAAAAATCCTCATTTTTTCTTTGCGTTCTTTGCGAGTTTTTCTCAGCGAACTTTGCGTGAAACCATTGCACGCAGAGATGCAGAGAAGTCGCAGAGACCGCAAAGATTTTTTTTATTTTCTCTTCAAAATTTGAACAGCAATTTCATCAATGCTCATTCTTGTTTCAGTAATGTTTTCTGCTCCAAGTTTTATTAGTTCACTTAATGTTGTATCAAAACTATTACTTATTATTTTATAACTATTTCTTTCATTTTCAATCAATTCGGTATTAACAAAATCTGTTTTTGTTTCTGAGTACTTGAATGAAATTCGTCTCCAATTTTCCGTTAAATTCTCTTTTGGAGTTGTGAGCATAATTTGTCCATTCTTGAGGAATGTAAGTTCATCTGCAATTCTGCTTATATCCGACAAAATATGGGTGGAATAAAATATTGAACGTTCGCCATCCTCTACAACCTCAAAGAGAATATCCAATAATTCGGTACGTACTACAGGGTCAAGTCCTGCTGTTGGTTCATCAAGTATTAACAATTTTGGACGGTGTGCTAATGCACCAATTAAAGAGAGTTTTACTCTGTTACCTGTTGAGAGCTCCTTTGCTTTTTTTTCTATCGGAATTTCAAAACGCTTTATTAATTCATTGGTAAACTGATTGTCCCAATCTGGATAGAATTGACGAAGGAATTCTAAATTCTTTTGCCCTGTCCAATTCTCGTAAAAGACGTGTTTATCGCCAACGTAACCAATATCTAATTTCCAATCAGTTTTGTTTGGGTCATTCTTATTACCAAAGATTTTCACTTCACCTTCATCAGGTTTTATAAGTCCTACCATACAATGCATAGTTGTAGTTTTGCCAGAACCATTTGGACCAATATAACCCATCACACTCCCTGGCTCTAATTCTAAGTTTAAGGGACCAAGTTGGAATTCGTAAAGTGATTTTGAAATTCCACTAATTTTGAATGCGCTTTTCATTTTGCTCTCGTATTTATTATTTAATTATTCACTTTAAAAAAGGTTAAGGCTTAGTTTAGCTTTTGGCTTATTTTCAATGGAAATTATCAGAGCATCTAATTCATCAATTATTGCTTTAGTATTAATAATTAGTTCTTCCGATTTTTTTTTATTACTCACAAAGTTTAATGCTGTTGCAATTAAAAGTTGACTTATATACACAACACAAATTGGTTTTCCTTCCGAAAACCAATTTTGTTGTTATATACCGACAACTTTCAACTTTAAAATCCGAAAACCTCTGTAAGAGTCTCACAGACATTTCATTGTCGGTATAATTTCATATGCACTACCACGAGAAATTTTATAAAATCTTGTTTTATCTCTTGCTTCAAATCTTCCAAATCCTTCAGTAATATTTTGTGTAATGGAGTTTGCAGCCCTTCTCATATCTGAAATCATCCCAAAACGTTCATCAGATGGAAATAGTTTCGTAATCGGGTATATTTTTTTTATTAATTGAAATCCTTTCTGCCACACACTCATTTGAGTAAAATCTTTGTAACTCATAAGTTTACCTCCTAAAATATTTTACTTTGTTTCGCTTTACAAACCTGGAATAAGTAAAAGGTTATGTTTTTCTAAATCTTCGCCTTCGCCTCTGCCTTTCCCTTCTTTTCATTCCTTTCAATTTTTCTTTAAAATATTTGTCACAATTTTTCCTATTTCTTTCCTACTCATACCTTCATTTTGTGCTACTTTAATAATTGGTTCAAGTTTTTCTACCAATCTATGTTCTATCAATTCTTTCTTTTTATTAGTGTGTAAATCAGATACAAAAAATCCTTTCCCTCTGCGAGAAAGAATCAATCCTTCTTTTTCCAAAATTTCATACCCGCGCTGTACAGTAATTACACTCACTTTTTCCTCTCGTGCCAATCTTCTAATAGATGGAAGCATTGTCCCAGCTTGCAAATCACCAGAAAGAATCATAGCTCTAATCTGTTGATAGATTTGGCTTTGAAGCGGCTCGTTTGATAAATCTGTTAGGTTTAGTAGCATAATATTCTTAAAAAATGAATTACGAATGTTGAACACGGAATAGCGAATATCGAAGGATTAAAAACTTCGTGATTCCTTGTTCGATATTCTTTATTCTATATTCTATTTTTTTATTCTTTTAAGCAAACTTTCATTTTGCAATTTCTTTAGTTTAAAAAATGAATTACGAATGCTGAACACGGAATAACGAATATCGAAGGATTAAAAACTTCGTGATTCCTTGTTCGATATTCATTATTCAAGATTCTATTTTCCTTAATCTTTTAAGCAAGCTTTCGTTTTGCAATTTCTTTAGTTTAAAAAATGAATTACAAATACTGAACATGGAATAGCGAATATCGAAGGATTAAAAACTTCGTGATTCCTTGTTCGATATTCTTTATTCTATATTCTATTTTTATTGTTTTTTGCAGTTTTAATACTTGTTACAAAAATTGAGATTAATTCGTTATTCTCTATCATTATGTTTTCCAGCAAATTGCTTTTATCTACCATTGTTTTTCGTTTAACCAATTTCAATCCAATAAATGTTTCTCTTAATTCTTTTAAACAAACTTTCATTTTGTGTATAAAATCGGCTTGTGATTCTGCACTTTGTGCCTCGCCATAATTAAGTGCAGGTGATGTTCCAGAACGAATCATTTGTCCTGCTAAGTAATTTCCTAAACGTGTATTTGGGAGAGTATCAACAATATCACTTATTTTAGATGCATATTCAATTAGTCTATCCTCTAAATCATATTTCCTTTGTTCCATTTTACTACCTCTTTTGTTTTATAAAAAATGAATTACGAATGTTGAACACGTAATAGCGAATATCGATTTTTTTTTAACTTCGATATTCCTTGTTCGATATTCATTATTCTATATTCCTCTCAACTGTTCTAACTGTACAGATGCAATATATACAGTTAAATTTAATTTGTCAAGAAAAAAAACTTGACTCTCCCCCAAGGGTAGTGCTTATATTTGTAATCATAAAAGAGTAGCTACTTTTTAATAACAAATAACGAGTGAATTTATGAAGTTTAGTATTGGACAATTTTCAAGTATTACATCACTTTCAATAAAAACACTAAGGCTTTATCACGAAAAAGGAATTCTTGTTCCAGAATCTGTAGATGAGTTTACAAAGTATAGATATTACAGTGATGCAAATTTTGAAACAGCAAGAATAATACGAATTCTTAAAAATTTTGATTTCACACTGGCAGAGATAAAAGCAATACTTGAGGAGTGTAATGAAGAATCTGATTTGTTAGAACAGTTGCAGAATAAATTCAAAGAGATTCAATCAAAAATTAACCGATATGAGCTAACACTAAATTCACTTGAAACAACTATTAAAATTGAAAAGGAGAATAAAATGGAGAAGGAACAATCATTTGAAATTGAAGAAAAAACTATTGACACAGTTCTAATTGCCGGCTACAGAATGAAAGGGAAGTATCAAGATATTGGGGAAGGTTTTTCGATACTTGGCAAAAAATTTGGACGACATGCAAACGGAAAACCTCTTGCACTCTATTATGATGGAGAATACAAAGAAGATAATGCAGATTTTGAAGCGTGCTTTCCAATTCGTAAAGGAGTTGAAACTGATGAAGTATCAGTACGCGAATTGAAAGGAGGTAAGTGTTTAAGCCTTATCCACAAAGGCTCGTACGATTTTCTTACGGAAACGTATAAAAAAATTTTCGAGCATATTAATAAAACTGGAGTTAAAACAAAGTTACCAACAAGAGAAGTTTATTTGAAAGGACCTGGAATGATATTTAAAGGAAATCCTAAAAATTATTTAACAGAAATTCAAATATTTATTGAAGAATAGATGCAAAATTAAATTTGGTTTTAGTAAATAATAACTTGAGATGTTATGTGTAAAAGGATAACATCTCAAAAATTTTAAGGAAGTCTTTGTATAGTAGAGGCTCCCGAGGTTTCTATATTCCCCAACGTAGGATTTCCGTGATAATAAAGGCTTGATGCACCACTTAGGTTTGCATTTAGCAAGCCGCTATTATTTTATGTTACCAAGCATAACCGACATCGAATCTAACTGCAGGTACAAATCCATCATAATTACTAAAATCGTTATATTCATCTTTTTTAGAGCCAGTATAATAGTCTAAACCAATTCCAAGTCCCAAAGCAAATTCATCTGTTGGGAACCATTGCCAACCTGCCAACCCCCCAAAAGAAAATAGATTTGTATCACTTCCAGATTTATTTGAAATTGAGTTAAACGAAATATTTGGTGCAATATAAAAGCCACGCATATTTTTTCCTGTTGGATAAAAACGTACTTCAGCGTTTATTCCAAATCCGGATAAGTCCTCCATAGTAGGAGTTTGCACCCCACCACCAACAATTACTGATTCTGATACTTTATGAAAATATGAGATATTATAGAAGAGAAAAAACTTAAGCGGGTTAACTACAAACATATGATTGCGAGGTGTAATATCTTCGCTTTCCGAAATTATTATTGATTCGGTGTAAGTTGTATCGCCAGTAGCTTTGTTAATTGTAATAGTTTTTTCATCTGTTTTTACCTGGGCTAATGAAACTGATGATAGAATAAATAATGCAAATAGTAAATAAAATAGGTTTTTCATTTTTTCCTCGTTAATTATTAAGCTCACCCACAATTACATAATTTGTGCCAAACTTATTCTCTTATTTTTATTATGCAATTTAATACTTTTATTTTATTACCATCAATTCCTTTTTGATTTTATAGAGAGTTGTTCAATTCAATAGACATTAGAATAGTTCATTCAAATTGTATTTATTAAAATTGGCGTAGCATAGATTGGTAATCTGTGCTAAAAAATATTTGACTCTCAATTGTAATTAGAATAGTTCGTTATACAGATAATTTGTGTTGTCTATATTTTTTGGTATCTATAATAACTGTTTTTTACAAATTATTTTTCCCGGATAACAAATGCGACAGACACCATATATAGCACTAATGATTTTTAGTTTAATTATTTTACTTATCGATTTCTACTCCTACAAAGGGCTTAAGAAGATTAAACTAAATTTAAATAGTTCAACTAAGAAAGTTTTCTCCATTCTTTTTTGGACCATTCCTCTATTAATAATAGCTACTCTATTCTTTTTGTTTACATTCAGAGAGAAAGCAGACCCACGTTACGCTATGGTCTATTTTCACTATTTTAGCGGGTCATTTTTACTGCTCTATATTCCAAAACTACTTTTTGTTCTATTTAACTTGTTTGATGATTTATTCCATTTTGGAAAGTATTTAGTACTGAAGATTAATAAAGCAAAATTGAATAACAGCGAGGGTGATAAAATTTCGAGAAGCACGTTTTTAACTCGAGTCGGATTTGTAATTGCAGGAATTCCATTTCTCTCAATTGCTTATGGAATTGGCTGGGGCAGGTTTAATTTTATTATTCGAAAATCGAATCTATATTATTCAAATTTACCAAAAGAGTTTAACGGATTTAAGATTGCACAGATATCAGATTTTCATCTCGGAAGCTATGCCGGTAATATTGATAAAGTTGAAGAAGTTGTAAATTTAATTAATGAACATAATCCGGATCTAATTGTTTTTACTGGGGACTTAGTTAACAACCTTGCCTCAGAAATAGAACCTTATTTACCAGTTCTTTCAAAATTAAAAGCGAAATATGGAATGTATTCCATTCTTGGAAATCACGATTATGGTGAATATGTTCGTTGGTCTTCGCCAGTAAAGAAGCGGGAAAACATTGAACAACTTATCAAAAATGAAGAAGAAATTGGATTTGAAATGCTGATGAATTCCGCTGCAAAAATTACTATCGGTAAGAGTTCCATTTCCATAATTGGAGTAGAGAATTGGGGACTCCCTCCATTTCCGCAATATGGCAATTTGAATAAAGCCCTACAAAACATTGATGATTCAGAATTTAAAATTCTACTATCTCACGACCCAACTCATTGGGATGCAGAAGTTGTGAGCAAAACTAATATCGATTTAACTTTATCGGGGCATACACACGGTGCGCAATTTGGAATTGAAATACCTGGCTGGCGTTGGTCTCCAGTAAATTTACGCTACAAACAATGGGGTGGAGTTTATAGAAATGGGAAGCAAGTTCTAAACGTCAATACTGGCATAGGTTTTATCGGTTTTCCCGGCAGGATTGGAATGCCTCCGGAAGTTGGGTTAATTACATTGAAAAACAGTAATACAAAAATCATTAAATCTGGGTTCTTATAAGTCTCTAAATAATTTTCAAGATTTTAATAATTAAACCACTCTAAAATGGCTTTCACCATCAACTTTAATTAAAAATCGAAACCAATTGAGAAATAATATTTAGGTTTTGAGAAGCCTTCAAAATCGTAAGCCCAAGCAACATCGAACCTAAGTAGGAAGAAAATAACGTAAGACCTTGCACCAAATCCAGTTCCAATAAGCATTCCTTTTGATAAATCTTTTACATCACGCTTATAGCCAATATTGAAATCTTCATTCTTAGTCCATGCTGTACCCGCATCAATAAATGCAGTACCAATTACATTTTGGAAGAAGAGGGGAATGATAGGTCCAGCAACCAAATATCGGATAATTGGCAATCTTAACTCTAAGTTAAGAAGTAAATATTTTGTTCCAACTTGCTGTGCATAATTGTATCCTCTAAGGGGCATAGCAGGGGATAGGAATGCAAAGTCAGAAGCATTTTCAATTGGTACAGTACCGGTTTCGAATGTGCGGTTTATCCAATTATCTGTTCCGCCAAGCATAAATCTTTGCGGGTTATTTCCGCCAGAGTAACCACCTGAAAATCTGAAAACTACAGAGTTATCAAAAAGAAAGCGGACATACTTTCTGTAATCCCAAGTAACTGAATAGAAACTTCTGCGTGGGTCATCAAATCCAAAATTCCCGAATACTGTTGCCTTATAACGCGAGCCTTGAATTGGGGAATAGTAACCCCACATTGTGTTATCGTGAATAAAACTAACGGAAGGAATTGTATAAAAAAGTTTCTCCATTGGTTCTGCAAAAGTATCAAGGTTTTCGGAAGATGTAAGAATAGCAGTGAATGATGTTTCAAATCTATTAAATCTGCTTAGTGGAATACTTGTAGAAATTGAACCTCCATAATTTCTAAATCTAAAAAGATTATAACTCATTCCTCTATTTAAGTATACAAAACGAGCAGTATGAAATAAGTCAATTCCAAAATTAACTTTTTTGGCTAAGTAATAATATGATAAACCATAGTCACTATTTTTTAGATCAACTTGAAAACCAGTAATTCCAATTAATCTATGGTTTCCAAGCATGTCGCTAAAAGACATTACAGTTGTACCAATTAAACCATAGAAAGTGCTGAAGCCAGCATTGGCATATATTAAATCGGGGGTAAAATTAACTTTGTATCTGTTCACCAAGTAGTTCCCATTTTCATCTAACTTTTGAATAAATAGGTTCTCATCTTTCTCACCTTCTCCTTCGGTGGCAAATTGCGAACTTCCGGTTGGAGAGAAAACGTAACTGCTGTAATCTTTTGAAGTATTTGTTGAATCTTGTTCATCGTCAGCACCACTATCTACAACAAGATCGCCAGTAAAAATAAAATTTCGTTTTCCTTCTTTTTTCTTCTCTTTATCTGCAAGAAAAATAGGTTTTTCAGCAGTACTAATTTGTGTTGTATCGGGTAATTCCGAATCGGCTAAAAATGCAACTTCAGAATCTAAGCCATAAGCAGCATTTGCATAAACGCTTGCCATAAACCCTGTCATTTCAAGTGAATCTAATTCTTCAGAAAGATTAAATGGGTCATTAATTAGAAAAATGTTATATCCCTTTTTAAATAGCGTGGTGTATATAAGTTTCATTCCATCTTGCGAAAGGGATAGTTGCTCTAATTGATTTAATGAATTTGTAATTGGTTTTGCAAAGTCACTTGGGGTAGTATTATCAGCACTTTTTGAAATATCACTAATTGACATTTTATAAATATTTATAATTCCATTTTTATCTGAAACAAAAAGAATAGCATCCCCTTTGGGTGAAACTACTACAGATTTTTCATCGCTAAACTCCCAATCTGTAAGTCGTGTAATTCTATTTGTGTTTAAATCTGTTTGATATAAATCGAGTTGTTTGTAGTTATGTTCAAAAATAGTAAAGTTTTCAGGTAGCATAAATGGAGTTAAATATTCTCCTCTATCGGATGAGAAATATATTTTTTCACTATTAGGACCCCACGAAGGCTGCGAATCTGTAAAAATATCATTAGTAACATTAGTAACTTTTTTTGTATCAAAATTATAAATGTATATGTCCGATTGAGCAGCATTGTGAGCAGCAAAAGCAATTTTCTTTCCGTCTGGCGACCAACTTACTGAACCAATGCCTCCAAAGTTAAATGGTAGGCTGCTAAACTCTTTAGTTTCAACATTGATAATTGTAATTACATCGTTGCCACCTTTTTTTAATGCAAGAGCAATGTGTTCGTTATCTGGCGACCAAGTTAAAGTTGGATGAAGTACATTCAATTCTTCAAACTCAAAAGTAGTTCCACTACTAACAACTTTTTCAATTTCATCTTTATCTCTAAGGTCTCTCACATATACATCAAGAAAAATATCTCTATCAGAAATAAAAGCCATCTTATCACCAATTGGAGATATTGCTGGACTTGTGTTGTAAAAACCAATTGATTTTTTAGTATCAGTCAACCGTTTTGAAAACTCATCTGGTTCTTCTCGTGTTGCAATATCGGGCCAGAAATGAACTTTAATATCTTTCTTCCATTTTTCACTTAGCTCTTCGAGAGTAATTCCGAGAGTAGCTTTTAAGCCTCGCTCAAAGTCTCCAACATCATTTATCCGAGTTAGTAACTCACCAACTTTCTCTTTCCCATATTTATCTGCAATATATTTGAAAATAGATTGACCGCCACGATACCCAAAATACCCGCTAAGCTGCGGGATATCGGGAAGAAAATCATTTATAATTGCATTTCTAATAAACATATCGGAGTTTGTTTCCCAATTGCTCGAAAGATACTCAGCCATACCTTCGTGAAACCAATGAGGAAGCTGCAAAGTAATTCCGCGCGATACAATATTTTGGATTGTTCCACCGTAGAGCATATCGCGCATAACTGCATGAACTAATTCGTGATGTATTACATGGCGGTATTTTTTGTAATCTCCCTCAAAAGGGAATACAACTCTATTTTTAAATGGTTCAGTAAAACCGCCAGTTCCTTGCCCAAGGTATCCGTCAGTAGTATTTGTCTCTTGAAAATCGTTATGAGAGTTATAAATTATTAATGAAATTCTATTATTGATTTGATAATCTAATCTCTCTTGTAAATCTTCCAATGCATCTTCAGCCGCAGCCGCAGCAAACTCAGCATTTACTTTCCCATCTTCCGAGTAATATAAATCAAAGTGTTTGGTTTGTATGTAGAACCAAGCGTACTCTTTATACTGCACTTTGTTTTGCCCAAATTGCGCAAATACTTCAACAGAGTTCAGCACAAGTATTGAAGATGTTAAAAAAAGAGATGCCAAATAGTATTTAAATAATTTATACATTAATAAATTTACTCTATTATTAAGAAGTCAACTTCACGTTTATCTTCATCAACTCTAATTAGTTTAACTGTTACTCTATCACCAAGTCTGAATATGCGTTTAGTTCTTCTGCCAACAAGTGAATGTTTTTTTTCATCAAATTCGTAGTAGTCATCATCTAAGTCACTAATCCTAACAAGACCATCAGCAAGATTCTCACTCAATTCAACAAAAAGACCAAAGTTTGTAACACCAGAAACTATACCTTCAAAATCGGAGCCAAGTTTCTCTTTCAAAAATTCCATCTGCTTTAGTTTAACTGATAATCTTTCAGCATCTGTAGCTATTTTTTCGCGAGTAGAAGTATGTTCACAAATATCATTTAATTCGACTATAGAATATAAATGATTATCATTATTTTCAAGGTAATTATACGTCAACAAATGAACAATTAAATCGGGAAATCTTCTGATAGGTGAAGTGAAATGTGAGTAGTGATTGAAACTCAATCCGTAATGCCCAATGTTTCTCGGGGAGTAGATAGCCTTTGCCATTGTTCTTATTGCAGTTTCGTTTAAGACGGCTTCTTCCTTTGTACCCTCGGCTTCTGTTAAAAGATTCTGAAATTCTTTGGAGAGATTTTTACTTGAAACATTAAATTTATACCCAAGTGATTTTACAAATTGAACAAACTCAAAAAGTTTTGTTTCATCTGGTTTATCATGTATGCGATATACAAATGGTTTAGGATTTTTTCTATCACCTTTGTTGAAATGCCCAGCTACAATTCTGTTTGCGAGAAGCATCAACTCTTCAACTAACTGGTTGCTCTCTTTCATCTCTTTAATATTAATTGCAGTTGGTTTTCCGTTTGCATCAAGTTCAAATTTTATTTCCGGACGTGTAAAATTTATACTTCCGGTTCTGCTTCTCTCACTTCGCAAATGTTTTGCTATTTTATTTAATTGAATTATTTCTTTTTGGAAATCACCTTTCTCATTCTCTAAAATCTCTTGCACTTCTTCATAGGTAAATCTCCGCTTGCTGTTGATAATAGATTTTTTAATTTGATATTTTTTGATTTTCATTTTAGAATCAAATTCAACAATCACAGAGTAAGTTAGTCTATCTTTGTTGGGTACTAAAGAACAAAGGTTGTTTGATAGTCTCTCGGGAAGCATAGGAATAACTTTACCAACAAGATATACAGATGTACCTCGCTTTAATGCTTCATTAAATATTTTACTATTGCGAGTAACATAGTGACTTACATCAGCAATATGAATTCCGACAGATAAATTTCCGTTCTTTAAAGTTTTTACTGAAACTGCATCGTCAAAATCTCTAGCATCAATTGGGTCAATAGTAAAAACATTTTCACTACGTAAATCCAAACGCTTTGCAACTTCATTATCACTTATTTCTGATGAGATTTTACTTAACTCAGTTTCAACTTGTTCAGGAAATTCTGTATCAATTTCAAACTCACGAGCTATAGAAGCTATATCAGCATCGAACGATCCTGCTTTGCCAAAATTATTTCCAACAACACCTTCGGGATGAGATGAGCGATTCGATTGTAGTATATCAACCACTTCAACTAAATCTCCAACCTTTGCACCATTTAAATCTTTTACATCTATAAATATATTTCGATGAATTGATTTCTCTTTTGGCTTCACAAAGTAAAGACTTTTTTGTTTTATTATTGTACCAATAATTTTATCAAATTTGCGGTCAACAATTTTTACAACTTTTCCTTCAAGGTTTTTTCCTTTTTTATTTGAAAGGAGTTTTACTTCAACAGTATCGCCATGAAATGCAATTCCAAAATATTTTTCGGGAATAAAAATATCGTTTAATTTCGAGTTCTTTAAAATTACAAATGCGTACGTTCCTTCTTTAGAAAGCTGGAATGTACCAACTAACTTCTTTGTAGCACTTTTAACTTTCTCGAATCTTTTTCCCCTTCTAACAATAAATTCATCTTTTGAAAGAAAGTAGATAGCTTCTTTTAGTTCAGCATATTTCTTTGCACTATTGGCATTTAGCTTATTTGCTAATTCTTTAACTTTTATTTTTGCACCTGGGTGCTGATTAAAATATGTTTTTACTTTTTCTTGCATATTACTACTCCTTCGTTGTCAATTATTAATGGACAATATTTAAATCACTATTAGTAGGGACGTTGCTCGCAACGTCCCTACTAGAATGAAAACCTGTACATAATACCAAACTCGCTAATTTTTTCATTTTCAGCCGAAGATGAAATAACTGGATTTTTTCTTTCGGCTCTAATAATAAACTGTGGGCTAAAGAGATATTCTAATTTTGCATTTGCTTGACTCCAATCGGAAATCTCTTGCATAGTTCCACCAATAGTATAGCGCACTTTTTGAACTCGACCGGAAATGTTGTATCTCGTTTGGTCTCCGGTTGTATTAATATTAACATTGTTTACAAAATCACCAAGCTGAGCATTAAGCATTGTTGTAACTACTGAGCTTGCAACCGACATTCCTGCAGATGCTGCCAGGTTTGCATTTTCAGAATCGGTGCTAAATGTTCCGAATAGAATAAAGTACATTGCATCTCTATCATTGTACTGTTGGTTTGGAATATCATAATCAATGTTCTGTACGCCAGTATAAATTTTCATATCTAAGGGTTTCTTACCAGATGCAAGATTTTCGAGAAGGGAATTAACAGAATCATTAATTTTAATTTTAACCGCTGTCCTTTCTGGCTCAGCTTCCCTATTTCTTGGATTAATATAGTCTGCAATATAAGTTGAAGTTAAATTAATCATAGGGTTTGCAATGTCATCCGTAAACTTAATATTTCCTTCAGCACTAAAAGTTTTATAAAATGTAAACATTGAACTTGGAAGAATATCAAATTGCCCAAGACTTGTAAATTGATTATTAATATTTCTAATTCTTAGTTCTCCTGAAATATCTGCAAGGAGTTTCTGGTTTAAGGTTTTTGATAATACTACAGATAACTTAGCAATATCAGGAGCCTTAATTGTTATATCTAAATCAAAATTACTCGGAATTGTAGTTTCGTTTTCTTCACCTTTCTTAACTGAAATGGCTGAAAGTAGTTTCTCATACTTTAGTTTCTGCAATTCCGATTTAGAAGAATCATTAACAAAAATATACTTAAAGTCTGAACTTGTAACAGAGTAGCTTGAGGTAGATGGGATGTAATGCAAGTTTACTTCTCCGAGAACTACGTTTCCGCTTATACTCGATTTTTCATTTTCATATTTGTAATTCCACTTATTCTCTGTTTCAATCTCTAAATCGCCATAAAAATTTGGTGAAGTTTCTCTTGAGAAAGGACTAAGTAATGCTATTTTCCCATTCATATCAATATTAATAGATTTAAGTGAAAGTCCATCAGTCAATATCTCTCCAGATAATACCATCCTTCCTGGGAAGTGAGTTTTCTCAATATTTTTAATGTAAGTATTTCCGAGCCTAATTTTTTTATTTTCAAAAAGTAGATTAAGACTAACTGCATAATCAAGGTTTGTTAAAGCAGAAGTAAATTTTGCATTCTTTAATGAAAGGTATCCTGAATAATTCATATCAGAAAGTTTACCTGTTATATTAATATCAGAATTTATGAGTCCTGTTGGATTTTTGATAGTTGGTATTGCATCTCCAAATGACGCAATATTAAAATTATTTGTAATCAGTTCTAAATCCATAGTTTTGTTTGATTCACTCATTGATTCATTGTTTGCTGAACTAAAGTTTATTGGAATATTTCCATTGAGCGTAAGAAGTTTTTCTCCTGAATTATTAAGTGTATCAATAAATTCAATGTTAGTAAATAGGTTAAAATCCTCATATTTTATTTCACCATAAAGAGAACCGAGACTATTTTTATTGATAATAAGATTCTCGATAGAAAAATCCAAATCATAAATAGGAATTTCCGTTGTACCTTTAATTTTAGCCGTAAGATTTATATTTGAGTTTGTCTCATCAATATCAGCCCCAAATAATCTGTTGGCAAGTATTGCACCATTTGCATTCTTAATTTCTAATTGTAAATCTTGATTTAACTTTTCTGAAATAATTCCATTTATTGTTAAAGATGAATTATTATTAAATAGATTAAAATTAGAAATATTAAAAAGGGAAGGAGTATTTTTAATTATAATTGAATCACTATTTTTCCACAAGTAATCTTTGTAAGAAAAAAACAAGTTTGAAATATTAATACTCTCTGTCGAGTCTTTGAACTCAATAAACCCTTCTAATCCAACATCAATATCATTATCAATATTGCCTTCAATGTTAAGAAAGGCTTTGCTTTGGTTAAAGACTAAATCGCTCGAAATATTATTAATATTTATATCTGAAACCATTTCCTCTGAAACGAAGGATAAAGAACCAAAAATGTTATCGAAAGAATATTTATGATTATCAACACCAATGTCTATATTACTTTCAACTCCGGAAATATAAAAAACTTCTTTTCCCTTAAAGAGAAACAACCAGTCGAGATCAAGGGTTGTACTTATCGAAAAGTTATCTAAATCATTCTCCACATATCCATATCCTTTCCCGGAAATTTCAACTTTATCTCTATTCAATAGTGCAGCAATTAATTTGAAATCCTTAAAGTTAAAGTCATAGTCGAGGTATAATTCATTTTGTAGATAATCTTTTTCTAAAATAAGTTCTGTTAGAATATGTGTAGTATCTATATCTATTTCAACAGGATTCATTTCTTCCAATTTCTCTGATATTGCATACCCAATTTTTTTTGATTGGTAACTTAAAAGATTGAATGTTTCAGCAATAGCGAAATCTCCAGTAATATTAAAATCAAGAATATCTGAGCTAAAACTTATTAGTCTTGTGCTATCTATCTTTGATAAGTTTATATCAAAATGGATACTATCAAAATGGTTTGAGCCAATCTGAGAATCGAAGAAATGTAGAATGAACTCTCCTTCCGTTTCGTCCAAATCGAGAGAGTGTCCATTCACATCAAAATTGAAATTTAGAGAAGATGTTAAAGTAGTATCTTCAACTAAATTTGCGATGTTAAGATTTCCAATTTTCCCTCTTAAATTATAAATTGGTTTTTCGGTTGAAGCTAAATCAAGTTTTCCAGATACTTCAGAGAGCATACTATCAATTTTTGAAAAGACAATTAGATCTATCATCTTATCAACAGTTTGCAACTTCACATTTACCGAATCAATATTGTGTCCTTCAACAATCGAGTTTTTAATAATAAAATCCATATTGGAGTTTGATTCTTCCGGATCGAAACCTTTACCGGAGAGACTCCCTTTTGCATTAAGATTACTAACAATACCAAGTGTTGAATTAAGATTAACATTTTCTGCATCAATTTTATAATCGTACTCAATCAATTCCGGATATAGATTCATAAAGGCAGAAAATGTAAGCTCACCACTATCAACAGAAGCACTGCCGCTTGTATTAAATTTAAGAGGTTCGCCAGCGTAATTAATATTTATATCTTCAACAAAAAGATTTGGATATTTTGGTAATTCTAGCCCGCTTAAAAAAGAATTTACTTCGCTATAATCCACTTGTGAATTTGTAAATTGGGCTTTTACAAATAAGTGTTCCGGAGTATGTAGTTTAGTTAGGTTTCCTGTTAAATTAATATTTGTTCTATCCACTTCTATTAGTGCTGAAAAATCGAAATCCCCAAATTTCCCTTCACCGTCAAAATTGAAAGAGATAGGTCCGTGCATAAAATCAACCGGTTCAATGAATGAACTCAAATCACTTGCACCAAAGGGTAGTGCATCTAAACTTAATTTTATTGGATAATTTTTAAAATTGCTTAATGTAAGTGGGTTAAAGAGATTTATACTATCTAATTTTGCAGAGAAATTTATCATTGAACTATCGGTTAGTAAAGTTATATTTTTAACCTCAGCAAAATTTTCAGAAACATTAATTTCCCCACTCAAATTATGTAATTTAAACCTATTTAGGTTTGGCAAAAAGGAGAGGGAAGATATATCAATTTGAAAATCATTTTCATTAATATCAGCTACTATATCAATACTTAAATTGAAATTAGTGATGTGTATATCATCATAATTCATAATATCGTAGCTATTATTTGTTCCTCTATATTGAAATTTTTTAGATAGAAAAGTTATGTTGCTTAATTCAAAATTTGAGATGTCGAATAAAAATGGGAATTGTTTTTGAGTTTTCTCTTCAACAATAGTTGCACTTGTTTCAGATAGAATTGTAGATGAATCTGTTTTTACAATATTCCCAATATTCCAAGTTTCATCTTCGTTTTCGAGCAAATTAAACTGAGCATCTTTTATTTCAAACTTTGTAACTTTTATCCGTTTAACCAATATATAAAAGGGGTTAAGGGCTATTTCAATTTTCTTTGCTGTTAAAATTGTATCGGCATCTTTCTTAAAAGAGATATCTTTTAAGACGAGATGAGTTATTAAAGTACCCTCAACTTTTCCAATGTTTAACTCGCCATTTAATGAATTTTTAGATAGTTCAAGAATTTCATCCTTTAACATATTTCTGAATGTGGATGTCTGCGAAAATCCGAAGAAGATTGCCACAATAAAAAATATTGATAAAAAGAACCCAATAATTCCATTACTAATTTTTCTTGTGATAGACCTTTTAACGATATTTTTTCTAAAAATCATTAATAACTTTCTTTTATTTTCTCAACAATTTTTGAAGTAGATTGAGTTACAACAAAATCAATAGGTTCAACACTTCCGCCATTTCGGATAACAATATCTCCGCCAACAATATTCTCAATTTCCCAGTCGGAACCTTTTACTAAAATATCAGGAATAATTGTAGAAATCAATTCAAGTGGAGTATCTTCATCAAAAAGTGTAACATAATCCACAGAGCGTAAATTACTTAAAATAAATGCTCGTTCTTTCTCGTTAATAATTGGTCGCAGCTTCCCTTTTATTCTTGAAGTGGATGCATCAGAGTTTAATCCAACCACTAAAATATCACCTTTCTCTTTTGCCTTTGCAAGATAATCGACATGCCCAGCGTGGAGTATATCGAAACAGCCATTTGTAAAGACAATTGTTTTGCCGTCATCTTTTAACGATTGTACAATATTTTTTAATTCTTCTCTTGTGGTTAAAACATTCTTCATTTTATTTCTGATAGTAAGTGATTAAATAATTTATCAAATTCAATTGGAACAACACCAGCCTCTGCACATACTAATCCGCCAGCATAGTTGGCAAAACAAGTTGCTTCAGAAATTGATGCACCAGCAAGCAAGGAAATTGTTAAAGTTGAAATTACAGTATCGCCAGCACCGGAAACATCTAAAACCTTTCGTGCTTTTGTAGGAATTAATTTAATCTCTTTATCTTTTTCAAAAATTGCCATTCCATCGGCACCAAGAGTGAGCAGTAAGTATTTGCAATTAATTTTTTCTAATAACTTGAAGCCAATATTTTCTATCTCTTTTTTTGAATTTAATTTTACTCCAAACGCATCTTCAGTCTCTTTAAGGTTTGGCTTAAATACAGTAGCATTTTTATAAGAGAAAAAATTATCGAACTTGGGGTCAACAGTAACAATTTTCTCTTTCTCATTAGCCAATGTAATTATACTCTCTATTAACGAAGCAGAAAGCACACCTTTATTATAATCTTCTAAAATTATTCCATCAATATTTTCTATGTTTAATTTAAGTGATGTAAATAATTGCTCCTCAATTTCATTCGATATTCTTTGCTTACTCTCTTTATCAATTCTTACAATTTGCTGGTCGGATGATATTACTCTGGTTTTAGTTGTAGTTGCTCGTGAGGAATCATTTATTAGTAATTCAGAATTCATATTTTCGTTATGCAATAATTCCTTGAAAATATTACCATTACGATCATCCCCAATAACACCAATGGGAATTGCGTTACATCCAAGCTTAGAAATATTTAGTGCAACATTTGCCGCTCCTCCAAAACGGAAGAACTCATTATCTATTTCAACTATTGGTACTGGTGCTTCAGGCGAAATTCTTTTCACATCACCCCATAGATATCCATCAAGCATCATATCACCAATAACTGCAATATTAAAATTTTTGAAATTTTCTTTTATTTCATTCAATCTTTTTTCTGTTAAATTAGTCATTTATTTCCTTCGTAAAATTCTCAACAAATTTATTAACTAAATTAATAGTGAATATGCCATCGTTAGTTCCAAGCCAAAGTTTAGTTCCATCAAAATGAATTGAGTTAATAGTTTTGGGTACTTCATCAATCTGAACCATTTCTACTTTTTTTGTAATTCTATTAATTAGTGCTAAACCTCTTCCGAATACATCTTTGGTATTTTTACTAAATTGATAAAGTGAAACCCAGATGTAATCACCAGTTATTTCTAAATCGTAAATTCCATTCCCCTTTAATCCGTTGCGAGAATCGAAGCGAGTCCAATCATTTTTCCTATCATATTTATAAACTCCACCTAAATTATAATTTGGGTTATTCCTTGTTATAAACTCATCTAAACCAATCCAAATGTTATTTTGCTCCACTAATAATGCAGAGATTGATACTGCATCACCATCACCATTAAAATAATTTAGATCATTATTATAAAATGAGAGTGCAGACTGGTCAGAAATACTTTTAGATTTATCATACTTATGGAGACCAGATTCACTTCCAAACCAAACTAAACTATCTCCATCAACTTTAATAACTTTAATGGTGTTGGTCTTCATATCTTTATTCATTGTTAAATCGTAGTCGGTAAATCGTCTTTTCTTTAGGTCGTATTTTGTAAGGTATTTGAACCTACCAATCCAAACTGCATTAATGTAAGGGTCATACTCCACATCTCTAATCCAGTTACTTAGTTGCCCACCTTTCCCAAATTTTCTTTTACTCCACCGTTTGCGCTTTTTATTGAAAATAAATAAACCATCAGGAGAGCCAGCCCAGACAAAATCTTTATTAGCAGTAATTGTATAAAAAAGGTCGAGTTTTAATTTTTCATTTTTTGTAGAGTAACTATACCACTCTTGCATTCTGTAATTATATTGAAAAATACCGCTGCCGTTTGTTGCCACCCAAATATTATTTCCATCATCACAAATATCTCGCACATCTTTTCCTGGAAGATAATGCTCAATCTTTAACTCATCTTGTGCAAATATTAGATTAGTTAATATTAGTAATAGTATTATTAAGTATTTCATTATTTCTGCTTTATATTATGAGATGCAAGGTTGTTTTTTTATTTTTCATCTGTTTATAATTTATGAAGCCTGTCATTTCGATAAACTCAATGCACCGCATTCCGTCATGCTCTTAGACGGAATCTATTTTGTATCTTTTAGATTCCGTCTAAAAAATTGCCGGAATGACCTTCGCTTTTATAATCTCCGAAGCTCTGTAAGAATCCCTTTGGGAGAGTCACACAGACATCTGTTTTATAATTTGTAGAGTGCCAACCTTCAAGGTTAAAATTAAAACAAAGTATATTGGAAGTAATAATTTTCTGTTGAGTAAATCACATTTATCTCTGATAACCTTGAAGGTTTTAATCATATTATGAAAGTTTCATGTGTTCATATGTTTAAAAAATATTATTCTTGGAAAAATCTCGTTTTTTCAACTTTAAATTTACTAATAAATAAATTTGTAGAATCATTTAAAGTCATATCCCAATCATTTTGGAATTGTTCCTTAATTATGTTTGATAAAGATTTATAGTCAACCTTTGCATTAATAATTTTCTCAATCTCTATAGTTTTATCAGACAATTCCTTTTTCAGTATTGCGGTATTAGTTTTATCAAAAAGGTAAGTAGGTAGTTCGGAATGCTTTTTACCACAAAGTATTGAGCCATGTTGAAGTACAACATTCCTCATTCTTCTTTGGGCACTCCCTATAAGTTTTTTCCCTTTATATTTAACTTCGCTTTCTGCGGTGCTTGCAAAGCAGAGAGAACCAGAGGGGTTGTTGAGTAGTTCCTTAAAATTTGGTTGGATATTTTCCAATTCAACAGATGAAAGTTTTGGGTGATACTCTGCTAATGCTGAAGATAAAGTGATTGAAACTTTATCGTAAATATCTCTCGCAGAAAGTCCGAAACTAAGTGGAAGTATAAGAGAATAAGTTAGCTCATCTGCATGTAAAATTGCTCTACCGCCTGTTGGTCTTTTTACAATACCAATGTTATCTGTTTTACATTTTTCTAAATCAATTTCATCAATGTTTTGGTTAGCTCCAAGTGAAATTGTGTGCGGGTCCCAACGGTATAGTCTAAAAAATGCCTCACCTTCCGTGCAAATTTTGGATAAAAAAATATCCAGTTCCATATTAAACTCACCGGAACTGGATCCACTATCAATAAAGTGCCAAATCATTTTTTTAAAATACTTCGCTTTGCTTTATCTAAAAATTCAATAATTTTATCAACATAGCTATTATTAAATTTATTGGTTAGAGCAATTTTTGCATCAGATACATTTAAGCCAGAATGGTACAAAGTTTTGTATGCTTCCTTAATTATTTCTATATCATCATTGCTAAATCCGCGGCGCCTTAATCCAACAACATTAAGTCCGCTATATTTCATAGGAAGACTTGCAGCCAAAACGTAAGGAGGTACATCATGTGCAACTTGCAACCCACCCTGAATCATTGCATGTTGTCCAATAATTCCAAATTGATGTACTAAACATCCGCCGCCAATAATTACCCAATCTTCAACAACAACATGCCCGGCAATTTGAACTGAGTTAGCAATTATACAATTGTTTCCAATAACACAATCGTGAGCAATGTGAGCATAAGCCATTATAAGGCAATCGTTTCCAATTCGTGAATTATTTGTATCGATAGTGCCTCGATGAAGTGTAGCAAACTCGCGTATTACAGTATTATCGCCTACATGGAAGTATGTTTTTTCACCGGCATATTTTAAGTCCTGCGGTGCGTTTGATACAGCAGCCGATTGGAAGATTTTTACATTATTCCCAATTCGTGCTCCATCGTAAATACAAGCATGCGGACCAACAATTGTTCCATCTCCAATTTCAACATCGGCTTCAATTATTGCATAGGTGGCAACTTGAACATTATCTCCGAGTTTTGCTTTCGGAGAGACTATTGCAGTTGGATGAATTTTATTTGACATAATTTATTCCATCTTCATAAGTGAATTTATTTATCAACTATTGCAGCCATCATTTCAGCTTCACAGACGAGCTTGCCTTCAACAAATGCTTTTGTTTTCATACTAACGTAACGTCCGCCAGTTTTGCCAACTAATTCTGCTTCAAGTATTAACTGATCGCCAGGTACAACTGGTTTTCGGAATTTTGCTTTATCTATTTTCATAAAATAGACAAGTTTCTTTTTAATTTCTTCTTCGTCTAATGAGTTCAACATTAGAATTCCACCAGTCTGTGCAAGGGCTTCAAGTATTAATACTCCTGGCATAATACGCTGTTCAGGGAAGTGCCCCTGGAAAAAGAGTTCGTTAAATGTTACTGATTTAACACCACGCACACTTTTGTCAAATTCTAAATCAATAATTTTATCAACCAATAAAAATGGATATCTGTGAGGAAGAATTTTTTGAATTGCTTCAATATCAAAAACAACTCCCTGCTTCTTCACGTTTTGATATTTTTTTTCAATTTTCTTTTGTTGATATAGTTTCCGAATTTTTTTAGCAAACTCAACGTTAGCTTTATGACCTGGACGAGCAGCAAGAATTTGTGCTTTAATTGGTGCACCTATTAATGCCATATCACCAAGCATATCAAGTAGTTTATGACGTACTGGTTCATTCTTAAACCGTAAAGAGCCTTCGTTGAAGATACCTGTAGTGCCAATTTTAACATCACTTTTAACACCAAGTTTATCTTTTATTTCAAGAACTTTATCTTCGTCCATATCGTGGTCAACAATTACTACAGCATTATCTATGTTGCCTCCCTTAATCAAACCTTGATCAATTAGAGGTTCAAGTTCGCTTAAAAAGCAGAATGTTCTTGCCGGTGCAAACTCTTTTACAAACTCTTGAATATCGAACATACCAGTATGTTGGCTGCCAAGTGCAGGGTTGTGATAATCTACCAATACCGTCATTCTATAATTATCAGAAGGAAGTGCAACAAACTCAACCTGTTCATCTTCATTTTTGTATGTAATTGTTTCATCAATAATTAAATAGTCTTTGTTAGCTTCTTGCTGAATAAATCCAACCTCTTGAAGTTTTTCAACAAAAGACATTGCACTACCATCCATCACAGGAGGTTCAATTCCATCAATTTCAATTGCAATGTTGTCTATTTGTAATCCAACAATTGCAGCAAGAACATGCTCAACCGTATGAACCTTAGCATCACCAATGCCAATAGTCGTTCCTCTCGAAACATCCACAACATAATCGGTTGTTGCAGGTATTTCTGGTTTATCACCTAAATCTACTCTAATAAATTTTATTCCATAATTATCAGGTGCTGGTTTAAATGTTATTTTAGATGATGTTCCTGTATGTAAACCCATTCCCTTAATTGATATTTCTTTCTCAATAGTTCGTTGTTTTTCTAACATTAAATATTCCTTATATCTTGCTTTCTAATTCAGTAATTTTTCTTTGTAACTCTTTAATTTGCTTGCTGTAGTTTTCAAGATTTCTGATGTGGGCTTCTTCTTTGAATGCAGTTCGGAGTTCCTTTGTTGGAGTACCAAAATATTTACCCGATTTAGTGATTGATTTTGAAACTCCAGATTGTGCACCAATCATTACATTATTGGTAATTTCTATGTGACCAGCTAAACCTACTTGACCACCAAATATACAATTTGCTCCAATCTTTGTACTTCCTGCAATTCCTACTTGACCAGAAAGGGAGGTGTTATTGCCAATTTCAACATTGTGTGCAATCTGTACCAGATTATCTATCTTTGCTCCTTTTTTAATAATAGTTGAACCCATTGCTGCACGGTCAACTGAAACATTTGAGCCAAGTTCAACATTGTCTTCAATAATTACATTCCCAATTTGCGGCACTTTGGTATATTCACCTTTTTCATTTGGGAAATATCCAAAACCATCAGAGCCAACAACAGTTCCAGAATGGATTATTACATTGTTACCAATAATATTATTATGAGTAATAGTCACATTCGGATAAATCAAAACATTTGTACCAATTGTAGTCTTCTCTAAAATTACTGAATTATGATAAATCACAGAATCATTTCCAATAGTACAATTCTTAGAAATTACAACATTTTTCCCAATTGTTACGTTATTGCCAAGCGTAGCTGTTGGATCAATTGAAGCTGAATCATCTATTCCGGAAAAAGGAATTGGAGAGGTGAAGTATTTTATAACAACTTTTTGCAATGCAATATCGGGTTTATCAACCTCAATATAAATTAAATTATCCCGAGTTTTTTTTATAGATGGTTTAATTAAAACTACTGATGCTTTTGTTGTTAATAAGTGCTTTTCATAAGAGGCAAGGTAGAGGAACGATAAATCGTTCTCTTTCGATTCGAACAAACGAGAAACATTTGAGATAGTAAATGTTTCATCTCCAAATATTTTTCCGCCAACAAAATCGGCAATTTCTTTTACTGTTATCTGCATAGTTTATAATTATTCAAGTTTTTCTAAAACTTTAGCAGTAATGTCATACTCTTCTTTTGCATAAAGAAAAATAATATCACCACTCTTATCAAAAACATAATCTAGATCTTCATCTTCTGCAACATCTTCAATAGCATTAAAAATTTTATTCTGAATTGGTTTCATAATTTCTTCTTGTTGGGTATATAGCTCTCCTTTATAACCAAATTTACTTTGTCTGAAGGCAGAAATATCATCACCCATTTTTGCAATTTCTTTCTCAATTACAACTCGTTTGTTATCGCTCATTACAAGTTTTCGTTTTTCAAAATCTGTATTTTTAGTTTCCAACTCTCTTTCCATTTTTGTAATTTCTTCTTTCCACTCTTGAATAATAGCATCTAATTTTTTTTGAGCATCTTGAGCATCAGGAAGTGATTTAATAATGGCTTCGGAGTTTACATAACCTATCTGCAATTGCCCAAATGAGAGGGATTGAAGAATTAAAAATAAGCTAATTAATATAAATGATAACTTTTTCATGATGATATTTCCTATATTAAATTTTATAGGGTACTCACATGCAAAGTTATTTTACATGTGAGTTAATAATCTATTTACTTTTTAGTTGGTCTAAAACTTTGTATGTCATATCATATTGTGAATCGGCAAAATGCAGAATATTAACAACACCTTCAACACCTTTATCAAATATAAAAGCCATTTTTTGATCTTTAGCAACGCTTGCTATTGCATCATTAACAGCATCTCTTATTGGCTTCATTACACTTTGCCCTTTTTGCATAATAAGTTGTTCCTGCTGGATAATTGTGTTTTGTTCCATCATTAATTGCTGCTCTGTCTCCTGCTGTTTCTGCGGAGTCATCATAGCTCTTTGGTTTTGATATGCTTGAACATTAACTTGAAATACTTGTGTTAAACTGTCGCGTGTTCTAGTCCAGTTTTGTTGAAGAGCTTGTAAATCCTGCTGAGCTTTTATTGCAGGAGCATAGTTTTGATACAATACTTGTGAATCGACAAAACCAATTTTCTGACTTTGTGCATGCAGACTAAGTCCGCTAATTAATAATAGAGCAAATAATAACTTTTTCATGATTACCTCATAATTTATATATGTTAAAATAATTAAAATCCTTGACCAAATTGGAAGTGGAACACCCACTGTGGGTCCCTTCCATCAACTAAACGTCTGTCAAAACCATATCCATAATCAAATCCAATTAAACCAATTGGATTTATTAAAATTCTTGCACCAACTCCAACCGATCTTCTTAAATCGTAAAAATCGGTATTTCTTAAATCTTTATAAACATTACCAGCCTCAGCAAACAGAATAAAATAGATAGGCATTGGGTCTAATGTTAAAGCAGCCCTAAGTTCAAGAACATATCTACTTAATACACTACCACCAATAATTTGTCCTCTATCCTTAGGTCCTACTGTACGATCATCATAACCGCGAAGTGGTGTTGTTGCAATAACTAATCCGTTACCTCCCATAAAGAAATATTCAAACGGATTAATATTAGTATTTGCAGTAAGTTCTTCCAGATAACCCATATGAATTCCTGCATAGAAAACTAATCTATTTGAATTAAATAATCTACGGTAAAAATCTGTCTTAAATTCCATTTTGAAATAATCAACTTCACCAGGTAGAAAAGGTCCGCCACTAATCTCAGCATTTAAAGAGAGCTTAGAACCACGAGATGGGAATATTGGATTATCAATATCTGTTCTTGTTATTGTAGCACCTAATGTGAACTGATTGTACTCACCTTCTTCATAATAACTTCCACCATCTTTAATATCATTGTATTGATATTTTAATCTTCCTTGAACATAGAAGAATTTATCGGGCCAACGTAATCTTCGTCCAACTCTAAAAGTAATACCAGATTGTTGAAGGTCATAAAAATAACGTTGACGAGTATCAAAAATATCAAAACCAACCATAGTTGGAGTATCTAAAAACCAAGGTTCAGTAAAACCAATATTAAATGTTTGATAATAACTGCCAACACCAAATTGCCAGTTGAAGTTTAATATCTGTCCGCCACCAAGAGAAAATGGATGCAAGATATCGAAGTTTGTTAAAGTTACTCCAATTGAGCCACTAAAACCGTAACTTCCACTATACCCAACAGATGCATTTAAATAATCGCTCGAGCGTTCTTCAACTGAATATGTAAGATTTACTGTACTATCATTAACTGGTTTGTAATCAATACCTTTTGTGTATAAACCTTCAACATTAAAATATTTTAAATTAGCTAACTGCTGTAACGAGGTAAAAATTGTTGAACGGCTAAAATAATCGCCAGGAATGGTATAAAGTTCTCTACGTATTACTTTATCTTTTGTTTTCGTGTTTCCATCAATATTCACTTCACCAATTCTAAACCTCTGACTTTCTCTAATTGTAATGTGTATATCAATTGAATCCTCAGCAACTCGTTCTTCTCTTGTCTGAAGATTAAACCCTAAATACCCATTATCTTGATAAACAGATGAAACATCGGTCTGTTTTTCATTAAATCTTAGATTTTGGTTAAAACGGTCTAAATCAAAAACATCTCCTTTTTTGAAATCTAAACGTGCGTTTAATATATTATCGTTATAAACAGTGTTGCCTTCCCATATTATATCGCGAACAACTATTTGAGGACCTTCATAAAGATTGAGAACAACTTCCACCTCAGTCATATCATCATTATAAATTAGAGAGTCGCTAAGTATTTCAAAGTCTCTATAACCTTTCGAGTTATAGAATGATTTAAGTAATTCTTTATCAGTTTTATATTCTTCCCTATTAAAGGTATTATCAGCCCAAAATTTCCACCATACGGGTTCAGAAGTTTCTTCAAATTCAGATTTCAAATCCATACTTTCAAATTTACTATTGTTCTTAAAAGTAATTTTAACTACTTCAACCTCTTCACCTTCTTCAATAGTGTAAACCAATAATAATCGTTTTTTTATTCTTCTAATAATATCACGTCTGCTATCAGGGTCAAAATCATAAACAACTTCTTCTGTTATTGAGTTATCATCTTTATTTGTCCAAGTAACGGTAATTTCATCATAGTCGGTTGTATCAGCTTTAGTAAATGTGTATAGAGAAGTTTTAATCGTAGCGTTCATCAATCCTTCTTCTATATATAATTTATTCATCTCTCTAACTGTTTTGTATATGGCTTGCGGTTTTAAGATTTGACCAGAAACAAATGAAACAGCTTTATCTAAATCTTCCTCATCAAGTTCATCATTGCCCTTAAAAATATATTTTTCAATTCTTGGGTGTTCATTTACTTTAATAACAATAAAAACTCCGTTACCAACCTTCTTTTCAATTTCAATAATAATATCAGAAGTAAAAAGTCCTAACTTCCATAAACGCTTAATTGCATTTAATGTTTGGTCTCCGGGTATCTCTATTTCATCCCCAATTTTTAATCCACTATTTGCAATCACTGTAGCGGGGTCTGCTGTTGTGTTACCTTTTACAGTAATTCCTAAAATCTTATAATTTACTCTACTAACTTGAGAAAAAATAGTAGTTGTAAAAAATAGAATAAGTATTATGCCGTATAAAAGTGATTTATTGGGAAAGTTCTTCATCTTTCCTAATCTTTTTGTAGTCTTTTGAAATTTGTTCACTAACAAGTCCAAATCTTCTCTCTCTGCGTTGGAATTCATTTATTGCTTCAATTAGATTAACTGTTTTGAATTTAGGCCAAAGAACATTTGTGACAAAAATTTCAGAATATGCTACTTGCCAGAGAAGAAAATTACTAATTCTCATTTCACCACCACTTCTAATTAGTAGCTCAGGGTCTGGCATTTCAGATGTATCTAAATAGTCGGAAATCATTTTTTCATTAATATTTTCAATTTCCGTTTTACCATTCAAAACATCAGCACTTATTCTCTTTACTACATTAGTGAGTTCCCATCTTCCACTATAACTAAGTGCTAAATTCAATGTCATCTTTGTATTCTTACATGTTTTTTCAAATGCTTCATTAAGTTCTTCACGAACCTCTGTAGGAAGCATCTCTGAATTCCCAATTGAAGTTAATCTGATATTATTTTTATGGAGTTGGTCTGTTTCATCTTTTAGGCTTTTAACAATTAGTCTCATTAAGGTTGAAACTTCATTTTTAGGTCGCTGCCAGTTCTCGGTAGAAAAAGTATAAAGTGTTAAAAATTCTACTCCAAGATTTGCACATGCTTCAACAATTTCACGAACAGTTTTAATTCCCCGTCGGTGTCCTGCTGCTCTTGGTAAACCTTTTTGTTTTGCCCATCTACCATTGCCATCCATAATGATAGCAATGTGTTTGGGGATTACACCCGAGTTTTTAACCTCGTTAATTCTCTCAAAATCTTTGTCGGATAAGACCTTCTTCACAAACTTCCAAATTATTTTAAAACAGACTTACCAAGATAGGTGGCAGTCCTCTAAATGTCAAGATTGATTGAAGTTAACAAAACCTAACTAATCAATTAACGGAAATTTATACAAAGGGAACTCTCTTTTGTGCCAAGAAATTTTTGGAAAAATTTTTGACTAATTTTTTTAGAATTATTTAAATAAATCTAAATCATCGGATGGGGAAGTACTTACAATTTTAATATGTTTCTGAATTTCTTCCTCAAGCTCAGAAAGTATTTTTTTTGCTTGCGGAATTAAACTATTGGGAACACCGAGGAATAAAGTTACTGGACGTGTGGAATACTTGTTACGCTGGTTTGCTAAGAACTTAATTTTTCTTAAAATATTCGGATTTTTAATATCAGTTTCAGAGAGTGTAAGCCCAAGTACAATTTTTTTATTTAACTTACCTACAGCGTCAACTTCAAACTCTCCAACCTTGGATGGATTAGGAAGATATTTGCCATGTTTTCTACTTAATGTTAAGTATCCATTTTTCCAAAAATGCTGGATTAAAGAATCTACTCTATCTTTTTCTGTTATTCGTACCATTTTAATTCTAATTTAATATTGGAATTATTGGGGAGAAATGAGAATAATCTAAAACTTTTATATTCATTATCTTTTTATATTCAATCATTTTAACTTCATGGGAATGGTTAAGTCTTCCGAATACTACTTTTTCACCATTACTATCAAGACTTAGATAGTATGGTTCAAATACTTTTTCTTCATATTCGTATAAAATTTGTATTCTATTTCTATTCAAAATTGCTTTCGAAAAAATTTCAGTTTTCATAATAATCCTTAATTATACCATCTAAATACACCAAGTGCTTTACCAATTATCGAAAAGTTATCCGATTTGTTTATAACAATTGGGTTATACTTATCATTTTCCGGTAGCAGCAAAATATTTCCATTTATTCTTTTAAAACGTTTAAGGGTTGCTTCATTGTCTAAAAGTGCAACAATTATCTCTCCATTGTTTGCCTCTTTTTGAGGGTTAATAATTACAACATCACCCTCAAAAATTCCTGCATTTACCATACTGTCACCTTTAACTTTTAGAGCAAAGCAATTGGCTTTACCCTGGATTAAACTTGATTGTATGTTAAAAGTTCCTTCTATGTTTTCTTCTGCAAGAATAGGCTGCCCGGCTGCAACTCTACCAATTATTGGAATTTCAATAGTATCGGATTGAATTGGTTTAGAATTTTCATTAAAATTATTTGTAATTGAAATTGTACGACTCGAATTTTCACCAATATTAAGGAAACCCTTTTTAATTAATGCATCAATATGACGCTTTACACCAAATGTGCTGGCAATTCCAAAATGAGTTCCTATTTCACGATAGGTTGGAGGGTAACTGTTAAAATCAATAAATTCTTTAATAAATTGATAAATACTGTTTTGTCTTTCGGTTAATTCATTTTTCATTATAGTGTTCCAATGTTCACTACTAAGATAGTGAACAGAAAAGCACTTGTCAAGAAAAAAATGATTTAAAAGCAAAAAAGTGAATCTACAGATTCACTTTTTTGTAATACTATTTTGCTTATCTCTATTTCGTTAATAACAGTTTAATTGTCTTAACATCTGTATTTGTAACTATCTGAGAAAAATAAACTCCGGATGGCAATCCGCCAGTGGTGGAGTTTGCATCAAATGATATTTTATAAGTACCTGCCTTTACATTTCCATTTACGAGGGTGGTAATAAGATTTCCAATTATATCATACACTTTTATTGATACATGCGAACTCTGTTTAAGCTGATATTCTAAAATAGTTGTCGGATTAAACGGATTTGGATAAGCTGAAATTAAACGATAAGTCTCCGGATTATTAAAATCATCTACCGAAGTAATAGACCTTGTAGTGAAGTTGATAGTCTCTATTTTTCCAAAACTATAACCATCTGTTGTAGAGATTCCATCCTTAAGAATAATTGAGTAGAGTTTATTATCTTCTAACGGACTGGTGGGTTCAAACTCAATTATCCCATCAGAATAGCCACCTGTTGTAACTCTAATCTCTACTGGATTCTCTTCACTATCAAGAAAAAGTACATTTCCGCCGAGTGAGGATGGGTTTAAGTATCCATCAAATTGTACCATAATTGTAACGTCAGTTTCAATATCAACATCATTGTTTTGCGGATAATTTACAATTAATGACAGATTATCACTTGTCTTTGTTACAAAGTCCAATTCAATATCTTCTGTGAGTGGAACATCCCAATTACTCATTGCAGACTTTCCAATCTTCACACTATAATTAGTTTGTTTAGCAAGGGTTGATGAAGGTTGAAAGTAAATAATATTTCCATCACTATTCCAACTTGTTGTTCCAAAAGCACTTGGAGTAATAGAAAATGCACTCTCAACGGAAGTTTGATTCATAGGGTGTGAAAATTTAATTGAAATCCTTTTTGATAAATAAGCACTATCAACTTCAGCGTTCGGATATGTTAACAAAACTTCCGGAGCTGCAGTTATATCAATGATTTTAGAGAAAGTTAGCTCTCTAATTGATTGCATTCTATTAATCATTTGTGTGCCAGGGCATGCAGTGCCGCCGCCGCTCTGACCATGCCCTGTAATATTATCATTAGTTCTGCCAATGGCGTTATGATAACTTTCACCCACCGGATCAATCCCATATTTATCAGATAAAAATGCTGAAATAGATGCAAGTTTATTTAAACCACTATCGCTTGGAATAGCAGACATATAATTACCAATTAAACAAATTCCTGATGTGTTACTGTTTTTTCCCGAATTATGTGCACCCCTTACATTTTCTTCTGTTGCACTTTTCCAGGCTCTACCTTTATAAAGTACTCCGTTTGGATCTACCAACCAATTATATCCAATATCATCCCATCCATTTCCATTTACATGGTAGCTCCAATAAGCTAAAACAACTGCTGCAAAATCATTTGAAACAGTATTACCAGCACTATGGTGAATAATAAGGTGTGTAACATCGGTTAAACTACGAGAACTTACATTTTCATCCTGTGGGCATCCCCAATCTTTTCTACTTACAAATTCCGGTCTTTCAATGCCATCAAGGGTTTTGCTTAATTTCGATTGTGCAATTCTCTTTTCAATTGTACTTTTATCGGTTTTTCCAGGGCTAATAAAATTAAAAGTTAAATCTTCTAAATCGGAGAGAGCATTAGTTCTGAATTGCATAAATCTTGAATTTTTATCAAAGAAGGCGAGGGTTCCAAAATATTTATTATCAATTTTGCCAACCTCAATGTCATTTTCAATTAGCATCCAGCTATTCCAACTATCTCCATTTTCTGAAACACGAATATAAAAATGTATGTTTCCGTTTTCATTTGAAAGCGTTGCATTTAAACCAATTGCTATAAATGGTTCCGGGTTTTTAATTGGTATTTCAATTACTTCTGATAAAAATTCGGAAGGTTCAGCTTGTAATAAATTTCCGAGTGGACTATATTCCAGTTTTTTATGTTGAATTGATTGACCATTTGCATTAATTGTAAACACAAATAATAAAACAGTCATTAAAATTTTAATTTGGTAATGTAATTTCACATTAATCTCCAATCAATTACTTAATATCTCAAACTTTAACATATACCGACAATAGAATGGTTTTCGGAATTTCCACAGTAGATGTTGTACTTCAGCAAGTTCAGCAACCATCGGTATATAACATCAATCCCGCCATGCGGGATCAAAACCGAAAACCTCTTTAAGAGTCTCACAGACAATTTGTGTTGTGTATATATCTTTTTATTTTGTTTCCTAAGTTATTAAAATAATTCTAATAACTGAAATTATAAACATGCAAACTCTCAAAAAGAATCTTTTATTGTTTTCATATGTTTACCTGTTCTGCTCTTTTGCGGAATAATTTGTAGAGCGAATCTCCTGATTCGCTCTTGCTATTAGAAGAAACGAAATCCACAAGGGACAGGAAGGACTTTCGTTCTACAATTGTTTTTTATAATCTCCGTAGCTCCGTAGGTCTGTAAGACTCTTACAGAGAATCCCCTTGGGAGAGTCACATGCTGTAAGCATCCTCTGTCCTGTAAGGATGCCCTCGGCATAAGAGTCTCACAGACTTACAGGACAGTCATCCCCTTTACCAAAGGCATTCCTTCGGAAGTGTGTTTAAAAATCAATAATGACGGTTTCATCTGAAATAAATTCTGGTATCTGTTCCATGTTGCGTGCAGATAGGGACTAAATTTGACCTTAATTTGTGAAATCTTTTTTACTTATATTCAAAAGTACAAATAAAATTTTCTATTGTGCGATTCCAAAGTAGTTAGCATAATTGAAAACTATATCACTTAATAACAAAACTTTTATTTTATGGACCAGCTTAAAACAATAATTGTTGACGATTCAAAGAATATTAGAACAGAACTTAAATTTTTACTTTCTGAATTTTCTGAACTATTAGTAACAGGAGAAGCTGCTAATGTAACTCAGGCAATAAGATTGATTGAACAACAAAAGCCAGATGTAATTTTTTTAGATATTCAATTGCAAAATGAAACTGGTTTTGACCTTCTTGAGAAAACTGATGTAACTGCTCAGATTATTTTTATTACTGCACATGATAAGTATGCAATTAGGGCATTTGAAGTTAATGCAATTGATTACTTATTAAAACCAATTAAAAAAGATAGATTAAAAAAAGCTATTGATAGATTGATACCTGAAAATAAAAATGGAGATGAACCTCATAACAAGGTAACTTATGACGATGTAGTTTATTTAATGATTAATAGGTCGTTAAAATTTATTAAGGTTGCATCAATAAAATCGATTGTAGCAGAGGGAAAATACTCGTTTTTGCAGCATAATGAAAAAAGAAAAAACTTAGCTTCAAAAACTTTACTTGAGTGGGAGGAAATACTTCCTGAAAAATACTTTGTGCGTATTCACCGTTCAACAATAATTAACTTTGAGCATGTAGATAAGGTTAGAAAATGTCCGAACAATACTCATGAGGTTTTTGTAAAAGGTGTTGAAGAACCATTTATTATGAGCCGGCGTTATGCAGCCAAACTAAAAACGATGCTTAGTTTATAGATGTTTTTATTTTGCCTCTTCCAGTAATCCAGTATCGGCGTGTAGTTCGGCTTTAGCTTTTATGCTTTCGGCATAATCAATTTTAATGCTTGCAATTACCCATCCCTCTTTTTCATATATCTTAAACGAAAATTTATCTTTAAACATAATACTCAATCTTTTCTTTATGTTTTCTATAGAATTACCATGCACTTTATCTCTCTTAATACCATCATCCCATTTTCTTAATCCCCCAGTATTTGATATATTTATTAATAGTACACCATTAACATAAGTTATTAGTAGTCTAATTTTAAATTCTTCTGCACTTGTTTGAGACCCATATTTTATAGCATTCTCAATAAGTGGTTGGAAAATAAAAGCAGGTACAATTAATTCTCTAGCTTCATCATCAACTTCATAGGTTACATCTAAGGTATCGTGGAAACAATTTTTTTGAATGCCAATATAATTTCTGGCAGCATCAATTTCCTCATTTAATGTATCTTTTTCTCTTCTATAATTAAGAAGCACATAACGGAAGTACTCCGATAATTCAGATATCATTTCCCAAGCTCTATTTTTATCAATTAAAACTAAAGCTCTAATTGCACTAAATGCGTTTAATAAAAAATGTGGGTTCATCTGGTTTCTAAGTAACTTTAGTTGTGTTAAGTTTGCTAATGAAGTTGCCTTTAAAAGATTTCTCTTCTGTCTTTGATAATTAATAAAATGTAGAAGCCCTAATAACAGAACCGAAATAATAACTAATTTAAACCAGAGTGTATCCCAATATGGAGGTGAAATTGAAATATTAACAGATGCATCTATAGTACTCCATTGACCGGCATTATTTGCTGCTTTCACTGTGAAAGTATATTTACCGGGATTTAAGTTCGTGTAGGTAGCATATCTTCTATTTCCAACATAATTCCAGTCTTTATCAAAACCTTTCATCATATATGCATATTTGATATTGTCGCTCATGGCATAATCCAAAGCTGCAAAAGTAAATGTAAAGGAAGTGTGTTCATAAGAGAGGGATACATTTTGAGCTTCACTAATGTGCGAAGTTAAGATAGGGTTATCGCCTCCAATTGGAACAAGTCGGTTTAATACTTTAAAATCGATGAAAGTAACTGTTGGAATAGTTAGTTCCTCTGGGATTTTTTCAGGAAAAAAAGAAATTGCACCATCTATATTTCCCAAGTAAAATTTGCCCTCCGATGTTTTAAAATGTGCTCCTGTAAATTGATTGTTTTGTAATCCATTCTCTTTATAATAATTTATGAATTTTTTTGTTTTAATATTGTATTTTGATAGTCCGTTAAAAGTACCTATCCAAATATTATTTTGTTTATCTATAAGTAAGCTTTGAATAGTGTTATCTGGTAGTCCGTTTTTTTTTGTAAATTGTTTAAAACTCTTTTCTGTTTTATTAAACGCAAACAGTCCACCACCTGCTGTACCAATCCATAGTATCTGCTCATCTTCAACAATTGTATTAATTATACTTAGCTCACTACCCGTTGGCAGTTTATAACTCTCTTGTTCATTAGATAACGGATTTATTTTATATAATCTGCTAGTATTACCACCTACCCAAATGTTATTTTCGCTATCTTCAAATATACATGAGATATTCTCACTTGGGTTGGAATCAATTAGAGAAAAAACTTTAAATGTTTTTTTATCCCGATTGAATATCTTTAATCCGTTTCCTGTACCAACCCACAAGATATTATTACTGCTAAACAATAAACTGCTGATACCATCCTGATAAATTAACGGCTGATTTGGTGAAAGTTTATAGTGAAAGAAGCGGTTAGTTTTTCGGTCAAAAAAATTAAGACCGCCCTGGAATGTCCCTATCCAAAGATTACCATCTTCATTTTCAGTAATAGCATTAATATTGTTACTTGATATACTATTTATATCGTTAGGATTATGAGTGTAATAATTGAAGATTCCACTTTTTTTGTCAAGTTGATTTAGCCCTTTTTCACCTGTTGCAAACCATACATTATTATTATCTTCATATATAGCAGTAACAAAGCTATGGTTTAGGTACCGGTTGTTTGTAGCGTCTGCCCTATAATGATTGAATTGCATATTCTCAATATTGAAAAAATTAACACCTCTTTTAGTACCGAGCCAAAAATTTCCTTTTACATCACTATAAATAACCTGAACGTTATTATTACTAATACTGTTGGGATTGTTATCATCGTGTGCATATTGAATAAACCGGTGAGTTTTCTTATTAAATATATAGAGTCCATTACGAGTACCTATCCATAAATTTCCATTTTTATCATCACTAATCGATTTAATAGTATAACTTTCCCGTACTTTTGTGTTTGGAATAAATGTTCTAAAACTTTTATTCTTTCTATCAAAAAAATTAAGACCGCCATTATATGTGCCAATCCACAAATTCTTTTCTGAATCTTCATATAGTGAAATTATTGAATTATTGCTTATGGAGTTTTCATCATTTTTGCTATGTTCAAAATACTCGAATGTTTCTAATTCAGGATCAAAGCATACAAGTCCTCCTCCGTTACTCCCAATCCAAAACTTATTATCTCTATCTTCAAGAATTATATTTAGACTATTGTTACTAAATTGTGCATTATTAAAATTACTGGAGTCATACCTAGTAATAATGTTTGTTTCTTTATCAATTTTATTTATTGTTTGTGCAGTTACAAACCAAATGTTTTTTTTGCTATCCTCAATAATATCCTCAACATTATTGCTGCCAGGGTTAAAGTTATAGGATGAGTCTTCCTTTAATTGTCTGAATTCATTCAAAGTACCATTAAATATATTTATCCCTCCGTTACCTGTTCCTATCCACAAATTACCCTCACTATCTTCAGTTAAAGACTTAATCCAATTATCGCTTAAGGTTTGCCCCTCATCTCCATCAAGGTTATATACAGTAAATTCATAACCATCATATTTATTTAGTCCGTCATTTGTCCCGAACCACATAAATCCGCGGCTATCCTGGTAAATACAATTAACAATATTTTGAGAAAGTCCTTCGTCAGTCGTTAAATGTTTAAATCTAAGTTCGGAATTCTGAGCTATCGAATTAACGATTAAAAGGAGCAGAATTAAACATGTTAATAATGGAGAGGTTGAATAAATTTTGCTAAAAAATGAATCTGATTTATTAGAGAAATAAAAATTAAACAACATAAATTCCTTTTGGATAATTATTTAATTGCATCTTTTTATATAAAATAATAAATATATTTACCAAATATCAATTGAATTATTAGTACACTTTTATATTTCTTCAAAAATAAAGTAAATGAATTATATCTTTTACCATTTGCTCCAATATCTTACCATTTATACTTTAAAATTTGATTTAATTAGTATTTTTTTCGATTTTGAGACCAAATTTTAACAGAAATTATAATGAAGGTAGGAAAATTATTTAATGCAGAAAATTAAAGCTGTTATAGTTGATGATGTTCAGCTTATTCGTGCAGAGTTAAAATCAATGCTCTTAGAATATCCAGAATTAGATGTGTTGGGGGAAGCCTCCAACGGAAAAACTGCGATAAAGGTGATAGAAAAACTAAAACCAGATGTTGTTTTTTTAGATATTCAAATGCCAGTATTTTCCGGATTTAATATGTTGGACGCATTAGATGTAAATTTCAAAATTATTTTTATATCTTCTTTCGATAAGTATATGCCCGAAGCACAAAAATATAATGCCGTAGATTTTTTGATGAAACCAATAAATAAAGGGAAACTGGATGCAGCATTACAAAAAATTTTTAATCAATTAAACAACAATAAATAAGATTAAAATCAGTATTCTAATATAGTTCCAATACAATAGTTAACCTTCTCCTCTTAAAAGTAAATTAAAACGTAACGTATAATTTTATCAATTTCAGAACAATAAGGAAAAAAATGAATTTCAAATCCCATTCGCCGGTTATAAAATTAACAATTAGTACTCTATTAATATTAACCTTTTTTGGATGTCAAAAAAAATCAGATAATGAAAAATCAGTAGTGGCGAAACCAAACATTATATACATTTTAGCGGATGATCTCGGTTATGGCGACCTTGGTAGTTATGGTCAAGAAAGAATTAAAACACCAAGGATTGATAAAATGGCAACTGAAGGTATGAGGTTTACTGACCATTATGCAGGAGCAACTGTTTGTGCACCTTCAAGATCTGTTTTGATGACGGGACTGCATACAGGACATACCTATATTAGAGGAAACCGTGAAAAAGAACCAATGGGGCAGGAACCACTTCCTGCTGAAATAAAAACTGTTGCAGAATATCTTAAAGATGCTGGATACACAACTGGACTAATTGGTAAATGGGGGCTTGGCGGACCTGGAAGTGTTGGTATGCCTACGCGCCAGGGGTTCGATTACTTCTACGGCTACATGTGCCAACGACACGCCCATAATTATTACCCCGAATTTTTATTCAGAAATGAAGATAAAATTATGCTTGAAGGTAACAGAGTGGAGAACCCAAGACCTGATGGTGAAGGTGTTTCTGTTGATAAAGCCCAATACACACACGACCTTTTTGCCGAAGAAGCTCTAAAATTTGTTGAAGTAAATAAAGACAATCCTTTCTTTCTATACCTTGCGTTAACAATACCTCACGCAAATAATCGCGGTGGAGATAATGGAATGGATATAGGAATGGAAGTTCCAAGCCTTGGTCAATATGCCGATAAGGATTGGCCCTTTGCTGAAAAGGGAAAAGCTGCGATGATTACACTTATGGATAAAGATATTGGCAGATTGTTAGATAAGTTGCAAGAACTTGGTATTGCAGAAAACACACTTGTTATTTTTACAAGTGATAACGGACCTCATGCAGAAGGCGGGGCACAGCCCGATTTTTCAAATAGCAACGGTCAGTTAAGAGGATTAAAACGTGACCTATACGAAGGAGGGATTCGTGTACCAATGATTGCTTGGCAGCCAGGTACTATTAAACCGAATACAACTTCCTCGCATATTTCTGCCTTCTGGGATTTTTTACCTACTGCTTGTGATATTGCTGGTTTGGAAACTCCAAAAAATATCGATGGCATTTCATTTCTGCCAGAATTACTCGGGAAACCTCAACCAGAGCATGAATATTTATATTGGGAGTTTTACGGTCGTGGGTTTAAACGTGCTTTTAGAATAGGCGATTACAAATATGTTCAGGTTGGTGCAAATTCTCAGTTCGAAATGTATAATTTAGCTAATGACATTGGCGAGACAAAAGATATATCAGCCGAACATCCTGAAAAAATTGCAGAGTTAAAAAAGCTTTTAAAAACTGCACATACTGAATCTAAATTCTGGAAAATTCCTGGTGAGGAAATCTGATGGGAACTTATCTTCATGCTAACAAATTGGTTTTCGCAAGCATAATACTCCTTGTTTCTTTTTTCTATACTACAAAACTTAATGCTGAAGGTAGGGAATTTAATGGAAAATATAGTGGTGAAAATCTAAATCGGGTTGCATTCCCATTAGGAGGGATAGGTGCTGGTATGATTTGCCTCGAAGGTACTGGTGCAATTTCAAATGTATCTGTACGAAATGCTCCCAACTTATTTTATGAGCCGCTGATTTATGCTGCATTATTTGTAAAAAGTGAAACTGGTAATATCGCAAAAGTAATAGAAGGTCCTGTTCCTGAACATAAATATTTTGGAACTCCAATGAGCGGCGAAGGTCTTGGGTGGACAAGCTATGGCTTACCAAGATTTGAATCGGCTTCTTTTCTCGCACGCTTTCCTTTTGGAGAAATTTCTCTTGAAGACTCTTCAGTACCAATTGATGTTTCTATTACTGGTTGGAGTCCCTTTATACCTGGGGATGCCGACAATTCCAGTTTGCCGGTTGGTGCACTTGAATATCATTTCTCAAATTCTACCGAGCAGGAACATGAAGTTGTGTTCTCATTCAACTCTCAGAATTTTATGAATATAATGGAGCCAGGAAAGTTTTCTGGGAAGGGCGGACCCATAAAGGAATTTCCGAACGGCTTTCTATTGTGGAATGATGGCGATGCTGTTAGCCCCTACAATGAAGGGGGGTTCGCTATTTTTGTTGATGATGAAAATCTAAAAGTTAATCACCAATGGTTTAGCGGTAGTCATACCGATGTTCAAACAATTAACTGGAAAAATATATCATCCGGAAAAATTGTTGAAACCCCCGCACGTGATGGAAATGTTTATGGTGCATCACTCTCTGTTCCCTTTACACTTAAACCTGGTGAGAAGAAAACTATAAAATTAATGTTTTGCTGGTATGTTCCTAAAACCAACTTGAAGATGGGTCCAACACCGAGTGAAAATTATAAACCATGGTACTCCGGAAAATTCAAAGATATTTATAAGGTTGCCCAATACTGGCGTACTAATTACAGCGAATTGCGTAACAATAGTAAGATGTTTACAGAAGCATTTTACAGTTCAACTTTGCCGAGTGAAGTACTTGAAGCTGTATCTGCAAATATGACAATACTTAAATCGCCAACAGTGTTGCGGCAGACTGATGGCAAACTTTGGGGATGGGAAGGCAGCGGCGATACTAACGGAAATTATGCTGGTTCGTGCTCGCATGTATGGAATTATGCACAAGCAATTCCTCATCTATTTCCAAAACTTGAACGAACTTTACGAGAAACTGAATTTATTGAAAATCAATTAGATGAAGAAGCGTATTATTCTAACGGAAAACTGAAAGGTATTGGTTTTCAAAAGTTTCGAGCTATACTTCCAATACGTGATGTTGGTCCTGGTAGATGGGCAGCTATAGATGGGCAGTTTGGCGGAATAATGAAAATTTACCGCGACTGGAGAATCTCTGGAAATAGTGATTGGCTTAAAAGTCTTTGGACTGAAATAAAATTGAGTATGGAATTTTGCATCAGTAATTGGGACCCAGAAAGAATTGGAGTTATTGCTGAACCGCAGCATAACACTTACGATATTGAGTTTTGGGGACCAACTGGCATGAGCATGAGTTTTTACGCGGGTGCTTTAAATTCCTATATAAAAATGGGAAAGTATCTCGGCGAAGATGTAACAGAGCATGAAGTATTACTGGCTAACTGCGTAGCTTATATGGAAGACTCTCTTTTCAATGGGGAGTATTTTAACCAGCAAACACGGTGGGAAGGTATGGCTGCCGGAGACCCAATTGAATATGTAGAAGGTTCGTGGAATGTTAATTATTCAGAAGACGCTCTTAAAATATATAAAAAGGAAGGTCCCAAGTATCAGTATGGCAATGGTGTACTTGCTGATGGAATAATGGGGCTTTGGTTATCTAAGGCATCCGGAAATGATGACGAGATAATTAACCCTGCGTTGGTTAAGTCGCACCTAAAGGCGGTTTATAAATACAACATGAAACATGATTTATCCAAACACCCAAATCCACAAAGACCTGGCTACGCATTGGGCAATGAAGGTGGGCTGCTCCTTTGTACATGGCCCCACAACGACGAACCAACACTCCCATTTATATATAGTAACGAAGTATGGACAGGGATTGAATACCAAGTAGCATCGCACCTTATCATGGAAGGAATGGTTGATGAAGGACTTGATATTGTAAGAACACTTCGCAAAAGATATAATGGAGAAAGGCGTAATCCTTTTAACGAGTATGAAGCAGGCAGCTGGTATGCACGTGCAATGTCGAGCTATAGTTTGCTGCAGGCTCTTAGCGGTATCAAGTACGATGCTGTTGATAGTACACTTTATATCGATTCAAAACTTGGTGATGATTTTTCGTGCTTCTTCTCAACGGAATCTGGCTTTGGTGTTACGGGGCTTAAAGATGGCAAACCGTTTATAGATGTAAAAATGGGGAGTGTACCAGTTAGCAAATGTATTGTATCTAACAGCGATTTAACAAGCAAATTAATTGAAAAAAAATAATTCTGGAGTTCAAAAATTATGATGAAAAAAAATACACTAATCAAATATTTGTTTTCTGCTTTTTTAATATTAGCAGTTTATTCATGCTCAGGTGATTCGGAAAACACTAATTACCGCATGAGCAGTGGCGTTCATACGGTTGAAACATCTGAAATGATAATTACCGTTGGAAGTACAATGCAGTTAAATGTTCTCCGTAAAGTGGGAGAGGAACAATTATCATTTATAAAGAATGGTAATGAACAACATTATGCTGTAATAAATGGTACTGCAGTAAAAGGATTTAATATTGATGAAAACGAAACTAAATGGCTTGATATTAATAATGAATTCGGACCTGGGAAAAGACTTCAATTAACAGGTTCAACTTCGGGTCCTGATAATTCGGAAATTCTTAAAATATTATATATTGATTTCTATGAACAATTTCCGAATGCAGCAGTTATTAATAGTGAGTATATAAATAAAAATTCAACACATGGTCTAATAATTGGCGGAGAAGTGAGTAATAAATTTTTGCTTGATGCCTCACTTGCGAATGATAATTCTAAACCGAATGATTTTTGGATACTCCAAGGAGGCTCATATTATTCAAGACCTGATTGGATTCTTCAGGTAACAGATACTTTTTCTTACTCCAATTACCAAGGGCGAGATATGGAAAATGAGATTACTGGCGGAGGACTTCCTGTGCTTGATGTTTGGAACAAAGAGATCGGATTCTTTATTGGCAGCATTAACGATAAGCCAATCCCAATTTCACTTCCGGCAAAAACTGATGAAAATGGGGTGTTGAATATTTCGATTGAATATGATAAAGTAAACACTCCTTTTGAAACTGAGCCATACAAATCAATTCCGACTGTTATTGGCGTACACTCCGGCGATTTTTATGATGGCTTAACAACATATTCAAAACTGATGGAACGTAAAGGTTTTGAAATGATGAAAAATAATCCTGATGATCCTGTATATGATGCAATATGGTGTGCGTGGGGTTTTGGTCCCAATTTTACACGTGAGCAGATGATTGATATGATACCATTACTTAAGGAGATGAACTATAAAGTAGTTACTGTTGATTACGGCTGGTTCTATAAACAGGGTGATTTTTCACCAAGAGATGATACTTTCCCTAATGGTGATAAGAGCATGAAAGAGTTTGTGAAAATATTTCACGACAATGGATTTAAAATAAAATTGTGGATAGTGTGGAACCTTGCAGGTCCAGTACTTGCTGAAGAACATCCCGAATGGCTCGCAAGAGATATAGATGGTAACCCATATTTACTTTCCAATCAATGGGGTGATTCTTATTATCTATGCCCTGCTGTTAAAGAAGTACAGGAATTTCACAGGGAGTTAACCAGCAAGTATATTGGTGAATGGGGCTTTGACGGGTTTAAGGAAGACCAGTCGTTTATGAATGTAGTGAGTGAGTGCTATGCTGAAGCACATGGACATGCTTCACCGTACGATGCTTTGGCAGCACATCCTAATCTCTCAAAGATTGTTATGGATGAAACTTTGAAGCATAAACCTGATGCAATTCTCGAAGTATGCCCATGCGGTGCTTTTCCATCATTCTATAAAATGCCATATTACAATCAGCCAATTTCGTCTGACTTTAATACCGCATGGCAAATACGCCACCGTGGTAAAGTAATTAAAGCATTGATGGGACCTTACGCAGCATATTATGGTGACCATGCTGAACGTCACTATTCAGAGATGAATCTCCCATCTATGATTGGCGTTGGCGGCATTCCGGGTACTATGTTCGTTAAAAAACCGGAAGATAATGTTGAGTTTCTTCGTGTAAAATATCCCGGATACCTTTCGCCCGAAAGACGAAAACATTTTGATAAATGGTTTGGTTTATATAATGAATATAAACTTGGTAACGGTGCATATGTAAATTTATATGACCTTGCTTATGACAAACCTGAAACACATGTAATTGATAAAGATGGAATTCTTTACTATTCGTTCTTCGCTGACAAATGGTCAGGCAATATCCAATTTAGAGGCTTGGATGAAAAGGAATATAAAATTATTGATTATGTAAATGGCAAAGAACTTGGAAGAATAAAAGGGAGCAGCACCCTTAATCTAAAATTTGAAAACTATTTATTTGTAAAAGCTATACCTGTTGGAAGTTGAGAATTAAACAACCAAATGGTGAAAAAAAATATAAATATTTGAAAAGTGATAAAACTCTAATGTTAAGAAAGCACTTACACAAAAAGGAACAAGGTTTTTAAACTCCTGGATAATACTGTAAATAGATCAGTGAAAAATGAAAGTACCTCCTATTCATTTTTCCGATTAGTTGGTGAGGGAACTCGTGGCACAATTGCTACGAGTTCCTGTTTTAAACAAGTGTCGTGTTAAGTCTGCCTCGGCGGATTAAAAATTCTATTCTGAATAATTCGATAAAATATTTCCACAAAGGTTAATATGAAAATATCAATATTCTCTAAACACCTGCACTGGCTTGGACTTAAGGAAATGGCTGAAACCGCTGCTGCCATTGGTTTCGATGGAGTTGATTTAACAGTACGTGCCGGAGGACATGTTGATCCTGAAACTGTTGAAGATACTCTGCCAAAAGCATTTGAAGCATGCAAGAATGCTGGAGTAGAAATTACAATGCTTTGTACTGATATTCAGGATGCATCACTTCCTACAACAGAAAAAGTACTGAAAGCAGCGAGCAGTTTGGGAATAAAACATTACAGACTTGGCTGGTTTTTTTATGATGATAAAAAAAGTCTTGCAGCTAACCTATCAGATATTAAAAACAAACTCGAAAATATTGAAGCTATTAGCAGAGAATATGGAATTAAGGCGTGTTACCAGAACCACGAGGGCAACTGGTTTGGTTCGCCCGTGTGGGACCTCGGTATAATTCTACAACAAATTAATTCCGAATGGCTTGGCAGCCAGTATGATATTTTGAATGCAACTCTGGAAGGAATTTATTCATGGCAGCTCGGATTAGAATTATTAGCCCCATACATACATACAATTGATATTAAGGATGGGTACTGGAATTTTGAAAATGGCAAACCCAAATTACATTACACCCCACTGGGGAATGGGATGGTTGATTTCAAAGAGTTTTTCAGATTAACAAAAAAGTTTAACATTAATGCACCATTGTCAGTGCATTACGAGTACCCGCTTGGTGGTTGCGAAACCGGTTCAAGTAAACTTTCGGTACCCGAAAAAGAGGTAATAACAGCAATTAAAAACGACTTGCAGAAACTAAGAGAATAAGTCAAATAATCTGCATGATTTCTTGTTATAATTTAGTTTTCGTAAAGATGATTTTTACTGATGGTCGGAAATTTCGGTTACTATAAAAATATTATTTTCAATATACCCTATCGCTCGATATTTCTTGTCAATTTTGAAATATAACAAATTGGCGTTTTTGGGTTTCCTTTTGCGTAAATCAACCAACTCGTAAAAACCGCTTTCCATATATTTTTTGGCTTTGAGATAGGGTTTCACCAAATTTCTTTTTTTTGATATAAGAAACTATGCCATCTTCTTCAAGAATTTTCATCCTTGAAAATCAGTGAGCTTTTTATCTGAATTGGTACGTGATTTTTCAATTTTTTCTAAAGAATCTTCCGAAAGTGAATCCTCATCAATTTGATACAATTTTATCGGTGATAATTTTTCCCTTAAATAAATAAAAAGTTCGCGAGCAGTTTCAAACTCTGTTTTCGGATTTTTTTTGAAGCCTTTTTTTATTGTGAATGTTGTCATAGTTTTTCTGTTTTATAAAACAAATTTTATTTAAATATAATAAATCGCGTAAAAAAATCAAACATAGTTTATTACTTGTTTACCACGTATTGCATATTAATCAAACAGCAGTATTATCTAACCGTTTAATACGTAAACAAGCCGTTAAGGTTTAACCCTTTGTACTTAAAAAATCTAAAAATTATTTTTGAAATTAATATCATTTAAAATTGGTTAATATAAATAGGAGTCGCTCTCTATGAAGTCTGTTGAAATGTTAGATTATTTTGTTATTGTACTTTACCTCCTAATTTCACTTGGTGTCGGCTTTTATTTTATGAAGTTCAACAAGGGTGCGTCAGATTTCTTTAAAGGTGGTAATAAAATTCCTTGGCTTGTTTCTGGCTTAAGTGCATTCATGACTGGTTTCAGTGCCTGGACGTTTACCGGAGCAGCGGGCATTGCATATACTGATGGCATTATAATCATCCTACTCTATGTTGGTAATGCAGCAACCTTCCTACTTGGTTACTGGATTTTTGCAGTACGCTGGCGAAGGTCGCGAATATCATCCCCGATGGAATATCTCTCCGAACGTTTTGACCAGCCTACTCGACAAACTTTTTCATGGTCAACAGTTTTCTTTGACCTCTTTATGGTAGCGGTGTGGCTCTTTGCTCTTGGGCAATTTGTATCGGTTGCTATTGGTGTTCCTGTTTATGTGGTTATTCTTGTTTCCAGCGTTTTGATTCTTTTCTACTGTCTGTTAGGTGGTTTGTGGGCAGTGGTAATAACAGATTTTATACAGGGTATAATATTACTTCCATTTACAATTATACTTGCCTATGCTGCAATAAGTAAATTAGGCGGATTTTCTGAATTTATAGCAGCCCTTCCTCCCGAAATGCTCGAGATTGGAAATACAGAATATTCGAGTTGGATGTTTCTTTTATCGTGGGTTGTCATGGTAATATTTGGGTACAATACACGTGCCCATGCCCAACGGTACTATAGCGTTGATAACGAATCATCAGCAAAAAAAATATCTCTACTTAATTTTGTCCTTTTTCTGTTTGGAGCATTTATCTGGTTTATTCCTCCAATGGCTGCACGTGTGCTGTATCCTGATATTGCCGAACTGTGGCCCAACCAAAGCAACCCTCATGAAGGAGCTTATGCAGTTATAAGTCTGGAGTTGCTGCCGCATGGCTTAATCGGTATTATGCTGGCTGCTCTGTTTAGTGCAAGTATGTCGAGTGTATCAAGTTATTACAATATGTTTTCTGCAATTATAACAAACGATATTATTCCTCGTTTCCGAAAGGAAGAGATGTCTGAAAAGAAAATGCTTTCAGTCGGTCGTATATCAACGCTTGTCATTGGCATAGTTGTACCGGTGATTGCATTTGGAATGTATATGAGTGGTAAAAGTGCTTTCGGACTCCTTCTAACCTTTAGCTCAATTATAGCAATAGCTTATGGTCCCCCCGCATTAATTGGATTGATTTCCAAGTATAGTTCACATTGGTCAGGACTAGCCTATTTTATAGTAGCAATGTTTTTGGGTTGCCTCGGTTGGTTTGCATTAGGGTGGGGACTAAATGAAAACGTACTTTATGTAATTCCACTATGTCCGGTAATTATGTTTGGAGGCACATGGCTTTATAACCAATTCTCGAAAGAGCCAGAACATTATGTGCAGCGGCGCGAAAAGTTTTTTGAAAAATTGGATACACCAATTAATATGGATACAGAAGTTGAAGATTCTGGAAATATTGAATCTGTAGTTTTTGTTTTTCTTGCAAGTGTTACAACCTTTATGGCTGCATTAAGCCTTGTGTTCCTTCTGTTTAATGAACCTGAAGATTATTTTATTATAACTCTTTATTCAGGAATTACCTTTTTTCTTGCACTAATATTTTTCTGGTTGAGCAAAAGAAGTAAAACGGTGATAGTGAACACTAATGATAGTACAGGAAAAATTTATGAGTAATGATAATGAAATAAAAGTGTTGCGTACTGCTGTTGTGGGTTTAGGACGAGCAGGCTGGTACATGCACATTCCTGAAATAATTAGGAATGAAAAATATTTGCTTGTTGCAGTTGCTGACCCTTTAGAGGAGCGACTAACAGAAGCGAAATCAGAATTCGGTGTAAATGTTTATAAAAGCTGTGAGGAATTGTTAGACGGTGAAAATTTGGACTTATTAGTTATTGCCTCGCCAACTCACTTTCACGTATTGCAAGCTAAAGTTGCATTTGAAAAAGGTGTTGATGTTTTATGCGATAAACCAATCGCTTCATCATACGAAGAAGCAGAAGAAATGGTTGCAGCAATGAAAAAGCACAATCGCAAACTCACAGTCTATATGCCTAACAGAACTTATCCTGAAACCGTTGCACTAAAAGAGATACTTGCAATGAATTTGATTGGCTCGGTTTATATGATAAAAAGGGGCTGGACTCGATACAGAATTAGGGTGGATTGGCAGGCTTTCCTCAAGTATGGTGGTGGTGAGTTAAGCAATTCAGGTGCACATTTTATTGATCAGCTCTTATATCTTTCTGGTTCAAAGATTAAAAATTTTTATTGCAAATTAAAAAAAATTGCGAGTAAAGGTGATGCAGAGGATATGGCAAAAATAGTTATGGAAACAGAAAACGGAATAATACTTGACCTCGATATTAATAATGCAGCAGCATACCCTGTAACGCCCTGGCAAATACTCGGAGAGAGAGGCAGTATTCTTAAAGATGATGAAAATGAAACTTGGAAAGTAAAATATTTTAATGAAGATGGTGATGCTGGTATTCAATTGCAGAACAACCTTGCAGCAAATGGAAGGTCATACTGTGACAATCAGGATATTCCCTGGCAGGAAAAAATATTTCATGTTTCTGATTTCAAACCAGTTAGCTATTACGATTTATGCCACGATTATTTTGCATTAGATAAGAAGCCATTTGTACCCGCTTCTGAATCTGCTGAGCTTATGAAAATTATTGAAACATTTAGGCAGAGTGGAGAAGATAAATAGTGCTACGTACTAATAGAATTTTTAGAAATAATTTAAGGAGTTGAGTATGACAAATTTATCCAAACAATTATTTGTACCTCTTATTTTTGCATTGCTATTAACAGTCGTTGAAAAAAGCAATGCACAACTGGACTACTTGATGTCCATAAAAAAGATTGACATACATACACACATCAATAATGATGCACCATTTCTTAGAAAATTCCTTGATGATTATAATATGAAAGTTAACACACTCTCTACTGGCGGGCTTGATACAGCACGTATGAATTTTCGCATAAACGGTGCAACGGAGTTCACCAATGAGCAGCCTCGCTATTATTCTTGGGTAACTACCTTCGAGTTAGTTAACCGAGATGACCCGAACTGGACGAAGAATGTAATAAAAAAGCTTAAGAATGATTTTGAACATGGAGCAGTTGGTGTAAAAATCTGGAAAGATATTGGAATGGATATTAAAAATTCTGATGGAGAATTCATACAGGTAAATGACCCCATGTTCAAACCGATTTTTGAGTTTATTGAGGAGCAAGGAAAAACATTGATTGCTCATATTGGTGAACCAATTCAAGCATGGATGCCGACATATCCGATATCAAAAGATAAACCAGGAATCTATTGGGCTAAACATCCGCAATTTAGTTTTTGGGATAAAGCTGACCGTCCCTCTTACAGTGATATTATGGCAGCACGCGACAACTTAATTGCTAAACATCCCAATCTCCGCGTTGTCGGTGCTCATCTTGCCAGTTTAGAATTTGATGTTAATGAAATTGCGAAACGCTTGGAGAGTTATCCAAACTTTGCAGTTGAGATCGGTGGTCGTATGCGGTACCTTATGTGGCAGGCACATGGCAAAGTGCGCGAGTTCTTTATAAAGTACCAAGATAGGATTATGTATGGCACAGATTTATCTGGCGGTGATATAAAATGGAAAAATAATTTGGAACGCAAAGCAACTAATGAAGAGATTGAAAAGATGAATGAAAGATTGCACTATAGGCATGACCTCTTTTTCCGCTATTTAGCTACGGATGATGATATCCCTTGTGGAAATTACATAATTGGAGATATGCCATTGCCTGAGCCAACATACACAGTTAAGGGGTTAGCTCTTCCTAAAAAAGTACTCGATAAAATCTTTTATGAAAATGCAGTGAAGTGGTTCCCCGGAGTTGAAAAAGGATTTAAGTAAATCTACCTCCGATGTAGAGCGTGAAACATTCGTAACTCTTTGAGACATACACGTAGATATGCAAAGTCATGTAAGTCTGTGAAACTCTTATGCCGAGGGCATCCTTACAGGACAGAGGATTCTCCGCGGGAGTCTCACAGGCCTACGGAGCTTCGGAGAAACCGTCATTATTGATTTTTAAATACACACCTGTCCCCCTCTTTTTGTGGGAAGGGGATGATTATAAAAAACAATTGTAGAACGAAAGTCCCCTTTCGTTTCTATCTAATAGCAAGAGCGAATCAGGAGATTCGCTCTACAAATTATTCCGCAAAAGAGCGGAATAGGTAAACAGATGTCTGTGAGACTCCTTCGGAGAAACATTCATCCCGCGGTACAGGTTTTTATTCCACCCCCTAAACAGAATTAGGTTTATCAGTGGTAGCAAAATAAATGAAGTATCTATTTTGATTTTAGCAATATTGGAGTTTTAGAAAAATGAAAAAAAATTATATTTCTCTATTTATATTATTCTCCTTTCTCTTCGTGCAATCTCATTGTTTAATTGCAGAAGAGCGTGGAGTAATTAACTTATCTGGCGAATGGGATTTTGAACAAACAGATAAAGCCTGGCCTCCCTCACTATTTACAAGGGTTATTTCAGTTCCTGGGTTAATTGACCTTGCTATCCCAAAAATTGAAAAATATAATGAATTGTTTCTCGGAGACCAAGATCCAAAGTATAGTTGGTATCGCAAAACTTTTACAGTTCCCCAAAAGTACTTAGACAAAAAAGTAATTCTTACTATTCTTAAAAGCCGTTTCAACACACAAGTAATTATTAACGGTATTGATGTTGGCACATATTTAGAAACCAGCACTCCAATTGAATGTGATTTAACAAAATTTATTAAACCTAACGAAGAAAATACGCTGCTTGTAAGGGTTGATGATATTAACCGTAACCCTGTGCAGTCAGCATACTCAAAGGATATTGAACAGTTCACATATATTCCGGGAATTTGGGATGAAGTATTCATTTCATTTACAGGACCCGTAAGGGTTGCACGTTCTCTTAGCTTGCCAAATGTTAAAGAGAAAAAAGTAACAGTAAAGCTGCAATTACAAAACCATGACGATAAAATAAAACATGAATTTTCACTTCTCGATTACGACACAGAAGTTTCAATATTTATCAAAGAGAAAAAAAGTGGAAAGAGAGTTAGTGCCATTCATAAGATAAACACAAAAGTAAAATGTTTGAATCGTAAAGAAGCTGCAATAGATATTCCACTTGATGAAGTAAATTTATGGTCGCCAGATAGTCCGTTTCTTTACGAGGCTGTTATTGAAGTTACAACACAAGGGGAAGTATCGGATTATATTACTGACACTTTTGGTATGCGTGATTTTGGAACTGCAAACCGTAAGTTTGTTTTGAATGGAGAGGAAGTAGTTCTGCTTGGCTCAAATATTAGTCTTGCTCGATTCTTTGGTGATAGAGAACGGAGCAACTTGCCGTGGGATAAGGAGTGGGTTAAGAAATTACTAATCGATATACCTAAATCACTCCGATGGAATTCCTTTAGGAATACAATAGGGCTGCTGCCAGATTTCTGGTACAGTTTGGCAGATGAATATGGTATTATGATTCAAGATGAGTGGCCTATGTGGAAGAACAGAGGATGGAATAATCAGATTGAAAAAGAATATACTGACTGGGTTTGGGTAAACGGCAGTCACCCTAGTATTATTATCTGGGATGCGATGAACGAATCGAGACATGAGTACATAGGCAAGGTTGTAATCCCAAAACTGAAAAAATTAGACCCAACACGTATATGGGATGCGGGGCATATGGATGCATCTAACATGGCACTCTATGAAATGGGTGAGCCTCACTATTATCCGTTTTTATTTAGCCAAAGAACGACAAAGGAAAAGCTTAATAAATCCCGCAGCGACTATAGGTTTGGCAGACTAATATATGACGACAAAAAACTTTATAAAGCAAAGTATTCAACCGTGCCTCAAGTTGCAAATGAGTATTGCTGGGTATGGCTTAATAGAGACGGCTCTCCTGCGTTTATTTCCAAAGGGGAAACGGATGAAAATGATTTGCTACCAAAAAAACATTACTTCCGCCCTTTAAATATTGAAGGGAGTGATAAAGAAAAAACACCCGGACTTTTTAAATTCTATTTAGGAAGTAACACAAACGCAAGTGCTAACAGAGAATTCCAGGCGTACATTCTTCAACTTCAAACCGAAGCTCTGCGGTCTCAGAGTTATATAAATGGAGTACAGAGTTTTACTTACCTCACAAATGATAAGGGCTATACAGGGGATTGGTTTCTAAATCCCATAAAAGATTTACTACCTTCACCAACGCTGGTTTGGCAGTTCCACAGTTTTTCACCGTTTGCTGTTTTTATTGATGAAGAGGATGGAAAGTACCTCAAGAACCCGCAGAGTTTTGAACCTGGAAAGATTCAGCCAATAAGACTTATCGGAATCAATGATACAGGAACTGAAATGGAAGGTGAGTTAAACCTTAAAATAATTGATATCAATAATGAAACTATTGTAAGCGAAAGGCTAAGTATTAAACTCGCACCTCACTTTAAAGAATTTATTGCAGCAAATATTAAAATGCCCTCCAACAGTGGTGGGTACATACTCGTATCTGAGCTAACAGATAAGGATGGCGTTGTACAGATTAGCAGAAGGTATATAAGAGTTGGCGATACCAGCGAAAGTGTTTCGTTTCCAAATTTAAAATTAGATTTACCTGAAAATTGGCCAAAATAAAAAAAGGAAAAAATTATGTTTAAGAAAATTTCATTATTAATTATGTTTTTATTTTTATTAAATAACCTTGCATTTGCCCAGCAGCAAAAGTTATATGAACTTTCTGAAATACCAATTGTTGATATGCACACCCACCTTAACGGGAAAGAGGAATTTAAACATGCTGTAAAAGTTATGGACGAATGGGGAGGCACAATAAGCGTTTCGGTAAATACTAATGAAAAAGAACTTATGCAATTCATTGCAGATTCGTTGGATAGCCGAATTCTTTTAAGCCATAGAGGGAAAGAGTTTACACCGGAAGAAGTTGTTGAAATGAAAAAGCAAAATTATTCTGGTATTAAGACACACCTTCGCTATCATACTTTGGCTTCTACATTATCGCACGAGCAGATTGACAAAATGGGCGAAGTTGGACTTCCATTTATTGCAATGCACGTAGCAGACCCGCCAGAAGATATCTACTACGTTCCTGAAAAATTTATGGTTCACCAATTAGATGCAGAACAATTAGCACGCCGGCACCCGAAAACTAATTTTATTTTTGCTCACGGCTTCTACCTTACAAATAGGAATTCCGATATAGATACACTCCGCAAAATATTTGATAGGAACCCGAATATTTATGCTGATATTTGCTGTTCAAAATGGTGGGATGAGCCAGAGCCGAGCTTTACCAAAATAAGAAATCTGCTAATTGATTATAAAGATAGATTTATGTTTGGTACTGATTATGGTGTTAATCGTACAGCTGATGGTTTGAAGTTTTTACGCGAAAGACTTGAAACTAACAAAGCCCTTGCGTTCGGAAACAATGGTGGTCCTGGTCCTGGGTTTGCTCTTCCACTTGATGTATTGAACCACATTTATTACTGGAACGCTGCCAAAGTTATTCCCGGTGTTAAAGAAGCATTAGAAATAAATGGATTTGAAATTGGAAGTGAACCCCCTGCACCGCAACCTGATAAATACGGCAGAGATTATAACCCACAACAGTATGAGGTTATTCAACACAACTCTGTTGTGAAAATATCAGAAAAATTTGAAATTAAAATTAACCTGGCACCTTATGGTCGTGCAGTAGAAGGAACATTGGAGATTTTGAGTTGGAAGAAAAAAGTTGTGAACATACCTTTCTCTGGTAAATTTGAAGGTGAGCAAGTTTTTACTTGGGACCCCGCTGGCGAAAATGAACTTAAAATAGAGCCTGGTAAATACCGTGCATGGCTTATACTTGAAAATATGAAATGTGCTGAAACAGTATTTGTGGTTGAATGATATACTGAGCTTAAAATGTCTCTCTGTAGTTGAAGACTCTTTTAAGGAGTAGCTTGCAGAAACCTTCTCCCATAGGGATTCTATGAAGAGGTTTGTAGTATTAAATGTTGTTATATTTATTGCATAATAATCAATACTAATAATTATGATTAGTAGAAAGCCTCTTCCATAGGAATCCTTATGGGAGAAGGTTCTAAATCTGAATTATGCAATTGAACTAAAATAAACAAGTTGAAAAAATAAATGAACTGGAAGAATAAAATGAAAAAACAATTATTTCTGCAAAAAATATTTTTTGTATTTCTTTTTGTATCCATCTCTTATGCTCAGCCGCGAGTTGAGTTTGTTGAAGTTCTTGTAGCCCCTCACCATGTTGATTGGCAATACAAAACAGGGGAGAATGTTACGTTTAATATTCAAGTACTGCAAGCTGGAAATCCGATTGAGAATGTAAAACTTAAGTACGAAATCCGGCATGAAAAAATGGAAATACTAAAATCTGATGAAATGGTTTTGAAGTCAGGTAAAATTTCAGTTGATGGCGGTACGATGAATAGACCAGGCTTCTTGCGGTGTAAAGCAATTGTTTGGGTTAATGACAAAATGTATTCTGGAATTGGTACAGCTGGTTTTGATGTTGAAAAAATAGAACCAACCACAACACTACCTGCTGATTTCAATCAGTTTTGGGAGAACGCTAAACATGAAGCATCAAAAATTCCGTTAGATATAAGAATGACTCTATTACCAGAGCAAAGTACTGAAACTGTAAATGTTTATCATATCTCCTTTCAAAATTATAAGAAAGATAGTAGAATATATGGCATGTTAGCGAGACCCAAAACTGATGGGAAATACCCCGCAGTACTTAAAGTCCCGGGTGCTGGCGTAAGGTCTTATAAAGCTCTGATATCTATGGCTGAAAAGGGGATTGTAACATTGACAATTGGAATTCATGGAATCCCAGTTAATATGGAGCGGCGTGTTTATGATAATTTACGTAAAGCTGGTTTGGATCATTACTGGTTTTACAATTTGGATGATAGAGATAGATACTATTATAAACGTGTTTATTTAGGATGTGTTCGTGCAATTGATTTCATATTCTCTTTACCTGAATTTGATGGAGAAAACTTGGCAGTAACAGGTGCAAGTCAGGGTGGTGCTTTATCAATAGTAACAGCAGCTTTAGATTCCAGAGTAAAATGGTTGGGTTCTGTTTATCCTGCTTTGAGTGATTTAACTGGTTATCTCAATAATAGGGCGGGCGGATGGCCTCACATGTTTAATAAGGCTAACGCTGATTTTAATAACAAAAAGGAAAAAATTGAAACTTCGAAATATTATGATGTCGTAAATTTTGCCAAACAATTAAAAATTCCCGGATTTTATACTTGGGGGTTTAACGATACTACTTGTCCCCCTACATCAATGTACTCTGCATACAACAGTATTACTGCACCTAAGGAGTTATTTCTCGCTCTGGATACTGGGCATTGGACTTATCCTGAACAAAGGGAAAAAATGGAAGATTGGTTGGTAAAAAAACTGTTGGGTAATTAAAGAGTGATATTTTTTAATAAATAGATATTACCATAATCCGCCGTGGCGAATCGTTCCTCTGGAGTTTGTAGTACAGTAGGTACGTTATAGTGGTAAATTTTGGAAAACAAAAAAAGTGAGACAAAAATGAAATCGATATACTTCATATTAATATCAATACTAATGCTTTTGAGTAGCACGGAAAAAGTAGTAGCACAAACGGATAGCTGGCAGACTCTTAAAAATGAAACAAGCCAATTAGGTAAAAAAGAATGGCAGCCGATGTTAAAATATGTAGCTGATTTACACGAAAGAAGCACACATCCAGCCACTTATCCATTTGATTATGAATGGGAGGAGATTGGACCTGGTTATGTGTATGGTCCTGCCTTTGGTCATTGGGATGTTGTACATCAAATAATTGATGTGCTCCCTTCATACCCTACACACGCCTTACATCAGTTGTATAAAACGGGAACAATTCGAATAAGCGAAATAAATGAAAAAGAATTAAAGATAGGCACTAAAACTATTGCCATTATCGGGGCTACTATTATTGATGGTAATGGTAGTCAACCGTTACAAAACGCGACCGTCATTATTAAAAACAATGTGATACACAGTGTTGGAAAAGTTGAAAACATCTCAATACCAAAGGATGCCGAGATTATCGAGGCAAAGGGTTTGACTCTTTTACCGGGTTTCATCGATCCTCACTTTCACTATGATTTTGTTAAAGAGTTACCAACAAAATTTTTAAGAAATGGTGTTACTTCGGTAAGAGATCCGGGTGAATGGGTAGAGTCGTATCAGGAAGAACGAGACTCCGGCTTACCTTTACCACGATTATTTCTTACTGGGCCGCACATAGAGATGCCACCAGCCGCCTATCCGGAAGATGCTTATATCGTCCGGGACAAAAAGGAGGCACGTACTGCTGTAAATGTGTTAGCTGATAGCGGTGTTTCGGCGATTAAGATTTACTTCCGTTTGTCCCTTGGACTGATAGAGGAAGTATGTGCCGTAGCACGTGAACGGGGTCTTCCGGTTACAGCTCACTTGGAAATTACCGATGCCAGAGAAGCCATCCTTGCAGGACTGGATGGCATTGAACATGTTACTTCATTCAGAACGGCTTTATTGCCGCCTCTGGAAGCACAAAAATATCGCCAAGAAGTAATGAAGGACAACAAAGCCCGTACAAAAGGTCTCTATAAAATGTGGAATGAGCTAGATATTAATAGCCCGACAGTTGACTCACTCATCCGGTTTTTGGCTAAGCATAAAACATTTGTAACACCGACATTAGCGGCATTCGAGTATCGCATTGATGAGAATAAAAAAGATAGTGTTAAGTTGAATGGGTTTAAAAAGATGATGGCTTTTATTGGTAAAGCCTTCAAAGGGGGTGTGGAAATTGTGGTCGGTTCACACGGTGCTTGGGTGGGCTATGCCGAGAGAGGATGGTCTTTTCAACGGGAAATGGAATTGTTGGTTGAAAGTGGTATGAGTCCGATGGATGTTATTGTTAGTGCTACAATAAAAGGTGCCCGTTTCCTTCGTATTCAGGATCGTTTAGGAAGCATAGAAAAAGGAAAGCAGGCAGATATTGTCCTGGTCGAGGGCGATCCATTAAAAGATATCAAAGCCCTATATAATATTAAATGGGTTATATTGAATGGAGTCTGGATTCGATAATAAGAAGCCTAAATTGTCTGCTAAGGCACATTGGGGATCCTTTTTATCCGTTGTGTAGCAAGGGCATTATAGGAATATAGATGTGATTTAAAAAACTAAATAAACGAGGAAAAAATGAGAAAGATTTATATTTTTTTGATGTTAATACTTTTATTTAACTTGGATTTTGTGCAAGCACAATCGGATAGCTGGGCGGGGCTAAAAGATGAAGCTGGGCAGTTAGGCAAGGAAGAATGGCACCCCATGTTAAAATATGTAGCTGATTTACACGAAAGAAGCACACATCCAGCCACTTATCCGTTTGATTATGAATGGGAAGAAATTGGACCTGGCTATGTTTATGGTCCAGCTTTTGGGCATTGGGATATTGTACACCAGATACTTGATGTACTCCCTTCATACCCTACACACGCCTTACATCAGTTGTATAATGATGTAAAGAATCAGGAGCCAAGTGGTCTTTTGCCAGGTTCAATTTGGATGATTGGTGGAGAGGATGTTCCTAATATGTCTGTTAAAAGAGACAAAGTAGATTGGAGTAAAAAGGATGCTGGGCATCCGCCGGTGTGGGTGGTTGCTGTTCAAGATTATATTGAATTGACTGGTGATAAAGAGGTTCTAAAAACATTCTACACTCCGCTTGTTCGTCAAATTACGTGGTTCGAGAATGAAAGAAAAGCAGAAGGCGAAGGATTTTATTACAATGATATTTTAATCAAAAAATGGGAAAGCGGTGTTGACCAAGGAATCCGTTTTGATGATGTTGATATGGGTGCTTGGGCTTGTATTGACGCTACCTCGCATGTTTATTGGCTTTATAAAATGGCTAACCTTTGGGGTAAAGAATTGGGCATGACTAATGATTATTTTGAAAATCGGGAAAGTGAATTATTACAGTTTATTCAAGAAGATATGTACTCTTCCGAAGATGGTATGTTTTATGATATTTGGGCTACCAAAGATACAACCTTAAAACAAACCGCATTTGAAAATATGTGGCCCCTTGTAGTGGGTGCAGCAACTCAAGAACAGGCAGACCGCTTTATTGATGACTATTTGTTAAACCCTGATGTTTTTTACACAGAGCATCCTATTGCTACTGTTGGAGTTAAAGACCCTAAGTTTGAATTAAGAATGTGGCGCGGACCTGCTTGGAACAGTATGACGTACTGGGCTGCACGTGGATGCTTAAATTATGGACGCAAAGATGCCGCTGCAAAAATACTTGAAAGAGCTTTAGATGCTACTGCAAAAGTCTTTGATGAAACAGGTACAATTTGGGAATTTTATCATCCTCTCGGCGGCAGCCCAAAAGATTTAGAGCGCAAACCGCACACTGAATACAACGTACCTTGTAAAGATTATTTGGGGCATAACCCTATGATTGCTATGGCACGGATGTATGAAGCAGCAAAATAGAATAAAAATTTAGGTCTATAATCCTAAAGTATTTAATGAAATATAATTGAGGATAAATAATGAATCTTTAAAAGGGAAAATTTCATATTTTATTTCTATTGATGATGTTGCTAATTAAATAGTATCAAATGTAAAATAGTTTAATACAAACTCATTTTAAACGCAATTTTCTTGTTGTGGAAAGTTGGGTTATGCTCTCTCCCAGATATGGTCTCGACATTAGAGTCCCACGGGCAAGGCTTCTATTTTAGAGTAAATTATTAATCTCTGAATCACTACTTCCCGTTCATCTTCTTCCAAATATCACAAAAAAAAAGTAAATTATACCGACAATATAATAGTTTACGGAATTTCTCTCGCATGGCGGGATTGTGTTTCGGCAAAGTTCAACAACCTTCGGTATATAACATCAAAATTGTCTCGCAGAGAAGGATAATTTGTGTTGTATATCTATTCCGATTAAGCATAAAAATGAAAGTAATAAAATGAGTAAAATTAAACGACACATATTTGTGTGTGAAAACATTAGAGATAAATCTAATTCTAAACAAAGTTGTGGAAGGCTTGGTGGTATTGAAAATAGAGAGGAATTAAAGAGAAGATTGCGAGAGTTAGGTTTAAGTAAAAATATTAGGGCAAATAAATCTGGTTGTCTCGGTGCTTGTCATCATGGACCCGTTGCTGTTGTTTATCCCGAGGGAAGATGGTATGGTGAAATAGAGTTAGATGATATTGAGGAGATTATTCAGAAAGATTTAATTAATAATGAAGTAGTTAAAAGATTAGAAATTGAAGATGACTATTAAAAAAGAGAAAGATAGAATTATAAAAATAACAGAAATTCTGATTAAAGAATATCCACTTATTAAAATTGCATTAGACCATGAATCACCATTCGAGTTATTAATTGCTACTATGCTCTCTGCACAATGTACAGATGCACGAGTGAATATTGTTACCAAAGATTTATTTCAAAAATATAAATCGCCGAGAGATTATCTGAATGTTACTCAGGAAGAATTAGGTAAAGATATTTTTTCAACCGGATTTTATAATCAAAAATCGAAAAGCATTCAAGCATGCTGCACGCAGCTAATTGAGAAACACAGTGGTGAAGTTCCCGCAGATTTTGAAGCACTTACAAAACTTTCGGGAGTTGGAAGAAAAACTGCATCGGTAGTTGCTGGTAATGCGTTTGGAATTCCCGCAATTGCTGTGGATACTCACGTAATTAGAATTACAAATCTATTGGGTTTTGTTAACACAAAAGATGCAAAAAAAATTGAAGTAAAATTAAAGGAATTATTATCAGAAAAGTATTGGGTTAACTTCACTCATTGGATAATATCGCATGGTAGAAAAATCTGCATTGCAAGGCGCCCGAAATGTTTAGAGTGTGTTCTGATTAATTATTGTCCCAATAGAAAAAATGAGTAGGGTGGATATTTTTTTTACTTTTAAGTAATTGAAGGCTTTGCATAACCTAAAAACAAATGTCATTCCAAATGTTTTTGTTGGGAATCCCCCTCAAAAGTATAGATTCCGTCCCGCCTCCTATGCGGGATCACGGACAATGACAAACTTTAGAGGGTTATGCAAAGGCTTCTAATATCAATAATGGGTTATAAAAATGGATAAAGAATTAAGTAGAGAAGAGTGTTTTAAAATATTGAAAGAATATACAAAGAGTGAGTCTTTGCTAAAGCATGCCTATGCTGTAGAAACATGCCTTGTGGCTTATGCTAAAAAATTTGGAGAAGATGAAAAATATTGGGGAAATATTGGGCTACTTCATGATTTCGATTACGAAAAATTTCCAACTGCAGAGGAGCATCCGTATAAAGGGAATGAGATATTAAAAGAGTTAGGGTTCTCGGTAGAATTTAGGAATACAATAATGTCTCATGCAGAATATACTGGAATTCCACGGGAGACTAAACTTCAAAAAACTCTCTTTGCTTGCGATGAGCTTACATGGTTTATTACAGCTGTAACTTATGTTCGTCCAAGTAAATCGATAGAAGAAGTAAAAGTTAAATCGGTTAAAAAGAAATTAAAAGATAAAGGATTTGCACGTGCAGTAAATAGGGAGGAGATATTTAAAGGCACTGAGGAGTTAGGCATTCCACTTGATGAACATATCCAATTCTGCATAGATGCAATGAAGGGTAACAAAGAATTACTTGGATTATGACCAGTAAAAAAAAACACATACTAATTCTTTTGCTTCTCACTATTTTCTCAATCTTTCTTTCCGGCTCCATTGATTACAAAAATAGTTCTTATTCAAATATGGATATGAATAAATATATTTCAATGGCTGAGGCATCTCCCGGAATTGAGACAAATATAATTAGACCATTTGTTTACAGAATTGCAGTACCTTGGTTAGCTGGTTTGCTTCCGTTTTCAATAGCAGTAAGTTTTTTGATACTTAATTCCGTTTCCTTGTTCTTACTTTCAATTGTTTTTTATCTGTTTCTGTTGGAGTATAAAACGGATGAAAAATTAGCTTTAGTAATAACTATTATTTTTCAGTTTAATAGATATTTTTTTCAGTTTTTAGGTTGGAATTATTTTCAAGTAAGTGATACCCTTTCACTTACCTTGCTCTTTTATTCGTTTATTTTACTGCGGCACAGAAGTTTTGTTCAATTATTTTTTGTAATGGTTTTTGGAGTTTTAGTAAAAGAATATATATTGATATTTATCCCCGCGGGCTTTGCACTACTATTTGAAAGAAAATTAATTAAAAAGGAATTACTTTCTTTCTCGGTTGTAAGTTTTGTATCAGTTTTAACTTTTTGGGGTATTCGGAAACTAATACCAACAGAGGCAGGGGAGAGTTTATTTATTCAATACACAACTCAACTTATTTATTATTCGGAACCAATTTTATTAATAAAGAGATTTATTATTCCATCCTTACCATTTGGTTTACTTCCACTTCTTTTTTATAAAGATTTATTTTACTTTTTTGAAAAAAACAAACACCTTTTTATATATTCGTTAACCGTAGTTATTCTATCCTTTTTTGGAGAGTCTGAAAGATTAATGGCTCCCTTAGCACCAATATATTTTTTATTTATTGCTGAGTTGATAACTAAATATTTTATAACAGAACCAGAAAAAACATTTAAAAACAATCTAATAATTTCTCTAATTATTATAGCTTTTCTTACATCATTCTACCATTTGTGGGGTGTGCTAAAATTACCAAATGAGTACTATTCTATGATTTCCACTTTTGTTTTTACAATTGCAGTAACATTGGTTTTTTTGAGTAAACGAATTGCTAACAATTCTGCCATGCGGGACTAAATAATTCGGGAAAGTTAATCCCGCCCCTGCAAGCATTGTTTAGTATGCTTATTTTTATATCTACTTTTGCTTGTTATGCAAAACCGTCTCCAAGGGAATTCCATCAGCACTAATTTGTGCCTCAGTAGTTTTTTTTTGATTTTTTTATCAATCTAAGTAACTTTGCAAGTTAAAATTAAAAAAGGATTGAGATTTATGCCAACGTATGATTATAAATGTAAAGAGTGTGGAATTACTTTTGAGTTATTTCAAAAAATGACGGATGAACATATAAAGAATTGCATTGAGTGTGGTGGTGAAGTTAAGAGATTAATTGGGAGCGGAATGACACCAATATTTAAGGGTAGTGGGTTTTATGAAACAGATTATAAAGCGAAAAAGTCTCCATCTAAAGAGACAGAAAAACCTACAGCTAAAACCCCTGAAAAGAAAGAGAGTAAAAAAGTAGAAACTAAGAAATCTGCTTAAATTAGTTTTTTATTAGAAAATGATGAAGATTATACACAACACAAATTGTCAGTAAGAGTCATTCTACAGACTTACATGACTGATATTTCATTATCGGTATAGTATTAAGTTGAAATTTACGAAAGCTAAATGACAAATAGATTAGTAGGTATTGATGTTGCACGAGCATTAGCAATTATGGGGATGATAATTGTTAATTTCAAAATTGCTTTCGGTGAGAATGGAAACGAAGTTTATAAATTATTTGCAAGTCTCTTTGAAGGTAAGGCTGCCGCCACTTTTGTACTCCTTGCTGGCGTTGGTATTGCATTTATCTCTAATAATGCAATTAGAAACAATGATGAATTAAAACTTATTCGTTATAAACGTTTTGGAGTAAGTTATTGTTTTTTCTTTTCAGAATTATACTCTACTAATTTTTCCCAATTGATTTTGCCATTGTCATCGCAAAACTCAATTGTAAATTCTTTTGTAAACTTATTTAAAATTTGAGAGTGTGATTTTAAAAATTCATCGTTCCTTTCTTTTGCTTTATGTCCCAAAGGTTCAATGATTTTTGTGTATAAATCAGATTCGTCTGAAATAAAGGCCCAAAACTCTTGTCCGCAATATTTAAAATAATCTCCTTTGTCATGATTATTGTCGATACCATAGCAACACCCATTTACAGATACAATATTCAATTTGGAATTACTTGTTCTTAATGTCTTTTTTGCTATTTTGAAATCGGACACCATTTTTTTTACTTGACTGCTATTTCCCCAATTCGGACCAGATTTGATATTTACTATATATCTTACGTTGTCTTTGTCAAATTCTAAATCAATATTTGGAATTCCAGATTTCCGCCCACCAAACACTTTTTCATTAATGAAAATTGCTAGCCCTTCTAACCAATCACCAAAAATTCCTTCTTCGCTTGATGAAATATGGGCATTTACAATACCACTAATTATTTCGTTTGCAGTTAAAACATATTTTGCTTTAAATAGATACGGATTTTTCCTTTTTAGAACTTTTGATAGTTTTAAGCTATCTAAACTTGATATCCTTTTTTCGTGAAATGTGCCAATGTTTTTTTCAACGTATTGCAACACGTCTTCTAATCTTAGTCTTTTCATATTTTACCTTTGGTTCAAATAACACATAACTAAATTCTTCTATCTTTTCTTTTACCATGTTATAATACTCAGGTAAAATATCTATTCCTATCGAGTTACGATTCATTTTTTTTGCAACAAAATTTGTAGTTCCAGAACCCATAAATGGGTCTAAAACAATATCATTTTCCTTAGTAAATAATTTAATAAACCACTCGGGTAAACTCTCGGGAAAAGCAGCACTATGGTTTTTATTGTTACATTCAGTTGCAAGATGCAATACATTGGTTGGATATGCCTTGTCGCGATTTTCCCAGTTTGAGATGTTCTTACCAAAACCACTACCAACTTTTGATACATCCCTTTTTTTGTCGGTATCACTAAGATTAAGTAATCTTTTTTTTGCCCAATCTCCCATCGGAACCATTACCTCTTCCTGATACATATTAAAACTTTTACTTTTATTAAATTGTAGTAGTCGCTCCCACGAGTCTCTGAACCTATTTGGCCATTTACCTGGGTAACTATTTTTTTTATGCCACACAAATTCTTCTGTCCATAACCAACCTTGTTTTCGCAAAGCAAGAATTAATTCTAAAACATATGTGCTTCTTTCTCCATTTACAGCTTTTTCTTTTATATTTAGCACGAATGTTCCACTTGGATTTAAAACTCTTAATAATTGTTCAGATATCGGCAAAAACCACTCTGCATATTGATCAGGGTGAATTCCTCCATAGGTCTTTTTTCTTTGGTCGGCATAGGGAGGTGAAGTGAAAATTAAATCTACTGAATTATCTAAAATGTCTTTTAATACCTCTTTACTATCCCCTAAATATATGTCGGTTTTTATTTCCATAGTAGTTAAATTCTATTTTAATCTTGTATTGTTATCTCAAAAGTTCATTAAACTAAATTACAAAATAATTATGAAAGTTAGGATGAAAATATTAGGTTTATCGCAGAGTTTATAACGGCTTGGTTGCTTACTTGTTCACCGTAGCTATAATTTTACAAACGCACCCTTAACGCTTTTTGTTAAAAAATAATTTATTTGTTCAAATTTTATTTTTTACAAAACTTACAACTTTAAATACACAATAAAAAACAAAACTATAAGGGAAATCCGACTGGTGACTTTAAAGTAAAGTTAAAAATATAATTCAAGAATTTTTCCATTCTCTTTCTTATTTTCATAAATGAAAAATTTAGATTTTAATCCATCCAAAAGCACTGAAGCTTTTAGAAAAAATTACAAACTTCACGACATTGCTGAGTTTCATGGGAAAAATTTGTTAACCCAATGGGGTTTTAAATGCACTGATTTTGGTGAGGATAATAGGCATAAAAAAGTATGGGAGAAAGGGGCTGATAAACCTGATACAATAATTTCGTACAAAGATAAATCCGCTTTGCTCGATTGGAAAGGGAAGCGTGGTGCAAGATGGCTTGTTAATGAACGTGCAGTTAAATCATACGAAAAATGGAGTAAGGAATTTGGACTTCCAGTAATTATTGCTTTTTTTGTAATTGATGGTGAAAAAATAGTTAAGAGAAATTTTGCTGTACTTAATAGAGACTCACACAAAGTCTCTATCGGAAAGCAATGGGATAAAAATAGTACAATCGAATTTCAAAAAGATATTCCAGAATTTACAAAAGCTAATTTGTTAAATGTTTTATTTGATTTGTAATGTTGGGCATACCTTAACACAACGTATTTAGTTTAGAAAAAATATCCAATAGAAAAATATATTGTTGGTTCTCCTCTAACAATAATTTTTGTAATATCATTTATTATAAAACTTCGTCCAACTCCTAAATCTGCTGGTCCAATTGGTGTATCCCACGAAATCATAACTCCTGTTGCATGTTTGAAGTTTTTAACTTTCATCTCCTCTTCTCTTTCCCAGATAGAGCCAAGATTGTAACGAGCAGAAATATAAGTATCAAACCAAAACTTAAAAGGTAATTTATATCTATAAGCCAGGGAGCCAATAATAATCTGTCTTCCTCTATATTCATACTCTTTATAACCCCAAAACGAAAATTGCCCACCAAAAGAGAATTGCTGACTTAGCGGAAGTGTTTCATCAGCAAATCCAATTTCAAACTTTGGAATAATTGTATGCGATTTATTAATAGTAAAATAGCCTTTATACTCAAGTGCATATTTAACATAACTTTCATCAGCACCTAAAAACTTTTGCGATGTTTCGTAATAAGTGCTAAATTTTGTGCCTGAAGTTGGATATGGATATTTATCTTGGGTATCTATCTGCATACTAAATTTAAGTGCAGCAATATTAATCTTATACGGAGTAATAACATAATTCGATAGATTAAAAACATCATTTTGCTCATATCTAAATTCAGCAATCAAATTGCCAAACTTACCGGCTTGCATACCCAGACCAACTGATGCACCAAGTAATACTTGTTGATATTCACCACTACGTGACCTTGAAAATTTATTGGGTTCTGTTTGAGGGTCATCCATATAAGTATATATATCTTTACTATCGTAGTATAACTTGATTTTGTATGTAAGATATGTATCAAAAATTCTATTAGCTTTATGTTCAATTAGAAAGAACTGATTCCTTAATCCGCCAAAAAAGAGTACACCCAATTCTGTTCCGGTGCCAAAAAGGTTTTCATTTCTAATATCGAGCGAGGGTTGTAAATATCTCTCATCATTAATCCGCATTCCAATTCTGGCAATTCCTGTTAATTTATCTTCAACGTTAATTTTTAAGATGTTTACACCATTTTTCTTTTCTAAATTAATATCAACTGAAGTAAAAAGCCCTGTAGTTCTTAGATTTTCAAGACTTTTCGATAGCTTGTCGGAAGTAAGATATTCACCCTCTTTAATTTCAAGCTCCCTCATTATTAAAGGGGTTCTACTTCTTTCATTTCCAGAAACAATTATTGAATTAACAATTCCTTCGTCAATACTAATTGTAAGTCTATTTGTCTCTTTGGTAAACTCTATGTTTTCTATTTCAGCAAAGGGATATCCAATATTTCTATAATAAGATAGAGTGCTAATTAAATATTCTACTAAGTTTTTCTCACTGTAAAAATTATTTACAAGCGGAGATAAAATATCTAAAATTTTATATGTGTTATTTTCGTTGCTTCCAATTAGTTCAATTTTTTTAATAATTGGTTTTAATAAATAATTTACTTTAAGTCTTGTTATATCTTCATCAATAAATAAATCAGCAGAAATATACGAATAATCTCCCTTCTCATATTCTTTTGAAAGGGCTAATAAAATTTCTCTATTACTAACAATGTTTTTTTCATTAAGCACAGTAACAATTTTACTTTCAATTTTTGATTTGGAACTGTATGGTACTATGTTTGAATAATATTTTACTGTATCGCAAATATTATTGAACTGATATTCTAATATATCCCTTGTGATAGTCTCAATTTTATCAATTGTTGATTTGTATCCAACTTGAATTATACTATCGAGAGAGGAGAAATCATCATTTTTTCTATCCTTAAGTTCTGGAGCAATAATTACATTAGCCAATTTTAGATTTTGCTCTGTGACCATATTCATTGGTATCGAAACTATTTGGTCAGCAATTTTTAGTGGTGTATCTAAATCATTTCGTTTTCGTAATTGACTTGATGCATCAACAGCTATTATGTAATCGCTATCAAGCTCTGCTGCTGCATTTACCGGAACATTAGCAACTAATCCTCCATCAACAAGTAGCATAGAATCTATTTCGACTGGTTCTAATAAAAATGTAACACTCGAACTTGCTCTCAAGGCTTGGCTTAAAGAGCCTTTATCAAGTATAACCATTTTCCCAGTAGTTAAATCGGTACTAACAGCTCTAAATTTATATCTAAGTTGATCGAAACTGCCATACGGGTGTATTGGAGCATTGATTGTATAATAATTCAAAAAATTTTGAAAACGCTGTCCTGAGTTGAATGATGTTGGCAGCACTGGATTAAAACCATCAATATCAATAGAAAAGAGTGCTACATCATCTGTTATTTTTTGGTCGAGATAAAGTTCGTTTCTTTGTGTCTCTTTTGCTGTGTAGAAATGATTCCAATCTATTGAAGTAATTATTGAGTCTAATTCATCAATAGAATAACCTGATGCATAAAGACCGCCGAGAATACTCCCCATACTTGTTCCCACAATATACTCAATTGGAATGTTGTGTTCCTCCAAAGCTTTTAACACACCAAGTGCAATAAGGGCACGCGAACCACCACCACTTAGGGCTAAGGAGACTTTAGGTAAACTTGCAGGAACTTTTGTTGTTAATCCGAATGGAAGAATTTTTGTTGTAAATTTTGGAGAAAGTGTAACTGTATCTTGTTGAGCAGAAGAATTTACTGAAATTAAGATTAGAAGAAGTACCGCTATTTTAATTGTTTGCTTCATCTGCTTATCTGTCCCACCCTGTTCCGCTGTTTTTTGCGGAATATTTTTTTTGAATCTAAAATATTGAATGAAGAATAACGAATATTGAAGTTTTTAGTTCTACCGTTGGTATCTCTTTGGGAGATATTCCGTGTTCGGTATTCATTATTCGATATTTTTATAATCTCCGTATGTGGCTCGTTGAGTAAAGAATGTTTTTCATTAAACCTATTTCCTTCTCTTTGAAGTTTGCTTCTGAGTCTTCTGTTTATCTTCAGCAGCTGCCATCATTTTTTGCATAAAGCCAGGCTTCTGATCCTTTTTATTGATAGGTACTAACTCTGTTTGACTCTGTTTTTTATTAATTAAATATTGCTGAATAATTGATAACAAATTGAACATCATATAGTACAAATTTAAACCGGAAGAAAATCCCATAAACATAAACGTCATCATTATTGGCATCATATAAACCAAAGCTTTTTGGCTTGGGTCTTTCATAGTCATTTTCTGCTGAAAGAACATTGTTAAACCAAGTAACGGAGCAAGTATTGTAAGTTGATCGAGATTAATAATTGGAATTGTAAAAGGTAAAGCAATTACATAATCAGGTGATGCTAAATCTTTAATCCAAAGAAACGACTCGTGTCTAATTTCAATTGCCACACGGAAGAATGCAAAAAGTGCAAAGAGAATAGGCATTTGAAGCAACATAGGTAAACACCCACCAGCAGGGTTTATTCCGTAAGTCTGGTAAAGTTTCATTGTCTCTTTTTGAATTTTCTGTTGGTCACCTTTATACTTCTCTTTAAGTTCAGCAATTTTTGGTTGAAGTTGCGACATGCGTCCCATACTTTTGAAACTTTGCTTTGTAAGGGGGGCAAGAGCAAGTTTTATTAAAATAGAGAACAAAATAATTACTATTCCATAATTTGGAACAATGCTATGCAAAAATGTAAAGAGGGGTTGTAGTATATATTCAGAAATTGGACGGGTTATAAATTTTAACCCGAAGAAACTTCCAAAATCATAAATGCTTTCATAACTTGCTTTGTACGAAAGAAGTGTATCGTATAACACAGGTCCAAGATATAAATCAAATTTATCTTTTTGATAATCTAAGCGTTGGAATGGAATTTTTAAACTTGTTCTGTAATACTCTCTAACTCCGAGACCAGGAATAACAACATGCTTTCCATCAATTTTAAGACCACCTTCTGAATAAGGCGTTTTGGGTGCAAGAATCATTGCAAAGTATTTACTTTTAATACTAACCCAGTCAATTTTTCCATTTATATCTTTTTCAACAGGTTCACCTTCCGTATCTGCATCAATTATAAAGTGTTCGCCACCAGATAAAAAGGATGAATTTGAATAAGTTGCTTCATCAACTGAATTAAGCTCTAAGAAGTTTATTCCGCTTGCCCATTCAACATCATATCTTCTATCGCCAATAATCGTGTTCATGTTAATTAGTTCAACTTCAAATTTTGTTCGATAGTTATTTCCGAAGAATGTAAAGTTTTTTCGAATAGATTTCTCATCATCAATATTATATGAATAAGAAATTTGAAGTGAATCGGAACCAGATAATTTATAATAATAATTATCGGCATTAGTAGTAAAATCTAATTTTGAAGTATTTACTAATTTACCTTGTTGTGTAATAAAAACAATATCTAAATCGCCGCCATTGGTTTGGTTAATTAACTGAACGTGTGTATTGTAAAAATCATCTTCATCATAATTATGGTAATACCAAGTTTCGTAATCTTTTAAATAATACTTTCTAATCTTGCCCCCTTTACTTGTCATTTCAAGTTTTACAAGATCATTTTCTATTGTGATAATTTTCTCTTCAATACCGGTAGCTGCGAACATTCCAACATCGGTTGTAGCATCAATGTCGTTTTTGCTATTTAGCGTTGCTACATTTTGGTTGGTTTTATTTGATGAAATTGCTTCAGCATCTGGTATTTGTGCTGGTTCAATTCTGTTTGTAACAAGTGTTGTATCAGTCTCTTTTAAAACTTGATGTTGCGGCTCTGGGGAATTTAAGTATAACCAAACTACGAGGACGATGCCCATCATAACAAATGCTAAAGTTGATTGTTTATCCATTTACTAACTTCCAGTTTTATCTCTTTCTGTTAAAATTTGATTTTTAATTTTGTTAAGCAATTCAATTACTTCATCTTGCACATCACTTAATAGTAATTTGGGCTGCTTCTTTTTGTTAATTGAATTAGGAGAAATCATTAAAAGAAGGGTTTTTTCTTCAATAACATCTATCAATATTTCTTTATTTAAGCGATAAGATTCACGCAATAATCGTTTCATTCTATTTCGCCAAACAGCATTTCCAGCTTTTTTATGAACAGCGGGTACAATTTTTATTATTCCAGAATCATCTTCCCCAAAACAAAAAATAGCCTTTAATTTTCGGCTATTTGTGTAGATTCGTTTCCCGGTATTAAACACACGAGAAATCTCTTTCTTTTTTTTGATTCTCTCATTTTTTGAAAGACCAAAGCGTTTCAAAACTAATATTCGTCACTAACGGTTAATTTTTTTCTACCTTTAGCTCTGCGTCTTGCAAGAACTGCTCTTCCATTTTTAGTGGACATTCTTTCCCTAAATCCGTGCTTGTTTTTTCTTTTTCTATTACTTGGCTGAAAAGTCCTTTTCATAATATACCTATTTCATTTATTTCATTTTAATTACGACACCAAAATTACTTAATATTTAGTAAAAATACAATTTTTTTAAGGTCATCAAAAACAGGGTGTTAAACCAATATTAAAGGGGTATTTTAGAATTTTAAAAGTACATTTATCTAAAAAACCTTATTTCTCGCAGAGTCTTATGGACAAATTAGTTATGCAAAGTTGGGTTAAATTGTTGGTTTTATCCTATCCCCCTTTGTGCTTTTAACAATGAAGCAATGTAACAATAGAGCAATATAACCCAAATTATTGCTGCAGTAGGAGTGAAGCTTTTTACTGCTTTAAATGACAAAAATAACTTTTCCGTTTGTTGATTTTTCTTTTGACAATGATAGAATGAAAAGTTATAATACAATTGTAATTTTTTGAACGAATAAATTAGTATCTAAAATGAAAAAAGAAGATTTATTAGATTCCAAATTAGTGATTGGAATGATACATGTAGATGCACTTCCGGGAACACCAAAATATGGCGGAAATGTTAATCAAATAATTGAAAATGCAATTGAAGAAGCATTGATTTTCAAAAGTTCCGGAATTGAAGGAATTATGATTGAAAATATGCATGACGTGCCATATTTAAATAATGCTGCAGGACCAGAAATTACATCCACTATGGCAATAATTGCTTATGAAATTAAGAGAGAAACCAACCTATTTACAGGAGTACAAATTCTTGCAGCTGCAAATGAAGAGGCATTGGCTGTTGCACATGCAGCAAATTTAGATTTTATACGTGCAGAGGGATTTGTATTTGCCCATGTTGCAGATGAAGGAGTTATTGAATCTAATGCAGGAACGCTTCTCCGATACAAAAAACAAATTGGTGCCGATAATGTAATGGTATTTACAGATGTAAAGAAAAAGCATAGCTCACACTCGCTAACTTCTGATGTTTCAATTGTTGGTACTGCAAAAGCTGCTGAATTCTTTCTAAGTGATGGTATCGTAATTACAGGGTCTTCAACAGGAGTTGAGGTTGATATCTCAGAATTAAACTATGTAAAGCAAAATTCTAATCTTCCAGTTATTATTGGCTCAGGAGTTACTTCAGAAAATATTCCCTACTATTATAAGTTAGCTGATATCTTTATTGTTGGTTCTTACTTTAAGGAAGATGGAGACTGGAAAAACAAAGTTGATAAAGAGAGGGTTGAAAAATTATTATCAGTTGTAGAGCAGTGTAAAATAAAAAATTAATAATATTAAGAAACTTTTATTTTTTCTTGTCCCACTTTTTTTACCATAGTGTCGTCCCTATGGGACTTTCTTGTTTTTTGCTACTTTTGGGTTACCATAATCCGCCGTGGCGGATTGCCCCTATTGAGTTTTTGTTGTTGTTGCTTGTGTTTGTGTTAATCTGAATATTTCTAAGAATATAACCACCCTTTTTTTTATTATTGCATTATGAATAATGAATACAATAGTGATGATAGCAACCTAAATAATTCGGATTTTAATCCAACAATGCCTCCTGGTAAAGCAGCTATCTACGGATTGCTAATTGTCTTTTTTCTATTTCAATTTGGTGGCGGGCTTTTATATCTTATAATTTTTGGAGCAGATTTAAGCAGCGCCAATGTTAATGCCCTACGCTTATTTAATGTTGCTGGGCAGATATTATTTATATTAGCACCAGCAATAATACTTGCCAAATTAGTCTATGTAGAAAACATCTCATCAATTCTTAGAATCAAAACTCCTAATTTAAAAGAGATTGGAATTTTTATTTTAGGGTTAGTAATACTTCTACCCTTATTGCAAAGTTTTATCTATGTGCAGAATTATATTTTTCAGCAGCTTGCTGAATCTTATTCATTATTTGAAAGTATTAAAAATTTTGCTGATGATTTAGACAAACTAATGGAAAGCACATATGTAATAATTCTAAATGCTGATTCTATTATTGAAATGATTTTTGTTGTTCTTATTGTTTCAGTAACACCTTCAATTTGTGAAGAGGTCTTTTTCAGAGGTTTTACACAAAAGAGTTTAGAATATTCTTTGAAACCTTTTTGGGCAATTTTAATTACTTCATTTGCTTTTGCACTTTATCATTTTAATCCTTATGGATTAATAGCACTAACAATGTTAGCAGCTTATTTAGGATTTTCAGCTTATCTATCAAACTCAATTTTAATTCCGGTAATTTTACACTTTTTGAATAATTTTATTTCGGTATTATCATACTTTATTTGGGAGAGTGATGAACTGATGAACACCAGTATTGTCAAGCCAGAGGAGTTTTCCACACATCTGTTTTCTCTTGTTCTACTATCTGCTCTATTTTTTCTCTTTTTATTTTACATAAAAAAGAACTATAATAAGTTTCAATAAACTTGGAGGTTTTATGTTATGTCCAAAATGCGAATATGAATACCATGAAGGAATTACAACTTGTCCGGATTGCAATACAGAATTAGTTACAATTGAAGATTTTGAAGGTAATTTAGTTCATCCAAAAGATTGGGTAATTGTTTCTACCTGTGCCGATATTGTTGAAGCTGATATGTTAAAATCGAACCTAGGCGGGGCTGATATTGATGTTCTAATTCTAAACCAAAATGATAGAAGTTTCCCTGTAGTTGGTGATTTATCGGTTATTAAATTACTTGTTAAAAAAAATGATGCAGAAGATGCTATTGCTATAATTAACGATATTAATAAAGTAGAGTAATATTTATGAGTAACAGAATTACCCGAATTATTGTAGCTCTTTTTTCAATTCCATTTTTGTTAGGGCTTTCCTATTGGGGCGGAATTCCTTTCCTAATTTTTATTCTCGCAATTGGGTTGGTTTCGTTTTACGAATTTTCAGCAATGGTTAAGAATAAAAATATTTTTCCGTGCTATTTTATTGGGCTTATTTCTGTTGCTCACATTATTCTTAATGCTTACTTCCATTTTTTCCCTATGGAGATATTTCTCTTATCGTTACTACCGCTTCTTTTAATAGTTGAACTTTTCAGAAATAAAGAATCTGCAATTAATAATATATCTTCTACGCTGTTGGGCATTCTCTACATGGGGTTTTTCTCTGCTTCCATTATTGGAATAAGAGAATTTTATGTTGATACTCCAACTAACTATTCCAATGGCGGGTTTATTGTAATATCCATTTTTATTACTCTTTGGATGACAGACTCAGCCGCATATTTTATTGGAAGTGCTTTTGGGAAGCATAAACTTTTCCCTCGTGTTAGCCCCAAAAAAAGTTGGGAAGGAGCTATTGCAGGATTTGTTTTTGCTATAATTACAATAGTTGTTTTAAAAGTAGTTCTTTTAACTTTTCTTAATTGGATAGATATCATTACATTCGGAATAATCATAGGAATTTTTGGACAAGTGGGTGATTTGGTTGAGTCATTAATTAAACGTGATGCAGGCGTTAAAGATTCATCCAATATTATTCCTGGGCATGGCGGAATTTTTGATAGATTCGATTCACTCCTTTTTTCTGCTCCAATTATATTTTTATATATGAATTATTTTATAAAATAATTTTTGATGCAAATATGAAAGAGTCCACTTTCGAAAGGTAGTTCCTTTAGTTTTCTTAAATTGCATAAGTTTTTTATACTGAGAATCAGTTTTTATATTTTTGCATCATACTAAAACAAAATTATTTTAATAGAAAGGAAATAAAATGTCGCAACACAAAGCTGTATTAAAACAATTAGAAGGAATTACATTTGTTGGTAAAACAGATGATACAAATACTTGGTTAACAATTGATGGACCAGCTGCATTTGGCGGAAGTGATGCTTCACTACGCCCTAAAGAACTTTTACTTCTTAGTCTTGCGGGATGCAGTAGTGCAGATGTGATTACAATTCTTCAAAAAAAGAGAGTAAAATTAGATGATTATCAAATAAATATTACTGCAGAGCAGACTGAAACACATCCAAAAGTTTACACAAAAATAAACTTGGAATATGTTTTTACGGGTAGCAACATTAAAGAGAAAGATGTTGCACGTGCAATTGAACTCTCTCAAAATGTTTATTGCGGAGTAACAGCAATGCTGCAAAAATCAATTGAAATTACATACAGTTATAAGATTGTTATTCCTGAATAGATTTTACTTTTTAACCCAATTTTATTTCTTAAGATTGGACTTCCTTAATTGGAATAGAAGTGCAAGCTTTCCTAAATCTGTATATTTTAAAAAGACGGCTCAGTGAGCCGTCTCTATATTATATAAATTCTTTGCGTCTTTCCGCCTTAGCGGTTTTTCATCTATTTTATCAAATTCATTTTCTTTGAAATAGTTTGATTATTTGCAGTCAATTTATAAATGTAAGTTCCACTTGCCAAAACTGACGCATCAAAAGTAACTTCATAAGTTCCGGCAGTTCTAACTTCACTATTTATTAGTGAAATAATTTCACGACCAAGAATATCATAAATTTTTAAGCTTACTTCTGTTTGCTTGTTTAATCCAAATTGAATAGTTGTTGTTGGATTAAATGGATTTGGATAATTTTGAGAAAGATAAAATTCATTAGGTACTATCTCCTCATTTACACTTACGCCAACATCATAGTCCAAAATAGCGATAGGTACTCTATTAACTTGATTACCATCAGAGTAAATAACTTCAAGTTCAGGGTCATCATCCACATTTGCAATTTTAACAATATCGAAACGTTGGTTTGTACCTTCGTGTAGTAACGAATCTATTAATTCGTAAGTATAGCTTGCAGAATCTGTAATGCTACCACCTTGATATTCAATTCTAATTATTGCACCAAGAGGGGTTGCTGTTCGTGAACCGAAAACTATATCCATCTTTCCATCGTTATCAATATCGCCAACTGCTCCACCATTCATTCGCCCAGATTCTCCAATCAATGGACGTAAACTTGCAACTCTGGAAGATTTAAGCGTTTCAAAAACATCCGGCTTAAGAACATAAAAATTATTATATGATGAAGACCAACCCGCAACAACAATTTCGTCAGAGCCATCTCCATCAATATCCACAGTACTTGCAGACTTCCACGAACCGCTTGGTACTTTATCAGCCAGTATTACTGGGGCATCCCAAGCTCCGTTCACATATTTAACGATAGTAACAGCACCACTGGAATGAATCATATACATTGCATTATCAATAATTGCCATATCGTAAAACGTACTTGCATCTATATCAAGGTCTTTCCCGGAGTGTTCTAAAGTCCAAGTTTCTGAGGCATCGCCATTATCAGGCACATCACTTACTGAAATTACTCCAAATCGTAATCCATCTTTTCTATCAATAAAGCATAGTTCAAGATCACCATCCGAGTCTATATCAGTTAGCTCAATAACAAAAGGACGAACGTTCACATTGTCTTCTTCCACAATTGTCCATTGGCAATTTGGTTTTGAGTTCCCAAAAACATCTACTCCAAGTCCTTCGCTGCCGTCACCAGGGGCTTCAAAAACTAATATTCTTGGAGGATTAGGATTAGCACCACTCAAATAATTTGCTGGTGCCCAAATTATTTCCGGTTTCCCATCTTGGTCCCAATCGCCAGTTGTTACAGCACCCCAGCTATTTTGTTGAGGAATATCAATTATGGTTGCCATCCAAACTGAATCCCAAGTACCTGCATCAGGATTAAATTCAAATTTATAAATTTTTGGAATTTCTTCGGAACCACCTTGATCGAGCATATTATTAACTGCATAGATTTCAAGCCTTCCATCACCGTCCCAATCAACGCCAGCAACAATTTCACCAAGCCCAGTATTTTCAATCTCTGGTACGGGAATTTCATAAGTTCGTGTAAAACTTTCTTGAGCAAATAGTGATGTTGTTAAGAATAGAATTGCAAAAATTAAAACTGTTTTCATTTTATCTCCATATTTGTGTTTGTGTGATTTTTAACTTAATGAAAAATTATTCAAAATAAAAGAGTTCTTGGAAGCAATGACAATTATTATTTTGTTCCACCATTACCGTATGATTATTGAAAGAAACGACTGATTCTTTGTTTAAATATCGTTAATTTCAAATCAAGATTTTTATTATTTAGAATATAAACATGGCTTACAATGTACAAAATTTCATTAACATCTCTTTTTTTAATTTTCATACTTAGCTGTAATGCCCTTCCTGTAAGGAATAGTATAAAAGTTCAGTCACCTTCTAAAAATATTGAGGTTGCTTTTCAATTACTGCATGATGGTACCCCAACCTACATTGTTGATTTTAATGATGAGAGGATAATTGATACATCCAGACTTGGGTTTGATTTCAAAAGGATTGCATCAATTAAAAATAATTTTAAAATAGTTAATATTGAACAAAACAGTTTTAGCGAAACATGGGAAATGCCTTGGGGTGAAACGAAAGAAGTAATCAACAACTACAATGAAATTATAGTTACTCTACAAAATTCAGAAATTGAAATCTCTAATTTTGTAATTCACTTCCGTGTGTATGATGATGGGATTGGCTTTAGGTATGAGTTTCCGCAATTAAATGATATTGATTCGATAACAATACTTGATGAAAATACGGAGTTCAATTTAACTGGAAATCACACTACTTGGTGGATACCTGGTGATTGGGATATTTATGAACATCTATACAGTGAGACAAAATTCACAGATATAGACGCACTCTCAAAAGCAAACCATAGTAACCTTGCACAAACTTATATTCCGGAAAATGCTGTTAATACACCAGTAACCATGCGGACTGTGGATGGAATTCACTTAAGTTTCCACGAAGCAAACCTTACTAATTATCCTGGGATGACATTAAAAATAGAGAAAGATAATTTACTAATGAAGAGTGGGTTAGTTGGCTCGCAAAGACTTGGATATAAAGCAAAGGTGGAATTACCATTTAAAACTCCATGGCGAACAATTCAGATAACTAAAAAAGCAACAGAACTTATTGACTCAAAATTAATTGTTAATTTAAATGAACCTAATAGACTTGGGGATGTTAGCTGGTTTAAGCCAACAAAATATATGGGTATTTGGTGGGAGATGCATGTTGGTAAATCGCAGTGGAGTTATACCCGTAATGGGAAACCACATGGAGAGCATGGAGCAACTACCGAGAATGCAAAAGAGTTTATTGATTTTGCATCGGCAAATGGAATTGGCAGCGTGCTTGTTGAAGGTTGGAATACTGGTTGGGAACATTGGATTGGCTTTGAGGAGAGAGAGGGAGTGTTTGACTTTGTAACTTCATATCCAGATTATGATTTAGAAGAAGTAGTACGTTATGGAAGAGAGAAAGGTGTTGAAATAATTATGCATCATGAAACTTCTGCTGCACCGAGAACTTATGAACAGCAGCTTGATACTGCATTTGCATTGATGCAGAGACTTGGTATTCATTCAGTAAAAACTGGCTATGTCGGGAAGATTATTCCAAAAGGTGAATTCCATCATGGGCAGTGGATGGTTAATCATTTTCGCAAAGTGATTGAAACAGCAGCAAAATATGAAATTGCAATTAATGCTCATGAGCCAATAAAAGCTACTGGCATTAGACGAACGTACCCCAATGCAATTACTCGTGAAGGTTTGCGTGGTCAGGAGTTTAATGCTTGGGCATCCGATGGAGGTAACCCTCCAAATCACTTGCCAACAGTGGCTTTTACACGTATGCTTGCAGGTCCAATTGATTTTACTCCGGGAGTGTTTAATATAAAATTAGAACCTTATAAAAAGGAGAATCAAATTAATACAACTCTTGCTCATCAGCTTGCTCTTTATGTTGTAATTTATAGTCCACTCCAAATGGCGTGCGATTTAATTGTGAATTATGAAAACCAACCAGCGTTCCAGTTTATTAGTGATGTAGGAGTTGATTGGGAAAAGAGCATTACTCTAAATGGTGAGGTAGGAGAATTTGTAACAATAGCGAGGGAAGAAAAAAATAGTGGGAAGTGGTTCTTAGGCAGTATCACTAATGAAGAAGCACGAAGTATTAAAATCAATTTTGAGTTTCTAAATTCAGAAATAGAATATGAAGCAACAATATATAAAGATGGTGAAAATGCACACTGGAATGATAACCCAACTGAGATTGAAATATCAAAAATGAAAATTGATAATGGAAGTATTAAAGAGTTTAAGTTAGCTCCCGGTGGGGGAATTGCTATAAGTTTAATTCCAATAAAAGATTAAAAAGAAAAAGGAAAAATTTTAGTTATTAATTTGGAGGAATAATGGAATATAGATATTTAGGAAAGTCTGGTCTTAGAGTTTCAGCATTATCACTTGGAACATGGGTAACTTTTAACGACCAAATAGCTGATGATACAGCATACGACTGTATGGTTGCAGCTTATGATAGTGGAGTTAACTTCTTCGACAATGCAGAGGTTTATTCAAATGGTGAAGCTGAGAAGATGATGGGACGTGTACTTAAACGTACTGAATGGAAACGTTCAGATTTAGTTCTATCCACAAAAATATTTTGGGGCGGAAAGGGAATAAACGATAGAGGTCTTTCGCGCAAACATATTTTGGAAGGGACTGATGCCTCGTTAAAAAGAATTGGAACTGACTATGTTGACTTAATATTTTGTCACAGACCAGATTTGGATACTCCAATAGAGGAGACTGTGCGGGCAATGAACCATGTTATAAATCAAGGCAAGGCTCTCTATTGGGGAACAAGTGAGTGGTCAGCACTTCAAATTATGGAAGCATATCAAATTGCAAAGCGTGAACATTTAATTACACCGCTAATGGAACAACCAGAGTATAATATGCTTCATCGTGAAAAAGTTGAAAAAGAATTTATGCATCTTTATTCTGAGATTGGATTGGGAACAACAATTTGGTCGCCATTAAAGAGCGGAATACTTACAGGAAAGTATAACAACGGAATGCTTGATAATACAAGGCTTTCATTACCTGGCTACGAATGGCTAAAAGAAAGGTTGTTTTCAGAAGAAGGGAAAAAGGATATTGCAAAAGTTGTTGAGTTAACTAAACTTGCGGAAGAGCTTGGCATTACTATGGCACAACTTGCACTGGCATGGACTCTGAAAAACAAAAATGTAAGCACAGTAATTACTGGGGCTTCATCAGCAAAGCAAGTAAAAGAAAATATGAAAGTTTTAGACTTTGTTAGTTTACTAACAGAAGATATTATTGAAAAAATTGAAAAGATTTTGAATAACAAACCAAAGCAAGAGGTTGATTTGAAGTGATGTTATTTAGTGATGCTACTTCAAGCATAGTAGCATCACCCATTACGAAACTAAAAAGTTTAAAGCCAATATACCAAAGCTACACTAATAAATGCTGCAACTGAAATTAATATTTCCTATAATATCCAATGCTGGTTAGTTTCAATTAGTGTATTTCCCATAAATTATTTTTTTGTTTTTACTTAGTTACAAAAGTTTTATAAACTCCAGCCGAATGTAGTTTGAATTACATAGTCGGTTGTTTCAGCACTCTTAATAGGATTACTATCATAGTTGAGTGTGTAACCAATCTTTATATAAAAGTCGCTGCCAAGCAAATCATATTTCAAATCAACTTTAAAATCATTTCTTAATCTATCACCCTCATTTAAATTTTTATATGCAACTGTACTTGTAAGCAGACTCAAATCACCAAAATCAAACATATTCAATTCTGCACTCAAGAATATTTCACTGCTATTTCTACCTTTTAAAGTCGGATCAGTATAGTTTTCAAAGTTTCCTGAAACTCCACCACCTATTGATAGATATACTGAATTATTGTGAATAATATAATTACCAAATCCAATTTTTGGTGTTGAACGTAGCTTTAATTTTTGCTCATCATTCTGTAAAAAATCTGAAGAAGCTGATATAAACCAATCCTTCAAAAGGAAATATATATAAGACATTTTCCCATCTATACGCTTAGTTTGATCAGCATCAGTTTGTTCACTATATACAGCATCAAATGAAGCATCAGCTTTCCAGTTTTGTGCAAAATAGCCAAGACTACTTCTCATATTAAACTGACGTAGTTTATTTGATTTTGTAAGATTAACACCAATTCCAATTGATGCAGATAATCGCCCAAGGAATGTATCATCAAGAGATTCAATTGCAACAATATTGTCTGTAGTTTTTATATATAGTGCATCATTAGTCCCATATAGCTTACCAACAAGGCGTTCACCATTAGATAAAGAAACAATGAAATTATTTTTACTATGGATAGCAAAAATTTTATCCCACTCAATTTTAAAATCACTATCACTATATTCTGTTTCGATAGTTATAACTCCTCTATCCATATTTTTTATTTCCCCAGAAATAATTTCTCCATTTGTTGTAATGAGAGTATCAGTCTGTGCTGAGATGGAAGCAGCAAGTATTAAAAGCAAAACAAAAATTTTGTTTGATATATTTTTCATATTCATTCGTATCTATTTTTTTTGATTGCCAAAATAAGTAATTCGTTTAATAAAAACAGATAGTCTAACAGCAAAATTAGATTCCATTTTTCAACGTTATCATATTGCTTGTTAAAAAAAATATAACGAAGTTGATAAAGAAATTGAAAATTAAATTAGCAAAAATTTATTGATGGATTTTAAATGAAAGCAATAGTGAAAAAATTTCCGCAGAAAGGTCTTTGGCTCGATGAAGTGGAAAAACCTAAAATTGGAAGTAATGAACTTTTAATTAAAATTAGAAAAACCGCAATTTGCGGAACAGACTATCACATCTACAAATGGGATGAATGGAGCCAGAACACAATCAAAACCCCTATGGTTATTGGGCATGAGTATGTTGGAGAAGTTGCTGAAAAAGGGGAGAATGTTCTTGCTTTTCAAGTTGGTGATAGAATTGTTGGCGAAGGACATTTAATTTGCGGAAAGTGTAGAAACTGTCGCAGAGGAATGTCGCACGTTTGTGAAAGTACCATTGGCATTGGTGTAAACATAGATGGAGCATTTTCAGAGTATCTAAAAATACCAGCATCAAATGCTCTTAAATTGAATGATAGAATATCGGACGATATTGCCGCACTAATGGACCCCTTTGGAAATGCAACACACACAGCTTTGTCATTCCCTTTGTTGGGCGAAGATGTTCTCGTTACTGGTGCTGGTCCAATTGGGTGTATGGCAATTGCAGTCTGTAAACATGCGGGTGCAAGGCATGTTGTAGTATCGGACGTGAATGATGGGAAATTGGAACTTGCAAAAAAAATGGGTGCAACAAGAGTCTTTAATCCAACGAAGGAGGATATTAAAAAGATTAGGGACGAGGAAGATATTCATCACGGTTTTGATGTTGGGCTTGAGATGTCGGGTGCTCCATCAGCACTTAATCTTATGATTGAAGAGATGTACAATGGTGGAAAGATAGCACTACTTGGAATTTTACCGAGTAACACACAAATACATTGGGATAAAGTAATATTTAAGGGGCTTGAGTTAAGAGGAATTTACGGCAGAAAAATGTATGAGACATGGTACAAAATGGAACAAATGTTATATAGCGGATTGGACTTATCTCCAGTAATAACACACCATTTCCATTATACCGATTTCCAAAAAGGATTTGATGCAATGGAGAGTGGAGAAGCAAGCAAAGTGATTTTAGATTGGTAGGCTTCGTTCAAAAAACGAACTACGCCCACCAGGGTAGGCTAAGTTAAAAAGGTGAACATGTCCACCAGTGTGGGATAAGTTGAAAAGGTGAATTTCATTTACCAAGATAGACTAATCAAGTGGTCATTTAAATTTGATGTAGATAAGTTGCTTTGTAACGTCAGCTAGAAATAAATATATATAAAAATTGTGTGTAGCTCTGCATTAAAAAAATAATAGGAGTAAAAATGTTTGATAAAAACAGAGAAAGATATTTAGCAGAATTAGAAGAAATTAAAAAAGCTGGATTGTATAAAAATGAAAGAGTAATAACCACAGCCCAAGGAGTTGAAATTGAAACAAAAGAGGGAGGTGCTGTTCTCAACTTTTGTGCAAATAATTATCTCGGTTTATCGAACAACCCAAGATTAATTGATGCTGCAAAAAAAGCAATGGACGAGTGGGGATTCGGACTATCCTCTGTTCGTTTTATATGCGGCACACAAGATTTACACAAACAACTTGAAGCAAAATTATCAGAGTTTCTTGGAACTGAAGATACAATTCTTTTCTCATCTGCATTTGATGCTAATGCAGCAGTCTTTGAGCCATTGCTCGGAGCAGAGGATGCAATAGTTTCAGATGAACTAAATCATGCATCAATAATTGATGGAGTCCGTCTCTGCAAAGCTCAACGCTTCCGCTATAAAAACAATGATATGTCAAATTTGGAAGAACAACTTAAAGCAGCATCCAATTGCAATACAGTTTTAATAGTTACAGATGGTGTCTTTTCAATGGATGGAATAATTGCACAAGTAGATAAAATATGCGACCTTGCAGATAAATATGGTGCGATTGTAATGGTTGATGATTCCCACGCAACAGGGTTCCTCGGTGCTACTGGTAAGGGGAGTTATGAATATTCCAATGCAGTTGGACGAGTAGATATTATTAGTACAACATTTGGTAAAGCACTAGGTGGTGCTTCGGGCGGCTGCATTTCCGGAAGGAAAGAAGTTGTGGATATGCTACGTCAGCGTGCACGTCCATATCTATTTTCAAATTCTATTGCCCCTGCAATAGCTGGTGCAACACTCGAGGTTTTGGATATGCTTCAATCATCCTCTGAGCTACGCAATAGAGTTATGAAAAGCACTCAGCGTTTTAGAAAAGGTATAACAGAGGCTGGTTTCAGAATAGTTGAAAGTGAACATCCAATAGTTCCCATAATGCTTGGACATTTAGAGAATGATGCACTACTCTCACAACAGTTTGCAAATAAATTACTTGATGAAGGAATTTATGTTATTGGATTTTATTTCCCAGTAGTTCCAAAAGGGAAGGCTCGTATTAGAGTTCAAATAAGTGCAGCTCATACTGACGAGCATATCGATTTTGCAATTAGTAAATTTACTAAAGCTGGTAAGGAGTTGGGAATTATATAAACTGGTTATTCTAAAAATGTAACTTTGCCACTTCGTACATCGTACATTGCACCTTTAATATCAATTTCTTTGTTCTTGTACATTTCGTTTAAAACACTGCTTTGGTTTTTAATCTCGTCAATTGTAAGCTCAACATTTTTGAGTGCAATTATATCTAAAAAATCTTTACTTTCTGAATTAGTTGTAACGCTATTTATTGCAGGTTTAAGTTTTTCAAGTAATCCGGTTAGGTTTCCAAGTTCTGTATTATTGTAAGCACCTTTAACTGCACCACATGATGTATGACCAAGAACCAAAATCAATTTTGCCCCACTTAATTTACAAGCAAATTCCATACTTCCTAAAATATCTTTGTTAACTATATTGCCAGCTATTCGGGCATTGAAAAGATCACCAATTCCTTTATCAAAAATTATCTCTGTCGGAACTCTGGAATCGATACAACTTAATATTATTGCAAAAGGAAACTGTCCATCAGAGGTTTCAACAACCTGATAATTATAATCTCTTTCAAGTCGTTTGCTCTCACAAAACCGCGCATTCCCATCTTTCAAAAATTGCAAAGCCAATTCGGATGTCATCATATTTTGTGTTTTTTCATTCTGTGTAATCATTAGGTAAATCCAATTATTTTTAGAAATTAAGTTAGCTTCATGTAAAACTAAAAATATATAAAGGAATTATTAATATCAATAAGATTGGAATGATTTAATTTTTTTTCAGCAGCGAGGATAATGCATGCCCCCTTGTCTGTAAGACGCTCCCAAATGTCGGTGAGACTCTTACAGAGGATTCTACGGAGCTTTGGAAGGGCAGACAATTTGTGTTGTGTATAAATGTGTTGACAATTCTCTTTAGGGTGCTTATTTTAGACCCAACATTAAGAGCCAATATAAGAACTAATCGAGGTTGTAATGCAGCAGGCAAAAATCAGTTTTGATGAAAACCAAATAAATTTTTTAAATATGTATCGTGAACTCGGCTTTAAAGATAAAAGCTCGTTGGTTCGCTCAGCGATTCAAGAATATATTAGATCGGTAGAAAAACAAAAATTAATAAAATCAGCTAAACTTTATGCTGAAATGTATAAAGAGGACTCAGAGTTACAAGATTTAACTAACTCAGCAATTGAGGGTTGGCCGAATGAAGTCGATTAAAAGAGGAATGGTTATCGACATAGATTTAAATCCTACCAAAGGTTCTGAAACTGGAAAAATAAGACCCTGTGTTGTGGTTACAAATGATGTATATAATCAAAGGGTTCCAGTAATTCAGGTTGTACCAATAACAAAGTGGAATGAAAAAAAATCGCGAGTTCAAACAAATATTTCATTGGAACCGTCAGGAGAAAATGGGCTTACCAAGAATTCAATTGCAGATTGTCTCCAAACTAGGCCGATTGATTATCAATTTAGATTAGTTAAGATACGTGGACAACTTTCAGAAAACAAACTTATTGAAATAGATAGAGCATTGAAATTAGTTTTTGATTTAATTTAATTGTTGGCAACTATAACCAGCCACTCCCCGAAGTTCTAAGGAAATCCAAATGGGAGAGACCTTAGAATAAAACAGATCAATTTATTTTTAAAATAAAAAAACCGAAAACTTTACGTAATCGGCTTTTTGGTGTAGCGGGGACAAGACTTGAACTTGCAACCTTCGGGTTATGAGCCCGACGAGCTACCAATTGCTCCACCCCGCGATATAATTTAGATTCCAAATATAGGTATTGGCACGAAAAATGTCAAATGTTAATTGAATTATTAAAAATTTAACTCTATTTATGAATAAGATTATGTATCTTAGAGAAAATGGAAATATTTACACATTGGAAGGTAAATTATGTTAAAATCACTACTAATTAAAGATTATGCATTGATTGAAAATATCAATGTTGATTTTTCTAAAGGGCTTAATATTATTACTGGAGAGACTGGAGCGGGCAAATCAATATTAATAGATGCTATGGGGCTATTACTTGGTGATAGAGCTTCAACACAGATTATTAGGAAAGGTGCAAAAAAATCTATTGTTGAGGGAATTTTTGATGTTTTAAAAAACAAAAATGTGGAACAATTTCTCTTAAAAAATGATATCGATTATTTTGATGAATTAATAGTTCGTAGGGAAGTTTCAATTCAAGGTTCAAATAGATGTTTTCTTAATGATACTCCAACATCTCTCACACTGTTAAAGGATATTGGAAATATGTTGGTCGATTTACACGGGCAGCACGAACATCAGTCCCTTCTTCGTAGTGTAACACATATCGATTTCTTGGATGAATTTGCAGAACTCTCAAGTTTGTTGGCTGATTATAAAAAGGAGCATTCTAAACTAGCTGATATTGCAAAAGAATTATTTGTTCTAAAAAATAAAGAAAATTCATTAAAGGAAGAGAGAGAAGCATACGAATTTCAGATAAAAGAAATTGATGCAATATCTCCGCAAGATAACGAAGAGGCAACATTAAAAGATGACTTAAATATTTTAGAGAATGCAGAAAAGCTACTCTTTTTAACTGGTGATATTTATGATAGAGCTTATGAGAATGAGAATTCTGTACAGGAAAATCTCGTTAGTATTGAAAGAAGTCTTAATGAATTGGCTTCAATTGATAATTCATTCACTGAAATATCGAACGAAATTGAATCGGCAATAGCAATTGTTAACGATATTTCAGATTTTATCCGAAGTTATCGTACAAAGGTAGAAAATGACCCAACTAAATTAGATGGCATTAGAGAAAGGCTAGGTGCTTTGAATCTTCTGAAGAAACGTTATGGCGGAACATTAAATAAAGTTATTGAACACCGTGCTAATATTGGAACAGAATATGAGTTAACATCAAATTATAAAGAAAGAATAATTGAGCTTGAAAATAATTTGGAAGGTGTTCGGAAATCGACTGGCGAAATAGCTAAGAAAATATCAAATGAAAGAAATAGAACTGCTGCAGAAATAAAGGGAGAAGTTGTTAAAGTTTTAGCAGAGTTAGGTATTTCTGATTCCAATTTTGAGACTAAGATAACTAACAACCAGGCAAATGATAGCTCGGCAAATTTTATTCTAATTGATGAGAAGAAATTTAAATTTAACTCCAAGGGATTTGACGAAGTAGAATTTCTTATCTCTACAAATTTGGGTGAAGACCTTAAACCACTTTCAAAAGTAGCATCTGGTGGTGAAATATCTCGGATAATGCTTGCACTAAAAACTATTCTTGCAAAAAATGATAAACTCCCATTACTAATTTTTGATGAAATTGATACTGGCGTTAGTGGTAGAATTGCACAAAAAGTTGGTGGAGCATTAAAAGCACTCTCCACATTTCATCAGATAATTGCTATCACTCATCTACCTCAAATAGCTAGTCTTTCGGATGAACATTTTACTGTTGAAAAGAAAAAGATAGGTAGTCGAGTTGTAAGTTCCATATCAAAATTAAATGATGATGAAAAAATAAATGAAGTTGCAAAACTTTTGAGTGGTGAAGCTATAACTGATGCTGCATTAAAAAGTGCAAAAGAATTAATGGGGCTGGAGTAAATTAAGGTAAAAAAACCTAAGTGAATACTGTTTAATAAGCCCAAATTAATTATTGCATGTTAGATTACCTCAGTTGAATTTTCTTATAGCAAGATAATGAAACTAATTTGTTGTTAGTTAATTACAACTCTAATTTTAACTTGAAACTATTTTTCGTTTTTTGGATTTCTTTAAAAGTTTTTCAGTTCGTTTCTTCCAGAACTCTAATTGTTCTTGTTCTGTTTTGCCTTCAATCAACTTAGCCACATATATTGCACCACGTCTTTTAATAGCAATGCATTCAGATTCACGGATTGTCATAACTAATTACCTCCAATGGTGAATAAATTCCAATTTTACTATAGCCATTTAAAATATTTACAGCATTATATTTAGGGATTTTATCAAAATGAACTATATGTTTAAAATTCCAGCTTACAATAATTTCACAACCAGAAACAGTTGCAATTGCAACATGAAGTGCATCTTGCATTGATTTTTTCGTTACCACTCTAGAACTTATATAACTCTTTTGAAGATGTAAAGCATCCTCATTTATTTCAACAACATTTGCAATCTTGGCATATTTACTAAAGAAATCTTTTACCACTTTAGGAGCTGGCTCTAATTCAGCTTCTACTATTGCAGATGTTACAAGTACAAATCGTTCAGAATCAATTTCATTAAAAAAACGTTTACTTGCTTCAAGAAATTCTTTATCAAACATACCACCAAATACTGATGTGTCAGCATATATTTTCATCGACAAACTTACTATTTAATAAATATCATAATTCCTACTACAGAAATACGAAAATAAATTTAAATATGCTTAGAATATTGTTTAAAAGAAGCACATTGTTTTCTCTAATATCTGTATAAAGATATAACTGATGCAGTATTAAAAAGTGCAAAAGAATTTATGGGGCTTGAGTAAATGAATGTGAAACATGAGAATGAAAATTTTTCACTCTCTTCGATGTTATACTGAAACAAAAAAGGTGTTCAAAAAATGAACACCTTTTTTTTTGAGATAATATATTCTTAAAAACTAATTACAAAAATCTCTCATTTCATCAGGGTAATCTAAATCGCTAAATTCAATATCATAATTAGCTTGGTCTATAGTATATGATCTTGAGACCCAACTGCCATCTATGTATGTGCCAAATGTGTATGTTGTCCCAATTTCAAGGCAGGCAGACATTTGTCCTTCGATTAGAACTCCTAAATTTTGCCAATTTGGATTTTGAGCAGATTTAGCCCAAATTGTAAAATTATCTGGATAGAAACGCGACTTAACTGTTCCATCACTATTGTGGCAAACAGCAGTTGCAATAAGGCTAACTTCGGTTAAGTTTGTTGTTAGTGAAACAACAAGGTCAACTGTTTCATCCGAACAAAGATTATTAATTTGTGTTGTTCCAACTAATTGTGCTGGATAAATGGTAATATCATAAACCTCAATTATTACTGGAACATCACGTGGGGCACGGTAAAGTTGAACTAACGGATCGCTTGCATTAACATATCCGGAATAAAAATATCTTCCATCAGAGACTCTTTTTGCTTTTATTTGAAGAGATGTAAAGCAATCGCCTATTATATTTATTTTAATTCCTCTATAACATGCATTCTGGAACCAATCCAAATTCCAATATGACAAGTGGTTTATTTCTTTTGAAACCTTAAAAACATTTTTACCATTTGCTGTTTTTGCTAAAACCGATGGCACTGTTACTTCGCCTTCGTTTGTCCAAATTCCAGTATTTTCATCGTAACTCCATAACGGAATTTTATCACCAGCAGCAACCTTATTGCCAGTCTCCGGATTTACAACGTCTGTTGGTATTTCAAAATCTATTGTAATGCTTCCAGAACCAAAATTGTCAACATCTTCTCCACCAACAGTCATATCAATAGCTGTAAAGCCGGCAGTAACAAAGTTACCATCGTTTGTTCCATCATTTACAGCAAAGCCACCAGGGAAGGAGTTTAAAGATTCTTCATCAAGAGGATTAAAATAAGTAACTCTTGTTGATACTGTTCCAGTTAAGACTTCTCCACTTTTGCTGTAGAATTTTGTCCCTTCCGGAATTGTTACAGTTGAGCTTGCTCCGGTATTTGGCTCGTCACCAGAGGGTATTATAATTGTAGTAGTAGCACCATCTCCTCCAACATCTCCATCTTTTTCATCTGATACAACGCCATCGGGTGTAGTTGTGTAGTTAGCAAGATTGATAGAATGCGAACTTGCTCCAGGAGAAGTGATAAACAACTGTGCACTTGAAGATATATAACCATCTACCTGAACAACAGCAGTTAATTCAACTGGGTTTTCGGGTGTGGGAATTATATTGTCATCAATAGCAAAAGTTATTAAACCTATATCAGTACTGGCTTCCGTTATTTTTTCGTTACTCATAGAAATAACATTTGCTTTGTTTTCACCACTAAAAGTAACAACAACATTTTTGCCACTAATTAGGTTATTAGTATTAGCATCATAAACAGCAAAAGAAACTACTGTTGTACGTGCTAAAGTTTTTACTCTAAGTTCAAGCCCATCAACAGGATTTTTAATATCACAACTTGTTATAAATAGTGAAACTAAAAAACTAATTGTAAGAATTAGAAGTGTTATCTTTTTATTTTTCATTTTCTTTTCCTCTTAAAATTTATAAGTTAAACCAAGTGAAACAACAGGGTACCACTTAAACCAACTTAAATTATCTTCAATAAGTTTTTCTTGATCCTCTGATGCAGAAGGTCCTAAAAGTCCTTTAGCTGTTAAATCAACAATAGAACCACCTTGGTACATTGTCCCAACTTCAAAAGTAAATCCAAAGCCAGAACTTCCTCCGGTAGGATTACCAAACCCAAGACCAATGTATGGTGCAATAGGGTTGAATTTAATATTAGCATCTAATGTTCCTAAATCCTCTGGTGTATATGTATCTCCACCTACAGTGTATGATTCTACTGGGGTTAGAACTGCATTAATCTCATTAAGATTAAAAAGTAAACCACCAGTAACTCTAAATGAACTAGATTGGAATGGAAAATAATCACCCAAAACTGAGAATGACATTAAGCCGGCATCTGCATTTGCCTTGTAGTCATCCGTCTTTTCGAGATCTTGGTTAAGTGAGAAATAGTTAAATCCTATATGAGCATTAAACTGGTCGCCAAAAGATCGGTACAACTCAAGGTTACCTCCTAATGTTGAAGCCTTTGCTGCTATTGCCCAATCTTGCCCAATAATAGTTTGTGAACTTAAACCCAAAAACAATACAATCCAGAATAATGATTTTCTGTTCATTACTTCCTCCTAATGTATTTTTATGAAATTTGTTATATTATGTTTACGAAGCAATCAAAAGATATGAAAATAATAGAAGTAAAACATAAATTTGAGTATGATGCACATCACATTTGCAAATGTTATTATAAAGCGTAAGATATAAGAATGGATTAAGAATTAAGAGTTAGAGTAGGATTAAAAAGAGTGTAAACAAGTCTTCCGTCTCATATCTTATGGTATAAAAAACAGATGAAAAAAATAGCAATATATATTCACATTCCATTTTGCGATCACAAGTGCATTTACTGTGATTTTTATTCAGTCATAAAAACTGATTCTATGTTGGAATTTATTAGTTCTTTAAAAAAAGAAATATCTTCACATAATAGTTTGATGAACAAAATGGAAATTACATCCATTTTTTTTGGAGGAGGGACACCTTCGTTATTATCACCAAAACTCATTGGTGAAATTCTAAATCTATTTCAAAAAAAATATATGTTATCCTCCAATTGTGAAATTACTTTGGAAACAAATCCGGGAACTGTTGATTTACAAAAACTGAAAGATTTTAAGAAGATGGGAATTAATAGATTGAGCATAGGCGTACAATCATTCAATAATGATGAGCTTAAATTCCTAACCCGGATTCACGATAAAAAACTTGCAATTAAAACTGTTGAAGATGGTGGGGAAGCTGGGTTTGAAAATATAAATTTAGATTTAATTTTTGCTCTTCCAAAACAGACTACTGAAATTTGGGAATCGAATCTTGCTATTGCTGCAGAGTTACCCATCACTCACATTTCAGCATATAGCCTAATTTTAGAGAGAGGAACAATTCTAAACAAGTTAGTTTTGGATGGAAAAGTAAAAATGAAAGATTCTGATTTTGATGCTTCCCTTTACGAATTTACAATTCATTATTTATCAGAAAAGAATTTTATACAATATGAGGTTTCAAATTTTTCAAAAGAGGGTTATGAATCTATCCATAATTTATCCTATTGGGAACATAAAAATTATCTTGGGTTTGGTCCCTCGGCTCATTCATTTGTGGACGGAAAGAGATGGTGGAATTTTTCTGGAGTAAAACAGTACGTTGATAAAGTTCAAAAAAGAGGTGATGCAATATGCGGAGATGAACATCTTTCAAATGAGGAATTGCAAACTGAATATATAATGTTAGCACTACGGAGTAAGGGATTAGATTTATTAAACCTAAATAAAAAATATGGAAGTGAATGGCTATTAAAAAATGAGGATTTTATAAATGAACTTATTAATAATAACTATCTATTTAAAAGGGATAATTTTATTAAGTTTACGGATAAAGGATATTCGCTTTGCGATGAAATTTTATTAAAACTAAACTAACTCGGAGTTCACAGATGAAAAAGCTTCAATTACATTGGCAAATTTTAATTGCTCTTTTTGCAGCTATACTTTTTGGAATATTTTTAACTGACTATGTTCATTTAATTAGTTGGATGGGAGTTCTTTTTCTTCGTGCTTTAAAAATGATAGTTATTCCATTAATATTTACCTCTATTGTTACTGGGGTTTCAAGCATTGGTAGTGCCGATAATCTTGGAAGATTAGGTGCAAAAACTTTTGGATACTATCTATTTACTACTACAATTGCAATTATTACAGGACTCCTTTTTGTTAACATTATACAGCCAGGGGTTGGGGCAGAGATTGGCAACTCAGAAATGGTTGAAGGTCTTTCTACGGCTAATACTTCGTTTGGTGATACACTTATTAATATAATTCCTACTAATATTTTTGAAGTTTTATCAACAGGTAAAATTCTTCCAATAATATTTTTCTCAATATTGTTAGGGTATTTTATAACTAAGGTTGATGATAAACCAAAGCTATTATTAACAAATTTTTTCGATGCTGCTTTTGAAACAATAATGAAGATGACAATGTTCATTATAAAATTTACTCCATTTGGAATTTTAGGACTTGTAGCTAAAGTTGTTGCTGAACAAGCTCATGATAATAGTGCACTAATGGCAATGGGAGGTCATCTCGGGATGTACCTTGTAACTGTTATTTTAGCTTTGGGTGTTCACTTTGGAATTACACTACCGTTAATACTTAAGTTTGTAGGAAAAGTAAACCCAATAGAACATTTAAAAGCTATGCGAACGCCTTTGCTTACTGCCTTCTCAACATCTTCTTCAAGTGCAACGCTTCCATTAACATTAGAGGCGGTAGAACACAAATCTGGGGTCTCCAATAAAATTACAAGTTTTGTTCTTCCGCTTGGTGCTACTGTAAATATGGATGGTACTGCACTTTATGAATCTGTGGTAGTACTCTTTATTGCTCAGGCTTATGGAATTGAATTAGGTATTTATCAACAAATAATAGTTATTATAACCGCTGTTCTTGCCTCTATTGGTGCAGCAGGAATACCTATGGCAGGATTGGTAATGATAACTGTTATCTTAACAGCAGTTGGATTACCGCTTGAAGGAATTGGAGCAATTATAGCTGTTGATAGAATTGTTGATATGGTACGAACAGCTACCAATGTTTGGAGCGATAGTTGCGGTGCTATTGTAGTTGCAAAATCGGAAGGTGAAACATTAAAGGTTTAAAAGAAAAATATTGAGAATAAAATATAATGGAAAAGATAAAAGAAAAAATTGCAATAATTGGAAGTGGAAATATTGGAAAGGCAATTGCTAAAGGATTGTTGGAATCTAAAATAATAACGGCTGGCAAATTAACTTTAACAAGACGCAATATAATTTCATTAAATGAGTTTGCAGATAAAGGGGTTAAGGTTACTACTGATAATAGATTGGCTGCAAAAAATTCTTCCATAATTTTGCTTGCTGTTACTCCTCAAAAAATGGATAGTGTTCTTAACGAACTAAAAGATGTACTTAATCCTAAAAAGCATATCGTGTTATCGGTTATTACTGGTGCAGATATTAGTCATTTTAAAAAAATATTAGGTGCGGAAATACCAGTAGTTCGCATTATGCCAAATACGGCAATTGCAATTAAAGAATCTATGACGTGCATAAGTGCCAACAAAGAGGATAATGCTTCACTTAAAATTGCAGAGATGATTTTTAATACTGTTGGTAAAACAGCAATTATTAATGAAGATTTGATGGGACCCGCTACTGCATTGGTTGCTTGCGGTGTTGCTTTCTTCTTACGAGCAATTCGTGCTGCTGGGCAAGGGGGAACAGAGATTGGTTTCCATGCCGAAGATGCAATTATGATGGCTGCACAAACTGCTAAAGGTGCTGCCTCACTACTTGCTAATGGTGGGTATCATCCAGAACGTGAGATTGATAAAGTTACTACGCCACAAGGTTTAACAATTACCGGATTAAATCAAATGGAACATCAGGGGTTTAGTTCAGCAATGATTACTGGTATTGTATCATCTGCTAAGAGAGCTGAAACTATATTTAAGAAAGAGAAGTAAACTTTTGCCGTTTCCATTACTTTAATATTCCAGTATCGTGTCAAAGTCTGTAGTGTCATGTAAAAGCCCCTCACCCCAGCCCTCTCCCAAAGGGAGAGGGAGTTAAAGTCACTCTCTTTTTAAGAGAGGGCTGTCCGAAGGACTCCTCTTGAGGGGTGAGTTCTATATTTAACACAATACTAACTATTAGCTGATTTAGTACTTTAAATACAAAATGAATTCTAAGCTGAACAAACAAATACTAACACTTGCAATCCCAAATATTTTAACAAACTTATCTGTACCTCTTTTAAGCTCTGTTGATACTGCTGTTGTTGGTCACTTAGATGAAGTCTATTATCTCGGAGCAATTGCAATTGGCTCAATGATTTTCAATTTCATCTATTGGGCTTTTGGATTTCTCCGCATGGGTACTACAGGGTTAACATCACAATCGTTTGGAAAGAAAGATGAAAAAGAGATTGCTCTAAATTTATTCCGCCCTTTGCTTGTTGCTTTAGTTGCTGCAATTATTATTATCTCTCTCCAATATGTAATTGCTGAAATATCATTCATGATAATTGATGCCTCAGCAGAAGTTGAAAAACATGCAATGGAATATTTTTACATCAGAATTTTTGCAGCCCCTGCAACTCTTGCTATTTATGTATTCCATGGATGGCTTCTGGGAATGCAGAATGCAAAATACCCAATGATATTACTAATTACAGTGAACGTTTTAAATCTATTTTTTAATTTACTCTTCATTTATCAATTTGAAATGAGTTCGGATGGAGTTGCACTGGGTACTGTGCTTGCACAATATTTCGGATTATTAATTGCTATAGCTCTCTTTGCAAGGAAGTATAAAAATTATTTGAAATATTTTTCAATTTCAGAGATACTTAATTTATCAAAGCTAAAAACATTTTATAAAGTTAATAGTAATATTTTTGTAAGAACTCTGGCACTTCTATTTGTACTTAGTTTTTTTACTGCTGAATCGGCAAAATTTGGGGATGATATTCTCGCAGCTAATACCATCTTATTGCAAATGTGGATAATAATAGCTTATGCTGTTGATGGCTTTGCATTTGCAGCCGAAAGTTTAGTAGGAAAATTTATAGGTGCAAAAGATTTTGATAAGTTAAAACTTTCAATTAAGTATTTATTTGTGTGGGGGCTTGGTGTCGGACTTATTTTCACACTCATTTATTCAATAGTTGGTGAAGTAATAATTGCATTATTTACCAATAACAAAATTGTTATCCAGCTTGCGTTGGTTTTTGTTTTTTGGACTATCATCTCACAATTAATAAATAGTGTTAGCTTTATTTGGGATGGAATTTACATTGGAGCTATTAAAACCAGAGCGATGCGCAACTCGATGCTATTTAGTGCCTTTGCTGTTTTTCTTCCTACATATTACTTGACCAAAGAGTATTTAGGTAACCACTCACTCTGGTTAGCTCTAACTCTATTTATGGTTGTAAGAGCAGTTTCCCTTACCCTTACAGCAAGAAAAAATATTTTCTCTGCTAAGTAATTGTTTTGTATTTTTCATTTTTTAAAATAGAAATTAGGAAAACATTATGAAACTAAAATTAATTATAATAATATTATTTATATCTACATTATTATATTCTGAAAATTATAGAAAAGTAAAAATCACAATATCGAATAGTAATGAAATAAGTGAACTGCAAAAAATCGGTATTCCACTTGATCATTTCAAACAAAATAGGGATGGTTCTATTGAACTATTTTTGAATGAACAAGAATTTACCGCTCTCAATCAAACATCGGTTCAATACAATGTATTAATTGATAATTGGGCGAAGCACTATAATGAACAAAACAAAAATAGCACATCCAGTTTTGAATTATCTAAAAGAAATTCGGTTTTTAATGTTGAAGGTTTTACATATGGCTCAATGGGTGGCTATTATACTCTTGATGAAGTATGGCAAAAATTAGATGAAATGATTTCTGAGTATCCAAATTTAATTTCTATAAAGGATAGCATTGGTGCAACTGTTGAAAATCGTCCAATTTATGCTCTTAGAATTTCGGATAACCCAAACATTGATGAGGATGAGCCGGAAGTTCTCTACACAGCTCTTCATCACGCAAGAGAACCTGAAAGTATGATGCAGATGATCTACTTCATGTTTTACCTCCTCGAAAATTATGGTACTGATGCAGAGGTTACTTATCTTGTTGAAAATCGCGAAATGTATTTTATTCCGGTAGTTAACCCTGATGGATATAAATATAATGAAACCACTAACCCCAATGGTGGCGGTATGTGGAGAAAAAATAGACGGAATAATGGCGGCTCATTTGGTGTTGACCTAAACAGAAACTACGGATATGAGTGGAATTACAATAATGTCGGCTCAAGTGGTTCGCCTTCATCAAGTACTTACCGTGGTACTGCGGGGTTCTCTGAACCAGAGACAGAAGCAGTACGCCAATACTGCATTGCACACAATTTTAGATTAGCATTAAACTATCACACATATAGTAATTTGTTGATAGTTCCTTGGGGATTTAAACCTGAAGAAACTCCAGACTCTATATTCTATCGAGAAATTGCATCGGATATGACTCAGTACAATAATTATATTTGGGGGCACTCGGCTGCAATTATATATGAAGTAAATGGAGATTCGGATGATTGGTTTTATGGCGAGGAAACAGAAAAAAATAAAATATTTGCAATGACCCCAGAGGTTGGAAGCAGCTTCTGGCCTACTCAGGATAAGATTATTCCACTTGCTGAGGAGAATGTTTTCCCAAATTTATATCTTGCTTGGGTTGCTGGCGGTTTTGTAAATACACAAAGCATTGTTTTTGATGAGGAATATTATATGGCTGGCGAGGGTGGATTTATATGGCTAAATGTTAAAAATAAAGGCTTGGAGGATATTTCGGATATTAGTTTATCAGTATCATCTAATGATAACGTAGAAATATTGGAAGGGAGTTCAATAACAATTGGAACTATAAATTCGCAAACTATTGATACACTAACAAATGCTATTAAATTCAGAATTAAAGATTCTGCTCTTGCCGGAGATTCTGCAAACTTTGAAATAAAATATTATGCTAATAATTTACTAATGGCTACTAATAATTATTCATTTATTATCGGTCGTCCGGAAATTTACTTTAGTGATAGCTTATCAACTTTGGATAGTTGGATAGCACAATCGAACGTGAGTAAGAATTGGGAATTAACGGAAAATAGTTTCTATTCCACTCCATCATCAGTAACAGATAGTAGAGTAGGGAAGTACAAAGCAAATGCAGTTGTAACCTTAGAGAGTAAAACCAGAATTGATTTGACTCCTCTCGATAAGCCATATTTAAAATTCAAAACTATGTATAATATTGAGTCTGGTTGGGATTATGGACAAGTCTCTATTTCAACGGATTCAGTATTGTGGCAGCCAATTGGTGGTGGAAATTCAAAGTTAGGTTCAGGCAACTTCCAACCAAGTAACGAACTAATTTATGATGGTTCGCAAAGTGAGTGGTTTTCAGAAATTATTAATATAAGTAGTTATGGCGGGAAGGAGGTATTTATCCGCTTCCAATTAAACACAGATGAATATGTTCAGGAAGATGGATGGTACATTGATGACATTGAAATATTTGAATATACAAATATCATTGTTTCAGTAAATGTTAATGAGGTTTTGCCAACAGAATTTAGACTTTCCCAAAACTACCCAAACCCTTTTAACCCAAGTACAACTATCAAATATTCAATTCCATCGGTTCAAACTCCCCTCTTGGGAGGGGTTGGGGGTGGGTTAGTAACATTAAAAATTTATGACATTCTCGGAAGGGAAGTAGCAACGCTTGTAAACAAAGAACAAAAAGCTGGAAATTATGAAGTTCAGTTTTCCACCACAAGCGGATTAACATCCGGAATTTACTTTTACCGATTACAATCTGGGGATTTCGCAGCAACTAAAAAATTGATACTTCTCAAATAATTTCAAGATGCAAATTTTATTTACCATAATCCGCGGCGGCGGATTATGGTAATATTAAAAACAATAATCAAAATCTCTTAGTATAAATATGGCAATACGGATTTCCGCTAGTCTTTTTATAGTAATCTTGATGATAATCTTCTGCTTTATAAAAAGTAGTTGCCTTAGTCAATCCAGTAACAACATCATATCCTTTTTCCATAAGGATTTTAATTAGTTTTTCGGCAATTTCTTTTTGAGCATCGTCAAAATAAAAAATCTCAGAACGGTATTGTTCTCCAACATCGGGACCTTGATAATTTAGTTGAGTTGGGTCATGTATTTCAAAAAATAATTTTGCTAAAGTTTCATAGCTTACTTTGGAAGCATCATAAGTAACTTCAATTGCTTCCGCATGTCCAGAGTTTGTATTGCAAACTTCTTCGTATGTCGGATTCTCAGTTTTTCCACCAATGTATCCGGAAACTACCGATTTCACACCATCAACTTTTTCAAAATGATATTCCATTCCCCAAAAGCAACCACCTGCAAAAATAGCTTTTTCCATTTTGCTCTCACTGCTTGTATCAATAGGAACAAAATTTAATGAAATTGAATTAACACAATGTCGAGTATTTTTATCAGTAAATTCTTCACCAATAAAAACGTGTCCCAAGTGTCCGCCGCAATTTGCACAAAGAATTTCTGTTCTTCTTCCATCAGCATCAGCAACACGTTTAACAGCACCTTCAATTTCATCATCAAAACTTGGCCATCCGCACTGGCTATCAAATTTATCGGATGAAACATATAGGGGGGCATTACATTGTTTGCAAGTGTAAGTTCCGTCCGATTTATAATTTGTGTATTTACCAGTAAAAGCTCTTTCTGTCCCCTTGTGGAGAATTACTCTCTCTTCTTCCGTAGTTAGTTTGTTGTATTCCATTTTTTCCTGCGAAGTAATTATTGAATAGTATAGCAAAAATATCAAAAAAATAATTCCAATTTTGGGTTTCATTTTAATCCTTTCCAAAAAATATTTATAGTAATAAAATAACGAATATTCTACATCATATCTTATTTTAAAGTTCTATAAAAATTTTGTGCTAAAAAACAACTTAAATAAATAAAAAATAGTGTGAATCTTTATTCACTTGTATTTTTATGCAAAATAAATGAGATTTGAACCACACAATTAATAAATAAAAGAAGGAAAACGGTTATGTCCAACGGAATTTTTTCTGTTCCTTTCCCAGAAAATGACCCAATTAGAAGTTACGCACCAGGAACGCGTGATAGGGAAATATTGAAGAAAAGAATGGAAGAATTAAAAAGCGAAACTCTTGATATTCCAATAATAATTGGAGGTAAAGAGATTAGAACTGGAAATACTGCTGAATGTGTAATTCCGCACAAACATTCACATGTTTTAGGAACATATCATAAAGCGGGTAAAGAAGAAGTTGAACTTGCAATTGAAGCAGCGTTAAAAGCACGTGCTGCTTGGGCAGATATGCCTTGGAACGAAAGAGCTGCAATTTTCTTGAAAGCAGCGGATTTATTAACAACAGATTACTGGCGTTCTACATTGAATGCTGCAACTATGCTTAGTCAGAGTAAAACTGCATTCCAAGCAGAAATTGATGCAGCATGCGAATTAGTTGATTTTTTTAGATTTAACACATATTACGCTCAGCAAATATATGAAGAGCAACCACTTCATTCGCCAGAAGGTTTATGGAATAGAATGGAATATCGTGCATTGGAAGGATTTGTCTTTGCAGTTGCTCCATTCAATTTTACGTCAATTGCTGGAAATCTTCCAACATCGCCAGCATTAATGGGAAATGTTGTAATTATGAAACCAGCATCAAGTGCAGTTTATTCGGGATATTGGTTAATGAAATTATTTCAGGAAGCTGGAGTTCCTGATGGTGTTATTAACTTTGTACCTGGTTCAGGTAGCCAAGTAGGAAATCCAGTATTAGAATCTTCAGATTTGGCTGGAATTCACTTTACCGGTTCTACTCCAGTTTTCCAAAGTATGTGGAGAACAATTGGTACTAATATTAATAAGTATAAATCGTATCCAAGAATTGTTGGTGAAACAGGTGGTAAAGATTTTGTTTTTGTTCATAAAAGTGGAAATGTTGATGAAGTTGCAACTGCAATTGTTCGTGGTGCTTACGAGTATCAGGGGCAAAAATGTTCAGCTGCTTCGCGTGGATATATTCCAAAATCGATGTGGGATGAATTAAAAGAGAGAGTAGTTTCAATTCTAAAAACTGTTAAAATGGGAGATCCGGAAGATTTTTCAAACTTTATGAATGCAGTAATTGACAAAGGAGCATTTGAAACAATTACAGGATATATCGATTATATCAAAAATGCTGATGATGCTGAAATTATTTATGGCGGAAATTATGATGATTCTGTTGGTTATTATATTGAACCGACATTTGCTGTAACTACAGACCCAAATTTCAAAACTATGGAAGAGGAGATTTTTGGTCCAGTTTTTACATTATATCTTTATGATGATGAAAAATATGAAGAAACATTAAATATCTGCAATGAAACTTCACCTTATGCTTTAACGGGTGCAATATTTGCAAAAGATAGGAATGCAGTTCAATTAGCCGATAAACTATTGGTTAATGCTGCTGGTAACTTCTATATTAATGATAAACCAACTGGGGCAGTAGTAGGGCAGCAGCCTTTTGGTGGTGCTCGTGCAAGTGGAACAAACGATAAAGCTGGAAGTTATTTGAACTTAATTAGATGGGTTTCACCTCGTACAATTAAGGAAAACTTTATTCCGCCAACAGATTATCGTTATCCATTTATGGATGAAGAATAGAATACAATCACAAATCTAATTTTATTCTAAAGCCCAATTCTTTAATTAGGATTGGGCTTTTATTTATTTCAAATAGCAATAGATAATATTTCACTTCTTACATGTCTCAATTTTTTACTCTATTTAGTTCCATTTTGAAACTCAAACTCAAAACGATACAGAAGTATTGTGATATGCATCATACATAGAGAGCCATCGTAATGTGCTCTTAAAAGCAATAAAAACAACAAGTTAGGAGCATTTATTCACTTAAAATATAGGTTTGGCACACTGATTGTAATAGAGGGTGCAACCAATTAGTTAAAAAGTTTAACTAAAAAACAAATAAAAATAATCATGAGGACCAAACATGAAAACTTTACAAAACACAATCGCAGTTGTAGCATTAGCTACATTATTATTTTCTTCAAACGTATTTGCACAAACAAGTGCAAGTAGTTCAGCATCCGTAAGTATTTATCTCGCAAAAGGTTTATCAATCACAAATGTTGATGCATCTATTGACTTCTTAGAATATGTAGCAGCAGGTCAAGCAGGTTCTGCAAGTGTTGCAGTCGGTTCGGCAGCTGGAGCAAACTTTAAAGTAAGTGGCGAAGCGGCTAAAAATGTAACTGTTACTTATGGCAACTCAAATCTAACAAATGGTACTGATAATTTAACATTTGTACCGGATGTAGCTGAAACAGGTGCAAGTGCAACTTATTCTGGAGCATCAAACCTCCTTTCAGGAAATACTGCATCTCTTAATACTGGTGATTTATACTTATGGATTGGTGGCGACATTACAATTCCTAGTAATGTATCGGAAGGAACATATACTGGAACTTTTAACTTTACAGTTGCTTACTAAAAGCAAAAAATTGATTGAGGACGAAAATTGAAAAAGATAGGTCCTCCGCGATGGCATTACTACCAAAATTGGTTGTAGTGCCATTGCTATTTTAAAGAACTTTTATCTTAATACTATCAACAAAAACCTTTCAAAATAAATCACTTCTTTTTAACTTAACATTATGAAAAAAATTCGCTATATATTTATTCTCATACTTGTTTCTGGAACAAATATTATTTCACAATCAGTTTTTTCTAGCCAAAATGCTTCAGCATCTGCAATTCTAATTGTTCCACTTTCAATTACTGCTACATTGGGCGATTTAGATTTTGGTGAAATAATTCTTACTGGAGTTCCTACAATTCAGAGAAAAACTCCGCAAGATGGAAAACTATTTGTTGTTTCCGGGCATCCAAACCGTAGCGTTACTTTTACGTTCAATTCTGTTATACTCGATAATGCATCATGGGTTGCTACTGGTATTGGAAAAGTTGATAACCTTCAGTTTGTTCCAAATATTGAATTAGATGGTGGAACTAAAGTGAGGAGTGGTGATTCTCATCCCCTCCGTTTTGTTAAGGGAATAGGGAGATTAAATGTGTGGGTTGGAGGTGCAATAAAAATATCAGCAACACAAAAAAATGGTGACTACACGGGCAGATTTACTTTAAACGTTACTTATTAGTACTAAATTTCACTTTCCCTAAACTGACTACAATTTATTCCGATAATTACAAATGGAGTTATTAAATATACACAATACAAATTGGTTTTCGGAAGGGAAACCTCTTAAGAGTCTCACAGACAATTTTGTTGTTATATACCGACAACATTTACTTTCAAAATCAGAAAACCATTTCATTGTCGGTATATTAAACTATTTGACAATTCTGGAATTATATGTTATATTTTGTTCTTTACAAGCCAGATAAAATATGAAAATTGGAAAAGTGATAGCAGTTTTATTGTTATCAAACATATTAGTGTGTTCAATTGCACTTGGACAAAGTAATGGTACAACCACTGCTAACGTAAGTATTACAATAGTTAAGGCTTTGCAAGTTAACCAAATACAGGGTGATTTAGCATTTGGAAATTTGGTGCAAAGTGGTGTTTCAACAAAGGTAGAACGCACACCCGATAAAGGAATACTCTTTGAAGTTAGCGGTAGTGCCGGTAGAAATATAGTAGTCGATTATCAGAACACTCTTCTAAATAATCAAAGTGTAGAAACTAATAATAATTCAATCCAATTTATTCCTGAAGTAAATCACACATATTCAAATTCAAATTACAATAATCCTAAAACAGTATTGAGCGGCGGCTCTTATCAGTTATCAGAGAAAGATGGCGATGGGTATTTATATTTATGGATTGGTGGAGAAATGAATATTAATAGTGAATTGCCAAGCGGTAGTTATTCAGGTGCATTTGCTGTTACTGTATCTTACTAATCTTCTTTTCAAATAACTACTATTTTAGAACTCTTTAATTGACTTGAAGATACCGAATTAACTTCTTATTTTATACGTCCCTTAAATCAATAAAAAATGTTTTGTTAAAATTATTAAATAAAATTATACTACTATTTCTATTTTTTATAATTTCATGTACTTCAATTGAAAATACTATTGATAATACAGAAAAGATTGATGTAAAAAAAATTGCTTCTGAAAAATTTGGAAAGAAATTCTCGTTAGATTACAACTCCTCAAAGGAATTCGTTATTTGCCAAAATAGGAGTGAAGCAAACAATTCACGGATTGAATATTTTATTTATGATATTAATAAAAACCAAATTGTTGAAACTAATAGTTTCCCACTCGGAAATATTTCATGGCTTTCAGAGTTTGAAGTAAGGGTAGAAATTCATCCCGGCATAATACAGAAAAATGTACAACCCAGTATCGGATATATCTTAAACGTAAAAACTAATTTAAAAACTAATATTAATGGAGGAGTTCATTGAAAACTCAAAAAATTACTCTCGCAATTTCTTTTGTAGTTGTAACTGCTTTTGCAATGTTATTAACTTCAAATTGGATGGTAGATGATGTTAATAATTTTACAAAAGAAAAAAAAGAAGGCTACTCAAAAGTAACTAAAACTAAAGTGGGAGCTGTTGGTACTGAAAATTGGTCGCAGAAAAAGCAGAGAGTTAAAGGAACTGCTAAGTTTGATGCACCCGATAAATTTGCTGAACTACATGCCAAAATTAGAACAGCCCCTGGTGAAACAAAACCAGGATATGAAAGAAATTATCGATTTATAGAATTGGCAAAAGCAAAAACTGCTGTTAGTTTAATGAAAAATTCTATTGATAATGTTACAGACATTCTAAATTGGGTTGAACGTGGTCCAGCCAATGTGGGCGGAAGAACAAGAGCATTAGTTATTGACCCGGATGATGCAACTTACGGTACTTGGTTTGCCGGTGCTGTAGGCGGCGGTGTTTGGAAGACTACAGATGCTGGGACTAGTTGGATCCCATTAACTGATGACCTCCCTAATTTAGCAGTATCTTCTCTTGAAATGGCTGCATCAAATAGAAATGTTCTTTATGCCGGTACTGGTGAAGGGTTCTATAATGCTGATGCTATTGAAGGTAATGGCATTATGAAGACTACAGATAGAGGTGATACTTGGGTACAATTGGCATCCACTGCAACAGACCCAGATTTTGCTTATGTAAATCGTTTAGCTATTGACCCTACAAATGAAAATATTGTTATTGCTGCAACTAATACTGGAATATTCAAAACTACTGATGGCGGTACAACATGGAGCCAAGTACATTCGCCTGGTAGAATTCAAGATATGAGAGCAAATCCAGAAAATTTTAATACTCTATTTGCTGCAACCTCGCAAGGTGTTATTCGCTCGTTTGATGCTGGTGATACTTGGGTGCTTCCTAATAAAGCAAAATTTGGTGGTGGTAGAATTGAGATTGCACCTGCTAAATCAGATACAAATAGATTGTATGCCTCGGTTAATTCATCTCCAAATAAAATGTATGCTACATCAGATGGCGGAACAAGTTGGAATGAAGTTGAAGAAGTTGATGGCTCTGATAAAAACTGGCTTGGAGGTCAGGGATGGTATGATAACACTATTGGAGTTCACCCTTACAATGAAGATATTGTTTATATGGGTGGTATTGATTTGTGGAAATCTGAAATTGTTATAGATTCGGTTTTAGGAATAACAAATATTACTGATACTAATTTAGATACTATTTTTACATATAACCCTTCAGGGCTGCCAGAGAGGGATGGGGGAATTGGAACGGGTAAAGATTATTTTAATGAAAATGTTTTAAATTCAGATTATGTTGATATAGAAGTTCGTTTTGGACCTGGTAAATCTCAGAAAGCTCATAGATATATTAATAATTCTTTTATGTATAAAGATTATGTTGATGTTCCATTTGAAGTGTGGGATATAACCAACAATAAACAGTTAATGTGCTCATTTAAAGATATTGATAAAAATGGTGTTTACAACTTAAGAACATCCAGAGGTGATATTATTTTTGTTAATAATGTTGATTATGATCCAAATAATCCATCAGCAAATATGGCTCTCAATAATGGTGTTAAATATGAAAATTTATTTGTTGTTGCACTTAGAATGCTCCCTGGAAAAGTTTGGGATGATACCTCTATTGATGAACTTACAGTTGCAATTGAAGTAGGAAAACTTGCTTCATTTACTAGGTCAACTGTTGCAATTACTGATGGTTATGGTCAATATCCAACAAGTACTTATACACACGTTGACCATCATAATATTACAATGTTTACAACTAATGAAGCTACGGAAGAATTTATTTTCTTAAATGGAAACGATGGTGGTGTTGCTGTATCTTATGATGCTGGTGCCTCCTTTACAGAAGTTGGTAATAATGGTTACAACACTTCGCAGTTCTATGGTGTTGATAAGAAACCTGGTGGAAGCCAGTACTACGGTGGAATGCAGGACAATGGTACTTGGGAATCAGCAAAAGATGTTGATGCTGATAAGACTACAGAATACATATTCCGTATTGGTGGTGATGGTTTCGAGGTTTCGTGGCATTATACCGACCCGCAGAAAATGATTGGTGGTTCACAATTTAATAGATTTTGGAAAACTACGAATGGAGGTTTCTCCTATTTTGCTGCCAACACAGGGTTTAATGGATGGGGTAATAGTGCTGTATCACCATTTATTTCTAAAATTGCTAAATCGTATAGTGACCCTGATTTACTTTATACAATTACTACCGAAGGTGTTTATCGTAGTGAAGACTTTGGAAGCAATTGGTCTCTTTATCCTATCTCAGCATTTGCCGCAGCGGGGTATTTCAGTTTTGCACAGGTTGCAATTTCAATTGCTGAACCTCAAGTTGTTTGGGCGGGTGCGGCAAGTAACGGATTATTTGTTTCGAAAGATGGTGGGTTATCATTTGAGAAAGTAAGTGATAATACCTTCATAAGTGGGGCACGACTCTCCGGATTAGATACACATCCTACAGATGAAGCTACAGCTTATGCTACCTTCTCTTTCTCTGGAACTCCAAAAGTATTAAGAACAACTAACTATGGAGCATCTTGGGAAGATATTTCCGGATATGGTTCTGGCTCTGTTAGTGCAAATGGCTTCCCTAATGTAGCAACGTATTGCGTATCTGTAATGCCTTATAATACAGATATTATTTGGGCAGGAACCGATATCGGTATAATTGAATCAACTGATGGTGGTACATCGTGGCATTTGGCTGAGAATGGTTTGCCTCAAGTTGCAATTTGGGAAATACGTGTAGTTGATGATGAAGTTATAGTTGCAACACACGGACGTGGAATATGGTCCGTATCACTCCCGGAATTAGCAGGTCACAAACCTCCGGAAGTTACATTAGCTCCTGCAATAATTTCTGCAAATCAAGGAGTTTCTGGTTTAATATTAAATGCGTCATTACGCTCTGTTTACGATTCAACACATGTTATGATAAATAATCAAAATGTGTTAACAATAAAAACAAGCAACATAGTTGATTCTATTATTGTTGTTCCTCTTTCAGGAACTGGTAATAAAACTGTTTACCTCAATTCATTTAGTGGTACACGAAACTATAAATCTTCTTCGTATGATATTAATTTAGTTGAACTTTTAGAAACAAAGCAAGGGTATGTAAATGAATTTGCTTCTGATGATGGCGAGTTTGTACTTGATGGAATGAGTATTACAGGATTCTCTGGTGGGTCTTTGAATTCTCCACATGATTATCCTCATTTACAAACAAGTATAGCTCTATTACGAGTTCCTGTTATAGTTGCTTCTTCAAATGCAACATTGGAATATGAAGATATTGCAATAATTGAAAAAGGGGAAGCAGGAACAGTTTTTGGCGACTCTGAATTTTGGGATTATGTAATTGTTGAAGCAAGCAACGGTGGTGAGTGGATTCCTTTAGAGGATGGATATGATGCACGTTTACATAGTGATTGGTTAACCGCATACGATGCTAAGCAATCTGGAACATCATCAATGTATAAATTACATAGCATTAATTTGTTAGATAAATTTTCTGCTGGCGATACATTACTAATTCGCTTCAGACTTTATGCTGATGAATTTGTAAATGGTTGGGGATGGGCTATTGATAATTTAATTATTCAAGGTCGCTTTGTTAGTGTTGATGATGAAACAATTCTGCCTAAGAAATTTGAACTGAGTCAAAATTATCCAAATCCATTTAATCCAAGCACTGTGATTAATTATTCGCTGCCAACTGAAAGTAAAGTGAAATTACAAATTTTTAATACTCTTGGCGAGGAGATAACAACATTAGTGGATGAAACAAATAATGCTGGTGTTCATAAAATAGAATGGAATGCAAGTAACCTTGCCTCTGGTGTTTATCTCTATAGAATCAGTACTGAATCGACAAGCGATGCTACAAAATTTATTGCAGTTAAAAAAATGTTGTTGCTAAAATAAAGTCCCGTAGGGATATTTATTTTAGGACAATCCCGATTATTTCCGGAGCCGCAAATTAAATAAAGTATCCCGCAGGGCGGGATGCATTTATTTTATAACAGTACCGTTTTCTGCGGTTCTACTAAAATAGAGTCCCACTTGCGGTATATTTATTTTTGAACAGTCTAGTGTCGTGTCAAGTTTGTAGTGCAGTGTCGTATATCTTTTGAACTCACCCCTACCCCTCTCTTGAAAAGAGAGGGGCTTTTACTCCCTCTCCCTTTGGGAGAGGGTTGGGGTGAGGGGTTTTTGTACGTCATTATATACTTGACACGACACTAGAATCCTTAATTTGATTTCGAAAAATTTATAAAGTTAATGTCGATATAATAATCATGAATATGAAATTTAATCTAAAAAAAATTGTAATATATTTTCTTCTTGTTCTTGTAGTGAATGTTGTTGTTCAGTATGTATGGATTTTAGTTTTTCAAGGACCTGAATTTAATTTTGGGCTTGCATTCACAACTGCAATGACAATCAGTATAGCTTTAGTACTTACAATGCCAGATAAATAGTATTTGATGATTAGACTATTGTAGAATCATTAATTTAACCCCTTTAGAATTATTTCTAAGGGGTTTTTTTGTTTATTGTTATTAAGATTCATTATAAGTAACTTAATCCTTCAAAAAATATTTCAAAATAAGTGAGTCTATCGCTTATAAAAAAAGGAGAGTAATAACAATGAGAAAAATATCAATATTTTTAGCATTTGCATTTATTTTATGTGTGCAAGTTAGTGCTGCAAATAGTAAAAACTTTGTGCAGCAGAAAGAAGAAGTTAAAACAGTCCCTGGTAAATTTGTTGTAAAATTTAAAGCAGCAGAAGGGAATAGAACTCAAGTTAGCTTTTCAAAACTATCGATGGTAGCTGCCAAATATAATGTAACAAGTAACAGACAAGTATTTACAAAAGCAAAAAACAATAAATTAAAAGAGATGTTAAACCTCCATAATATTTTTGTTTTTGAAACTGATAAAAACTCAAATATTCAAGCTATTGTTGATGAATTGAATAGAGACCCAAGTATTGAATATGCAGAACCAGTTTATCTTTCAAAATTTGAATCTGTTCCTGATGATCCCCTCTATTCATCATTATATCACTTACCCCAAATAAAAGCACCTGAAGCTTGGGATATCCAATCGAACTCATCAGATGTAATTATCGGAATTATAGATTCGGGTGTTGATTGGGACCATGAAGATTTAGCTGATAACATTTGGATAAACACAGCCGAGATTCCCGATAATGGAATTGATGATGACGGTAATGGTTATATAGACGATGTTCGTGGCTGGGATTTTGTTACAGGTGTTTCTGGAAGTGAAGACTTTAATGCTGACCCCAATGAAGATGGTGAAACTCCTGATAATGACCCAATGGATTTTAACGGACACGGAACACACGTTGCAGGAATAGCTGGTGCCACAACAAATAATGGAATTGGAATTGCCTCTGCATCTTATGGAGCTACTATTATGGCTTTAAGATGCGGGTATCAATCGAGAGATGGTAATGGTTATGTGCCATCCATATTTGCAGCAGAGGCTTATATTTATGCTGCAGATAATGGTGCGGTAATTACAAACCAGAGTTCGGGTAATAGTGGGAAAGCAATTCTGGATGCAGCATATTACGCATTTTTAAATGGTGTTTTAATTGTTGAATCAGCAGGCAATGGTGATGCTGTTACTCCCTCTGGCTTAGGTGCACAACCTTGGGTTATAAGTGTTGCATCTGTTAATCAAGATGATGTTAAAACTTACTACTCAAGTTATGGCGAGTATGTAAATGTTTCAGCACCAGGAGGAGAGCTGTTTGTTGGTAATGATACTTGGGGAATATTAAGCACAATTGTTCATCCATCAAATTTCTATGGTGGTCAGTTATATACTAAATTTCAAGGTACATCAATGTCGGCACCGTTAGTTGCTTCTGCTGCTGCATTAGTTAAAGCTAATGAACCAAGCATTAGTGTTGTTGATCTATTTTCTCGTATTGTTGGAACCGCTGATAATATTGATGGATTGAATCCGGATTATACAGGCTTGTTAGGTTCTGGTAGAATTAATCTTCATAGAGCATTAACAGAAACTGTATCGGCAGAGCCATTATTTAAAATTGTAAAGAGTGAAATTCTTGATCCTTTAGGGAATAACAATGGGTTCCTTGATGCTGGTGAAGAAGTAGAGCTAAAAATAACATTTAGAAATGTTTGGCAAAATGCAAACAATGTAAGTGTGTCATTGTTAACTGAAAGCCCGTGGCCAGTTGTTATCAATAATGGGACATCAAACTTAGGGAATGTTACAGGTGTTTTAGATACTGTTAGTTGGGAAGCAACAGCAACTTTTACAATTTCTGCTGCTGAGGATGCTATCCCTATTTCAGGTCAGTTCCTATTAAATATTACCAGTGATGGTTTTGCACAAACAATTGATTATACTATCGCAGTATCCCCACAAGTTTTGTTTGTTGCTGATTTTGATGAGAGTGGTAATAGATTTTTTGATTTCAGCAAATATTATACTGATGCATTTGAAGCTACTGGAGTCTCTTATGATTATGTCCACCGTCTTGATACTGAAGTAACTCCAGAATTATTAAATATGTATTCAACAGTAGTTTGGGCTTGCGAGTGGAGTTTTCCCTCTGTAGATAGTAGTGATAGGGTTGCACTTGAAGCATTTTTAGATGGTGGTGGGTCACTATTTTTATCTGGGCAAGATGTAGCTTGGGATTTAAATGAAAATAGTGCAAATATGGATAGAGATTTCTTGAACAATTATTTGAAAGTAAATTATCTTGCAGATGATGCAGGAAGAACAGAAATATTTGGAGTCTATGATAATCCAATTACTGATGGAATGGAGTTAGAGTTCTACCAAAAGAAGCGTGATTCAGATCAACAGTTTCCGGATGTTTTAGAACCAAGAGATGGTGCAATATCAATTCTTAATTATGATGATGAGAGAAGCGGAGCAATTAGTTACTCGGGAGATTATGATTTGGTGTTTTTTGGCTTTGGTGGATTTGAATCGATTGATGCTGAAGAAGATAGAATAGAAATAATGAAAAATACTCTTGACTGGTTATCCGGAATTGATTATTCAGTTGATAAATTAACAGACACAGAAGTATCAACAGAAAGTTATACTGTTAATTTTGAAGCCGAGTCTCGCTCCTCTTCAATTTCAAATGTTTATCTCTATTGGTATAATTATAGCCCACCATATAACAGAATTAGTATGACTGACAATGGTGGTGGAAAATATAGTGCAGAAATTCCAGCTCAAAATTTAGATACAGATGTTTCCTATTTTGTTTATGCAGAAGCTGATGATGGCAACTATGTTTTAACATCTGTAAATGAGTTCTATGTTGGAACTGACGAAGAACCTCCAGTAGTTACTCTAGTAAATAAACCACTTGGAAATTCTATTAATGTTTATGGACCTGCTCCATATCCTTTAACTTTAAGTATGTATGATAATATTGGAATTGATAATAAAACTGCAAAAATTTATTACACAGTAAATGATACTGAACCATATAATTCTAATCCGTTAGAATATGTTTTGGAGCAAGACCTATTTGCTGGTTCTTTCTCTTTTGCAGAACCTCTTAATGTTGGAGATAAGGTAAGTTATTATTTTGCGGTTAAGGATAGTTCATCAAATGCAAATGAAACAACTACAGAAGTTTATGAATATTATATTGATACCCTTCAAGTTCTTGATGGATTTGAAGATGGTTTATCTGAATGGGCTTTAGACCAGGGATGGGGATTATCTAATAGAAGAAAAAGTGGTGAGAATTCTCTTTCTGATAGCCCAATTGGTAGATACGAAAATAATTTAGATATTATAGCAGCATATAAAATGCCATTTAATTTAGCCCCATATAAGCATGCAAAAATGGAGTTTTATTTACGAGCAAATTTAGAAAGAAATAAAGACTCACTGTTTGTAGAAGTTAGTAACGATAATGGAACAAGTTGGATAAAAGAGTTTAATATTGCAAAAAGTATTTCAGGCTTTAGATTGCAGACAATTGATCTAACAAACTACACCGGTGCTGGTAACGAAAATATAATGGTTCGTTATAGATTACTTACAGATTCATCCGGACAAAGAGATGGAGTTTGGATTGATGATGTTAGCATTGTTGTATCCTACACTGTTGTAGGGGTTGAAGATGAAATTCAATCAATGCCTATGGAATATAAATTATCACAAAATTATCCAAATCCATTTAACCCAAGTACAGTGATTAATTACTCACTGCCTACTGAGAGCAGAGTTAAATTACAAATCTTCAATACTCTTGGTGAAGTAATAGCAACATTAGTGGATGAAACCAATAATGCTGGTGTTCATAAATTAGAGTGGGATGCAAGCAATCTTGCTTCTGGTGTATATCTCTACAGAATTAGTGCTGAATCAATTAACGGTTCAAATAATTTCAATTCAGTTAAAAAAATGCTGCTGATAAAATAAAGTGTCCCGCAGGGGCGGGATACGTTTATTTTATAACAGTCCCGCCATTCAGTGGGGTTGTTGCTAAAATAGAATATTTTAGGAGAGTCCCTTATTTTATTGTGACTAATAGACCCAACCTTCTCCCAAAGATACCTTGGAAGAGGTTATCAGAAAAGTTGAGTTTTAGTTATTATTAAGCCAACTTTAATCTTTAGTGAGTTCTGTGCTTAACTAACCTCGAAGGTGGGGTGTAATAAATCAACGTTATTAATTTTTTTTATTTCACCCCACTTTTATAAAAACTTCTCTAAGTGAGTCCTTCGGACAAAAGCCTTCTCTTTAATAATTTTTAAGTGCATTGTACCCCCACAAAAAAGGGGCAGGCTGTGCCTCCCAAAGGGATGCTTACAGTAGATGGCACTTATCTCTTCAACTATTCTTTTATATTTACCATAATTTCGTGCCTCTAGCACTAAAAGAAATATTAGCTCCATCTTGTTCGGCGAAGCTCACTTTTTGAGCAAAGAACGAAAGGAGCGACATTATGGTAACAACCCATAAAAGCAATTAAAAGAAAGTCCCAGAGGGACGACACTAAACAAATTTAATTCAATTTTGGAACGTAGAATAAAAACACAAAACTAAGTATTTATTACACCCCACCTCGAAGGTTTTTAATACGACATTACATACTTAACAAAACATTTCCTTTATTGGAAAATTTTACATTGTACGTGGCGGTAAGGGACAAAATATTTTATACTAATACAATGGAGTCCACTTGTTACAATATTTTACCGCTAAGTCTAATTACTTTGTGATATACATGACAATTCTATTTATTATTATAAATAATTATTCGCCATATTCTTTCTATTTAAAACGATTCATCTTCAATCGTGTACGTTAAAAAAAATTGTAATAGATGGCAACTCCACAACTATTAAAAGGAAGTAAAAATGAAAATCTTTTTTGAAAAAAGAAATATCAGCTATAAGGTTTTTTGTTTATCTACCCTCTATTACCTGATTTCACCTTTAGGTTTATTTGCCCAAACATACAATCCGCCTATTGGAATACCTATTCCGGAATTTGGAATTGAAGAAACAGTTGAAAGCCAGGAAGTACCTAATAATAGCATTGATGGTACAAAACCAACCAAAATTATTGGTAATGAAGCCCTTTTAAACCTTGATTCACGTATGCTTTTTTCAGCACTGGTAAATTATTCTCCGGGAAATGGTATGGATGCAGAGGTTAATCCACCACGATTTCGCTGGTATTATGTTTCTGAACCAAAAAAAATGGATTCAAAAATTACAATTAAACCAAATAGATTTCGTTTTCAAGTTGCAGATAACAAATTTTTTTTGAACCCCTTGGTAAATGTTGATACAGAAATTAATTTTTATAATGAACTAGCTCCTTTTCCGGAAGGAAAAAAATATTACTGGCGTGTAGGTTACATCTTATACGGAGAAACTGAACCATCTTCCTGGACAAAAACTTTTGCAGTAAACATACCTGAAGGAACACCAAAATGGGATCGTTCAATATTAAAAAACCCAAATTTTAAAGAGCATCCAAGATTACTTTTCAACCAGGAACAACTTGAAGAATTACGTGCCACACTTATAAATGATCCTATATTCATAAAAGATTTTGTTGGAGTGGCTGATAGTATAACCAAACATAAATGGTGGAATAACTGGCCCAAAACTGATTTGAATAAACCTGAATATACATACGGATTTTATTATAGACTAACGCGTGAACTAACTATAACAGCATTTACTTATTTAATTACCGGTAATGAAAAATATAAAAATATACTTGATATATGGAAAACAATAGCTTCATATCCCAAAGGTGGTGCTTCAAGTCCTGAAGGGATGGGAGTAGGAGCAGATTCTGAGGATAATACATCTATTACAGAATTTCTTGCTTGTATTTATGACTGGTTTTATAATGACTTCTCGGAAGAAGATAGAGCAATATTCGAGAAAAGTATGCAATGGCGGTTAGATGAATTTATGTATGATTTTATGTGGGGTGGAGCAATATTTACTGGTGGGAAAAATGATCCAAGAATTGGTAGAGCAAGTTTAGCAATGGAAACTGCATCTGGTCATTCGTGGGAGGGTGCTTTGGATACCTATCCTGCTGCTTTAGTAATGTATGAAAAGAGTGAAACAGCACGTAGATTTTTTCGCTGGGTTACTAATTTTATTATCAGCGTAGGTGAAAATGTGGCTCAAAACGGAGGTTATGATATTGGCTCCCATTATAGTTCATCCCATTTGAAATGGTTAATTTTTCAACTTATGTATCTCAAGAGTGCCCTTCCTGAACTTGAATTAGGTAAAAATCCGCTTTACCAGCAGTACTCTGAGTATTTACCTGCACTTGTACCAATAGGAATGGAATATTCCCATTTTGGACGAATTGGTACACATGGGGCTGGTAAGGAACATAGAATGGAAGTCTTTAATCTACTTGCATACATAACTGAAAGTGGAGAGACCCTCAATTATTGGCGGAACCTTGGTGAAAAAAAATCTTTTAGATGGCGTCCTTGGATACATGCAGTTGCCCCTTTGCAATTTACGGACGATCTGAAACCTATCACTTCCTCCAAAACAAAATTTATTTTTCCTGCAACAGGCTTTGTAATGGCACATAGCGCACCACCCACGGAACCATATTCATTTAATGAGGGTGTAGGTGTTATTTTTTGTAGCAGGGCTAATCGTGGAGACAAGTACAATAATGAAAATACTTTTCAAATGTATGCCTATGGTAAGCATCTTAATTTTGGTGGGCATTCAGGAGATGAGAACCCATATGGTTTTCAAACCATTGCACATAATACTATTATGGTTGATGGAATAGGACAAACCTGGACTGAGGAGACGCGTGAATCTGGATATCGCGGGGTTACACTTGCTTATCAAGAAGGTGACAACTATACGTATTGGATGGGTGATGCTACAAATGCTTATCCAAAACAGAATGAATATGTGATAGGTAGAAAAATTGACAGGCACACATTAGGTCTAATGGATACACAGCTGAATGGTTCCTTAACTGTGGATGATTGGGCATTAAGGACTCAAATAGATTATGATGAAGAACTTTTTGGAGAAAAGGGAGCACCCAAACTGGAACGATTCCGCAGACACATGCTTTTTATACGCGACAAATATCTTGTTGTATATGACGATCTTAAAACTGCACCCGAAAGACCTTCTCGTTTTTCTTGGCGATACCGAGTACTTCCTGAAAGCAATGCAAAGTATAACAGTGATGATGGGCTTCTAACATATACTATTGATGATGTAAAAGTATTAATAAAACAAGTTGCGTTTCCTGAATCATTAGAATTTTTAGATATGAAAGATCTGGATCAATATAAAAATCCGATAACTGGCAATGATTATATGAAGAATACTATTTGGACTGCAATTGATATGAAAAAGGAGAGATATCGTAATAAAGTAGCTCAGCACAATTTCTGGTTTACCAACAAAGAACCGCAGAGCAATTACCATTTTCTTACATTAGTCTATCCTGTAAAGCCTGGTACTGATGATCCAGTAATAACACGGCTTGATAACAATACGGTAAAGATTGAAAAAGATGGTGAGGTTGATATAGTTAGCTTTGATAAGGATACAGAATTTCCTGCTACAATAATTATAGACCTTAAAGCACTTAGAGAACCTATATCTTTTTCAAATTAGTGTTTTAAATATTGAACCACTTGTTACATAATTCTGCCATTGAATCCTTTAAGTTTGATGAGAATATTTAAATATAATATTTTTCGATTGAGTGTAATTTTAGACGAAGTGGACTAAAGGAAAGTACTTTAACACAATTCATATTACTTAAAATTTTCAGCGGATATAGAAATGACTATACAATTTAGAAACAGAATATTTAATTGGAACCAGTGTGGGATATTATTCTTCACTATTACTATTTTACCCTTATTACTTGTGGCTCAAACCTATACGCCCCCTATTGGTATTCCAGCTCCGGAATTTGGAATTGAAGAATCGCATACGATGTACACAGACGCTCAGTACGATTTCGGCAATGGATTAGAGGCATACAAAGATGCTGGTAATGGTCCTTTCACACATTACGTTGATAAGACTGACCCTAATGCCACTGATACTAATAATCCTTTTGGCACCACTGCACTTCCAAGATTAACCATACCTAAAAATATTACAGAAGGTAGTGTTGTTGAGGTTCATAATGGTCCCTATAATTATTCGCAATCAATTCATGGTGGAACTTATCTGCCCATTGTTAATAATTTAGGAACAGCGAGTAAGCCTATATTTATCCGTGGTGCAAATAGCGAAACCCGTTTTGAGATTGGAGGGAGCAAAGATATTCTTATTAGAGATAACAGCTACGTCATCATTGAAAATGTTCTGATAAATGGTCCTCAAATGAAAATTTATCAACCAACAAACCATTTTACTTTACGGCACTCGGAAGTTACTGGTGAATCAAGTAACGGTATTTATATCTGGACGTGGAAAAATGATTTTACTCCAGGTCATCTGAAAGAACATTTGGTTTTTTATGATAACGATATTCATGACAATGGTCCATATCCTGTAAATTATGAAACCGGAAGATTTGGTTTTATGATCGACGATGCAACACAAAATGTTTGGATTGTTGATAACAAGATTTATAACAATGGTGATGATGGAGTTCAGATTATAAATAGAAGCTGGGTTCCAAATATAGGTCCTCTTGCAGACCGCATATTTATTGGGCGAAATAAAATGTATGAAGATGGTGAAAATGCAATAGATGTGAAGGGTGCAACCAATATCATTATTTCGCAAAATGAAATTTATGGTTACAAAATACTTATGTCTTCCTCAGCAGGAGAGGCAATAAGAATAAATGATGAAGGTGATCAGGAAAATATCTGGATAATTTTTAATCATATCTACAATAGTGTTGATGCAATTGATCCAGTGGTCTCTCCATCGAAAGCGACTACACACCCCTATGTAATAGGTAACATTATTCATGATGTTGAGATTGCAGTGAACAGAGACGCAACAGTGGTTGCAAATAATACAATATATAATGTTGGTACAGGAGTTGAAAGACGTGCTAAACCCTTTTTTGAACTTTCCAATAATATAATTACTGAGAGTAACAATGCTTACAAATATTGTACTTCTTGCGGAACTGATTTGATATACACAAACCTTTTGTTTAATAATAATATCAGTCCATGCCTTGATTGTATCTTGGAAGATCCACTAATGGTAGATCCTGCGAATGCTGATTTCCGTTTGCAGGAAGGAAGCCCTGCAATAGATGCATCAAGTATTGCATCAAGTGCTTACGATGTTTTTTTCGATTTATATGGTATTGATATTAAAGTAGATTATGATGGGAACGTCCGCCCACAAGGTTTGGGTTGGGATATTGGAGCTTTTGAATATCCCACAGGTACATTCCCCACACAATATAAATTAAATATTAATAAATCTGGTGAGGGTAGTATTACGCCGCCAGGGGGTTCATATATAGAAGGTGTTACAATATCGGTTAGTGCGGTTGCTGCAGAAGGCTGGCAATTTGATGGCTGGAGTGGTGATATTACAGGAACAGAAAATCCTATTGAAATACTAATGGATGGTGAAAAAAATATAACTGCCACTTTCTCCAACAATCAAAGTTACTCTCTTGATGTAAGTACTTCCGGAAGTGGAAGCGTTATGATTACACCAGCCGGTAACAATTACTTTGCAGGTACTGAGGTCTCCTTACTTGCTTCACCAAACCAAGGTTTTCAGTTTGATGGCTGGAGTGGTGATTTTGTTAGCGATATGAGTCCGGCAATTCTTATCATGAATGGAGAGAAAACCGTAACTGCAAATTTTATTGAACAGGTAAAAGTATCTGAAGAACTACCTATTAGTACTCTTTTTGCTAGTGATTTTGAAAGCCCAAATTCCCCTGCAAATACTATTGACAACAATTTGAGTACACGCTGGTCTGCTGAAGGAGAACAATGGATACAATATAATTTGGAATCATCAAAGACTATCTCTTACTTAACAATAGCATGGCATAAAGGTAATGAGCGAATAGAATATTTTGATGTTGAAGTTTCTGCTGATTCAATAAATTGGCAGCAAGTTTTTAGCGGGCAGAACACAGCAACATCAATTGAGCAAGAGAGTGTCGATTTTAGTGACCTTCCTGGTAAATATGTTAGAGTGAATGTACATGGTAATTCAGTAAGTGCTTGGAATAGTATGACTGAGTTGGATATTTATGGCTATTCAACTATTACTTCTGTTTCGGATAATTCTTTGAAAGATAATATTCCGGAGAAATATGAAATCTACGCATATCCCAATCCATTTAATCCTGAAACAATAATAGGGTACAGTTTACCAGAGAAGGGTGATATAAGTTTAAGTATTTATAATGCACTTGGGCAAAAAGTTGAAACTTTGGTTAGTGGTAAAAAAAATGCAGGCTCATATACTGTTAGATGGAATGCCACCAATTTTGCAGCAGGCATTTATATTTCACGTTTGGAAACATCATCAGGTAAAGCACTATCAAAAAAGCTGCTTTTGCTTAAATAGTTTTATTCTTAACTGTATAAATAACCGCTTATTACCATATCCTGCCGTTAAATTCTTGCAACTTGGTTTGCACACAAAATTCCTTTTTATTTGCGTAAACAATAATGTTGGAGTCAACCGTATAGTTAATATCAACTAACATAAGAATTGGTGATACAAATTTTGTAGAAATTCTGACGTGGCAATTAAAAATAACTATGCCTCACTCTTGAGAAAACCAATTACGCTAAGTAAAAACTAGTGATACAATAAGAGAATAAATAAATGAGTCAACTTAAAAAAGCTTATATCTGTCATTACGAGGCGTACTTTGCCGAAGTAATCTGTCGATTTTGAGTTGAATTCTAAAGATTGCTTCGGGGAAAAGCTCCTCGCAGATTGTATGTTTAAAAAGTAAAAAAGATATCCTTGCTGCAAAATTGAAATTAGTCAATTTATGATTATTTTTAAGAAAACATCATTAACAGTCAAGGATATCAGAATGAAAAATAACAAATTAAACTTTAGCGGACAAAAGATTTATGTAGGGATAGACGTACACAAAAAGTCGTGGGATATAGCAATAGTGATTAACGGAATGAAAGTAAAGAAATTATCAATGAACCCCACTCCTGAAGAACTCTATAAATATTTAACAAAGCATTATCCTAAGGGAGAATATTATAGTGTTTATGAAGCTGGGTTTAGCGGGTTTTGGGCAGATAGAGAGTTACGAACTTTAGGGATAAAAAATATAATAGTAAATCCGGCAGACGTACCAACAAAAAGTAGAGAAAGACGAAGAAAGACCGATAGAATAGATTCTGGAAAATTAGCAAGAGAATTGAGTGTAGGACATTTGGATGGGATATACATACCGAAAGAAAAAGCAGAATCATTAAGAGTGCTGGTACGTTTGAGAAGACAGTTAGTAACAGACCAAACAAGACAAAAGAATAGAATAAAATCACTACTGTTATTTTTGGGAGAAACCGTATCAGAAGATATTGAAGAAAAACATTGGT
>JAKIUC010000033.1 GCA_021647785.1 Melioribacteraceae bacterium
AAGCTATAATAAAAGAGCCCATTGTGGGAATTTACAATGGGTATCAAATTATTTCTACTGCTCCCCCATCAGGTGGTGGGACTCATTTGGTTGAGTTGTTAAACATACTTGAGACTTATAATTTACGTTCGCTTAAACATAATAGCACCGAGTATATTCACATACTTGCTGAGGCAATGAAAATTATATTAGCCGATAAATCTGTAAATATGGCTGACCCGGATTTTCATTCTGTTCCAGTTAACATTTTAACAAGCAAAGAATATGCTGAAAAGGTACGAAAAAATATTAATCCGAAAAAAGCAAATTTTGATTACAATGCTAAACGTATATTGGATAATGAATCTAACAGCACAACTCATCTATCTGTTGTAGATAAAGATGAGAATATAGTTGCTTTAACTCAAAGTATAAATCATTGGTTCGGTTCGGGCATTACAGTTAAGGGGACAGGGATTTTACTCAATAACCATCTTGGAGATTTTTCTAAACAAGCTGGAACCATTAATTCAATTGAGCCAAACAAGAGACCAGTTAGTAGCATTGCACCAACACTAATTTTAAAAGATGGAAAGCCATTTCTTACAATTGGAACTCCCGGAGGCTCACGTATTATAGGAGCTTTAGCACAAATTATAATGAATATTATTGATTTTAATATGGGTATTGATGATGCTATTGAGGCTCCGCGTATTCATACTTCAAAAAAGATTTTACACGTTGAGGGAAGAATTGAAGAGCAAGTAATAAACGAACTTGAAAAACTTGGGCATAAAGTGAAAGTTCATCCGGATTTTGATAACTATTTTGGAGGTGCTCAAGGAATTCTTATTGATGCCAAAACAAAGGAGCTAAGAGGTGGAGCAGATTCTCGCCGTGATGGCGTTGCTGTTGGATATTAAAAACTAAAGATGAGTTTACTTAGAAAAGTTATGTTCTGATTAACCACGTGTTTTACACGAGGGAAACACAATAGAGCAACTCTCAAACATACTTTAGTCCTGTTGAAGTTTTTAGAAGTGAATTAAAAAATGGAGTTAAAATGAAAAAGACAAAATACCTTTATAGCTTATTGGCAATATTACTATTGGCAAATTATCAACTAAGTGCACCACAAAAATCGTTTGATGAATTATTAAGTGAGTTCTTCAAAAAAGAAAATGTGAAAATTGTTGTAACCGATTCGGGGCTGGGTGGTGTATCTGTTGCTGCCGATGTTGTTAGCAGAATGAAAAATTCAGGTGTGTTCAAAAATGTTGAAATCATATTTTTTAATTCGCAACCCCATAAAAAATCAGGCTACAACTCGATGAAAACAACCGAGCAGAAAGTAGAGGTTTTTAATAATGCATTAGAGGCAATGCAAAAACATTTCCAACCGGATATGTTATTAATTGCTTGTAATACATTATCAGTTATTTATGATTATACAAAGTTTTCCAAAACAGTGAAATTTCCTGTTGTTGGAATTGTTGAAACTGGTATAGATTTAATTAATGAAAAATTAGAGAAAGACCCAAACTCTAACGTGATTATTTTTGCAACTAAAACTACAGTAAAACAGGGGCAGCATAAAAAAGGGCTTCTCGAATTAGGCATAAATAAAAACAATATTTATGTAGAAGCATGCCCAAAACTTGCTGGAAGAATTGAACGAGGTCCTGATAGCGATACTACAAAATCACTCGTTAATATATACGTAAAAGAGGCAATGCAAAAATATGAAAATACTGGTGAGCCTTTATACGTAAGCTATAACTGCACGCACTACGGTTATGTTGATACACTTTTTAAAAAAGCATTTAAAGCACATGGTGTTGAGGTTAAAGAATTTTTAGACCCAAATCCGCTGATGGCAGATTTTATGTTCACGAAAAATCTTCTCAATCGTTTTAAGAATACTGAGGTATCTGTAAAAATAGTTTCACAACCTGAATTGTCTCCTGGAAAATTAGGAGCAATCTATGGATTAATAGAGCCCATCTCAGATGAAACTGCCGAAGCATTAATGGAGTATGAGTTTACTCCAGATTATTTTGAATGGGAATCCATTGCAAATAGAGAGTAAATAATGGGGTTTAAGAATATGAATTTAAAAATAATTATAATGCTATTAGTTTTAGTAATGAGTGTTGGATGTTCATCATCATATACAATAACGGATGATGCACAACGGATAATTAATAATTTCCCAAATATTAAGAATGCAAAACAAGTTCAAATAATGAAAGGAACTCAATACGCCACACCTGCATTTATTTTTGATTCCGGAATAAGTGGAAAAAACGTAATGATATTAGGAGGAACTCATGGTAATGAACCTGCAGGTTACGAAGCTGCACTTAGATTACTTGAACAACTTGAAAATAAATTACCGAAAAGTGGCAAAGTAATTTTAATTCCACTTGCCAATAAGCAATCGATAATTAATAAAAGTCGCCGTATTCCTGTTCCTGACGGTGCAGATTATGAACGAGGTAATTTAAATCGCTGTTACCCAGGTAAAGAGAGCGGATTGCCGATGGAGCAGATGGCATACGAAATAGAACAATTAACACGAGAACACAAAGTAAATGTTTTTATAGATATACACGAAGCAAGATTTTTCCATTTAGACACACCAAAAAAAAGTAAACGTAAAAAAGGTTTAGGGCAGACGATTATCTATTATCCAAATGAAAAAGCATCCTGGATAGTGATGAACTTGATAGATACCATTAACGAAACAATTGATGTTAGTGAGGAACAGTTTTCGGCAATAGAACGCCCAATTTTAAATAGTGCGGCTTGGTGGGCAGGAAAGTATTTAGAAATCCCGGGATTTACTTTTGAAACAACACAAAAAATGGATTTGGAAAAAAGAATAAACTTTCATCTTTTGCTTGTTAAAACAGTTTTGGAATTATCCGAAATTTGGTAAAATCTTTTTCTATTCAACTTTGTAATCGCACCAATTATTAAAATCAAAAAAAACAACAAAATAGCAATCAACAGTTTTGATTTTTCTTTGATAAAGTAAATATCTGCTTCACCAAGTTTTTGGGTATGATTAGGAAGCAAATCTATCCCATTCTCTAAAGCTATTTCCCTAATATTAAGCATGTGGATAATTGGTATTTTGTTTTGATTTAATTTCTGAATTAGACCGAAGCAAGTAGTGTTGTTGCTTCGAATAGATTCCGTAATTAAACCGTGTGTATATTCCATGCTACAGGGTACTGTGCCAAGTGCCGATTGATTTCCACCAATGTTAATAAACAAACTAAAAGGCTTTTGTGAATTAATAAAGTCCATTTTTTTCTCTATTGCACCTGATAAATTTTTTGGGACAGTAATTTGCATGGCATTTCTTGCGGCGGCTTTTTTTGTTGCCTCCAAACCACCTTCCCAAAATGATGAACCATTATCATTCTGCCCGCCAGGCGTGGCGTAGAGAGTTTTGTTATTAATAATTTTTTCTCTAAAAAGTAAATTTTCTATATCCCAATATGTTAGGTTAGTAATATTTGCACCAAAACTTGAAGCCCCTATTGAGCTAAGTATTATTGGTTCTAACCCAAATTCTTCACTTGCAATAATTGAAGCAATGCCTAATGCAGGAAAAGAACCTGATATATGAATAATTACTTTATCCCCTTTTTCTAACCCAAGTTCATAAAACCAGCGAATAAATAACGCTGAAAAATCCGGATTGGTGGAGGTTTGCTTTGCTCTTAAATCACCCAAGGTAGTAGTTATAGGAGAGAACTCAATGCCTATAAATCCTGATTGCAAAGGATCGTTTTGTAAATTTATTTCAAAATTGTTTGCTTCACGAAAAGCTCTTAATACATTTTCGGCTTGTTGCATTTTTGTTGCAGCACTTTGCATTTTACCACTTCTCTTATGCGGTGTTTTTACTTCTGTAAGTTGAACTAACAAAATTATCATAACAGCAACAGTGGATATAACAAATAATTGCAAAGAAGAAAATTTAATTCCCAACTTGTTTTTTTTGTCTTTGGTTAGCCCCATCATTTCAATAAATTAAGTATTAAATAAACTATACTTACCACAATTGTAATAGCCATTACTGTTTTTGCAACTCCTTGTTTAAAAAATTCATTAGCAATAATTCCAGGAATAATATAACCAATTGCCTGTAACTCAATTCCCGAATCCACTATAAATAGATTTAGGTAATCCAAAATGGACCGAATAATAAAACCTATTAGAATCATAATGAAAAATCTGCGTTTTCCAAAAACAATAAGTCTGCCTGCAAAAAGATAAACAATACCGTATGTAATTAAACTCACAAGAAGGGTTACTAATATTTTCACAGGGTCATTTATAAACAAAGCCAAATAGCCGGGTACAATTATACCACCTGCAATAAGTCCTGTAATTTCAAAAAATAGAAACCCAATAACTATTCCAATTCCAAATGCAGCAACTAACATATTATTTTGCTACTCCCATTCTCGTTGTAAAATTCATTATTGCCATTTGTAACTTCTCGGTTCCTTTATTATTTCCGATAGAATAGAATGTGGAATTTTTTGTAATTATTTGTTCAATATTCATAATTGTTCTATCCTCTTTAAACATTACTATATTATCTTTTGAAAAATTATTTTTTTTGAAAATATTTTTTGCTAAATATTTACCATTTCCCATTAGTAGTATTTTTGAAGTTTTAAAATTATCCGAAATATATTGAGCAAATTCTTTTGTTCGTAAAGGTCTATCCATTCTGCAATTTAATATAAAACCAACATCATTTTTCGGTTTCACATTAGTCGAAAATTGGATAAACCTCTTTGTTGTAACAATATCATTGACTGAAAATAAATTCCAAATTTCAATATTCAATTTTGGGATTTCAAGTTTAATGTTTTTATCTATAGTCTGCCATTCAAATAAAAATTGATCCCTTGCAATTTGTTTATCCAAATTTAACTCTTTTGTTATCCCGTTAATAATAGACCAGCTTTCACTAATAATCTCTTTGGGAATATTTTTAAAATCAAAATTAAATTCAGTTTGGCTTACAATAGATACTTTATTATGTGTGCAGTTTACATTTTTCAAAATATTGTTTGTTTCTGAAGTTACAAGTAAGGTTGAGTTTTTATTCACACATTCAAGTAAGGTTAATAAATTTTCTTCAATTGTATCCCCCATTATTTCTTGATGGTCGGGCAGAACATTAACAATTATAGCATAATGAGGCTTAAAAATTATTTTACTAAGAATCTTTTGTGTTTCTGATTGTAACGCCATACACTCCATTACCATAGCATCCGACTTCTCTTTGGCAATCTGCCGTAGCAACCGTATGTTTTCTTTTATGCTAATGGGGGCAAATCTTTTTAATAGTTTTTTTGTTCCATCATGGTTAAATAAAATGGGATTATTACCAGTTATTTTAGCATAGACTTTATATCCATTTTTCTGCAAAATATTATAGATTATTTTTACAGTAGTAGATTTTCCGCGTGTTCCGTTAACTAATATTCGCAGAGGTATTTTTCGTATTGAGATAGATAGAAGATAGTATTCTACAACCAAATAAATGGATATTATAAATGTTATAGTAAGATAAAATTTGAGCATTTTGTTTTATAAAGTGGAAATTAACATAAGGCGATAAACCAATATTATGAATTATTATTTTTTTCTAACACTTAAAAATACTAAAACAAAAATATAAATTATTTACGTTTATTCCATTAAGAGTTTTGACACGTCTGATATTTCTAAAGAGTTATTACCACAAAAGGAAACATTGATTTTAAATTTGCATATTCTCTATATTTCGATTTAGATTTATTAATGATAGGAAATATAAAATGAATATAGAATGGTTACTTGAATATAACCCAGTGTTATTAGCACTTGGAGCAACTCTCTTTACTTGGGGTTTTACTGCTCTTGGTTCTGCGATGGTTTTTTTCTTCAAAAATATAAATAGAAGAGTGTTAAATGTAATGCTTGGTTTTGCTGCCGGTGTTATGATTGCTGCAAGTTTTTGGTCATTGTTAGCACCCGCTATAGCAATGGCAGAGGAGAGTGGTACGCCAGGATGGATACCAGCAGTTGTAGGGTTTTTATCTGGCGGAGTCTTTTTATTTGCAGTTGATAAAATACTCCCGCATCTTCACATGGGTTTAACTATTGATAAAGCAGAAGGAATAAAAACCCCCTGGCAAAGAAGTATTTTACTTGTGCTTTCAATTACTATACATAACATACCCGAAGGACTTGCCGTTGGTGTTGCATTTGGTGCATTAGCTTTAAATCCGGAAATGGGTGTTTTGGCACCAGCCATTGCTCTCGCAGTTGGTATTGGGTTACAAAATTTTCCAGAGGGTGCAGCCGTTTCAATTCCGTTAAGGCGTGAAGGTTTTTCGAGATTAAAGGCATTTAATTATGGACAGCTTTCCGGAATTGTTGAACCAATTGCCGGCGTTCTTGGTGCATATTTAATTATCACAGTGCAGCCAATACTGCCGTATGCGTTGGCTTTTGCAGCCGGTGCTATGATTTTTGTGGTTGTGGAGGAACTAATTCCAGAATCGCAAACCGGACATGAAACCGATTACTCAACAGTTGGTGCAATGATTGGCTTTACTGTTATGATGTTTCTTGATGTAGCCTTAGCTTAAAATGAAAATTGATGAAGCATATAATTTGTGGGCTGATACTTACGACACAAACGATAATGTAACTCGTGATTTAGAATTAGCGATTTCGAAATCAATTCTTGCTGGTAAGAGTTTTTCAAAAATTATTGAACTTGGTTGTGGTACTGGCAAAAACACAGAATGGTTAATTGATAAATGTGATTCACTTCTCGGAGTCGATTTTTCATCCGAAATGCTTCGAAAAGCAAAAAGGAAAATTAAATCGGACAAAGTAAAATTTCTACAAGCTGATTTAACAAAAGAGTGGACATTCAATAATACTTCTGCTGATTTGGTAACATCCAGTCTAATTTTAGAACATATCAACAATTTGGATTTCATCTTCGCTGAAGCACACAAATCACTATCTGTAAATGGACAGTTCTATATTTGTGAACTTCATCCTTTCAAGCAATATGCTGGAAGTAAAGCACGGTTTGAATTGAATAATGAAATTGTAAAATTAGAAACTTTTGTTCATCACATTTCGGATTACTTGCAATCAGCCGCTAAAAATAATTTCAAATTATTGGAACTAAATGAGTGGTTTGATGAAAAGAATAGGGCTGAAATACCAAGATTGGTTTCATTCCTTTTTCAAAAAAAATAGCCCGATTTATAATTTTTAAGAAGTATTACAGAATTGATTAAATATTTTAAATCTTTACATTTATCACAATGCTAGTGGTTATTGAAAAAAATGAGAGTTTAGAGCAATCAAGCATTACATTTTTTACACAACCCTGTAGCTTGTATTTCTAATTGCTCAATTTTATATTTGGGCAGTATTATTGCAGGAAATTTCCCTATTTCAACACAAGAGACTATTCCACATCTGTTACACTTAAAATGAATGTGCTGATGATAATGTAAATTTGTAACGCATTCTTCTTGACAAATTGCATAATTCGATTTTTCTCCAGTTATAATGATTTCGTGAATAATACCTTTTTCTAAGAAAATTTTTATCGTCCGATATAGCGTAATTCGATTGTATTCTCTTAATTCTTTCTCAACTATAGACAAAGGAATTGCATTATTGTATTTAGTAAAAATAGATAGAACTTCTTTTCTGAAAGGGGTTTCACTTATTTTTTTATTCTTTAATAAATTTGTCATAAAATTGTTATTATTGTCATAAAATTATTATTGCAACAATGTTGCATAAAATAAAAACTATTTCTATATTTGCAACACTGTTACAAATATAATAACTAATTATGAAAAATTTCAACAAATTATAACTAATTATGAAAAACATTATAAGTATCACTCTAATTTTACTCACATCAATAACAGTTTTTGGGCAAAACTTTACAGGAACAGTTTTAGATAAAGAAAGTAAAGAACCAATCCCTTACGCACAAATCTATTTTGTAGATTTAAAAACAGGAACTACAACTGATAATAATGGAATTTTTAAAATTGAACATTTCAATCAAAAAACAATTCATATTCAAATAACTTTTGTTGGTTACAATATTATTGATGAAATCATAAATCTTGACACTACTAAAGAAAAAATATTTTATCTTGAACAAGGTCATTTTGATTTAGAAGAAGTTGTGGTTTCTGCACCGGCTGGTAGATTGCAAGGAGAAAATATTGTAAGTATTGAGCATAAAAAAATTACTGAATTACAACAAACTTCCCCTTTAACGTTGTCAGAAGCCATCAGTAATATTTCAGGTGTAGATCAAATTACAACTGGAGCAGGAATTGGCAAACCTGTAGTTAGAGGTTTATCAGGAAACAGAATCGTAACTTATGCTCAAGGAATTAGAATTGAAAATCAACAATGGGGAGATGAACACGGTTTGGGAGTTGGAGAAGTAGGTATAGAAAGTGTAGAAGTAATAAAAGGACCTGCATCATTACTTTATGGTTCGGACGCTTTGGGTGGTGTGCTATATTTTATTGACGAACGATATGCAAGTCAGAATAGAGTTGAAGGATTTGCTCAAATAAAATTTCTTTCAAATACTTTAGGTTCTATAAGTAATGTAGGGTTTAAAATCAATAGAGGAAACTTGAAATTTAATCTATTTGGTGCGTATTCTTCACAAGCAGATTACCAAGTACCAAATTTTGACAGAGTATTTAATACACGATTTGACGAAAAAAACATTAAAAGTTCAATTGGTTTCAACACAAAAAATTGGATTTCAAATATTAGGTACAGTTATCTGCAAAATAATTACGGAATAGTAGAAGATGCTACTTACACTAATGCCACTCAAAGAAAACTCATACTGCCATTTCAGACAATTGACAATCACAATTTAAGCTTTGAAAACATAATATTTACAGGTAATTCAAAACTAAACTTTACTTTAGGATATACCAACAATTACCGAAAAGAGTTTGAAGATGATAGTAATAATCATGCATTAGGTTTAAAATTAAACACATTTACTTATAACTTGAAATGGTATTCACCATCTTTTAAAGACCAATTTGATTTTATAGTAGGCTCGCAAGGAATGGCACAAGAAAATAAAAATAATGGAGACGAAATATTAATTCCAGATGCAACAACAATAGATTTTGGTGCTTTTGTTTTAGGTAACTTGAATTTTAACAAACTTCAATTACAAGGAGGAATAAGAGCAGACTATCGAAATATTGACACCAAAGAAATGATAATAGAGCATCACGAAGAAGAAAAAGAAGAAGAGGAAGGTAGTTTTCCAGCCATTAAAAATTCATATAGCGGACTTACGTTTTCAGGTGGAGCAGTTTATAAAATGGGAAAAACAAAACTAAGAGCCAATATTTCAAGTGGTTTTAGAGCACCCAATACAACCGAATTACTTTCTGATGGTGTGCATCACGGAACTAATCGCTATATAAAAGGTGATGTTAATCTTAAAAATGAAAATGCTACTCAAATTGATTTTTCTTTTGATTACAAAGACGAACATTTAAGTTTTTCAGTAAATCCTTTCTACAATGCTATTCAAAATTATATTTTCCTTTCCCCAACAGAAATATCTATTGATAACAATCATGTTTTTGAATATTTGCAAACTAATGCCTTTTTATATGGCGGTGAATTGGGTTTCCATTATCACCCACATAAAATTCATTGGTTGCATTTAGAAAGTAATCTTTCAACTGTTATTGCAGAAGATAGAAATGGAAATCCACTCCCATTAATTCCTCAGACAAAGCTCAGCTCAACAATAAGTACTGAATTTTCTCATAAAGGAAAAGTAAAGCTAAAAAACGTATTTGTACAACATATTTATAAATTCAAACAAAACAGAACAAGTATTTTCGAAACCCCAACAAATGATTATAACCTAATAAATATTGGTTTAAACTTTGAAATCACAACTAAAAACAATCCGATAGAAATTACAACAGGTATTAACAACTTATTAAACACTAAATTTATTGACCACCTCTCACTATTTAAGACATTAGAAATACCAAATCAAGGAATTAATTTTTATATGGGAATAAAAGTAAAACTAAACAAAGAATTGAAAGAAGAAAGGGGATAACAAAGTCTATAAAACAAAGACTTCATTGTTCGTATAATTTGTGGTCCTATTATTTACGATATAAACAGCAATGTAGCTTGTGATTTAGAAATTGTAGTGAGGAAATCAGTTCGAGTAAAAGAAATAAAATTCCAAGATTAGTTTCTCCGTAGGAGTCTCACAGACATTTCTTTTTCAGAAAATGTAAATGCTTTTAGATTTTATATGGAATTTTAACAAACCCCATTTCTTTATTGAAATCCTTCGTGTTTCTGGTAACAAGAAGTAAATTATTCTTCAAGGCAATTGCTACTTGAAATGCATCTGGTAATTTAATTCTAAATTTATTCCTTGATATAGCTGCCAAGTCAGCAATTTCTTTATCAATAATAATACATTCAAAACTGTTTAACCAAGTAGTAATTTTCAGTCTTTCTTCTTCTGAAGTTCCAACTAATATTTCTGCTCTTGTTACAACTGAGATAGCAGAATTTAAAGCCCCATTCTTTTTAAGCCAATTTGTTGCTTTAGTAAACCCATTGAGATGATCAATCAAAATTACAGAATCTATTAAATATTTTTTAGAAGATATTTTACCACTCATTTCTTAATGATTCCACATATTCTAAGCCATCTTTATTTTTTGCTTTCCATAAACCAGAAGTTTGTGAAAGCAAATCAACTTCCGTTTCAATTTCCATTCTTTTTTTGTAAGCATAAATTGCTTCTCTAATTGTTTCGGCTGTAGGTCTATTATTGCTTTTGCTGAAATCGTCAAGCCATATTTTTAATTCATTCGGTATGCTAATTATTGTTCGTGTCATTTTTAACAACTATATATCAGTTAAGTGATATACAATATTACAAATTGTTTTTATCAAAGAAAAGAGAAATTATTTTCCCCATCTGTTCAAACTCAATCAAAAATGCATCGTGCCCGTGTATCGATTCTACCTCTGCATAGGTAGAGTTTGGAATCAATTCTGCAATTCTTTTTTGCTCTGCTGCGGGATAGAGAATATCGGATGAAATACCAATTGAAAGTGATGGAATTTTTATTTCACCAAGTACTTCATCTAATTTTCCTCTGTCTAATGCAACATCGTGTAAATCCATTGCATGGCTTAAGTAGAGATATGTGTTTGCATCGAACCGCTCATTTATTTTTTTTCCATGATGATTTAAATAACTCTCAATTTGAAATATATTCTCTTTATCTAATTTATCACCAGTTTCACTTTTTCTACTTCGCGAAAATTTAGCTTCAAATGAATCGGGGCTTCTGTAACTAATCATAGCAATTTTACGTGCAAGTGCAAATCCTTTTGTTGGCTGCTCTTTATAATTACCATTGTTCCAAATAGGATCATTAGTTATAGCCTCTCTTGATGCTTGATTTAGCGAAATAGCCCAAGGCGAGTGCTGCACAGATGTTGCAATCGGAATTATCGATTCAAGCATTTCCGGATACATTAAAGCCCATTCGAGTACTTGCATTCCACCGAGAGAACCTCCTATAGCTGTCTTTAATTTTTTAACCCCAAGATGCTCAAGTAATTTTTTTTGAACTTTTACCATATCACGAACTGTAACGGTGGGGAAGTCAAGTCCATATTTTCTGTGAAACATATTTTTAATTGAAACAGACCCAGTAGTACCGTAACAACTTCCAAGAATGTTGGATGAAATAATGAAGTATTTATTGGTATCAAAAAGTTTACCTTCACCAATTAAATTATCCCACCAACCCTTTTTCCCTTTATTAAGTTTACAATATTTTTCTAATAAGTCAGGATTACTATTTAAGTCCGTTTCAATTTCAGTAATTGTTCCAGCAGCGTGGGCATTTCCGGTAAGTGCGTGGCAAACCAAAATAGCATTTGTTCCATCACTATTAAGTTCACCATAAGTCTGATAAGCCACTTGAACTGGAGATAGTTCATCTCCGGTTTCAAATTTAAGTGGGTCGTTAAAATTAAACAGACTTACTATTTTAGTTTTTGCGTTCATTCTAGTCTTTTTTATTTAAGTATATCATCTAATCACATCCAAAGGGATTGAATAGCTTTGGGTTAAGAATAAGAAGGCTTTGCACCTTGATATTTAATGAGATTCCCGCTAGAATCATGTGGGAATGACATCAAATTTTAGGTTATGCAAAGGGTTCTTGAAATCAAAATTCTTGTTCAGTTTTTTCAATTTTGCGATTTTTCAATTGCTTGATCAAAATCTTCTATTATATCATTTATGTTTTCAATTCCAACAGATACACGAACCATTTCTGGTAATACACCAGAGCCTAATTGTTCTTCATCCGATAACTGCTGGTGTGTTGTGGATGATGGATGAATAACTAAAGTTTTTGCATCACCAACGTTAGCCAATAATGATGCTAATTCCACACTATCTATAAATGATTTTCCAGCATCTGCTCCACCTTTTATTCCAAATGCTATAATCGAACCAAAAAGATTATTTTTTAAATATTTCTTTGCATTCTCGTGTGAAGGACTATTTTCCAAACCTGGAAACCAAACCCATTCAACATTAGGATGTGACTCAAGATGTTTTGCTAATTTTAGTGCATTCTCTCCATGCCGTTCTATTCTTAATGATAAAGTTTCGAGACCTTGAAGTAATAAAAATGAGTTAAACGGACTAATTGCTGGACCTAAATCCCTTAAACCTTCAACTCTTGCACGAATAATAAATGCTATATTTCCAAAATCAGAGTCTTTTCCAAAAACATCATTGAATACTAACCCATGGTACCCAGGAGATGGCTCAGTGAAAGAAGGGAACTTTCCGCTTCCCCAATCAAAATTTCCAGAATCTACTACAACTCCGCCAATTGAATTTCCATGACCACCAATCCATTTTGTAGCAGATGCAACTATAATATCAGCTCCATGTTCAATGGGGCGAGCTAAAAATCCGCCGGCACCAAATGTATTATCAACAATTAGAGGGATACCATGTTTATGTGCAATTTCAGAAATAACATCAATTTTTGGGATGTTTAATTTAGGATTTCCGATTGTTTCTATGTAAAGAGCTTTTGTTTTATCATCAATTAATTTTTCAAAATCATCGGGATTATCGCCATCAACAAATTTAACATCAATTCCGAGACGTGGTAGGGTTACTTTGAATTGATTAAAAGTACCGCCATAAAGTAAGTTAGTTGATATAATATTATCGCCAACTTCTGCTATTGTAGTAATTGCCAACAATTGTGCTGCCATTCCTGAAGATGTTGCAACTGCTGCAACTCCACCTTCTAATGCTGCAATCCGTTTTTCAAAAACATCAGTTGTGGGGTTCATTATTCTCGTGTAGATATTTCCAAACTCTTTAAGCCCAAATAAATTAGCTGCATGAAGTGCATCATTAAATGTATAGGAAGTAGTTTGGTAAATGGGAACAGCACGTGAGTTTGTTGTTGAATCAGGCTCATGACCAGCGTGCAATTGTAGTGTTTCGAATCTGTATTTGTCAGACATAATATCCTCCGTTTTATTTAAAATGAAAAAACCTCTTAAGAAGAAATTCCATAAGAGGTTAAAAAGAATATATGTCCCTTATCTCTCCCAAATAAATGGGTTGGAATTAGCACCTTGAATAAATCTTCAGGTTGCTAAGGCGTCACAGGGCCTATCCCTCAGCCTTTCTTGATAAAATTAAAAAAGTATGTTTAAGAACTAAAATCTTGAAAACGAAAATAGAGATAAATAGATATTTTGTCAAGAGATTGTTACAAATATTATATAAGAAAAGAGTTGACTGCATAAATATGCAATTATATCAATATTACAGAATGTTAATCTTATATCATTCTGGTTAATTGAAAAGTATTATTTAAAAGAGCTCAAAAATAAATCTCACTTTTTCATTAAACTTAAAAAATTCATATTTTCATGATACTAACAAATAATTAGAGGAGTAAAATTTGAACACCGAACAGAGTTAACATAATTATACAGGGGAAGAGAATGAAAAGTGTAATAATTGCAGACGACTCACCTTTAATTCTGAACAGCTTTGTCTAAGTATTGTGGTTCGCTGGAAAACGCTCTCACAATCTAACCTTATTCGTTAGGCTATTGATATATGCACGCATCTAAAATACCCAATACTTCATTCATAATACTTCCAGATGCTTTCTCAATAAGTTTGATTTTCCGACTCTTAAAATCTATAGATTTAACATGTTCAACCATGATATAACCAGTTAAAATAGAATCTAGTGGAATTTCAACATGAAATGGAAAAGAACGTTTTGTTTTTGTGATTGGACAAACATATCAATTATTTCTTCGGATAATGGCAAATTCTCTATAAAATAACTTCCCGCCCAATTCAATAAATCTTCCAAATTCTCAAATTGAGTTCGGGATAATTTTTCATCATTTTTGATAGTAATAATAGTCATTATTTTCCCCTTTTATTTCATTACAAAACTAATAGTCTATAGTGGAAAATGCAAGTTTTCGATTTGGAACTGCATACGAACCCCAATGAGCTATTCAAATGTAATTTATTATGGAAATTACAAGTTTCTATCTACCTCAACGATACAGAATTATTTAGTATTTTTACTTCCAATTTATTGGTGCAATAATTACAACAAATTCACCTTTTAATTTGTGTTCAGGTAACGATTCTAGAAGTTCGTTTGGGTATCCACGCCATAATTCTTCAAACTTTTTTGTCAATTCTCGTCCAATGGCAATAATTCGTTTGGGCATATATTCGTTTAATTCGTTTATCAATTTTTCAATTCTGTACATCGATTCGTAGAGTACGATTGTTCTCTCTTCTTCAGCTAAGGTTTTCAGTTTCTTTTGGCGACCCTTTTTTTGTGGAAGAAATCCCTCGAAAACAAATGAGTCGGTTGGTAAACCTGCAATTGATAGAGCCAAAATTGCTGCATTTGCTCCTGGAATTCCCACTACTTCAATTTCGTTTTTATGAGCCATGTTTACCAATCTAACTCCAGGATCTGAAATTGCTGGTGTTCCTGCATCAGATAAGAGTGCACAAGTATCGCCCAATTTTATTCTGCTAATTACAGAATTGATTTTCTTCTCTTCCATTCTTGCATTGAAAGAGATTAATTTTGTATGCAAATCGAAATGTCTTAAAAGATTTCCTGTTGTTCTGGTATCTTCACAAACAATAAAATCTACTTTTTGAAGTATTTCTAAAGCTCTCAGAGTTATATCTTTTAAGTTTCCTATTGGCGTTGCAACAATGTAAAGCATTCTGTTCTCTTAAATTAAATGAAAAATAAAAATAGGAAATTAATACCAAAATTGTTTGTTTTGAAACTAACAACAGGTGCAGCAAATTTAAAACTTCATATTTTGTAAAGTACAACTTATAAAATCAAAAATATTTTGCCATTTAAGTTAAAAAATGTTACACTTACTGTAACAAATTAAAGAAATTATGTCAGTTTCAACAAAATTATCGTCTTCAGTCAAAGCTCTCTGTTTTCTTGCAGAGTGTTCCCCCACTCCAAAAACGAGTAAAGAGATTGCAGAAAATACAGGTATTAATGCCTCGAAATTAAGGAAGCTTTTGTCGTTATTATCTAAATCTAAAATTGTTAAGAGTAACCAAGGTACCAAAGGCGGTTTTCAATTATTGAAATCGCCATCAAAAATTCACTTACAGGAAATATATTGTGCAATAGAGGATAGAAAAGCATTTCATTTGAAAGTCTCGGATATTAATGGGTATGATGGATATGATTATTTAGGATATTTTGAAAATCTATTTTCTAATATTCAAATAGATATTGAAGATAAGATGACAAAAATTTCTCTTTTATCAGTTATGAATGATTTGAAAATAGAGACAAAGATTAAATAATAAGCAAAACCTTCAAGGTGGGGTGTAATAAATACTTAGTTTTGTGTTTTTATTCTACGTTCCAAAATTGAATTAAATTTGTTTAGTGTCGTCCCTCTGGGACTTTCTTCTAATTACTTTTATGGGTTGTTACCATAATGTTGCTCCTATGGAGCTAATATTTCTTTTAGTGCCAGAGGCACGAAATTATGGTAAATATTTATTACACCCCACCTTCAAGGTTATGAGTAGTGTAGAGTTTTTAGAATAAATAATATTTAATGTGGTAGTAGTTTTATAAATATTGTTAACCTTGTCTGTGAGACTTCTTTGGAGAAGGTTATCAAAAGAAATAAAAATAAATTTAATGTTTTAGTGAAATAAATTATGGAGTAAAAATGGAATTCTTAAAAAAATTAGGAATTAAAAAGAAAAACTTTGGAGCATCCACTGGTGTTAAGTGGTTTGGTTCAGAAAAGAATCAAGAGTTAAAAATATATTCACCATTAAATGGAAAGTACTTAGCATCTGTTTTTCAGGCAAGCGAAAAAGATTATGAAAGAGTGATTGCAAAATCGCATGAGGCATTTAAGGAATGGAAGAAAATTCCAGCACCACAGCGTGGAGAAGTAGTTCGCGAAATTGGCAATAAGTTACGCGAGTATAAAGATCCGCTCGGCAAATTGGTTACGTACGAAATGGGTAAATCACTTCAAGAAGGTTGGGGCGAAGTGCAAGAGATGATTGATATTTGCGATTTTGCAGTTGGTCAATCGAGAATGCTTTATGGCTCTACAATGCACTCGGAGCGACCGAGCCACAGAATGTACGACCAATATCATCCGCTTGGTGTTGTAGGTACAATTTCTGCATTCAACTTTCCGGTAGCAGTGTGGGCTTGGAATGCAATGATAGCAACGGTTTGCGGCGATACCAACTTGTGGAAGCCTTCATCAAAAGTTCCGTTAACTGCAATTGCTGTTCAAAATATTATAGGCGAAGTTGTTAAGAAACACAAATTGCCGGAGGGTCTGTTCTCACTTGTAATTGGTAAAGGTTCAACAGTTGGTGAAAAATTAATAAATGATAAACGAATTCCACTTGTATCAATTACTGGTTCAACAAGAGTTGGAAGAATGGCAGCACAAAAAATTGCAGCTCGTTTTGGTAGAGCTATTTTAGAGTTAGGTGGAAACAATGCAATAATTTTAACTCCCAATGCAAATCTTAAAATGGCTCTTCCTGCAATGGTGTTCGGGGCTGTTGGCACTGCCGGACAGAGGTGTACGTCAACTCGCCGCTTAATTATTCACGAATCAATTTACGATAAAGTTAAAACAATTTTGGTTAAAGCATATAAAGGTTTGAAGATTGGTTCATCAATGGATCAGAAAAACCACGTTGGACCACTAATTGATAAATCAGCAGTTGAAGATTTTATGGCTGCAATTGAATCGGCAAAAAAAGAAGGCGGCAAAGTTCTTTATGGTGGGAAACCCCTTACTGGCAAAGGGTATGGCTCCGGATGTTACGTTCAGCCCGCTATTGTTGAGGCTGAGAACCATTTCGAAATTGTGCAGGAAGAGACCTTTGCTCCAATCCTTTATTTAATTAAATATAAAGGTAGTGTAGAAAAAGCAATTGAACTTAACAACGATGTAGTACAGGGGCTTTCCTCATCAATATTTACAGACAATATGCAGGAAGCTGAAACATTCCTTTCTAATTGGGGAAGTGATTGCGGTATTGCAAATGTTAATATTGGTACTTCGGGTGCTGAGATTGGTGGGGCATTTGGCGGTGAAAAAGAGACTGGCGGCGGACGCGAGTCTGGCTCCGATTCTTGGAAGGCATATATGAGACGCCAGACAAATACAATGAACTTTGGGAAAGACCTTCCATTGGCTCAAGGTATTAAATTTGATATTTAGTTTGTAGGAAAGAAAACACGAATTACACGGATTTACACAAAAAAAGTTTTTTTTAATAAAAACTAATTCACAAAAATTCGTGTAATTTGTATCAACCGCCTGCTATTAAGCTCTTAAGGAAAATATAAATACGTGAAAAAACTAATTGGAATTAGACGAGAAGATAAAAATATTTGGGAACGCCGTGTTCCTTTAATTCCAGAACATTTGGAAAAATTAAAAAATAATTTTGGAATTGATACAATAATTCAGCCATTTGAACGCCGTGCATTTTTGGAAAATGAATTCACAGAAGTTGGAGTAACTATAAAAGAGGATTTATCTGAAGCACCAATTGTGTTTGCTGTTAAAGAGATTCCGATAAAACTTTTACAGAAAGATAAAACATATATTTTCTTTTCGCATACAATTAAAGGGCAAGATTACAATATGCCATTGCTCCAAAAGCTGATGGATTTGAATGCAACTTTAATTGACTACGAAGCTATAGCTAATGAAGATGGTAAACGTCTTGTTTTCTTTGGGAAGTATGCAGGTCTTGCAGGAATGATTGATGCACTTTATGGATACGGAATTAGATTGAAAAATCTTGGTTACGAAACTCCACTATTAAAATTAAAACCAGCATACGAATATAAATCTGTTGAAGAAGCGAAAGAGGAAATTGCAAAAGTTGGAAGAGAGATTGCAGAGAATGGAATGGCAGTTGAGAAAGCTCCATTTGTTTTTGGATTTATGGGCTACGGAAATGTTTCTAAAGGAGCACAGGAAATATTTGATGTACTTCCGCACAAAGTAATTGAACCAGATGAATTAAAAAACTTGGATGATACTTCGGCGATGCTCAGCAACCATACTTCGGCGATGCTCAGCAACAATAAATCGGATAAATATTTCTATAAAGTTGTGTTTAAAGAGGAACATCTTGTTGAGCCGAAAAACAAAGAGGATAAATTTGAGTTAATGGATTATTTCAAAAACCCAGAAAAATATAAATCAAAATTTGAAGAGTATATTCCATTCATGAGTTTACTTGTTAATGCCATTTATTGGACGGAAGCATCGCCAAGATTTTTGACCAAAGAATATTTCAAATCGAAAGAGAAACATAAACTTGATGTTATTTGCGACATCACTTGTGATATTGATGGAGCAGTTGAGTTTACTGTTAAATCAACTCCATCCGATAATCCAGCTTATGTGTATAATCCAAAAGATGATTCAATCACGGATGGCTACGCAGGGAGTGGGATTTTGGATATTGCCGTTGATAATCTCCCAACAGAATTGCCGAGAAATTCCTCAATTGAGTTTTCCACATCACTAAATAAATTTGTTCCGGGAATTGTTAATGCTGATAAAACTAAGTCGTTTGAAAATGCCGGATTTCCATCCGAGATTGAACGAGCAGTAATTGTTTACAACGGTGAACTTACCCAAAAGTATAAATACTTAGAAGAGTTTCTCAAATAAAAAAATATTTAGTTTATTAAATGAGGCGGTACATTTACCAGTTGAAACAAAGCAGCCGCAAATTCGCGAATGAAAATATTTATTCGTGCATTCGCGGCTTTCTTCTGTTTTCATTTTCCTAACACCCTAAAAATATTTCGAGATAGTTTGCACAACTCTGCTTGCTTTGCATTCATTTTAATTAGCACTTAAAAAAGTTGTGCTTTTGTTGATAGTAAATAATGTGTTATCCATTCATAATTACAAAATAATATCCACTATTTATTCAAGTTTTAAATAAATAGAAAAATAATAGAAACATTTAGAACACTTCTCCGTCTATACCATCAGCTAATATATCTAACAATTCATTTTTCTGGGGGGAATAAAATGGAAAACTTAATAAGAGTTATACTTATCATATTTGTTTATTTATCCACTTTAATAAATATTTATGCAAAATAATCATATAGCAAAAAATGGATAGTTCCTAAGCAGTTATTGAAGAAACACTTTTAGTAAATTTAGGATCTAAGAACTTAGCTTTAACTGATATTTCTAATCCTCTGAATAAAAAAAGAGGAAGTTCCTGTAGTTAGTGAATAATTGGTGTTATTCAACTACTTTAAATGCCGAAATTTATTTCGGCATTTTTTTTTGCAGTTCATTAAAAAAAATACTTATATCTTACCTTATAAAATTAAAATTAGTATTATCTTTACTCTTTAAAAATTATTGAAATAAAATGTACGAAACAGAAAAAGAAGAATTAATAAAAGTATTAAATAAGAAGGGTATCACTGATGAAAATGTATTAAAAGCATTTCTAAAAGTTGAACGACACCTTTTTGTACCTGAAATAATTAAGCACCACGCATACTCTGATGTTGCACTTCCCATCGGACACGAACAGACAATTTCACAACCCTACACTGTTGCTTTTATGACACAAGCATTAGAGTTGGAAGGGAGAAATAAAGTTCTAGAAATTGGAACAGGTTCAGGATTCCAGGCTGCTATTTTAGTTGAAATGGGAATGAAAGTATTTTCGATTGAAAGAAATTATGAAATTCATCAAAGAGCACAAAAGTTGTTTGATGAATTAGGAATAAGAGCAGCACTAATTTATGGTGATGGTACATTAGGCTGGGAAGAATCGGCACCGTACGATAGAATTATTGTAACAGCAGGTGGACCAGAGGTACCAAAAAGATTATTGAAGCAACTTGCTGTTGGGGGAAAAATGGTAATTCCAGTTGGTGATAGAAAAACACAGACGATGCAGATAATTTCAAAAATTTCAACTGATGAATATAAAACAATTGAAATCCCAAATTTTAAATTTGTTCCACTAATTGGAAAAGAGGGTTGGAAAAGCGAGTAATTGTAATATTAGGTCCAACCTGCTCTGGTAAAACTTCACTCTCGTTAAAATTATCAGAATCCCTTAAGAGTGAAATAATTTCTGCTGATAGCAGGCAAGTCTATCAAGTTCTTTCCATTGGTACTGCAAAACCAACTCTAAAAGAATTATCAATTACTAAACATCATTTTGTAGATACTTTAAAACCTACTGAAGAATTTAATGTAAGTACGTTTGAAATAGAGGCTTTAAAAATTATTGATGAACTTCATAAAAAAAACAAAATACCAATAGTTGTTGGTGGCTCTGGGCTTTACATCAAAGCTATTGTTGAGGGTTTATGGAATGATGTTGATACAGATATTGTTTTTAGAGAGAAACTATTAAAAGAGAAAGAGGAATTTGGAAATCAATTCCTTTATGATAGGTTAGTTGAAGTTGATTCTTTTAGTGCAGAAACAATGTTACCGCAAAATTGGAAAAGAGTAATCCGTGCACTTGAAGTATTTCATCTTACGGGAAAATCTATTTCGAAATTTCATCAGGAACATAAGCGAGTCTCTGATTTAGAGTTTCATCAATTTGGCTTGAAGTGGAGTAGGGAAGTGCTTTATCAAAATATTGAAGCACGAGTTGATGAAATGATTACTGCCGGATTAGTTGATGAAGTGAAAAATATTTTGGAATTGGGTTATTCGCAAAAGCTGAATTCCCTTAACACCGTTGGATATAAAGAGATTATCGCTCATCTAAATGACGAGTATAACTTGGAGCGTGCTGTAGAATTGATTAAAAGAAATACTCGCAGATTTGCAAAACGACAAATGACGTGGTTCAGAAAGGATGATAGTATAGAGTGGTATGATATTGTAGATGGAAGTGAAATTGATGAAATTGTGAAGTCAATTATTTCGAAAATTAAATACATAAATCGAAAGTAGTGTTGTGTTAATTGTATTTTGTTACTTAATTAAGGGACTCACCCCAACCCCTCTCTTAAAAAAAGAGGGGCTTTTACCATCTCTCTCTTTGGGAGAGGGTTGGGGTGAGGGGTAAGTTGTCCGACACTATATATTTAACTTAACAGTAGTAAAAAACGTGACTGCAAACTAACGGTTTTAAAAAGCATAGAAAAAACGGGTTACAAATGTTAAATGACGAATTAAAAATATTAAAAGACTATTCAGAAAAAGTGGCTCAATTAAAGAACTATCTCAGGATTGATGAAAAAGAGAATAGAGTTCAAATTTTAAGAGATATAAGTGAAGCAGATGGGTTTTGGGATTCGCAGAAATCAGCACAAAAAACATTACAAGAAATTAAGCAGAACCAAGATTGGATTGATTACTGGCAGAGTGAAAATAAGAAAATTGAAAGTTTGAAAGAACTTATTGAAATGGCACAGATGGAAGAGGATGAATCACTTGAGGATGATATAAAAAGTGAATTACGATCTATTAAAAAATCGATTGCTGATTTAGAATTTAAAAGTATGCTTAGTGGTGAGGATGATAAACTCGATTGCATTTTAACTATTCACTCTGGTGCTGGTGGAACGGAGTCGCAAGATTGGGCAGATATGCTTTTGCGAATGTACTTGCGATGGGGTGAGCAAAATAATCAGCGAATGAAAATAATGGATAGATTGGATGGCGATGGTGCAGGAATTAAAAGTGTAACTATCGAGGTTACTGGCGAATTTGCTTACGGATATTTAAAAGCAGAAAATGGCGTTCACCGTCTTGTGCGTATCTCCCCATTCGATTCAGCCAAACGGCGTCATACTTCTTTTGCCTCAGTGTTCGTCTATCCAATTATTGATGATACAATTGAAATTGAAATTAACACTGCTGATTTAAGAATTGACACGTATCGCTCTGGTGGTAAGGGTGGACAGAATGTAAACAAAGTTGAAACGGCTGTACGCATTACTCATATTCCCACTGGTTTTGTTGCCGCTTGCCAAAGTGAACGCTCTCAAGGTCAAAACAAAGTTAATGCAATGAAAATGCTTAAAGCAAAATTGTATCAGGCAGAGGTAGAGAAAGCAGAAGCAGAAAAGGATGAAACCGAAAAGGGTAAAATGAAAATTGAGTGGGGCAGTCAGATACGCTCGTATGTTTTTCATCCATACAACATGGTAAAAGATCATCGCACAAATAGCGAAACCTCAAATGTTCAATCAGTGATGGATGGAAATATCAATCAGTTTATAAAATCGTTTTTGTTGAAATTTTCAGAAAATTGAAATTTTGTAAATTCTATGTAGGGGCTTACCGTAAAAGGCAATTCCAAAAGTTCATTGAGCGTAGTCGAAATGAACGGGCGATTACAATTCCATTCTTAAGTTTACACCATTACCTTTTACAGTCGGGCTTCACGCTCCATCCCGCCCTGCGGGATCCCGCTGCAATCCCTAAGCCTTTGTCTTTAAATTCCATTCAAATAATTAGTGTGTTATTTATTTATGACTATACCCAACCCTCAAGATTAGTGTACGGTAGATTGGGTGTTGTAAACTGGGAATAAAAAAAGCTTGTACAAGTGACTCTTGAGAAGATTATTGATTTGGTATTGCAAACTTACCGCAACACTTCAAAGACCTTTTATATACTATAATAATTGCAAAAATTATAAATTGCTCTTGCCTTTTTTGTTATTCTTATTTAGATTACGTCCAAATAAAAATAACAATATGCGGATTCTAAAAATGAAATGGAAAACAATACTAACCTTAGCAGTAATTTTACTTATCAGCAGTTCTCATATTAATGCTCAGTTCGATTTTTTTGAAAAGAAGGTATCCATTGGCGGGTATGGCGAAATGCACTACAATTATATAGAAAAAAATGAAGATATTTCAAAAACTTTAACTTTTCATCGTTTTGTTCTTTTCTTTGGTTATTCATTTTCAGAAAAATGGTCATTCAAATCGGAAGTTGAAATTGAACATAATTATGTAAGGGATGGAGCAAAGAATGGCTACCTATCTTTAGAACAAGCATTTATTGATTACCACTTTAAAGATTATCTTGGCTTCCAGGCTGGAGTTTTACTGGTATCCAGCGGACTTACAAATATCTACCACGAACCAACAAATTTTTTGAGTGTGGAAAGACCACGCTATTCACGATATATAATTCCATCAACTTGGTTTGGAAATGGTTTTTCGATGTATGGAACAAAAAGCGGATTTGAGTACAAATTTAATTTTATGGAAGGACTTAATAGTGATAGATTTAGTTTGAATAAAGGGATTAGAAATGGAAGACAGAAGGGGTCTAAAGCAGATGCTTCAGCAATGATTTATAATTTAATGATTAATTATGTAAACATCCCAGGATTAAATATTGGAGGTTCAATTGTTTATAACGATGCTGTTGGTGATACATCTAACACTCCGTTAACCTTAATTGAAGTTCATGCCGATTTTCGCAAAAATGGTTTCATAGTAATTGGTGAATATGGAAATATCAATTACAAAAATTCAAACCTTGAGCAATCTGCTGGTTTCTATCTCGATTTTGGATATGACTTTGCACGGATATTCAATTGGGAATGGCAAACAATTCCGTTTGTTCGCTACACAGATTTCAATACTGCTGCTTCAACAATTAACGGTGGCGATGAAACAAAAGCGAACCATCATAAGGCTTGGATGGTTGGAGTATCAGTTCTTCCACTTGATAGTATAGTTCTGAAAGCAGACTACTCCATTGACACAGTAGAACTAAATTCAGTTAATACTACATATTTTAATCTTGGAATTGGATATAGGTTTTAAGAGTAGTGAAAAAAATAATTCTAATCATATTGTTACTCTCTGTCTTAATTTCAGCTAATGGAATACAAGAGAAAACAGAATCGATTATCAAAAATGAATTTGGTGAAAATGTTGAAATTGCATTCTCCAAATATCATATACCTGCAAAACTTAAAAACGAAATTGAAGTTGCGAGCAAGCAAAGATTCTTTGCCGAAAGTCTCTTTGTCTGGTTGGTAACAGATAAAGATTCCATAATTGCTATAGGGTTAATGGATAATGTTTACGGTAAGGCACAGCCAATTACATTCCTAACTATATTTTCTTTGGATGGAAGTATATACTCAAATCACGTAGTAAAATATCGGGAAGAACGTGGCGGACAAATAGCTAACAAAAAGTGGAACAAACAGTTTGTTGGTATGGATACAAAATCAGATGTAAATAAAGTAGATGCAATAAGCGGTGCAACAATTTCTGTAAACTCAATAAAGAAGGGTGTACGGAAACTTATTCTTCTTTATGAAACTATTGAAAATGAAGTAAAATAATATAAATATAAAAATAAAAATATTATGAAAAATGAATTATATAAAATTGATAAGCAATTAAAAAGATTTCTATCAACATTTCTAATTGTATTAACTATTGGTGTTACAGTTGGGCTATTCTATTTATATTCAACTACAAGCATGACAACTGAAGGAACTGTTGAGCGTTATAATGGCTCTACCATTGAGGCTGATGAGTTTGAGATAGCTGAGAGTTATCCTAAACCAATAACAGAAATGTTGCTTACAACACATTCACACATAATTTCGTTTGCATTTATCTTTGGTTTAATAGGAATTATATTCTACTTCAATTCTGTTGTAGTGGGCTTTTGGAAAAACTTTCTATTAATTGAGCCGCTTGTTTCAACTGTAATTACATTTTTTTCTATTTGGGGAATTCGTTATTTTCATGAATGGTTTGTATATGTTACAATAATATCGTCATCACTAATGTATATTTCATTTTATGTTGTTTCAGCAATTTCTCTTTACGAATTAAATTTCAAGTCTAATGGAAAAGAATGATTTCTTCGATAAGGTTTTTAAAGTAGTTGCAAAAATTCCTTATGGAAAAGTAACAACATACGGTGCTATTGCTGAAGTTTGTGGTACTAAGTCCGCTGCACGTTCCGTTGGATGGGCTTTGAATAGTGTAGCAAATTCAAACCTCCCGTGCCACAGAGTCGTAAATAGATTTGGTGCATTAAGTGGGAAAATACATTTTGGTTCTCCAACATTAATGCAAGAATTATTAGAATCGGAAGGAATAGAATTTGATGATGATTGTGTAAATATGAAGAAACATTTTTGGCAGCCTGAGTAAACTCTAACTTCTGCAATATCAACTATTTAATATAAACATCTTTCCGATGCCTAACTTTTACTACAATTATAATTAATTTATCATCAAATATTTGATAAAGTATTCTGTAATTTCCAACTCTCAATCTGAACTTCTCATCTCCAGAAAGTTTAATAGCTCCAAATAGTCTTGGATTATCTGCCAACAACTCAATTTTTTTAAGAATTTTTTTTAGCTCTTTAATTGGCAATTTAGAAATCTCTTTAACTGCTGATTTCTTTATTTCAATTTTATATTTTGCCATCAAGTTTAAACTTTTTTAACATCGATTCGTAAGTTACTGTTGGTTCAGAAACTCTATCAGCAAAAACATTTAAATCCGATTCATCTTCAAGAAATTCTTTTCTAATAAGATCATTAACTATTTCAGATAATGATTTTGAGACTTCAACAGACTTCATCTTGAGAGTTTTATGAATTAGTGGGTCAAAGTAGATAGTTGCTCTTTTTGTTAACATTGCCATATTCACTCCAATTATTTATAGCAAAATAACATTATAACGTTATAATGTCAAAGCGATAATCCTAAAGCAGTTGACGTTTATCTCAAGATAATTTATGAACTATTCACAATACAAATAGTTGGTGTTATTTTGTCATTTATAGTCATTTATAGTCATTTATAGTCATTTATAGTCATTTATAGTCATTTATTGTGCAAAAAATAACATAAACAATTTGTTGGTCAAAGCTTGCGTCTAAGCACATAATAGTTGTAATGCAGAATACTAATCAATGCTGCACAATATTAATTAATATAATTGGAAAATACTTTTGTAGAGTCCAGTACCTAATTGTGATTTATCCAAATTTTGCTTTCTTCTGCGTCTTAGCGTCTCTGCGGTTCAATCTCTATTTCAAATAATCTAATACTTTAATTTCAAAATCTGTTTATATTTGGAAAGTATAATAATAATGGTGCGTGATGAATAAACTTCAAAAAATATTTATTTTATTTCTTTTAATTAGCTCTACAATTATTCCGCAAAACAATAAAGTTTATTTTGGAACTATTGAAGGGGATATTGATTTAGGCTTAGCCCCGTATGTTAAAAGGGTGGTAGCAGAAGCAGAGAAAAATAATGCATCGCTCATTATTTTTAGAATAAATACATTTGGCGGAAGGGTAGATGGTGCTACTCAAATTAAAGATGCAATTATAAATTCAAAAGTTGAAACAATTGCTTTCATTGATAAACGTGCAATCTCTGCTGGTTCGCTAATTGCGTTATCGTGCAATAAAATTGTGATGGTGCCCGGTGCATCAATTGGAGCAACAACGGTGGTTGATCAAGCAGGGAAGAAGCAGGCAGAGAAGGCTCAATCGTACATGCGTTCTGAAATGCGCTCTACTGCTGAACGAACCGGACGGAGGACAGATATTGCTGAAGGTATGGTTGATGAACGAGTTGAAATTGAAGGACTTGTAGATAGCACGCAACTAATTACTCTAACTTCCAAAGAAGCTGTGGAATATGGAATTGCTGATACCGTTCTTGCAACTATTAATGAAGTGCTGGACTATACTGGAAATTCTAACGCAAGTATTATTGAACTTGAAGTAAACTGGGGTGAGAGTTTTATTCGGTTCATTAATAATCCTGTAATCACATCAATTTTAATGATGGTTATTATGGTTGGGATGTTTATGGAAATTAAAACTCCAGGGTGGGGAGTGCCGGGAACTGCTTCGCTAATTGCTCTTGCACTCTTTTTTGGTGCAGGTTATATTCTTGAACTTGCATCAATAATGGATATTCTTCTTTTTATTATTGGTGTTGCATTATTGGTTGTCGAGATTTTAATAATTCCGGGTTTCGGAGTTTTTGGCATTGCTGGAATAATTTTAATGGTTGCCGGACTTTTCCTGGGGCTTGTTTCCGATTTTCCATTAGTTGAAACAGATATACTTTCCCTTGCAATAATGCAGCTTGCTGGTTCTTTTCTGCTTAGTGGAGTTGTGCTATATTTTCTTGTAAGAACTTTACCCAAAACTAATATTTGGAATAACTTAATTTTAAGCAAAGGAATAAAAGCAAAATCTGGATATACTTCTAATAAAGAATTAAAAAAACTAATTGGATTACAAGGTGAAGCACTAACTGATTTACGTCCATCTGGTACAGCCATTATTGAAGGAAAACGATACGATGTTGTAACACAGGGGGATTACATTGTTAAAGATTCTAAAATTGAGGTAATGGAAGAAGAAGGCTCTAAGATTGTTGTGAAGATTTTAGAGGGTTGATTTTAATAATGATAATGATATTGTCATTCCAACATGTTTGAAAGGGACATCTTGTGAATTGGTGAGATTCCCTTTAGTTCTGCATGGCACGACAGGAATGACAATTGTTTTTTTTACTTAAACACATCAAATATTTCACTACTTGTCATAGGTTTAGAAATTAACTCACGGTTTTTATCTACCAAAAACATTGTTGGTGTTGCATAAATATAATAATCCAACATTGTTTTTCCACTCCATCCTTTTAAGTCTGAAACATTAAGCCAATTTAATTTGTAATCTTTTATGAGTTTAATCCATTCATCCCTATCTTCATCAAGTGAAACTGCAAGTATCTCAATTTTTTTCTCTTTTTGGGTATTGTATAGTTTTACAAAATCTGGCAGATTTATTTTACAATAAGGACACCAGCTTGCAAGGAAAAGGATTAATACTTTTTCCGCTTCTATTTTGCTCAAATCAATTTCACTTCCATCCAAATCCGGAAGTACAATATTCGGAACTCTACTTCCAATTTTGAAATACTTTGCTTGATCAATCCTTTTCTGAATTGTTGATCCAATTTCAGCGTCGAGGCATAAATCATCTTTTATTATATAATTATCAACTATGTAATTTATTATCACATCAAAACCAAATTTTGTAAAGCCATCAATTAAGTATTCTGTGGTATGCCGATAAACCAACTCATTTACTTTTGCTTTGTTTAGCAATGTATCAACTGCCGCCATAAATTCTTGTTCCAATAATGCTTTTGGCAACTGCTGATTTCTGTAATATGTTAAATACTCAATACTTTTATTTGTGTACAAATCTGAATAAATCATTTCGGTATCATTAAAATCAACATTATCGAGAGAATGCTTTTTTAGATAAGTAAGAAATTCTTCAGTTGGCGTATCAATTTTAACAATAGGTAACTGAGCAGATTTAATATATCTCGCAATAAATGAATTTGGATTTTCTTGTGAAGTTACTTCAACAAATTGTTGATAGCTGTTTTGTATTTCCAGCAATTTCTCTTTAGTTGTATTGTAATAGCTATCATCTTTTGGATAATTTGCTAAAATAATATTTAGAAGTTCACTTTTAGTTTTATATGCTTTGTTTCGTTCAATAAATTCAAAGTAAAGTTTGTTGCTTAGAGAATTTTCTACTTTTAAACTCTCTTTTATATTTTTGAAATCTGCTGATATCTTAACACCTTTTCCATCATTTATGAAATCCAATCTGTGTTTGTTATCAAACTGTAAACTGTAAAATCCATTATGCTTACCATTTAAATTAAATTTGAAAGTATCATTTTGGGAAATGATAGAATCAATTTTACTTGTTTTTTCTCCCTCTAATTGGAATAGAATAGCTTTCTCTGGTGAGCCAGCTATTTTGAATTCAAATTTTTGTGCAAGATTGCTGCTAAACGTAAAAGTAAACAACAGGAGATAAACTAACTTGTAATATTTAAACATAAAATAAACTCTATTGGTTAAAAAATTTCTGCACTATTTTCGGAAGTTCAAATTTATTAAAATTTAGACTTCTGAAAATTATATTTCTTACTTTTTTCTATAACTATCCAATATAAAAAATAATAGTAAAACTCCCTACAAGCGGGAATTCCTATTCGTATTTACGTTTATTTTGAGCAGATGTAATTTCAGGGTAATAATCTATAATGCAGCATCACGATAAAGTTATTTCAATAAAAGTGCTTTTTTTACTTGTGAAAAATTTTCATTAGAATTCAGTTCGTCAACTCTAATAGTAATTAAATAGACTCCACTTGAATAATTTGCTGCATTAAATGTTACGTTGAACTCTCCAGCTTCTTTATTTCCATTCACTAAAGTTGCAACTTCTTCTCCCATCATGTTATAAATCTTTAGAGTTACATAACTTGCATTGGGTAAACTGTATGCTATTTCTGTTGTAGGATTAAATGGGTTTGGATAGTTCTGCGATAACGAAAATGATTTAGGCAACTTTAGTTTATCGTTAATATTGGTGATTGTCTGAGTTGAATAATTATAATTTCCTACTCCGGAACTTTGCTGATTTGAAATTACAAAAATTATTTGATTCCATCTTTCATCAAAGTCTTGCATATTGTAAATAGCATTTTGCTGGGCATCAATTTCTAATTCCTCAATAATTGGGTTGTGTGCAGTATCAATTTTAATAACGCTTACGTGAAAAATTCCACTATCATTTCCATCAAAAATAAAATTTTGAGGTGTGCCATTATTCATCCAAATGTAATCGGCAGCCCAAGGAGAGACTGAGCCATTAACTTGTTCAATTGGATAATTGGAGTGGGAACGAAATGTTTCAAACTCTGGTAATTCTATATTGAAATAACCGTACTTCCCATTATTCTGAGTTGTATCATCCAAATAATTTGCAATTGCCCAGTTGGAAAAAACCTCGTTCATCGTATCACTGTAACCAAGCGTAGATAGTGCTTGCGTAACCCCTTCAGTACCATTACGTTTCTCTTCAACAAGAGCTTTAATGGCATTAGCCCCTCCATATTGCTCAAACAAATACATTATAAAAAGATACGATTGCACATAATCGGAAAATCCGGAATCCCACATTGTTAAATCATTATCAGGATACATATTGAAAATTATTATTGGGTCTGGAAACCCATATAAATACATTGCATATTCACCGCAGCCTTCGTTAATCCAGCTCTCTTCATCAGCATCCCAATTCCAATGTATCATGTGCTGAAATTCGTGAGCAACAACTGAAAGCATTAGGTTTGATGATATATCATTTCTTGCATTTAAATTTAAAATCTCTTTTTCATTACTATAATATAATCCTGCACCATACAGTGAGTCTATTGTTGCTTGAGTATATTGGTTAAAAGCAAAAAAAGAACCATTGCCATATCCACCCATATCATAAAATAGAATGTATATTTTGGGGTCTCCATCTAACGAGTTTGGAGCTGGACCAAAATTTTCGATAATGGTTTCATATATTCCTTTAGTAGAATCCCTCAAGGTTTGTTCCTCAAAACTTTTATGAACATTAGCAATATCAATAGAATCAACAAATCCGGCATCCCACATACCAGTCTCAACAAAGATATAACTATTTTCACCAACAGCTTTACATACAGCCTTTATCTTTGCCCAAGGATGTTTGAAAACCCAAAATTCTAATGTATCACCAACTACATTTTCAATAAATTCTCTATCAATACTTTTTGCTAATTTCTGATGATGTGATAACTCAATTCGTTCTTTATCAAATAGGTTTGATAAACATTTAACCCTACGTTCTGTTTGACTAAAAACCACAGATGTAGAAATTACAATTAGGAGTACTATTGTTTTTTTCATTGAGGTAAGACCTTAATTATTTTAGAACCACAATATTTTCATTTCACTTTTGCCTATATTTCAAAAGTTCAACAATATTAGTATTTGAAGTATTATCAGTTCGTTTAGCTTTAATAGGTAAACTGTTTTGGTCAATTCCTGAAATATCCGTTTCCATTTCCATACTTGTAGAAGTTTTTGAATAAACTACTAACCCTTTAGATTTACTGAATTTAATAGTTCCGCCTCCGGAAACAACAGGGTCGTAAAAATAGAAATCCATCCCTTGCTCACTTGCATTACGCTCACCAATAAAATTGATTGAAAGCCCAGCATTAAAAACTAAAACGGAATCGTTGTTTGAAGTATCAACATCCGATAATTGAAAGTTCGCAATGTTTTCAATTTTAAATAATGCAAATTCTGAATAATATTTTTCACTCCACGAGTAATTTACTGCAACTTTTTCAGAGGGGAATTTTCTAAAAATCTGTTCTGAAAGTGGACGAAGGGAAGAAGTAGAAAATTCATTCCTTAGCTCTCTCTTTTGCTGTGCCGAAACACTATTTGTTAGCTGCTGAATTGACAGTAATTCTGCAATAATTGAATCAATATTATAGACTTTTAAAATTTCACCAGTGCTATTAATATCAATTCTGAATTTTTTCTTTTTAATCGCTTCATATTGTGCAAACATCATTCGCTCTTGCGTACTATAAATATATTTTGAATCATAGCTAATTTCTTGACCGTTAAATAATCCATTTACAATAATCGATTCAATTAATAAATCTATTTTTGCAATTCTATTTGTGTCAACATTTACCACAACAAGTTTAACTCTATATTCAACATTTAGTTCGGTTTTAGTTGTAACAACAGAATCGGAGACTAACTCTTGAGAGGTTGATGAGAGTGTATTAATTTTATATTTGTATATATCACCCTTGTTAAAGTTATAGTTAATATAAAATCCATCCACTTTTGGAGGGGCTATTAGTTTACTACTAATTTTAGTAGAAGTATCTTCAGATGTTGTTTTAATTTCTTTTTTGTCTGAACAAGCCAAAAGTGAAATAAATAAAAGGAAAGCAATTAAATTTTTCATTCTAATACCAATTAATATAATAAATATTTTTTACGAAGCTGTTTAAAATCTTTTAATTCATTAGCCCAAGTTTCAAAAATTTCATTTGGGTTTGAATTGTTTTTTAACATTTCTGTTAAGTTTTTATTCCCAAATAATTTATCCAACCAATTTTTACGGAATTCAAACTTATTTGGGTAGAGTTTATGGATTGAATAGAGGACTTCAATTCCAAATCTGAGAGCATTTATTTTCTCTTTATCAACAACTTTTATTTCAATTCCATTACACTCAATATTATTATATTTAGGATAAGTTGACATATTAGGAATCGATTTTGGAGTAAAACTAATAGCACTTAATTCAATTCCGGAATTATTGAATTCTTCTAACTCTAACAATAAACTATCAGAATTTATAAATGGAGCACCAAATGTTAGAAAAGGAGAGTAAGTTCCTCGTCCTTCCGAAACATTAACCCCTTCAATTAAACACATTCCAGGATAAACAACAGCAGTCTCCAAATTTGGCATATTAGGAGATGGAGCAATCCACGGCAATTTGCAATCATCAAAGAAATATTCCCGATTCCAACCATTCATTTTAATAATGGTTAAGTTTGCTTTCAATCCATTTCCCAGCCAATATTCTTCATTAAACATAATTGCAAGTTCACCAATTGTCATTCCGTGTTGGATTGGAATTGGAGCAATAGCCACAAATGACTTAAATTCCTCCGTTCTAATTGGACCATCAACCGTAACACCATTTATCGGGTTTGGTCTATCTAAAACGATAATTGGAATATTATTTTCAGCAGCAGCAATTAAAGTATAATGGAGTGTGGAAATATAAGTGTAAAATCTTGCACCAATATCTTGAATATCAAATATTAGAATATCAATATTTTCAAGCATCTCTTTTGTCGGTTTCCGAACCTTTCCATAGAGTGAATATACTGGCAATCCAGTTTTGGAATCAACACCATCTTTAATTGAATGTCCATCGGGAGCATTGCCTCTTATTCCGTGCTCCGGTCCGAAAAGGGTTGTAACTTTTACATTAGGCAATCTAACTAATGTGTCAACTAAATGTGTTCCATTACTTAAAATTGCAGAATGATTTGTAACAATTCCAAGTTGCTTGTTTTCAAGTAAATGGAGGCTATCTGCCACCAAAACATCTGCTCCGACAGTAACTTTTACTTCTTGAGCATAAACATCAGTTGGATGTAGATAAGTTGTTATAAATAATGCAAATAGGGTGAGTATAATAAAGTACTTAAAGGTGGTAAAATGCCAAGTTATTGAAAAATATTCATTGTTTGAAAATTCAGATGAAACTTGAGGGATTTCGGTTGATAATTTGGTTTTGCAGTTCATAATTAACTTCAAATTGTTTATAAAAATTGAAGGAGCATATAATTTAAATCATGCTCCGTAAAAGATTCCCGTCTCTCTGGTTTCAAGAGAAGGCGGAACTACAATTGAACTTTTAGTCAATATAATTTTCTAATAATTCTTTTCTCGAAAAGAAATGAGAAATTTCTAATGCTGCGTTTTCATCTGAATCGGAACCATGAATAATGTTTGCCTCAATACTATCGGCATAAAGTTTACGGATTGTACCCTCAGCAGCTTCTGCTGGGTTTGTAGCTCCAATTAGTTTTCTAAAATCCTCAACAGCATTCTCTTTTTCAAGAGCTATCGGCACAACTGGTCCAGATGTCATGTATTTGATTAAATCGTTATAAAATGGGCGTTCTTTATGAATTTCATAAAATCCACCGGCAGATTCGTTTGTTAATTGTGTCATTTTCATAGCTTTAATTTTGAAACCTGCTTTAGTAATTTGTGCAATTACTTTTCCTACCAAGTTTTTTTCAACACAGTCTGGTTTTAACATAGTGAATGTTTTGTTGCTCATAATTTTTATTCCTTTATTTATTATAAATCAAATTTTTATGCACAAAAACAAGCAACCGTTGTGCATATAGTATAACATATGCACAACGGTTGTGCATATGTTAGCCTTTAATTAGCTCATAAAGAGCTATATTTTTAAAAATAAGTTCTTTGCCTATTTTTTCTTTTTCCAAAATCTTTGCATCTACAAGTTTAGTAAAATACTTTGCAACTGTATTACGTGAAGCAATTTTGTTTTCTTCTAAAAAAGAATACTTTGAGTAAACCTGATTAAAGAGAATTTCAATTAGTTCAAAACTATAAATCTCGGGTAAATCATTTTTTATTTTATCTTTGGTCTTTTCTATTATATCAATAATTCCGAGAACTTTATTTAGAGTATATATTGCGGTATTTTCAACTGCTTTTAGCATATAAATAAGCCAATTATGCCATTCATTATTCTCTGTTACTCCTTGCAATAACATATAATACTCTCTTCTGAATTCATTAATATACTTTGAAAGATAAAGAATTGGTTCATCCAAAAGATTAAATGAAGAGAGCAATAAAACATTTAAGACTCTACCAGTTCTACCATTTCCATCTTTAAATGGATGTATTGTTTCGAATTGGTAGTGTAGCACAGCAAGTTTAATTAGAGGTTCTATTTCATCTTTGTTATTTGCATACTCAAGCCAGTTGTTTAATTTATCAACTAAAACATCTTTGCAGCATGGAGGTGTATAAATTGTTTCAAAAGAGTTTCCAATATATACCTCGAAATCTCTAATTCCATCCGTTTCATCTTTAATGTTTCTGTAAATATTTTCTATCAACTCAATTGAGAATTTTGTGCCAGATTTAATAACCTTAAAAGCATCTACCAAACTTTTACCATATCTAAGAACTTCCGTCGTCTGTTTATCGGTAGTGCTGGATGATGTAAAGGCTTTGAAAAGTTTATCGTTTGTAGTAAAAATATTTTCTATTGATGAACTATCTTTCGCTTCTTGAAGGCTCAAAGTATTAATTAAAATTTGTGGATTAGGGATTGCAGAAAGTCGCCCTTTTAATTCTGCCAATGCTTTATTCGCCTTATTTACTTGTTCGTATATCGTAATTGTTTTCCAATGCTTTTCATCTGGGAAAAGTAGTGGCAAACTATTATATGGTTTTTGTGGATTAAAAATTGGTTTTCTCATTTATCTTATTTATACGCACAAATATAAGTAAATATTGTGCGTATTGCAAAACTAATGCTCAAAATATCACAAAAATTGTGCATTGGTTATTTCTCAATAAAAAAAACTATGTTCTTAAAAAACAAAGCACTTCTATTGAATTAACTAAAGAAGTGCTTTTATAATTTATAACCGGTTTTCTAAAGTAGAAGATTTCTCAATAGTTGCGGCAGAAAGAATCGGAACTCATTTCGAAATGCGGTGCATTGAGCTAAGTCGAAATGCGGTGCATTGAGCTAAGTCGAAATGCGGTGCATTGAGCTAAGTCGAAATGCGGTGCATTGAGCTAAGTCGAAATGCGGTGCATTGAGCTAAGTCGAAATGCCATTTTAGAAACGCTACTATTTTTTTCTATCAGCTAACGCTTTTTTCATAGTAATACCAATATCAGCAGGTGATTCAACAACATAAATTCCAGCTTTTTTCATAGCTTTCATTTTCTCATCGGCTGTTCCTTTTCCGCCAGAAATAATTGCTCCTGCATGACCCATTCGGCGTCCGGGTGGTGCAGTTCTTCCTGCAATAAATCCAACAACTGGTTTTTTAACATTCTTTTTAATGTAAGCAGCTGCTTCTTCTTCAGCACTTCCGCCAATTTCGCCAATCATTACAATTCCTTCCGTACCTGGGTCTTCATTCAACAATTTAATTACATCAATAAATTGAGAGCCAATAATTGGGTCACCGCCAATTCCGATACAAGTTGATTGACCAATTTTAAGATCAGAAAGTTGTTTTACTGCTTCGTAAGTTAAAGTTCCACTTCGCGAAACAACTGCAATTTTCCCTTTTCTATGAATAAAGCCTGGCATAATACCAATTTTTGCTTTCCCTGGCGAGATAATCCCAGGACAGTTTGGACCAATAAGTCGGGTATCCATATTTTTAATTACGTTGTAAACTTTTACCATATCTGCTGCGGGAATGCCTTCAGTGATACAGACAATTAGTTTAATTCCAGCATTAGCAGCTTCAAGAATTGCATCAGCAGCAAATGGAGGGGGAACAAATATTGCAGAAGCAGAAGCTTTTGTAGCTTTTACTGCATCGGCAACTGTGTTAAAAACTGGAACAACTTTGTTGAATTTGGCACCACCTTTACCAGGAGTTACGCCAGCTACAACGTTTGTACCATATTCTAACATTTGAGTTGTGTGGAATGTACCTTCGCTACCGGTAATTCCTTGAACAACTACTTTGGTTCTTTTGTCGAGTAGAATACTCATTATTTTAATTCCTTATTTAATTTATATCGTAAAAATTTGTTGCCAAAATTAAAAAAATATCAAATAATTAAACATAATTTTTAATTTGCTGGAGGTGGTGGTTCTTCAGTATTCATATTGGAAAACTTATCTGCTAATTTATCCGGGTTATGAATTAATGTTGGTAAACATTGTGTACAAATCCAAGTTGGGTTTTGTGCAAAAGTGATTGATACTAATGGTATAACACTTTCTGGTCTTTCGCAGTTTATGCAGGTTTTAAGATTTTCGTTACTCATTTTTGTTCCTTTATTTTTATTTAATAAATAGTTTTAATAGCTTTTGTTGATAACCTTGAAGGTCATCAGTAATAATTGAATATTTGTTCTTTTATCTTTTCAAAAACCTATGAATTATTTTCATTTGTTGACCTTCAAGGTTTTAATTTTTTTGCAGTTTGTAATAAAATTTCTTCGTTAAACTGATTTGCAAGTAACTGCATCCCAATTGGTAATCCGTTAGAATCATTCCCTACTGGGATGCTAATTCCTGGAATACCAGCGAGGTTTGCAGATGTTGTGTAAATATCGCTTAAATACATTTCAAGAGGGTCGGATGTTTTTTCTCCAATTTTAAAAGCTGTAAAAGGAGAAGTTGGGGTTAAAATTACATCAACATTTTTAAAAGCATTATCAAAATCTTCTTTTATAATTCTTCGTACTTTTTGTGCTTTTGTGTAGTACGCATCATAATAGCCCGATGATAAAACATACGTGCCAAGCATTATTCTTCGCTTCACCTCATCACCAAAGCCTTTAGAGCGAGTCTGGGTGTACATATCATTTAGTTCTGTTTGTTCAGAATCGCGGAAACCATACCGCACACCATCGTATCTTTGCAGATTGGCGGAGGCTTCGGCTGTAGTTAAAATATAATATGCAGCTATCGAATATTCATTATGTGGTAAATGGATATCTACAAATTCAATATCTTCATTTTCTGAAAGTAAATTTATCTTATTTACAATTGCAGATTTCACTTCTTCGTTTAATCCTTCACCAAAAAACTCTTGCGGAATTCCAATTTTAATTTTTCCAGATTTGGAAAGTGAATCAGAATAATCTGGCACATCAACCTCTTTGCTTGTGGAATCGAGTTCATCTTTACCAGCAAGCACCGATAAAACTAATGCTATATCTTCAACATTATTTGCAAATGGTCCAATAGAATCGAAGGATGATGCAAATGCAGTTAAGCCATATCGTGATACTCTACCATAGGTTGGCTTTAATCCGTAAATGCCGCAGAAGGAAGCTGGTTGACGAATTGAACCACCAGTATCTGTACCGAGTGAAACATCGCATAAATTTGCAGCAACTGCAGCAGCAGAGCCGCCACTTGAGCCGCCAGGTACACGAGTTTTATCAACAGGATTTAATACATTCCCGAAAGCAGAATTTTCGTTGGATGAACCCATTGCAAATTCATCGCAATTTGTTTTACCAATAATTATTGCATCTTCATCAATAAGTTTTTGAACTGCAGTTGCAGTATAAACTGAATTAAAATTCTCGAGTATTTTGGATGAGCAAGTTAGGGGTTTCTCTTTTATTGAGAGCACATCTTTAATTGCAATTGTCATTCCAGCTAATCTACCAGCAGAATTATTATGAATTTTTTCTTCAATTATTTTTGCTTGAGTTAAAGCATCATCAAAAACAAAGTTGAAAGCGTTAATATCTTTTTCCGATTCAATTCTATCTAAAAAAGATTGCACATTTTCAACTAATGAAATTTCTTTTGATTTTATTTTTGCAAGTTTTTCAGAGTGGTTTTTATATTGTAACAACTAATTTCCTATTACTAAAAATACTAATCCTTCTTCTCATCATCTTCCATTTTAATATCTTCTTCAACTTCTTTTACAGCTTTTTTAAATTCCTTCATCCCTTTGCCAATACCTTTCGCAAATTCTGGAATTTTTTTTGCTCCAAATAAGATTAAGATTGCTGCAACTATTATAAAAATTTCCATAGGTCCTAAACTACTAAACATTGTAACCTCAGTTAAATTAAATAAAATTATTTGTCTGCTGTTTCCAATTCTGAATTATTAAATATCATAAAATAGATATGCCTAAATAATCCAAACAGAATATGAAAAACAATCATATAAAAAAATGCTTCACCATCAGTAAAATAAACTAAAACCAATAAAATTATTGCAAATAGATAGATTGAAATTTTACTGAATAAAGATAGCGTCTTCATTTTAGGTAAAGTGTTATATCTAATTTTGCTCACCATAAGTAGAGATAAAACTATAACTGCCGGAAGAAGAATAGAGTTAAATGGTTTAATGATATTAACTCCATTATGATAAAAAAGAATAAGTGAAGCAATAGTAATTGCTGATATTGGAATTGGTAAACCGAAAAAATCTTGTTTTATTTTTATATCCTCAACCTGAACATTAAATCTAGCGAGCCGAAGTGCACCAAAGATAAGGGGAAGGGAACTAATAAGAATTCCCACATATCCATAATCAATAAAATAGGCTTTGTAAATTAGGAATGAGGGAGCAACACCGAAACTAACAACATCGGCAAGTGAATCTAATTCAACTCCAAACATACTTGTAGTTTTAGTTAGGCGTGCAAGTAAGCCATCAATCAAATCAAAAAAAGTTGCAATAAAAATAAAAAGTGCCGAGAGATGGAAGTTACCATCGCTTGCAAATATTATTGCCATAAACCCACTTAATACATTCAACGATGTAGCAGTATTAGGGATTGTTGATTTAGGAATTTTGAATTTACTCATTTATTATACTCGAAAAGAATTGTTTCACCTGCACTTACAATGTCGTTTACTTTTACTTTTAAATCCCAATCGGTGCTAACAATAACATCACAACGGCTTCCAAATTTTATCATTCCAAATCTGTTGCCCATTTTAACGTCATCACCTTCTTGCAAATCATACACAATTCTACGAGCTACAAACCCAGCAACTTGTGTATAGAAAACTTTTCCATATTTACTTAAAATTCCAATTTCAGAGCGTTCGTTTCGTTCATCAGCTTTATCGTGGAAGGCTACGAGATATTCACCTTTTACGTAATTAACTAATTCAACTTTTCCATCAATTGGTATTCTGTTTACGTGAACATTAAGCGGCGACATAAAAACAGAGACTTGCCACGCCTCGCCACTTACATATTTATTCGATTCAACTTTTTTTATAAGGAGTACTTTTCCATCTGCTGGAGTAACTATAACATTCTCAAGTTGTGGAGATGTTCTTTCGGGGTCTCTGAAAAAATAGAGTGTAAAAATTAAAAATATAAGCGTAATACTCGCCAAACCAATTCTGATATATGTGTTTCCTAAAAAGTAAGAGACAACAAACAAAATTAGAGAGACTGTTGCAATAATTGTTACATTTACATATCCATATTTGGTAATCATTTTTATCTTATAATTATTCTTGGAATTTTTTATTACAACCATAAATGTAACATATTAAATTCATAATTTCCTTGTAAAATATATTTTTATTAGTTTTGTTACTATTATTTTACTAATTTAATACGAAGTAATGAGTCCAACAATATTCAATTTGAAGATTATGAGAGTTATCCATTAAAGCAAAAAATATCTAACAATATAATATTTGCAACTTGTTCTTAGCAAGCAGTAAAGACGGACAATGTCAAATGAAAATAGTACATTTGCAAAAAAGAAAAATATAAGAAATTCTTGAATGTAGAACATAACATATCACGCTTAAAGCAACTATTGTCAATGTATAGACTTTCTGTACAAGAATTTCTTACATTGATAAGCAAGGGACTTAAGACGCCCATCTCTCTTGAAGAAGTTTTTTCTAAAGAAATTAAGATTTCATATTTAAAACGAATTGACAAGGTTTTTGAAAAAGGACTTCATTATTATATAGACCCCAAAGCACCTGAGACTTCAAAAGAAGCAAGTGTTTTTTTTAGAAAAAAAAATTTTGCAACAGAAGACCTTAATATTGGTGCTATTAAAATTGTAAATCATTTTGAAGAACTAAAATTGTCACTATCAGCAATAGCAAAACTTTCTAATCTAAAATTTAAAAGAAAAATACTCAAATATTCTGTTAATGATAACCCTCAAGAAGTTGCTAACACAATTAGAGAATTACTTTATCCTAAATTTAACCCATCTAGACGAGATTTTTTAAAGGCTCTTATTTCAAAATTTGCAGAGCATAATATTTTAGTCTTTGAGTTTATTGAAACTTGGAATAAAAAAGAGAAGGCAAATATTGATGGCTTTTTCCTAAAACCCAATATGATTGTTTTAAAACGTCATCAAGCATTTAGACGAGAAATATTCACCTTGGCTCACGAACTAGGTCATTATCTTCTTGAAGAAGAAGAAATAGAACAATTAGATTATCAAACTTTAGCACAGAAAAACTTATCGAAGTTAGAAAGGTGGTGTAATGATTTTGCACACTACTTCCTTATTGGAAAGTACTCTAAAACTATTGACATCTTAGATAAAGCATCTGCAAATAATGATTATCATTTTGACTTAATTAAAACCATTTCCGATAATACACATTTAAGTCAGATTGCTTTGTTTACAAGACTTCTTTTCCAAAATCAAATTTCTAAATCATCGTATAACAATGTTAAAAATGAACTTGATGAAATATTTAGAAAAAGAGAGGAAAATAAAGAACGAGAAAAACAAAGGTTGAAAGACCACGGAATTAAACAGAGAGGTTCGGTTGCAAAACCCATTCCTTCACCTTTATTCATATCAACTATTCAGACTGCATTTTATGAAGGAGTGTTAAACGAGTATGAAGTATGTAAAAGATTAAATATTAAACCTGAAAAACTGGAAAAATATATCCAATGAAAGTAGTAATAGATACAAGTTCGCTATTGTCCTTGGTGCGTTACTACTTACCATTTGACACAAATGACAGACTTTTTAAGTTCATTCAAAATCAAATTGAGAATGGGGGACTAATTATAATTGATGAAGTACTAAATGAATGTAAGTTTACTTCAAAAGGGTTGGTGCTAGATAAATTGACCTATCTAACCGATAAGGAATTTAGAAAAGTACATAAAATTCCTACAAAAACTAAAGACCTTTTACCCCCTTCAACAAGAAAGTTCTATAACTTGGTTGATAATAATTTTCGTACACCTTTATCAAGGAGATTAAATGATGCTGAATTTGAACAAAGAAAGAAAGAATTTTTATCATCAGCAGATGCTAGAATGATTATATATGCTTTGAATGAAAGGCATAGCAATTCGGATTTAGAAATTATATTAGTGACGGAAGAAACAGAGACTGCAAATGACAATAAAGCATTCAAGAAAATTCCATCAATATGTAACATTCTCAAAATTGAAGTGATTACACTACCCGATTTATTGGAGAAGTATAACGGAATAAATATTGAATTTAATTAAAATGTAGAATAGTCAGCAGAGAACAATGTATAATAATAACGGTTTTAGTATAAATTTATAATAAGATTTAACAAAATCAGTAAACTTTGATTTTGTGGGAAAACTTGATGCGTAAAAAAGAATAAAAATTTAATAATAAAAAACAAATATAGGAGTTAAATATGATGAAAGGTGGAATGCAGGGAATGATGAAACAAGTTCAAAAAATGCAGGCTGAAATGGAAAAAGTGCAGAATGAACTTGAGAACAAAGTAGTTACAGAAGAGAGTGGCGGTGGAATGGTTAAAGCCACTGCAAATGGTAAAAAAGGTATAGTTTCTATTGAAATTGATAATGAAATTATAGAATCGGGTGATAAAGAAATGATTGAAGATTTAGTTGTTGCTGCGGTGAATAAAGCTCTCGATTCTGCTGGCAGAATGGCTGAAGAAGAGATGGGAAATGTTACAAAAGGTATGATCCCTCCGGGGATGAATATTCCAGGATTTTAATTTGTTAATTCCGGAAACATTACAAAGAGCAATTGATGAATTAAGTAAACTTCCATCAATAGGAAGAAAGTCTGCTCAACGCTTAGCACTTCATATTTTGAAATCGGAAGTTGTGGATGTTCAAAATTTATCGGACTCACTTATTGATTTGAAAGAGAAAACAAAAGTGTGCGAAAAATGTTTTAATATTTCGGAAGAAGTAGTTTGTGATATTTGTAAAAGTGAGAAACGGGATAAATCCTTAATCTGTGTGGTAGAAGAAATTAGTGATGTAATTGCTGTTGAAAGAACTAATGAGTTCTCAGGTCTTTATCATGTTCTCGGCGGAGTTCTCTCACCTCTAAGTGGTAAAGATGCTGAGTCATTAAATATTAATGAACTACTTGCTCGAGTAAAAAACGGAAATATTTCTGAAGTGATTTTAGCATTAAACCCCGATACAGAAGGGGAGACAACCTCCCTTTATCTTGCAAAGTTGTTGAAACAGTACAATATAAAAGTTACCCGATTAGCAAGAGGGCTGCCAATTGGAGGTGATTTAGAATTTACTGATGAAGCAACAATTGGTAGAGCGGTATTGAATAGAATTCAACTTTAGGGGGCTTCGCAAACAATTTCTATTTTGGAAACTTATTCTGTTTTATGAGGAAAAAATTATTTAATAAAATATTTTATGCTACGCCCCCTTTTTGCAAACCGATAGAGTTGTTTTATATGGCTGCTTACAATGGGTGATTGGTACAAAGATTGGTTTGCTTCTGAATTTTATTTGAAAGTATATGCCCACCGTAATAATGCTGATGCTGAGAATTTATTTAAACTTATTTTAAATAATATTGAGATACCAACCAATGCAAAAATTTTAGATGCTGCTTGTGGAAATGGAAGACACTCAATAAAATTTGCAGAACTTGGTTACAAAGTAATTGGATTCGATTTAAGTAAAACACTTCTGCAAGTAGCACAAAAAAGTAAGTTAAAGTGTAACTCAACAGCATTTTTTTTCTGTTCCGATATTAGAAATATTCCAATAAAAAAAACGTTCAATTTAATTTTAAATCTTTTTACAAGCTTTGGATATTTCAAAACAGATAGTGAGAATTTTGCACTTGTAGATTTTGCAAGTAAGAATTTAAGTGTCGGGGGTTATTTTGTTTTCGATTATTTAAATCCGGAGTTTGTTAAAAAGAATTTAATTGAATCTTCGGAGAAAATTATTGATAGGAAAAGAATAATTGAACGGAGAAAAATCAAAAATAACAGAGTGGAGAAAGAGATTGTAATTATAGAGGATGAATTTAGACATAGATATTTTGAGTCAGTTCAGTTATATTCATTTCAAGAAATATTAACCATGTTTAAACATTTCGGATTTTATTCTATTAAAGAGTTTGGAAATTATAGTGGTGATATTTATAACGAGAATAGTTCGGAAAGGATGATAATCATTTTTAAAAAATGAAAAAGATAGTAATCATATTATTATTATTTCTCTACTCGGGATGTGATATATTAAGCACACGAGATGCAGAGTTACCAGATACACAGAGGAAAAATTATCTTCCGGCAACTACTCCTGATATTCTTTTTCTTAATATTAAAAATTCTTTAAAAGAGAAAGTTCTCGAGAATTATATGGCAAGTTTTGTTGATCTCGCATACTCCTCGTATCCATTTATATTTATTCCTGCATCGGAAGCAGTTGCATCATTCCCAGGTCTCGTTGAGTGGAGCCTCCAATCTGAGCAGCAATACTTTAATAATTTGTTAGTCGGAACAAAAGAGGATATTCCAATTATTTTGGATTTGCAGAATGAAATAAAGAGCACTATGGGTGATAGTGCTATATATCA
>JAKIUC010000034.1 GCA_021647785.1 Melioribacteraceae bacterium
ATATTCTATTTCTTATAATTAATAATTCTTCTATGTAAATCTCCAGCTGTTCTTTGCCAATATCGTAGTTAAATTCTATAGTTCGTAAATGTTCTATAAATCTTCTCGACCAATGTTTCATCTCACTGTTTTTTGGCAGTTCATGCCCATAAAAATCTAGGTAACTTTTTATTTGGTTTTTTATTCGTGTTTGTTTTTTTACTTGTTGATATCTCAGCCTACATAATGAGCGTAACTCTTGTTGTAATAGGGTTGGAATATAAATGCCAGTTATTGTTTCATTCGATAGTTCTCTCGCTAATTTTCTCGAATCAATAGCATCCGTTTTTATTAGTTTCTCCTTTACTGTGGTTGGTATTGATGAAGCACTTACAATAATACTCTTAAAGCCTAAACTCTCTAATTCTCTATGTGTTCCAAAACCACTAAAACCAGCTTCGTAAACACTAAAGTAATTTCCATTTGGATAACGCTTTTTCATAAACTCCGATAACTCTCTAACTGATGGATTCATGCTAAATGTTTTAAGTGCCATGTTATTACTTCTTATGGTCACGGTCCAACTTTTTTTGTGAACATCAATTCCTAAATAAAAGTCTTGATTACTAAAATCCAATTGTGTACCTTTTTGTTTCATTATGGTATCCTTTCTTATTATTGATAAATAGTTTTGCAACTACAATTTAAGAAGGGATGCTTTTTTTATCTACTATTTCGTTTTGTTTCTTTTTTGCAACTTACTTAGTTAAACCTTTTTAAACATAACTTCTTTGGAGGGGTGAGTTCAAAAGACATACGACACTACAAACTTGACACGACACTAGTTATGTACTTTACAAAAGTCTCATTATTAAGTTATAAAAAGAGGAATAAAAAATATTTTGGGCAGATAAAATTCGTTAACACTCCAAAATTATTTGTATTTTTAGCATTATTAAAAACATCAAATTTATATGTCAATATTTCAAAAATCAGTTATAAATAAGCATCTTGCAAATCTTGATAGTAGGCAAATTAAAAAGGCATATCAAAAATTTAGAAAGAATTACAATTCTGTTAAAATTGAGAAGATCAAAAATCTCAAAGGGGAAGAGATTGCTATTGTTGAAATGAGTGTATAAAAATGAAATTACAAAAGAACAAATCGCAAATAATAATATATCAGACCGAGAGCGGAAAAACAAAATTGGATGTTCGTTTTCAGGACGAAACCGTTTGGCTAACACAAAAAATGATGGCTGAGTTGTTTCAAACGACTTCACAAAATATAACAATACATCTAAAAAATATTTTTGAAGAGGGTGAGTTGGAGGAAAAAGCAACTTGTAAGGATTTCTTACAAGTTCAAAAAGAAGGTAAACGAGAGGTAAAAAGAGAGCAGAAATTTTATAATCTTGATTCAATTATTTCAGTTGGTTACCGTATAAAATCTCATGTTGCAACAAAGTTCAGACAATGGGCAACAACACAAATAAAAGAATTTATAGTAAAAGGTTTTGTGTTGGATGATGAACGTTTGAAAAATCCAGATTTACCTTTCGATTATTTTGAAGAGTTGGAAAAACGAATACAAGATATTCGTACATCCGAAAAGAGATTTTACAGAAAAATTACTGATATTTATGCTACAAGTGTTGATTACGACCCTACATTAGAGATAAGTATCCATTTTTTCAAAACAATTCAAAACAAATTACATTGGGCAATTACTGGAAAAACCGCTGCAGAAATTGTTGAATTGAGGGCTAATAGTGAAAAACGAAATATGGGTTTAACCAATTGGCGAGGAGAAAAAATTAGAAAGTCCGATGTTTCAATTGCTAAAAATTACTTGCAAGAAAATGAATTAATGGCATTAAATAATTTAGTTGAGCAATATCTTATTTTTGCTCAGGGTCAAGCAATGCAACGCATTCCTATGAGTATGAATAATTGGATTGAAAAACTTGAAGCATTTTTGATAATTAATAATCGTAAAATATTAACAGATGCCGGAAAAATTTCTCACGAATTAGCAAAAGAGAATGCAGAACTAGAATACGAAAAGTACAAACAACATCAGCAAAAAGTAATTACTGATAGTGATTTTGATAGAGTAATTAAAAAAATTGAAGATGAGAAAAAAAGTTAAATTCTAAGTGTATATATCCGATAGGTGTTGCAGAATACGGTTTTGTTTTGTGTGGTCGGCTAACAATGTGTTGCAAAAACACTGGATGCTTCTATCAAGCATCCAGTAACACAAAATTGCGCAAGTAGCTTAGTATCTCATGAATGGATCTCTTTGGTACAATATCCAGTTTTTAGTTTAATCCTCTTTTTTCTAAAAGCGGCTCAATGCCTGGTTCTGCTCCACGGAATTTTTTGTAAAGCTCCATTGCATCCTCAGTACCACCAGAAGATAAAATGTATTTCCGATATTTATCAGCTAAATCTTTATTTAATACATCACCACTCTTTTCAAATGCAGCAAAAGCATCTGCATCAAGAACCGCTGACCAAATGTAGCTATAGTATCCGGAGGAATATCCGCCAGAGAAAATATGATTAAAATAAGTACTTCTGTAACGAGGTTTTATTTCAGGAATAAGTCCTAGTTTTTTCATTGAATTATTTTCAAATGTATTTGCATCTACAGAAATTGGCTCTGTGACAGTGTGCCAATCCATGTCGAGGAAAGCTGCAGCGAGATATTCTGAAGTAGCAAATCCTTGATTGAATTTTGAAGAGTTCTTAATTTTATTAACCAACTCTATTGGAATTACTCTCCCGGTTTCATAATGTGTTGCATAGGTTTTAAGAACTTCCGGATGCAATGCCCAGTTCTCCATTACTTGAGATGGAAATTCAACAAAGTCGCGTGGGGTCTCGGTTCCAGCTACAGACTCGTAAGTACAATCGGATAATAGTCCGTGTAATGCATGTCCAAATTCGTGGAAGAGTGTTTCAACATCATCAATACTTAGCAGTGCAGGTTTGTTGCCAACCGGCTTAGAGAAATTTCCAACATTGTAAATTATTGGAGTAACCATCTCTCCATCTTTTTTATATTGCTTCCGAAACGCATCCATCCAAGCACCAGCACGTTTGCTATCGCGAGGGAAGTAATCTGTGTAAAGAATTCCAATATGTTTTCCGTCTGCTTCTTTCACTTCAAATACTTTTACTTCGGGATGATATTTTTGAATATCGTTTCGTTCTTCAAACTGAATTCCCCAAAGTGATGTTGCCAAACCGAATACACCCTTTATAACATTGTTTACTTCAAAATAAGGTCGCACTTCGTTTTCATCAAAATTGTATTTCTCTTTTTTTACTTTCTCGGCATAGTACCACCAATCCCAAGAAGCGAGTTCGAAATTATTTCCTTCCTTCTCTATTATTTTTTGCATATCCTCACGTTCCTCTTTAGCACGCTTAATTGCTGGAGTCCAAACTTTTTCTAAAAGCATATAAACATTGGATGGAGTCTTTGCCATCTGTTCATCAAGCACATACTCAGCGTGCGAATTGTAGCCAAGTAATTTTGCTCTTTCCAAACGTAGGTTTACCATTTTAACAAGAATATTTTTATTATCCAATTTGTTGTTATGGTCTCCTTTCATAAAGTATGCAGAGTATATTTTTTCTCTTAAATCTCTTTTGGCTGAGTATTGTATAAACGGAATCATACTTGGTTTTGAAATTGTAAAAACCCATTTTCCCTCATACCCTTTATTGGCAGCGGTTTCAGCAGCATTTGCAATTGCACTCTCCGGAAGTCCAATCAAATCAGCCTTATTATCAATTACCAGTTCAAATTTATTTGTTTCACTTAAAACATTTTCCCCAAACTGGATTGAAAGGGTTGAGAGTTCACTATTTATTTTACTGAACTTCTCTTTATTTGCTTCTGTTAAGTTAGCACCACCGCGGATAAAATCGCGATAGTAGTTTTCTAAAACAGTATTTTGTTCCATGTCTAAGTTTAGTTCATCCCGTTTTTCGTAAAGTGTTTTAATCTTAGAAAAGAGTGTTGCGTTCATATTTATATCATCGTCATGCTTCGAGAGTTTTGGAAGAATCTCTTTTGAAATAGTTTTAATTTTATCACTATTCATTGCTCCTTTCATTGCACTAAAAACGCGTCTTACACGTTTTAATATTTCACCGCAATTATCAAGTGCTGTAATTGTATTCTCGAAAGTTGGAGAGTCTGTATTGTTGGTAATTGCATCAACCTCTTTATTGTGCAATAGCATTGCATCCGTAAATGCTGGCAAATAATGCCCCTCATTAATTTCATCAAATGGTGGTGTTTCAAATGGAGTTTCCCATTTGGCGAGTAACGGATTTTTTGTTTCATTACCGCAACTCGATAATAATAATGTTGTAAATATTAATGCCATAATTTTGACCTTCATGTGAAGTCCTTTCTATTAATTTGAAATTATTTTAGAGTAGAATTTAATAAATTGATTGGCGTGAAGTAAGAAAATGAAAGAGACGTTTTGCAACGCCTCAATTTAGAAAAAAAATCAAACTTGAACGTACATATCACCACGTAAGCTGCATATTGGGCAGTTTTCCGGAGCTTCACCAAATTCGATATGACCACAAACTGGGCACAGATAAAAATCAGTAGCTTCCAAATCTTTTCCTTCTTCAACCGCTTTAAGTGCTGCTGCATAAAGTTTTGCATGAACTTCTTCCGCTTCTATTGCCCACTTAAACATTTTTTTAGCTTTGTGTCCTTCTACTTCTGCTTGTTTTAACATAGGAGGATACATCTCTTCAAACTCGTATGTTTCACCGCCAATAGCTGCTTTAAGATTTTCTAATGTAGAATTCACTCCATCCAAAGCTTTTAAATGACCTTCCGCATGTATTCTTTCTGCTTCCGCAGTAGTATCAAATAATTTTGCAATATTTGGGAATCCATCCTTTTTAGCTTTTTTTGCAAAAGCTCTATATTTTTGGTTTGCCTGACTTTCACCAGCAAATGCAGTTCCAAGATTCTCTTTTGTTGTTGGCATAGTTAACTCCTTTATTTAATAAAAAGTTTAAAAAATTTGCTTTATCAAGTTAATTCAATTTTTAAATTAAAACAATTTAAATGAAATTATGCAGATATAAAATTCAACTTATCGTATTATATTTTGTTTATTTAGAATAACTTAACAATAGTTTGTAGTTGAAATGTTATTGATTTTAGAGAATAGTCTAACTAAATTTAGAACTGTATTTTTTATAAAAAGTTTTTAGTTGGAGGATGTTGAAATTATGGGTATGATGGCAAAGATGAGGAGCCTTGCTCCATGGTTTATAATTACAGTTGGTGGTTTATTTGTGATATTTATGGTTCTTTCCGATTCAAAAATTGGTGAATCGATGGGAAGAACAGGTAATGATATTGGTGAAGTTAATGGTGAAGCAATAACATATCAAGAATTTGCTAATCTATTGGATAGATATAGAGAGTTTCAATTACAACAAAATGGTCAAGAAATTCCAGAGAACCAAATGGAACAATTTCGTGACCAGGTATGGGAAAATTTGGTAAACCAAAAATTAATGGAACAGAAAATTGAAGAATTTGACTTAACTGTTTCGGATAGTGAAATTGAAGATTTACTAATAGGTCCAAATCCTCCGCAATCAGTTACGCAATATTTTATCGATTCAACAGGTATGTTTAATCGCGAAGCATACGATAATGCTATTCGTAATCCGCAAAATAAAACAGCCGTTTTACAAATAGAAGATCAGGTAAGACAACAACTTTTGCAAGATAAATTATCAGGTCTTGTTAATGCCACTGCTTTTGTTACTGATGAAGAGATTAAAAGAAAATTTTATGATGATAACATAAAAATGAATGCTGATTATGTTGTTGTAACTATTTCAGCAAGAGATGATTCTACTCTTCAAGCTACCGATGATGAAATAGCGAGTTACTATAAATCACATAAAGAGGAATATAAAAGAGAGGAATCAAGGAAAATTAAATATGTGCTTTTCAATACTCGTGCTTCACGTGGTGATACACTTGGAATAGAAAAGAACTTAAATGCTATTCTTAAAAAGATGGAATCAGATACAAGTGGTTTCAAAACTTATATTGAAATTTATTCTGATAAACCATATTCAAAAGATACGGTTCAAATTGTACAAATACCTGTGGCTGCACAAGATTTAGTTGCCAATGCTGATGCCGGTAGTTTTGTTGGCCCAATACTTACTAACGAAGGATATATACTTTACAGAGTTGAAAAAAGCATTAAATCGAAAGATAAATTAGTGAAAGCTTCTCATATTCTGATTAAAGAGAAAGCAGAAGCAGATTCAATATACAAAGAATTGAAAGCTGGTGCTGACTTTGCTGAAATGGCAAAAGAAAAATCTCAAGACCCTGGAAGTGGATTAAAGGGTGGCGACCTCGGCTGGTTTGGAAAAGGACAAATGGTGCCAGAGTTTGAAAAAGCTGCATTTGGTGGTAGAATTGGAAGGATTCAAAAACCTGTAAAATCACAGTTTGGATGGCATATAATTTTAGTTAAAGGCAAAACAGATAGAAAATATATTGTTGAAAGTATTGTAAATAAAATTGTACCTTCAGCAACAACAATAGATAACATTTACAATGATGCGGGTGATTTTCAATACCTCTCTGAAGAGAATGGCTTTGAGGAGATGGCGAAAGAATTGGATTATCAGATTGTTGAAACTCCAGAGTTAAAAGCAAATGCATCTTCAATCCCAGGGCTCGGAGCAAATCGTTCACTACTTCTTTACACATTTGCTAATGATATAGGGGATATTGGACCTGTATTTAAATTTCAAAGTGGGTATGTAGTTTCTATAATTTCTGATATTATTGAGGCTGGATTTCAACCGCTTGATGATGTTAAGAGTAGAGTTGAGAATGCTGTTGTAATGGAGAAAAAATCTTCTAAAGAGTTTAGCATTGCTCAAGAAATTAGAGCAAAAATTGGTGATAGTGGAGATTTAAACTTAGCAAAAGAAGTACTTCCTACAGCTAAGGTGGCTACTGTTAGTAATTTCTCTACTGCTGGTTCTATTCCAACAATTGGAAGAGAATTTGCATTTTCACAAACTGCTTTCGAATCACCAATAAATGTTGTTTCTGATCCTGTAAAAGGGAACAGAGGTAGTTATATAATACGAGTTACAAATAGAACAGCGTTCGATTCAACTTCATTCTCGTTACAGAAAAACACAATTAGAACTACTCTTCTTAATCAAAAAAAATCAACACTCTACTCTCAATGGTTGGTTGATATTAAAGAGGAAGCTGATATTGTTGATAATAGATTTAACTTTTATCGATAAAAATTAAAAGAAATTATTTTTCAAAAAAGCTGTGGAGATATTCACGGCTTTTTTTGTTTAAGGAACTTTTAATTTTATCGTACATCTAACCCTGCACAATTTAATGGAGAAAGTTATGGAATTCAAAGTAAATGGTAAGGAATTACTTAAAAAGATAGAAGATTTAATTCGTGAAGGAAATGTAAGACGAATTATTATTAAAGATGCTAATGGAAAAACATTTATTGAAATACCTTTAAGTGTTGGTGTTATTGGTATGATTGCTGCACCAATTGTAGCGGCAATAGGTGCACTTGCCGGTGTAGTTGCAAACTTTACTATTGAAGTAATTAAAACAGAAGATACCGACAGTGTAGAATTTACAGAAGTTGTTAATGAAGAATCAGAAAAAGATAAGGAAGAGTAATATCTTCCCTAACTTTTCTTTGGGTACAAAATAGATTGAGAACTAAAATCATGTTCTGATGATTCACCAAAAGAATTAAAGACATCTTTGAGATGGATATATTCTTTATCTTCAAGATTAAAAATTATATACTCTGCAAAACTGCTTAAAGTAACAACAGCATTTCTGCTTGTATCATTTAATTCAACATCAGAAAGTTTTGTTACAATATTTTTATTTACAATTTGGATTTGTTCATAAGCTGCTTTTAACTTTGTTAATTCCCAATCAGGTTTATCGCCAGTTATAAATTTAAAATATTGTGCAAAAACGTAAGTTGAAAAGACCCTATATTCAGTCTCCTCTAATGAGGCAAAGGGCAAATGGAATCTTACCAATGGACGTAGTACACCAATAATAGGGCATCCGCTGCTCGCCATAATAATTCCTATTAAACTTCCTACTCCAATTTGGACTGTAGTTTGTTTGGATGTAGTTCTGTCATTTGTATCAACCGAAACTTTTGCTTCTTCGTATGAAGGTAGTGAGTTGAAAAAATCTAGAACCCCAGCAAGATTTTTTGCTAATGGACAATATTCATTTTTTGCTATATCAAGCGGGCAGTTAGGGCATGCAAAATTCTTTAATTTTGTCCACTCTTTATGAATATGTGAAACATCGTTTTCAATTAAAAGTGTTTTGTAATTTATTTTTACCTCAAACGAAACAGTAATTTGTTCACGAAATGTGAATTTGTATAAAAATTTTATTTGACCTGGCTTCTGTTCTTCCATTGTTTTCTCACTAAAATTAGTTTTTTAATAAAAGACTTGCTATTCCTCTCCAATATCTTCGTTCCAGAGTTCGGGGTTTTCGTTAATAAATTTGTTCATCATTTCAATACAAGCACTATTATTAACAACCTCTACATTAACACCTTTTGAAAGTAGGTATTCTTCTTCCCCCATAAAAGTATTATTTTCCCCAATAATTATTTTCGGAATTCCATAAAGAGCTATTGCTCCTGAACACATTGAACAAGGGGAGAGAGTGGTGTAGAGAACTGATTCTTTATAGACCTTAGCAGATAACCTTCCTGCATTTTCGAGAGCATCCATTTCTCCATGAAGAATAGCACTCCCTTTTTGAATTCTGCGATTATGCCCACGTCCAATTATTTTTCCATTGTGAACAAGAACAGAACCTATAGGAATGCCCCCTTCTTCTAATCCTATTTTCGCTTCGTCTATTGCTGCTTCTAAAAATTCGTCCATAGTTATAATTCTACTTCTAAATTATCTTTGGCTAATTCTACATTATGAAAATGTTTTTTGCATTTTTCTTCCATACTATCCAGAAAATCATCATCATGTTCTGGGTCGTGATGTGTGATGAAGAGCCTTTTTACATTTGCTAATTTGGCAACTTCTATTGCTTCCATCCAGCTACTATGCCCCCAACCCCTGTGCTGCTCTAACTCCTCTGGGGTATATTGTGCTTCGTGTATTAATATATCTGCATCCTTTGCAATTTCTACTACTCGTTTATCCAATCCGTTTACATGCTCAACATCGGTAATAAACACAATCACTTTTCCATTAATTTCAACTCGGTAACTATATGCACCACCTGGATGATTGTGTTCTGAAGATATTATTCTACCACATTTTGTTTCTAAAAGGTTCTCTTTTTGTTGAATAAAATTCAATTTTGCACCCATCTTTTCCAGTGGAACAGGAAAAAATTCAGTTCTCATTTGGTTTTCGAATATTGCTTTTAAATCAAAGTACTCATCACTTCTACCAAATGTTGTAATAGTTAGTTCACGGTTTCTATCGTATGCAGGTAAGAAGAAAGGAAAGCCTTGAATATGATCCCAATGGAAATGTGAAAATGCAAGAATAATGTTTGTTAGGTTATGTTTCTTATTTCCAAAATAATCTAAACCTAAGTTTCTAATTCCAGTACCAGCATCAAAAATATAGATTTCGGTTTCGTTACTAATAGCTACACACGTTGTATTTCCACCATACTTTTGAAATTTCTGTTCACAAACTGGAATTGAACCGCGCGTACCATAAAATTTTAGTTTCATATTTAAAAAAGCTTTTTAAAATAATAAAATTACAGAATAATTTTTCCTCAAAACTAATAAGAAAAACAATCAAATTAAAAGTGAGAACAAATTAAAATAAGGGTAATTTAGGATTAAATCAAATAAGAAAAGATATGCTTGTGATTAATGTCACATTTAATGTGGAAAGTATTTAGGAGGAAAATCCGATTGCAGATTTTCCTCCTAAAATTTATGTGCTACTAATAACCATAAAAAACAAGACCAATATTAAAACTCAGATAAGCGTGTGAGTTATCGGTGCCGCCGCCAAGAGGTTTACCAGCGGTGAGGGCGTAATTATATTTTGCATTAGCCATAATTGCCATATCACCAACTCGAATTAATAAACCAGCTTCCGGAGCAAACCCAAAATGCCAGTTGCTTTCGTTTGCTTCATATACACCAAGCTGGAATCTTTGAGTAATATAATAAAGCCCAACATTCATACCAACAAAAGGTCTAATGGGGTCTTTTCTTTTCATAAAATAGTAATGCCCGTTTGCCATAATTGGAAATGAATTAATGTAGCGAACTTGTGTTCCTTGAATATCAGAAATTTTATCATCCCTTTCAAGATGGATTAATTTAGATACTTGTGTGTCAAAAATATTCCATCCAAAAGTACCACCAAAAGTCCAGTTTCTATTAGTAAAAGTTCTCCCTTCAAACTGAAATCCTTTATAACTAAAATCACTTATAAAATCGCCAGTATTTCCGGTACCAAGTGCTGTACTGTAAGACACAACTCCAAGAAATTGTTGTGCTGATAAGCTAACGCTTATTAAAAGCAACGCAATTGTTAAAAATTTAAATTTCATTTTATTTCCTATTCTTCTTTTCAAAAATTAATTACTTACTTGCAAGTAAGGTGATTGCTCAAATGCTTTGTTAATTCTATCTTCTAAACGATTTTGAGATACAGCATAAGAATCATTGTTGAGTAATCCGTTTAGAATTGCATACCATTCAACATCTATGGTTGCATTGTCAATGTTATCAACATCAACATAATTAATGAAAAGTGTGCCTACATAATATGTTGCTTTACCAACATAACCAGGGTAACCCCAACCAGGATAGTAACCGCCACCCCAACCCCAGCCAGGATAATATCCGCCACCCCAACCACCACCGTAGTAGTATTGGTCAACTTTAGTACCTTGAGCTGCAACATAAATTACAACATCAATCTGGCTTGCGTCTGTAGGATTAAGAACTTGAGTGTAACCGAGTGCATTCATGTTGTCTGCAACAGTCTTAAGAATAAAAGCATCATGTTTACGACCTAAATATTCTGAATCTGGTTTTGTAGTATCACCGGTAATATGATACACAGAATCAACAATTGCATAAGTTTTGTATTTTGAAAAGTCGGTGCTTTTTTCGTATTGTGTAATAATAACATCGTGGTCGGCTGACGATAATCCATAATCGCTATAACATGATGTTAAAGTGAGTAATAAAAAAAGAATTGGAATTATTCCTATCCTATTTATTTTGGAATTTAGTCTCATTTTTTATCCCTTATATTTTGTTGTTATATATTTTAATTAATCAATTAGTCCATCATCAGCCATTGCAGTAACAATAAGCTGTACAATAGGATCAATAACATCGGATGCCTTTTTTACATCAAACGATTCTGATATTGTACTCCAAGCCATTTGTTTACTCTTTACGTCAAAGATGTTAGTTTCTAAATTAACATTTGTAGTCTCTACCAAATACCCGGGTGTGTTCATATATGTGTAAGAGTAATTATAATAACCATAAAATCCGTACCCACCATATAACCCATAGCTCGGTGTATAGTTATATACTCTCTCTTTTTCTACATTCTCGGCAACAACTCTTGTTACTAATACTGCATCAAATCCTTCATTACCAAAATAAAGCTCAAAATTTTCTTTAGTAATTTTTTCATCGGGTGAAACAATTTCAAGTGAGGAGACAGCTTCAACATTGTATTCTGCAAATTCCTCTTTTAATTCTCCTTCAAACATTTTTCTTACCCACGGATCTTTGGATACGCCTATTAAAAGTATTTTATTAATCTTATCTATTTTAACTTGTTCATTTTTCCAAGTTGCAATAATTTTAGTTCCACTACTGCATGAAGTAAATATAATTCCGGAAAATAAAAAAGTGGTTAACAGTAGTAATCGTTTAATGTTCATAGTTATTCTCATTGTTTAAAATAATATTGGTAGTAAATATAAGAGAAGTTGTCTTAAAAGGCTTCCTCAATACCAAAATAAATTCCTGAAGTATTATTTCCGAAGCCCATATCAAATCTAATATTTATTCTCTCTTTTGTATCAAGCATATAGCGGAGACCAAATCCGTAAGAATATTTTAATTGGGTTAATTTATATGTACTTAATGAGCTGCCAACATCTCCAACTCCTGCAAATAAAACAAAACCAAGTTTCCAATAAAATTCATCTCTAAATTCAATTTGTGCAGTAGTAAAAGTTTTATCTCTATATCTTCCATTATAATAGCCGCGCATCATCCAAGCTCCGCCTAAGGTAGGCATTGAGTAAAACGGAGTATTACCTGTTGTAACAGCCGAGTATAATTGCAAGGCAATCACTCTATCCTCAGAATAAACTGATTGATAGTGTCTTGCATCAAAAATAAATTTATTGTATTTGAAATCACTTCCAAGAGCATTTAGAAAGAAAGTAGAATAGAGGTCGAAGTAAGTTCCACTTGTTGGAAAGAAGAGATTATCTCTGTTATCATAGTTAAAACCTAAACCGAAACCAGAATTATTTCCACCAGTAATACCTGTTATTGACTGGTCATCAAAAAAAGGATTTTCTTTTTTATCAACTATTCTGTAGTGAACAAATTCGTAAGTGGCTGTAAGTTTTATCGATCTCCAAACCTGCCTCTTAAATTTTATTATAACTTGTGATATTCGAAAATCATATTGGGGGTTTGATATTTCTTCTGAAGTACTCCCTGTTCCATAAAACTCATCAATTTTATTTGCAAAGTATAATTCCCCTGCAATCTCATCTTTATTATCATTGAAATAAACTGATGGTGTCATAAATGTAGAGAATTGCTGGTTGATAGTGTAGTATGCTGAGACATTAACTTTTGAAGGTTTTGTCCCTTTTTTTTCTGAAGTTCTAAAATAGATAATTCCACCAACTCCAAATGCTAAACTCGTTTCGGGTGAATAAAGAGCATATGGAAAAGCAAACCAATCAAACATTTTTGGTTTTGTAGTGTCAGCAACATTCTCTTGAGCATTTATGGAAAATGCCCAAAGAAAAAACATTAAAAAGAATACTATTATTTTTAGAAATTTCATTTGTTGAAAGAACCAAACCTATTTATTTTTTGTTGAATCTGGTGCTATTGGAATCAAAGGAATCTCGGCTGATAGTTGAATATCAATTAACATATTCATTCTATTAATTAATTGAAGAAATTTACCTGCATATTTTGCATCAAGCACCTTCTTAACTTTTTTGTAATACTTTTTATTAAGACTTAGTTTCTCCTCTTCTAAGTCAAATGATTTGTCTATCAAATTTTCTGCAACCTCATTTGTAAGTTTATCATAATTTTCTGCATACTCTTTAATAATAGCCACTCTCTTATCACCAAGTTTTGAAGCATCCAATTGAAATTCATTATAAATTGGCCAAAATTTCTCGCTCTGTTCTGATGATAGTTCCATAGCTTCTGCAACTATAACTTTTTTTTCTGCCTGAATGTCTGATCTTAACAATTCAATAAATGTTTCTGTTGATTGTGCAGAGAGGGAAGTTGCAAGTAAGATGATTAGTCCGATTAATATTTGTTTCATATTGTATAGCTCCTTTTGTTTATTTTGTTTGATTGAATATTTAATTTAGTAATTATTATAAAAAATACAAATCGAATTATTTTGTATAAAATCTCAGTATAAATGAATAAATACGAAAAATAATGGAAGAATATTCACATCTTGCTTTCATAGAATTATTTGAAATATTAGTTTTGTAAAACAAATTATTAAGGATTGTTATGCACTTATCAAAAAAAGTTAGCGAAATGGAATTTTCCGGAACTATGCAGATTTCGGGTAAAGCAAAAGAACTTAAAGCCCAAGGGATTAATGTAATAGATTTATCAGTAGGCGAACCAGATTTCCCAACTCCTCAGCGGATTAAAGATGCTGCAATTAAGGCAATGGAAGATGGACACACAGGCTACACAATGGCTGCTGGAATTGTTCCTTTGCGTAAAGCAGTTGGCAAATGGATAAAAGATTTTTCCGGTGTAGAGTATGCTGTAAATGAAATTATTGTATCAAATGGTGCAAAACATTCTTTGTATAATACACTGCAAACAATTATTGATGTTGGTGAAGAGGTTATTATACCAGCACCATATTGGGTTACATATCCAGCATTAGTAAAAATTGTTGATGGTATTCCAGTTTATATTGATACAACAAGTGAAAGTGATTTTAAAATAACACCCGAACAATTGAAAGCTGCAATTACCGATAAAACACGAGCATTAATTTTGTGTAATCCATCTAACCCAACTGGTTCTGTTTACTCAAAATCTGAGCTTGAGGCAATTGGCAAAATAGTTCTTGAAAATGATTTGTATGTAATTAGTGATGAAATATATTCACGATTAGTTTATGATGATTTTGAGTATGCAAGTTTTCCATCATTAAGTCCTGAGTTAAAGAAGAAAACTATTTTAATTGAAGGGGTTTCAAAATCTTATTCAATGACTGGCTGGAGAATTGGCTTTACTGCTGCCGATAAAGAGTTAATAAGTGGAATGGGAAAGTTGCAGAGTCAAATGACTTCAAATCCATGTTCCATTTCTCAGTATGCAGCAATTGAGGCAATTTCTGGTTTGCAAAGTGATGTTGAAGAGATGCGAAAAACTTTTTCTGGTAGAAGGGAATATTTATTTAATGCGCTAAATAAAATTGATGGAGTAAAAGCAGAAAATGCAAAGGGTGCTTTCTATCTTTTCCCAGATTTTTCATCCTACTTTGGAAAGAGTAATGCAGGAACAAAAATAGAAGGCTCGATGGATTTGGCAATGTATTTAATAGCTGAAGCCCAAGTTGCCACAGTTCCCGGTTCGGTTTTTGGAGCAGAAGGATTTATGAGAATAGCTTATGCTACTTCAATGGAGAATTTAGAAGAGGGAATAAAGAGAATAAAAGAGGCTCTTAAAAAATTGACATAATTTAAAGTTTTCAGCGATCTTGAAAAGATAACAACAAAGTTGTCTGTCCCAAAGGCATCACTTCGGGACAGACAAAACCTATCCCAAAAACACTACAAATTTAACCGCTTTCATTTTGTTTGAATGTTTAATCCAAGTTAACAGAAAATATCCTTGACATTTTCTGTTAAATCGCTTATCTTTGGAAATAATGTACCAAAATAATCAGAACAATACAAAAGTACCAGAATGATAAATAAAAAACGACTTATAAATTTATTTATAGAACTTGTTGCCATCAATGGAAAATCGGGAGATGAAACAAAAATTGCAGAAAAAGTAATGGATAGCTTAAGAAAACTTGGGCTTAAACCTTACAAAGATAACGCTGATGAATCATTTTTTGGTAACTGCGGAAATGTGCATTGCTTAATTCCCGGAAGTTCAGAGAAGTTTCCTATACTTTTTTTTGGAGCACATTTAGATACAATTGAACCAACAGAAGGGATAAATACAACAATTAAAGATGGAATTATTCAAACAGATAAAAGTACAATACTCGGTGCAGATAATCGTGCAGGGGTTGCTGTAATTTTAGAAATAATTACCACATTGATTGAGAATAGCACTCCTCATCCTCCTATTAAACTTATTTTTACTGTTGCTGAGGAAATTGGAATGTACGGCTCTAAATATTTAAGTATTGATTCTATAAATGCTGACTTCGGTTTTGTTTTTGATAGTTCAGCAAGACCAGGTAAAGTAATAACTACTGCTCCGTTTTCGAGAGAAATGGGAATTAAAATTATTGGTAAAGCTGCACACGCTGCTGTTCAACCAGAGAAAGGAATTAACGCATTAACTATTGCTTCTAATGCTCTTTCAAAAATTGAAGTTGGTAGGTTAAAAAATAATGGAACACTTAACTTTGGTACTATTGAGGGTGGGAAGGCAATTAATACAGTTCCGGAAATTGTTGAGATTAAAACAGATATTAGAGCTTTCCATAAAAAACACTTGGAAAGTATTGTTTCAAACATTAAAGAAACATTTCTTTCCGAAGCAGAAAAAGGGAAAGGAAAGGTGGAATTTGATTTAATTGAGAAATACGATTCATTCTCTTTACTTGAAAGTGATGAAGTAGTTCAATTAGCATTTGGTGGAATTGAAAACAGAGGATTAACCCCTGAAGGTATAATTTATAGTGGCGGTAGTGATGCTAATATTTACAATCAGAAAGGAGTTCCAACTGTTAATTTAGGAATGGGGTTTCAAATGGTACATTCCGTAAATGAATATATTGCAGAGAATGATCTCGTTACAATTGCTGAAATAGGTTTTAATATTATTGATGTAGCATATCAGAAAAATATAAAAAAAATAAAAGTAAATTATGGCTGAAAAAGTTAAAAGAAAACCAACGCTCACCGAGGCATTAATTCCATTTATTGTTATGGCATTTCTGTTAGGAGTTGGATATGGAGTGTTTAAGCTAAGGATAGAAGTGCTTCTTCTAACGGCAGCATCGGTAGCAGGATTATTAGGCTTGCGGTTGGGTTTTAATTACAAAGAGATGCAAACCGGAATAATGGAATCAATCCATAAAGGAATGCCAGCAATGTCTATTGTAATTATTGTTGGGATGCTTATTGGTACTTGGATTGCTGCCGGTACAATTCCTATGATAATATACTACGGATTAGAAATTATTTCGCCTCAATATTTTCTAATTACTGCTTCAATTGTTTGTAGTGTAATTTCTCTTGTAACAGGTTCTTCTTATGGTACAGTTGGTACAATAGGAATTGCATTTATGGGAATTGCACACGGAATGGGTATTCCTTTGGCACAAGCTGCAGGGGCAATTGTTGCAGGTGCCTATTTTGGAGATAAAATAAGTCCATTTTCAGATACAACTAACTTAGCCCCTATTGCAGCAGGAAGTAATTTGTTCGACCACATTAGGCATCTACTTTGGACTACAACTCCTGCTTGGATGATTGGGCTAATTATTTACTATTTTGTAGGCTTAGGATTTGAAGCAGACCCAAGCGGAGAGCAAAAAATAGATACCATACTTCTTACCTTAGAAAACAATTATAATTTTAGCATTTTTTTATTACTCCCACTTCTTACAATTTTATATTTAACTGTAAGAAAAAAACCAGCAATTCCGGGTATGTTACTTTCATCAGTAATAGCAATAGTTCTGGCTTATATTTTCCAAAATGTGAGTATTCAAACTTCTGTTCATGCAGCAGTATTCGGGTTTAGTGCCGATACAGGGTTGGAGGTTGTTGATAAATTACTTACAAGAGGTGGGATGGTTCACATGATGGAAGTTACTCTAATTGCATTTTGTGCCTTTGCTTTTGGAGGAGTTGTACAGGTTACATTTGTGTTAGATAAACTATTAAGTGAAATCACAAAGTACACTACAAGTGTAGGTAAACTAATAGCATCAACTGTTGCAACAAGTATTACTACTGCTGTAATTACAGGAAGTTCATTCCTTGCAATACTAATTCCCGGAGAATTGTTTGCACCAATTTATAAGGAGAAAAAATTAGCTGCAAAAAACTTATCGAGAACCACTGAAGATTCTGGAACAGTTGTGGTTCCATTAATACCTTGGAGTATTGCTGGTGTTTATATGGCAGGTACGCTCGGAGTTCCAACTCTTGAATATGCTCCTTGGGCATTTATGTGCTACCTCGGATTTATAATCGCATTAATTTATGGTTTTGCAGGAATTAAAATTGCCCCTAAAATAAGAGAAGATGAAACCCAGATTGGTAGTTAATTTAATAAATATTTATTAAACAGATAGGAGATATTATGAAATCGAAATTTACATTATTTAGTTTTATGTTTTTATTCTCGTTTGTTTCTTTCTTTGCACAAGGAGATTTGCGAATAACAGAGATTATGTTTGATGTTCCAGCAGACTCACTTGGTGATGCAAATGGTGATGGAGTTAGAGGTTCACGCTCAGATGAGTTTGTTGAACTCTATAATGCAGGTACGTTACAAATTGATCTAACAGCTTATCAAATTGTTGAAAGAGAAGGTGTACCTGTCTTTACATTTCCTGTTGGTGCAACAATTGATCCTGGTCAATTTGTAGTTGTATTCGGTTCTGTGGGTCCAAACGGATTTGGCAGCAATATTCCAGAAGGAACCGGACTATATACGGTTAACACAACAACAGATGGTGCAAATGTAGGATTTAACAATGGTGCTGGCAAATCAAATTTTTCAAATTCAAGCGATAGAGTTATGATAGTGGATGCTTTATTAGCTGATACAGTGGCTGAAGTTTACTGGAGGGGCCCAACCGGACAGCCAAACGAACCAATGACTGCTGATGCAATATTCTTAGCCGCACCAAATACAATTAGTGGCGATTCAATTTATGGTGCTATTAGACAATCAGTTACACATGATATTAATAGTGAAAAGTGGGATATGCACACTTTTGTAACTGGAAACTTAGATTATCTATTTTCTCCTGGTACAAATGCTAAAGAAAGTATTGCTCCACCACCACCAACAATTACAATTACAGAAATTATGTTTGATGTACCGTTAGATTCATTAGGAGATGCAAATGGTGATGGCATTCGAGGTTCTAAATCTGATGAATTTGTTGAGATATACAATTTTGGACTCAAAGATGTCGATTTAACAGGGTTCCAAATTTTAGACAGTGAAGGAATTGATGTTTATACTTTTCCTGATGGTGCAATTTTAGAACCTAATCAATTTGGTGTAGTATTTGGTGCTGTTGGCTCTGCTGGTTACAGTAACATTCCGCCAGCAACAAAACTTTTTGAAGTTCAACAATCAGATGACAATGTTGGTTTTAATAATGGTTCAGGTAAATCAAATTTTTCCAATTCAAAAGATGCTGTTTTATTAGTTAATTCAGCAGTAGCAGATACAGTAGTTGAAGTTTATTGGGGTTCTACTGCTCCGCAAACAGCAGATGCTATCTATTTAGGACCCCCAAATACAATTAGTGGTGATTCAATTTCTGGTAAAATCCGTAAATCTGTTACTCATAAATTAGATAGTGATTTGTGGGATACACATACGGTAGTTAGTGGTGATACATTAAGTTTGTTTTCGCCAGGAGCAAACGCACCTAAAAAACCAGTTGTTATAGCTAGTGATATTATTATTACAGAAATTATGTTTGATGTACCGCCTGATTCGCTTGGTGATGCAAATGGTGATGGTGTAAGAGGTTCACGTTCTGATGAGTTTATAGAACTCTATAATAAAAGTAGTAGTGTAATTGACCTATCTGGATATCAATTGTTAGAAAGCAACTCAATTGCTGTCTATACTTTCCCTTCGGGTGCAACAATTAATCCTGGTCAATTTGTTGTAGTATTTGGTGCAGTAGGTCCAAATGGCTACGGTACAACAATTCCTTCAGAAACAGGAATATTCGAGGTTCAAGTTACAACTGATGATGCAAATGTTGGATTCAATAATAGTGCTGGTAAATCAAATCTATCTCAATCGGGCGATTGTGTTGCTCTAATTAATCCTGCAATAAATGATACTTTAATTGAAGTTTATTGGGGTTCAGCTAATCAAATATCTTCAAAAGCTATTTACTTAAATTACCCGAATACACTTACTGGTAATGATTTAAGTGGTTCCATTGATCAATCGGTTACAAGAAAATTAGATAATGACAAATGGGATATTCACACAGTTGTTTCAGAAAGTGATATTACACTTTTTTCACCAGGTACTGATGCAGAAGTAATTACCGGATTAGAAAATGTATCGAATAAAATTCCTAATAAATTTACATTATTGCAAAACTATCCTAATCCTTTTAATCCATCAACCGTAATTGAATTTAGTATTCCGAAAGAATCAAGTGTATCACTAATTATTTATGATATACTTGGTAGAGAAATTGCAACATTAGTTAATAAGAAACTAAAAGCTGGTTATTACAATTACACTTGGAATGCGACAAATTTATCTTCAGGAATTTATTTATATAAATTTAGTGCAAATAATAACATTATTACAAAAAAGATGTTGTTAGTAAAATAATATATTATAAACTGTAATAAATCCTTGAGATTTATATCTCAAGGATTTATTACTTGAGAAATTTGGAGTTTAAATGAAAAGATTTAAATTCATTTTATTTTTAATTACAATTCTGTTACCACTAAACTTATATGCTGGAACAACTGGTAAAATTGCTGGTTTTGTAATTGATAGTTCTACTGGGGAAACACTTCCCTTTGCAAACATTATTATAATTGGTACCAATATTGGTGCAGCATCCGATGTAAATGGGCATTTTGTAATGTTAAATATTGCACCTGGTAAGTATTCTGTAAAAGTATCTATGGTTGGATATTCTTCCCAAACAATTGAAGATGTTATAATTAGAGCAGATCTTACAACTAATCTAAATTTTAACTTAAGTGATAATTCATTTTTACTTGGAGATATTGTTGTAAAAGCAGAAGTCACTTTAGTTATAAAGGATGAAACTTCACGTACAGCAATTGTAGATTCTAAAGCATTTACGGAGCTTCCAATAGGATCGTTCCAAGATATGGTTGGTTTGCAAGCGGGTTGGACTAAAGGTGCAGATGGCAAAATTCATGCTCGTGGTGGTAGAGCTGGTGAAGTTGTATTTTTGATTGATGGAGTTCCTGATAGAAATGCACTTACTGGAAACTACACAGGGCAACTTGATAAGTATGCTATTCAAGAAATGCAAACTATTACCGGTGGTTTTAATGCTGAATACGGTCAAGCATTATCTGGTGTTGTAAACATAGTTACAAAAGATGGTGGAGATTCTTATCATGGTAGACTTGAGTATCAATCTGATATGCTTAATAGCTCTCCTTATCATAGTACTAACGCATTTGCCTACGACCAATATGGTATAGATGAAAATGGTGACTTTATTCAAAGAACTAATAGCGAAGGGACAGAATTAATAAATAACTATCCTTCTGCTTATAAAGAACAAAAAATAGATGGTACACCCTCACTTGTACCTGATATTAATATGTTAGGTCAAATATCTCTTGTTTTAGGAGGACCTACACCCCTTATTCCTAGATTAAAATTCTTTATTACTGGGCGTTATAGTAACTCGCTTAGTCCACTTCCTTGGGGTTATGACAAATCGAGAGAGTTTAACTTAAAACTATCGTATAACATTTCAAATAGTTTTAAACTTTCATATTATTTACACAGCGATTATAGAATGTACAAACCATATTCTCATTCTTGGAAATACTTACCAGATGGTTTTGAAGATCGTAAAAGTAATTCTTGGAAAGATAAAATAAGTGTTAACCATATTATTAATCCAAAGTTATTTTACAATGCTTCTGTTTCGTATAACAGAGATTATTATAATAGATATACACCTGGTAAGTTTGCAACATTTACACATGATGGACAACTAATTTCTTCAAATTATCGAAGAAAAAATAATAATACTCCTCCGTTTTGGACTAATGCTGATAACGGAATTTATATTGAAAACCAAGTTAATAATTTAATGTTCAAATTTGATGTAACATCACAATTAGGCGAATTCAATTTAGTGAAAACAGGTATTCAAATTCAGAGTTTTAATATAGACCGTCTTAGATTTCAAGAACCATATCCAGGTGGTTTTCACGGATATGAAAATTATGAGAAGACTCCTCTCGAAGTTTCGGTTTATATTCAAGATAAGTTAGAATTTAATTCATTTATTTTGAATATTGGTATCCGTTATGATTATACAAATTTGGATGATACTAAATGGATATCGGAAAAAAAACCAGCAGGATACATAGATAGTAATGGAGTTTGGACACCATCGGGCGAAATTGAAGCCGAACCGCAACACCAAATAAGCCCGCGTTTAGGTATCTCTTTTCCAATTACAGATAAAACAGTTTTTTATAGTTCATACGGACATTTTTTCCAAATGCCAAATTATGTAGATTTATACAATTTGCGAGACCCAACATTAGATAGAGCAATAATTGGGAACCCTGGAGTAGAACCACAGAAAACGGTTGCCTATGAGTTTGGTGTAAAACAACAGTTAGGCGATTTTTACACAATCAATCTTGGTGTTTACTATAAGGATATTACAAATCTACTTGGAAGTATGTACTATGCAGTTTTCCCATATGAGTACACCATTTTTAATAATTCTGATTATGGGCAAGTAAAAGGATTTGATATCAATATCACAAAAGTATCATCCAATTATTGGTATGCTAATCTTAACTACTCCTTTTCTATCGCTAAGGGAAATGAATCTGACCCTCGTGAAGGATATAACGATTATAGAAGAGCAAATGCAATTCTTAGACCAAAGCAAGTTTTCCCTTTAGATTTTGATAGAAGACATGTATTTAATGCTACTCTTGGTTTGAACTTCCCAGAAAATTTTGGGTTCCCAATAGGTAATTTCTATTTGTTTGAAAACACTGATATTACTTTTATTTACAGAGCTCAAACTGGATTACCTTATACACCAAACCCTACCGAAGAGTCTGAAGGTTTAATTGTTCCTAAAAATTCAGCAACAATGCCATCTATGAATCAACTTGATTTTAGATATACTCGATTTTTTAACTTAAGTTCTACAACAAGATTTATACTATTTTTATCAGTACAAAATTTATTTGATACAATTAATGCACTTAATGTTTGGAGCACTACAGGTGATCCGTGGGATGCGGGTCCTACATCAAGTAGAACTCTTGATAGGCAAATGAATCCAACTAATGTTGGACCAAGAAGAATAGTTCAAGTTGGTGTTCGATTAGATTTCTAAAATTAATTGTTAGGATACAGAAACATGAAAAAAATATTATTATTTGCTATGCTCTCCCTTCTATTTGTTCAATTAGCCTTTGCACAGCAAGAAATTGATGGTGATGAAGATTACAACGGAAGATTAAGAAAGCCAACAACATCCGTTGATGATGCGTTTGGAATATTAGATAAAGGAGAATTAATAAATTGTATTGGTAATCAAGGTGTTATTTCCGACACATATTATCAAAATGTAATTTATAACTTTAGATGGCCTAAAAGTCTTGGGCTTGCTAATATAAGAGGTACTAATGCAACTGATGATGTTTCCATTTTGTTTGCCCATAAAGGAAATGTACTTGATGCTTATACACGTTATAGAAATGAAGACTTTCAAGCTCCGGTTGGTGCTCGTGGGCATTATCATGCAGATGACCAGCCTGATAATTTATTAGCCCCTGATGGTGCTCCTCGTCTTGCACATAGCGATATTCCAGTAACATGGCCAAAAGGATTTATGGATACATTAAATATTTGGTACGATGCTCCTACCGAAAACTATAAATCACTTTCGGAAAATGATAAAATTCTTGTTGATTCTAAAGGTGCATTCTATGACGAAGAAAATGATGTTTGGAGGTTTTGGCCTGGTAAATTTAGAATTGAAGTTGACCCAGAATCACCAGATTTTGGAAAACAAGTTCCGGGTGAGTTTGCTGCCGATAGAGAAGTTTTTGCAATTTATACTGATCATAACGCACAGTTGCCATCAAAATCTATTGGTATTTCTGTTAAAATGCAGGCTTTATCATATGGACGTAGATTTGCTGAAGATATCCATTTTTACGATTTTTTAATTACCAATACAAGTGGTGAAATTCTTGATAGTTGTTGGTTTGGTTACTATGTTGATTTCCAATTTGGAGATTCGGGTGATGAAACTTGGGGTACCTTTAATTCAGGTTTAAATCCGAATGGGAACGATAATGTGTTTTATCAATTCGATTATAACGGACCTAACCCTGGAAACTTAGAAGATGGTGTTATTGGGATGGTTGTATTTGCTGCTCCTAAAGGAATTGGAGTAACCGATTCTCATTTTTTTGAAGACTTATCCGGAAGCATTACACCAGGCGTAGATAAAGAAATGTGGCCTGTAATAATAAGCAATCCGGAAGATCCAAATATAAATGCCGCTAATTATTTCCACGGCTCAAATCAAAAATTTGATGACTATAGTTTAACTGAAGATGGGCAAAACCCGGGACCCAAAAATTGGACAAATTATGTTACAAGTGGTCCCTTTACAATGGCAACTGGCGAAACTGTTAGAGCCACAATAGCATTTATTGCAGAAAAGAACTTACTTCGTTTCAAAAAAAATGTAGCCTCTGCACAGGAATTATTTGTTAACGAATTTAATGGACCAGCAGCTCCACCATCTCCAAACGTTTATGCTGAAGAAGGTGATGCAAGGGTTACAATTTATTGGGATGATATTTCAGAACATTTTATTGACCATGTTTCAAAGAAAAAAGATTTTGAAGGCTACAAGGTTTACAGGAGCCAAGACCAAGGTTCTACTTGGGGAGATATTATTAAAGATTCCCAAGGAAACTTAGTAGGGTACGTTCCTATTGCTCAATTTGATATTGACAATTTAGTGCAGGGTGTTGATCCATTTAATCATTTTAATTTTCTTGGTTCCAATACTGGAATATTTCATTACTTTGTTGATTCAACTGCATTGAATGGAGTTCATTATAGCTATACTGTTACTGCTTACGATTCTGGGTCAGTCTCAAAAGAATTAGAATCTTTAGAATCCTCTAAAGGTACTACAGCAGCAGATGCAAATCTTGTGGATGCTACTCCAAGATCAAATGCCATAGGATACACTGCTGGTACTGATAGTTTATTCCACGCAGCGGGAATTGGGAATAGTGATATCAGCATTTTTATTGGAGATGCTTCTGCTCTTACTGGTGATTCGTATCTACTAACATTTAATAAAAATCCTGCTGATAGTTTTATCTTCTCAAATTTATTGACGGGTGAACTACTTACTAAAGTTGCCATAGGAACTGATGAAATGCTCTTGATAAATGGAATAAAAATTAAAGTGGATGGAGATAGTAAAACTGGTGAACTAAAAAATATTGTGGACGAATTAGGAAATAGTGTCGATAATTCCAATAATCCAAATGAGATAAATAATTGGTTTGTTAATTTAAACTCTGTTAACGCATTAGGAGATACTATTACTCAATCAAGTAAATTTGAAATTAGATTTACATATGATGGTTCCTATGCTTCTGGATTAACAGGAAATAATAAACCGCTAATTAATAAATTCCAAGTTCCTTACGAGGTTTGGAATGTTGCAAGAGATGATAATAATTATCAGATAAATTCAATTCTGTTAGATGATAATAAAAATGGCGAATTAGATTTAAATGAAGAAATTAGAATTCTAAACGTACCTTACAAAGAGAATGATGATACTGTTGGAGTATTTTCTATTTTTAAATGGTATTATAACATTTCTATTGATGCAGTTAATAATGGAACATTGCCCGATGTTGGACAACTTTTCACCCTACTTCCCTACAGCCAATTGAATAAAAGTGATTCGTTTTATGTTTATATAAATAAACCTTTTGTTAATTCAGATAGAGAAATTATAAAAAGTGGGCTTGAAGAAGTGCGTGTTGTTCCAAACCCTTATGTAGTAAATGCAAGATGGGAACAGTTGGAAAATAATAGAAGATTACGCTTTATGTATCTACCTGAAGAATGTACAATTTCTATCTATACAATTGTGGGTGAATTGGTTAAGAAAATTGAACATAATAATGGTGTTGGCGATGAGGATTGGAATTTGACCAATGAATCTGGTGTAGAAGTAGCATTTGGAGTTTATCTATATGTAATTGAAACTCCAAGTGGTGAAAAGAAAATTGGTAAATTTGCCATTATTAAGTAGGAGGAGAAATTATAATGTTAAGAAAATTATATAGCACTATTTTAATAATTATTACGTTTGCATCTCTTGTTTTGGGGCAAGAGTTCAGCAAAACCGGAACTTCAGCAGCTCAATTTCTTAAAATCCCAGTTGGTGCTCGTGCAGCTTCACTTGGTAACTCATTTGCTGCTATAGTTAATGATGCAACTTCTCTCTATTGGAACCCTTCAGGAATTGCTTCCTTAGGAAAAATAGATTTTAATTTTACTCATACTCAATGGATTGCCGGATTAAACCATAATTTCTTTGGTGCAGTTATTCCTATAGATGATATGAGTGCAGCTGGTTTTGGTGTTATTTCACTCGACTATGGCTCAACTGAAATAACAACAATAGATAAGCCTAAAGGGACTGGAGCTTTTTATGAAGCAAGTGATTTATCGTTTTGGTTTTCGTACGCTCGCTTTTTGTTAGAAGATGTTAGTGTTGGAATAAGTGTGAAATATATTTCTCAAAAGATATGGAATGTTAGTGCAAGTTCTATCGCAATAGATCTTGGAGCCTTACTCTACACAGGATTTTACGATTTAAAGTTAGGTTTAAGTTTTCAAAACTTTGGACTTGATATGCAATTGGATGGAAGTGATTTAATTAGACCATATGACCCTGATATTCAAAACTCTTCAAATTTGTTGGTAGATTCCAAACTAACAACGGGGTCTAATAGTTTACCTGTATATTTTAGTGGTTCTCTTGCAATCTCTCTCATAGGTGATAATGCCCCAATATCTTCGTTAAATTCAAGTTTAATTATTACTGCAAACGGAATACATTTAAGCGACAATCCTGAGCATTACAGTTTAGGGATGGAGTACGGATTTATGCGTACCCTTTACTTTAGAGGGGGATACATTTTTAATTCTGATGAAGCTAACTATAGTTTTGGTGTTGGTTTGAACATGAATGCTGGTGTAACTTCATTTATATTCGATTATGCTTATTCCGACTATGGAGTTTTCAATCCAGTTCATATTTTTTCGGTTGGTTTAAATCTTTAACTATTATAGTTTTTCCAATATTTAATAATTATCTGAATAATTAAAACTGTTTGCTAAAAATTATTCTTGGAGTCTATGTTTTAATGAGAAAGAAAGTTTTACCTTTTATCTTTTCACTAATAACTTTTACATTTTTTGTAAACTCTTTTGCTGTAGAAATTAGTAAAATCCCTTATCTTCAACTTGCGGGTTTGCATACGCTTACTGCCAACTCAGATAACCCTAATAGTATTAAATGGCAAATTGACCAGATTACTATTAATGAAACAGATGGGGAATATCAATATTCAGCTAACATTCAGCAAGCAACTGGTGATTCAGCTAAATTCCTTTTTATTAAGTATGCTAGTAAGTATAGCTACTACAAAATATTTGCTGATGATGGAGTTTCAATAGATTCTATGGAGGTTCAGGTCTTTAACAAAGGTGTTCGACAAAAGTATTTTTATTCCAACCTATATGAGCCTAATAAACCTATTATTGTTTATCTAATTCTTCCTCCAACATTGTCGAAGAACTCAAATTTTGTAATGGTGATGCATGGTACGGATAGGAATGCAGATGATTATGCAGATTCATGGAAAGACTTTGTAAATAAGAGTGATTATATAATTGCTGCCCCAGAATTTTCAGATGCTGATTGGCCGTATTCAAGAAGTTATAATCTTGGCAATATGTTTACAAGAAGCAATGGAAATGGTAACCTTAATCCAACATATAAATGGACATTCTCTGTTGTGAGTAATATTCATACCGAGTTGTTAAACGGACTTGAACTCGTTGAAAAAAAATATGACATTTGGGGACACTCAGCTGGGTCGCAGTTTGTTCATAGAATGATGGAATTTCTACCAGACAAAAATATTAGATACTATATTTCTGCTAACGCTGGCTGGTACACAATTCCTGATATTAATATCGAATATCCATACGGGTTTAAGCATAACATACTAACATTCACTTCCTCCGATTTAGAGAGGATGAATAGAACCGAAATGATTGTAATGCGAGGAACTACTGATACAGTAAGAGATAGTAATTTGCGTACAACTCTAGAAGCTGATGCACAAGGTTTAAACCGATATGAAAGAGCCGGTACGTTTTTTAATGTTGGAAATGAATTAAGCGATGCAGAAAAATGGCAATTACTTGATGTTCCTAATATTGGTCATGATTTTAGAAAAATGGCAATTTCTGCACAAAATTTTCTTATTAATAATCCTATAACTAATGTTGCCGAGTTATTTACCTCAGCGCCTTCTACTATTAAGTTATATCAGAACTATCCAAATCCTTTTAATCCAAGCACTACAATCAAATATTCAATTCCATTAAACGTCAATCGTCAATCGTCAATCGTAAAGTTGGTGGTATATGATATTCTCGGCCGTGAAGTTACAACGCTTGTACGTGAGGAACAGGCACCAGGCAATTATGAAGTAAAATTTGATGCAACAAGATTCATATCAGGAATTTATTATTACAGAATTTCAGTAGGTAATTTTGCAAAAACAATGAAAATGATTTTAGTCAAATAATTTGGGATGAACAATGCATAAACTATTCGTTATACTACTTTCCTTTCTCTATATAATAGGCTGTTCAAATAGTAATGAAGTTATTAAAGAAGGTAAAGATTCTTTAATTTTCAAAAACATTCAAAGTAAAAGCAGTCCTGAAATAAAAGTTTGGACTTACAAACCAACAAAGTATTTTGATAACTCTAAAATACTCTTTGTTATGCACGGGAACAAAAGAAATGGAGATGTTTACAGAGATCAATGGATGGAACTTGCAGAGAAAAATAGTGTACTATTAATTGTTCCAGAATTCTCACAGAAATATTTCCCAGAGGATGATAATTACAATATGGGAAATATGTTTATAATGGATTCAACAGAAAATTTGTTGAAAAAAAATCCAAAGAATGAATGGTCATATTCTATAATTGAACCTCTCTTCGATTTTGTAAAAAAAATAACTGGTAATATGTCAGAAAGATATTCTATGTTTGGACATTCAGCAGGCTCTCAGTTTGTTCACAGGTTTCTGTTTTTTATTCCAAATGCCCGCATTGATAAAGCAGTAAGTGCAAATGCAGGATGGTACACACTTCCAGATACATCAGCAATTTTTCCTTATGGCTTTAAAAAAACAGAAGCTACAGCTGAATCTATTAAAAACGTTTTTGCTAAGCAGGTTACAATTCTTCTTGGAACATCCGATACAGTAAGAATAGGTAAATCGTTAAGAAGAACACGAGAGGCTATGGCACAAGGTAGTAATAGGTTTGAAAGAGGAAAAAGTTTTTTCCATTTCGCCAAAGAACTTGCAAAAAAAAACAATTTAAAATTTTCGTGGAGTTTAGAATTTGTTGAGAACGTTGGACACAAAAATAAAAAAATGGCTCCGCCTGCAGCCAAAATATTATTTAATTAAGGAGTTGTTTTGAAAAAAATTATTTTATTAACGCTTCTAGTGTTTTCTACTAAAGCTAATTCTCAGCAGTTTTTATACAAAAGTGAAATCTTGGAGACCACAAGCTATTTATCAATGATGGATTTCTTGTATGAAATTACTAAAGATTCAGAAATTATGAAGTTGGATTATCTTGGTGTTAGTTACTTAGGAAGAAAAATACCTTACGTTACAATTAACAAAAAAACAGATAGCGTTAAAGTTAAGTTTATGATCTTTGCACAGCAGCACGGAAACGAGCCATCTGGCAAGGAAGCTCTTCTAGTTCTATTTCAGGAAATATCATCTGGTTTGCACAGTAAGTGGTTCAATAAAATTGAGTTGATTATTGTTCCGATGGTAAATCCGGACGGTGCAGAACTTGGCAGCCGACTTACAGCTAATGGAGTTGATTTAAATCGTTCTCATGTAAATCTTCGTAACGCAGAAGTTTTAGGTTTACAAAATCTCTTTTATGAAAATATGCCGGAAGTAACACTTGATATCCACGAGACTAATTACTATCGAAAAGAGTGGATAGATTGGGGATATATAAAAACATCTCGTCAAAATATGGGAATAGTTACAAACCCTAATATAGCAGAGTCAATTTTTGAATTATCAAACAAAAAGGCATTTCCGTTTGTTAAAAAATATGTAGAGAACGCAGGTTTTTCATTTAGCAATTATTATTTGGGAAATTTATATAAAGGAGAAAAAAATAGATTTAGTAACCTTGGTATTTATGATGGGAGGCAAAGTTTTGGAATTTTCAATACACTCTCTTTTATTATTGAAGGTAAAAATGGAAGAAGTCTTAATGATAGCCTAACTATTAGGCGGAATGGTCAGCTAACTAATATTAAAGGTTTAATTGAATTTGTATATAAAAATTGTACAGAAATACAGGGAACAATTGATTCAGCACGAGAGGATATCATTAATTCAAAAGAAAGTGATGAGATAGTTATCCGCTCAAAATATGTTGAAACTGATAGTACAATTAATCTGGTAATGCACAACGTGAATAAAAAGGAAGATACTTTAATGACGTTTCCATTTGGTGGAATAGTTAAAGCAACTTTAACTATTAATAAACCAAAAGGATATTTAATTCCAAACAACGACACTTTATTAGTAGCGTTGTTAAAGAAACATCATATTAAATTTGAACCGTATCGAGTAAAAGAAAACGAGAATATTTTCAAATATAAAATTGCTGCTGATTCTGTTCAAGAATTGGAAAAAGATAATTTTAATATAGAAAAAATTAAAGTAAGTAATTTAGAGCCGTTACAATTTTATTTTGTACCAATAAATCAGATAGCATCAAATTTTATTACACTTATATTTGAACCAAAATCTAAGTCAGGAGTTAATTCAAAATATGGTGTTCTTAGTGATAGAAAAATATCTTATTATATAGATGGCAATAATTTTTTTAATATTTTGAGAGTTGAAACAGAGTAATACTTTGTACGAGAAGTACGATTGTTAAAAACTGAAAAAACGATTTGTAGTAAAGTACAGATTAGAGCAATTATTGTTTTTTTTTAACAAGTGAAAGTATTAGTTTTATAAATAGTGAACCGTTAGTATGCTTAACATTCAAACACCAACATTGCTACTTGATAAACAGAAAATGTTGCAAAACATTGAGTTAATTGTAAATAAAGCCAATGTTCATAATGTTATTTTGCGTCCTCATGTAAAAACTCATCAATCGCATAAAATTGCAAATTATTTTAGAAAATTTGGGATTGATAAAATTACAGTTTCCTCACTAGATCAGGCAATTTATTTTTCTAAGGATGATTGGAAAGACATTACTGTTGCATTTCCAGTAAACATACTTGAGATAGATAAAATTAATTTTCTTGCCTCTAAAATAAAATTAAATCTTATTATAGAGTCTCAATATGTGGCCACATTTTTGGAGCAGAAGTTAGAAGCGTTAGTTTCAATTTATATCAAGATTGATGTAGGATATAATAGAACTGGTTTGAAAATTGACGAGACTAATAAGATTAACAAAATAGTTGAAATAATTAGATATTCTAAAAAACTTAAATTTGAAGGGTTTTTGAGTCATTCTGGGCATTCTTATAATGCTAAGAGTATTGAAGAAATTTCTAATGTGCATAAAGAAAGCCTAACTGTTCAAAAAAGAATAAAGGAAATATATGCTAAGGGTTTTCCAAATTTGATTAATTCTATTGGTGACACTCCAACTTGCAGTCTGATGAACGATTTTAGAAATATTGATGAAATACGACCAGGAACATTTCTATTTTACGATTTAGTTCAATGGAAGATAGGTGCGTGCACTTTATATCAAATTGCTATTGCAATGGCTTGTCCTGTTGTGGCAAAACACGCTTCGAGAAACGAAATAATTATTTATGGCGGAAGTGCCCATTTCTCTAAGGATTTTTCTATTTTACCTTCAAATGAAAAATATTTTGGATATGTTGTGGAATTAAAAGAGACTAATTGGGAAATTCCGGAACAGATGGATTACGTTAAATCTTTATCGCAAGAGCATGGTATTGTAAAAGTAAAACAGGAAAGGTTTCAAAAAATAAGGGAAGGTGATATTTTAACAATTCTACCAATTCATTCTTGTCTTACTGGAAATATTATGAAAAAATATTTAACAATGGAGGGTGAAATAATTCATAGATTATAATATGGGAGTCTTAACTTGGATTTGAATTCAAAGAACTTATACTAATCCAGCAATAATAGACATTGAAAAAGTTAAAGAAATTCCCCGCAAGTTGGATTAAAAACCCGTAATTTAGATAACATATTTTAAAATAATCTTTGCTACAATATTTTTAGTATTTAAAGAATTATAATAAAATTGAGTTGGAAGTAAAATGAAACTTAAAAAAAACGTATTAAGTAAAATAAAAAGTAATCTTGATGTTTTTACAAAAACTGAAAAAAAAATAGCTCATTTTATAATTGAGAACGACAAGGAAATTGCTTTTTGTTCAATTAACGATTTATCGCAAAAGTTGAATGTTGGAAGAGCCTCCATTTTACGATTTGCTTCCAAACTTGACTACGATGGATATACCTCATTAAAAAAAGCAATAATTATTGAATTAAAAAATGATATTACCCCACTTGAAAAATATAAAATTAGCTTTCAAAATAATGGGAAAGATTTTTTTGCGTATAATCAAATTGCCCAGAATGAAGTAGAGAATATAAATTATTCAATTAATAATCTCGATAGAAAAAGTCTTGATAGAAGTATAAAGTATATTTTGGAAGCACGTAACATATACGTTGCTGGTGTAAATCTATCAAGTTATTTTGCTGGAATAATGAGTTACCTACTTCAAAGAATTGGGATGAATTCATTTTCACTCAGTAGTTCTGGTTCTACTTTGGTTGAACAGATAATAAATATTAGTAACAAAGATTTATTGATAGCATTTTCGTTGCCAGATTATTCGCAAGGAACAATTGACACGGCAAAGTTTGCACAAAAGCAGAAGTCAAAAGTTATTTCAATTACTAATTCAATTACTGCTCCAATTATACCATTTTCAAATGTTAATATAGTAGTTAAAACCGAGAGTTATTTTTTCTCGAACTCCCTAACTCCCTTGATGGTTCTTATTTATGGAATAATTAAGGAATTAGTTGGAAAAGATAAAACCCGTTCCCAAACTGCAATTGATAAAGTAATTTCAACTCGGGTGTAGTTGTTTTGCCAAAAACTGAATTGAAATAAGTTTTTAGAAATTAAATTAATAGAGATTTTATGTATATTGCAACAAAAGTTAAAACAATGGAATTTTCCGGAACTATGCAGATTTCGGGTAAAGCAAAAGAACTTAAAGCCCAAGGGATTAATGTAATAGATTTATCAGTAGGCGAACCAGATTTCCCAACTCCTCAGCGGATTAAAGATGCTGCAATTAAGGCAATGGAAGATGGACACACAGGCTACACAATGGCTGCTGGAATTGTTCCTTTGCGTAAAGCAGTTGGCAAATGGATAAAAGATTTTTCCGGTGTAGAGTATGCTGTAAATGAAATTATTGTATCAAATGGTGCAAAACATTCTTTGTATAATACACTGCAAACAATTATTGATGTTGGTGAAGAGGTTATTATACCAGCACCATATTGGGTTACATATCCAGCATTAGTAAAAATTGTTGATGGTATTCCAGTTTATATTGATACAACAAGTGAAAGTGATTTTAAAATAACACCCGAACAATTGAAAGCTGCAATTACCGATAAAACACGAGCATTAATTTTGTGTAATCCATCTAACCCAACTGGTTCTGTTTACTCAAAATCTGAGCTTGAGGCAATTGGCAAAATAGTTCTTGAAAATGATTTGTATGTAATTAGTGATGAAATATATTCACGATTAGTTTATGATGATTTTGAGTATGCAAGTTTTCCATCATTAAGTCCTGAGTTAAAGAAGAAAACTATTTTAATTGAAGGGGTTTCAAAATCTTATTCAATGACTGGCTGGAGAATTGGCTTTACTGCTGCCGATAAAGAGTTAATAAGTGGAATGGGAAAGTTGCAGAGTCAAATGACTTCAAATCCATGTTCCATTTCTCAGTATGCAGCAATTGAGGCAATTTCTGGTTTGCAAAGTGATGTTGAAGAGATGCGAAAAACTTTTTCTGGTAGAAGGGAATATTTATTTAATGCGCTAAATAAAATTGATGGAGTAAAAGCAGAAAATGCAAAGGGTGCTTTCTATCTTTTCCCAGATTTTTCATCCTACTTTGGAAAGAGTAATGCAGGAACAAAAATAGAAGGCTCGATGGATTTGGCAATGTATTTAATAGCTGAAGCCCAAGTTGCCACAGTTCCCGGTTCGGTTTTTGGAGCAGAAGGATTTATGAGAATAGCTTATGCTACTTCAATGGAGAATTTAGAAGAGGGAATAAAGAGAATAAAAGAGGCTCTTAATAAACTGAGTTAATAGACTTAGTTATTACATTGTTAATTAAAACTTCTGTTAGTCTTGAAAATGGTAATGAAAAATTGTATTTTTACAACCTGAAATATGAGAGACTGTAATAGATACATAACGAAACGTTTAAGTTTAACACGAAACATAGAAAACTTGAAATAAAAATCGAAAATGCACTTCTAAAATTAGGAGTGCATTTTTTTTTGATACTAATGCATATACATCAAGTAATTAAATATTTTGAAGAATGGGCTCCAAAGGGGGTCGCTTGGGAAAAGGATAACATCGGTTTGCAGATTGGTAACCCAAAGAACCAGGTAACAAATATAATGTTGTCTTTAGAGCTTAACAAAAAAGTTTTTGAACAAGCAGTAAAGAAAAACTGCAATTTAATTATTACTCACCATCCATTTATTTTTAATCCCATAAAAAATCTTAATTTTTCTAATAATCCGAAAGCTGAACTGATAGAGAGATTAATTGAAGAAAAAATTTCTATCTATTCTGCACATACCAACTTAGATTTTACTAAAGGTGGCGTTAGTTTTGAATTAGCAAAAAAACTTGGATTGAAAAATATTCAGTTTTTAGAAAATCAAGAAGGCAATCAATTTAAGTTAGTTGTCTTTGTTCCATCGGGTAGTGTTGATGAAGTATCTGAGGCAATATTTAATGCTGGTGGCGGAGTTATTGGAGAGTACTCGAAATGTAGCACTCAAAATTTTGTGGATGGAACTTTTGAAGGTTCGGAAGTTTCAAACCCGACAATAGGGAAGAAAAATATTTTTGAGAAAGTAACAGAAGTACGGCTGGAAGTTTTAGTTAACTCTTGGAAATTAAATTCAATAGTTGATGAAATGAAATCAGTTCATCCATACGAAGAACCAGCGTTCGATGTTTTTGTAATTAAAAATAAAAATATTAATTACGGAGCAGGAGCAATTGGTGAACTTACAACCCCTTTGAATTCAAAAGAATTTTTAGCACATACTCGTAAATTGCTCAAGGCTGATGCATTAAAATATACTCTTGGTAATAGTTCAAAAATAAAAAGAGTTGCAGTTTGTGGTGGAGCTTGTTCGGACCTAATAAATAATGCAATTGATTCAAAAGCTGATGCTTTTATTACTGCCGATATAAAATATCATACATTTCAAGAGGCTGAAAATAACATTATGCTGATAGATGCTGGTCACTACGAGACTGAGATACACGTACTTAATCCAATAAAATTACGACTTAATAAATTTATAAAAGAAGATAAATCTAAAGTGAAAGTATTTAAATATAGTGGTTCAACTAACCCGGTAAAGTTTTATAATAACTAAGGAGTCATAAATGATAAACAAATTAGTAACACTCTTTTCACTTCAACTTATTGATGATGAGTTGGATGAGTTAGAAGAGTTACGAGGCGATCTCCCATTAAGAGTTAATGCACTGAATGCAAGAATAAAAGAAATGCAAGAGCAAATTGATGAAAAAGAGAAACTAAAAAGTGATTCGCTTGAAAAGAGAAAAACCAATGAAGCAGAAATTGAACGATTGGATGTAAGTTTAAAAAGGTTTAAGGCTCAACTTTATCAAGTGCGAAACAATAAAGAGTATGATGCTTTAACAAAAGAGATTGACCATTCTGAATCGGAGATTGAAAGACTTATAGCTGAAAATGCTGCAATGGAAACAAATGGTGAAAAACTAAAAATTGAGATTGAAGATTTAACACCTAATGTTGATGAATTAAATGTTGATCTTAAAGAGAATCAGGTTGAGTTAAAAAAGATAATTAAAGAGAATGAAATTGAAGAGATAAAATTAAAAGATAAAAGAGAAAAGGTTGCAGCTAAAGTAAAAAAACCGGATTATAATGTTTATATGAGAATTCGTAAAGCTTTAAGAGGTAAAGCTATTGTGAAGATTAACCGTGCTGCTTGTAGCGGCTGCCATAATATTGTACCACCGCAACGCCAAATTGAGCTAAGACAAAATAAACGCTTGTTTACTTGCGAATCTTGCGGACGGATTTTGGTCTCACAAGAAATTGTTGATGCAGCTATGAAGAGTTTGAGTTAATAACTTACTGGAAAAATGATTTAATTTATGGCGTCTTTTAGGGACGCCTTTTTTATTGCACAGAGAGTTAAAACTAATCATTTTGGTGCATCTCGTTTTAAGCGTCTAAAAAGAGATTAAATAACAAAGACCAAAAGATAAATTTCAAATAAATAACAAAACCAAAAGATCAAAAAGATAAACTGAATGTTCGAAAGAACTTTACATAAATTAAAAAATGGAGTTTAGAAATTGAAATGAATATTATTTTGTTTTTAAGTTTTGGCATTTGTTCTTTTTTTTTTGAATATTATTCCGAGCAGAAAGGCAACAAAAATGTACTTAGGAGGAAAAGATGTCTAATAATAAAAGTATAATTTTAGATGAGTTTGAAAATGAGATATTTGAAATTTATGAAAGAAGTCATCTAACCCATAATCTCCACAAGTGCATCAAAAACATTTTTTACTGGAATAATATTAATGGAATATTTTCCTTTCACAGTTTTGTAATTTGTTTTAGGTATTAAAATGGAAGTAAATCCTAACTTTTCCGCTTCCTGAATTCGTTTCTCAATTTGGCTAACTCCGCGTATCTCTCCACCGAGACCAACTTCTCCAATTGCTGCAAATCCTTCGTTGGGTTGTTTATCTTTAAAGCTTGATGCAATTGAACAGCAGACGGCTAAATCGGCAGCTGGCTCCATTATTTTTAATCCACCAGCAATATTTAAGAAAACATTCGCTGATGATAACCGTAGTTTTACTCGTTTCTCTAAAACGGCGAGGAGAATTGATAATCGTTTATAATCAAATCCGGTAGCCACACGCTGCGGGTTCCCATAATTGGATGGAGTAACAAGCGCCTGCACCTCTAACAATACTGGACGGCTACCTTCAATTGTAGCGGTTACTACAGAGCCAGTAGTATCGGTTGAATGTTCGCTTAAAAATATTTCACTCGGATTTTTCACTTCGGTTAAGCCATCATCATGCATTTCAAAAATGCCAATTTCGTTTGTTCCGCCAAAACGATTTTTAAGTGAGCGTAAAATTCTGTAATTATGATTTCGCTCACCCTCAAATTGGAGAACTGCATCAACCATATGTTCAAGTAGTTTTGGTCCTGCAATATAGCCTTCCTTAGTTATGTGCCCTACAAGAACAGCAACAAAATTTTTACTTTTAGCAAGCTGCATAATGTGATTTGCCGATTCACGAATTTGTGTAACAGTACCTGGAGCATTATCCAACTCTGCACGCTGCATTGTTTGTATTGAGTCAATCATCACTACATCTGGATTTATTTTATTTATTGCAGATTCAATTAACTCCATCTCTGTAACTGCGAGAACATAAAAATTGCTTGTGTTCAGTTTTAATCTTTTTGCTCGTAAGTTTAATTGCGTAGTCGATTCCTCGCCGCTAACATAAAGTACTGTACCCCTTATGGATGCTGCTGCTTGCATAACTAATGTAGATTTTCCAATACCAGGGTCCCCTCCAATTAGCACAACGGAGCCTTGCATAAATCCGCCGCCAAGCACTCTATCAAATTCTGAAATATTTGTTTCAATTCTTTTCTCATCTGTTTCAAGAATCTCATCAAGTTTTACAACATTTAAAGTAGTTGATAAAATGGGTGTGGACTTTTTATTATCAACAAGTTCCTCCGAGAATGTATTCCACTCATTACACTCCGGGCATTTGCCAAGCCATTTAAGGGTTTCGTAGCCACAACTTGAACATACATATTTAACTTTTAATCTTGCCACTACAGAACTGTCCTCTTAACAAAGTTTTGAATCACAGTATCGTTGCTATTTAATACTTCATCATAAGTTCCGGAAAAATATATTTTTCCGTTGTGCATCATCGATACTTTATCTGCAACATTTTTTACACTAAACATATCGTGGGTTACAACAATTGATGTAACATTAATTTCTTTATTTAAGTGAATTATAAGCTCATCAATTGAATCAGACATAATAGGATCAAGCCCAGTGGTGGGTTCATCATATAAAATGTACTGCGGATTTGTAACCAATGCACGGGCAAGACCAACACGTTTTTTCATACCCCCGGAAAGTTCTGCTGGTTTTTTTTTCTGAATTCCTGGGAGACCTACAAGTTCTAATTTTTCAGAAACAATTTCATCAATTTTGTTTTGTGATAAATTATGGTCATTTTCAACAAGCGAGAGCCAAATGTTTTCTTCAATTGTCATTGAATCGAAAAGTGCAGCACCTTGGAATAAAAAACCAAACAATTTACGAACCTCGTAAAGTTCAGTCTTGTTCAAATTATTAATATTTTTCCCTTCAATGCAAACGGAGCCTCTATCTGGCTGAAGTAAACCTACAATAAGTTTTAATAAAACACTTTTGCCGCAGCCACTTGGTCCAATAATGGCAAGGGTTTCACCTTGTTTTATAGTTAGCTCAACACCTTGTAAAACTTTGTTATCTTCAAATTGCTTATGTAAATCTATTATTTCAATCATTGCAGTTGCTTTTATTTATTGCAGCAAAAATAGAATAATAATTAGGGAGTTGAAAGAGGAATAATTAGTAGAAAATTAATTCCAGAAGTATGGATGTTTATATCAGCAAACTATGTAACCATTTTAGTGAGGAATAATTCAATAGAAATTATTAATATTCATGGTGAAGGTTTTAAAATTATTTATTGAGTGAAGAATGAATATTCAAATTATTGGTACAAAAAAATGTAATGGAACTAAAAAGGCACAACGATATTTTAAGGAACGGAGAATTAATTTCCACTTCAAAGACTTGGCAGTAAAGGGTTTAAGCAAAGGGGAACTCGAAAACATTTGCAGAGTTTATAAATATGATGAGTTACTTGATAAAGAGAGTAAGCAATATAAAAAACGTGGATTGGAATTTATGGTCTTCAATGTGGAGGATGAATTGCTTGCTAATGCACAATTACTAAAAACACCAATTGTAAGAAATGGTAACAAAGTAACAATTGGGGTTGAAGAACAAATATGGAGTGAATGGTTAACAAGTGCCTAAAGTTATAAGTTGAAAAGTGCCTAAAGTTACTAACCTCTAACCTTAAGACAAAACCCCTCTTTTTTGTAAGTTGTTAATTAACTGTTTGTGCGATTTAAAATGAATGCCATCCCACCCACATTTTTTAGCACCTTCAACATACTCAGCTATATCGTCAATAAAGATATGGCTTTCTGAAGATTCATTCGTGAAAGCCTCTACTGCTCTATAGATTCTCTCCTCTGGTTTAATTGCACCTACTTCGTGCGATAGAATTAGTTTATCGAAGTGTTTAAGGAAATCATACTTCTCCCATCCATATTTTTGGTGAATGAAATTAGTGTTCGATAAAAGTACAAGTTTGTAGTTCTGTTTTAATATTGGAAGTAGTGCTGTTGTCTCTCTGTTCTCAACAAACAAATCGGCATAAATGTGTTTGAGGTTTTCTTCTTCAATTTTATTTTCACTCCAGTCACACATTATTTTTAGAAACTCATTATCACTCAATTCCCATTTTTCATATTCTCTGTGAATGTGATAATTATCATAATATTTCTTAGCAAATCTATCTCCAAGTCCAGTATCAATAATATTCATAGAATCAATTATTCTGTTGTAATCAAAGGGGATTAGGACATTTCCTAAATCAAAAACAATAACTTTAAAACTATTTTTCATTTATTTACCTTTCTTGTGTTTAGTCTCTTTGCTAAAAGCTTTTAGAATTAGTTTGGTTAATTTTGTGTTATTAATCATTTCCGGAACTTTGTATAAGGGAACCCAAAGCCGCTCTCTAAAATTATCTTCTTCCCATTTTTTAAAAACTTTTGTTACTTCCATTGTATAAACCTTTACGCTGCAAGTGCCGCCCCATTTTTTATATTTATATGAGCCAATTTTACTTTCAGAAACAATACCCCAAATACCACCTTCTTCAACTGATTCTTTAAGTGCCGACCCTTGTGGTGTGTGATTATCTTCAATAATTCCTTTGGGGATAGTCCAGTTTCCTTTGAGGGTTGTTATCAGAAGAATTTCAATTTTGCCTTTGTGCTTACGGAATGGAATAACTCCAGATTGATCAAATATTTCCATAGACCTATTAAAATAATAAAATGAGAAAAGGAAACTTATTATTTCTATCTTAGAAATGAAAATACTTTTAATTATTATTTGAGCCATATTGTTATGAAAATCCTTTACCTTATCCGCCACGCAAAATCTAGTTGGGAAGACCACTTACTATCCGATTACGACAGACCCCTTAGTGACAGAGGCAAAAGAGATGCACCCAAAATTGGAGAAGTATTAAAATCGAAAAAAGCTAAGCCCGATTTAATAATGTCGAGTTCAGCAAGGCGTGCTTTAAAAACAGCAAAAATAATTTCATCCATATTAAACTATCCTGTTGAAGATATTGTTGAAGAGTCTGCAATCTACGAAGCAACAACTCAAGATTTATTGAATTTAATTAATAAAATTGATGATAAAAATAATACAGTATTTCTATTTGGACACAATCCGGCATTTACAGTACTTGCAAATTTATTAGGCAATAAATTTATTGATAATATGCCTACATGTGCTGTAGCAGAATTAAAGTTGGATGTTAACTCTTGGAAAGATGTTGCTGCTGATCGCGGAAAACTTATAAGTTTTGAATATCCAAAAAAATATGAGGTGTAGTAAACTTATTTGGTTTTGCAATAAAAGAGGTTTATCTTATTACAACAATTAAAACATTCGTTAATTAATAGGAATATTAATTTTTTTTTGATATAGGGTCGAGGGATAAATGAGCTATAAAAAAGAGAATATCTAAGTGAGACTTAAATTAACTCTTATAATATCGGGCAAAAAAGAACTTCCACTTAATTACAACTATCCACTCTCGGCTGCGATTTATAAATTATTACATTTTGGTTCTTCTGAGTTTTCCGAATTTCTTCATGATATTGGATATCAGGAGCAAGGCAAAACTTATAAACTTTTCTCTTTTGCTTTACGATTTGAAAAACCACCAAGAATTAAAAACAACAGATTTTATCTAAAAAGTGATAAAATATTTTTAATAATTTCCTCTCCTTTAATTGAAAGTTTTATAAAGAATTTTGTTGTGGGAACATTCCAGAATCAAATTATAGAAGTAGTTTCAGAAAACATTAAAACCATATTAACCGTTGAACAAGTTGAGACCCTCCTAGAACCTAACTATAAAAACTCAATGTACTTCACACTATTATCGCCTCTTGTACTTGCAACTAAAAAAGAATCGAATGGAAAACTTATTCCAAAATATTTCCGTTACTACGATGATATAAATGAAATAACTCGCGTCTTTAATCAAAACTTAGTTAACAAATATAAACTAATTCACAATTTGGAATATGAAGGTGAACCGCTAAAATTCCGATGGGATACCGAATATATTGATAGACGTTTAAGTAAAAATAAAAAAGTAACAAAACTAATAAGTGCTTCAATTCGTGGAAATATAATAAACATAAAAGCTAATGAAATTCCATTTACGCTTGAAGGGAATACAGATTTGATGAAAGTTGGTTACGAGTGTGGGTTTGGTTCGCAAAATAGTTTGGGGTTTGGGTTAGCAAAGACCAGACACAAATTTCACTAATTAGCACGAATAGAAACTGAAGACACTAATTGCACGAATTGACACGAATAAAAATCATACTGATAATTGGTGAGTGTGAGTTACTTGGCGAAGCTGTGGAATTATACGAACCCGCCTACCGGTCGGACAGGTTTCACGAATTGGTAGAGAAGCAAGCTAAAGTGGTTTACTAAGTTGTGATTTGTACTAATTAGTACAAATTAATGTGGTCGCAATTTGCGAGTACATCACTTTTTGAAAAGTGAGGTAATATGAAAACAGAAAAAATTAATCAAATTGACTGAAGAAACCCTCAAAATGAAGAAGAACGAATTTTAATTAATAAATTGATAAATTGATAATCAATAGTCAGATTAAAATTTGTAGTGAATTTCACATTAAGGAATTTGAGAAAAATAAATATATTATGGCTTGTAATCACGACAATCAAATCTAGATATATTTCAAAATTGACTTATTGAATCACAAAACTAAACCCACCAAGATGAAAATTGACTTATTAGTAAAATTTAGCGTAACTAAAGAACTTGATGAAAAATTTAAACTAGTTGATGTTATGCATCTACTTATAGAAGGGGAACAAGTTGAACTTGCATATACTCACATTAGAGATAAAGTTTGGTTCACAAATAAGAGACTGATTGTGATGGACGTTAAAGGGTTCACAGGAAGCAAAAAAGAATTTCGTTCATTTCCTTACCCGAAAATTACATCATTCTCAATTGAAACAGCTGGAACTTTTGATGGAGATAGTGATTTTAAAATTTGGGTTAGCGGTGTTGGAGTATTTGAAATAAAATTCCATAAAAATCTAGACATTAGAAAAATTGGAAAATATTTAAGTGCCAAAACTCTGATTTAAAACTATATCTAAAATCGCATATAATTTATGCTTACTTTTAAACTAAATTTAAACAAAAAAATAATTATGAAAAAGTATTTCCTTTTCGTTTTAGTTTTCTTCATCTTATCTTGTAGTAAAGAAAACGAAAACGAGCCTCCATTTTGTAATGGAACCATAACAGAATTAGGTATAATTAACGTAAATCCTAATTCACTGAGCTTTATTCCATATAGTGGCGAAGAAAATATTTATTTCAGAAATGAAAATGGTGATGAAGTGAAATTTGAACCAGCTTTCGGCCCTATAGAGAATGTTTTTCAAGATAACACCTTTGAAATAACATGCGATAATGGTGGTGTTGGTTATTATAAATTCATACGTGAACAGTATGTGGTATCTTTTAAATGTACAGAATTAAATATCGAATATTACTTAAACCTGTATACCCATAATTCTTCCATCTATCCTATATTTGTAGATGAATTTTGGTTATACTTTCTAATACCCCCAACTGAAAATAATATAAGTTTTCCTCTTATTCTTAATATCATAACGAGCTTTAATGGTAATGAAAGTTTATTAAAAAGCGAATTCGAAAGTTTTAATAATTATGAGTTTGTTGATGAACTAGAATTACTAGGTATGACTTTCAATAATGTTTATAAAATAACTGACCTTGAAAATAGATCATTATTAACTGAATTGTATTTTAATAAAGATTATGGTGTTATTGGATTCAAATCAGAATCGAATATTTGGGTATTTAATAGGTTTGAATAAAAAGACAGACAC
>JAKIUC010000005.1 GCA_021647785.1 Melioribacteraceae bacterium
TTTAATTTTTGAGAATTAAGGACATTTTTTAGAAAAACCATCTCAATACATCGTGTCGTATTTTGGGCTTTCCCTAAATTATAGGAGAATATCTTGATTGGAGACTTTACGACCTGGCACTATATACCGATAACATTCACTTATAATTTCTGAAAACCAAATCATTATCGGTATATTTACACTATTACATTTTCCAAATAGCAATATAATATGTTTGAAAGTATAATTACAGTTTTATTCATTGGCTTTACTGCCGGGTTTGTTTTTGCAATGCCAATTGCTGGTCCAATAAGTATATTAATTACATCCAATGCACTTAAAGGAAAGTTACGGTTCTGTGTGCGTACTGCCTTTGGAGCTTCACTTGTTGAATTTATCTTCGTACTTGTTGCTGTTTATGGTATGACTCTTTTCTTTTCAGCATATAGCTATATAATTCCATATCTATTAATAGTTGGCTCCATCTTTCTCTTTTTTGTTGGTGTAAAAATATTTGCAAGCAAACTTGAGTTACAGAACATTGAGGAATCTGGAGATAAAATCAATAAAAGTTTAGTGGAAAATAAAGGTGGTTTAAGAGCCGGTCTAATTATAAACTTAACAAATCCATCCCTCTTTTTTGGAGTTTTAACATCATCATTTATTGTTCTATCCTTTGCTTCTTCTGTAGGATTAAATACTGGCGGATTGGAAATATTAGTTCATGAAAATGTTGTATCAATCCAAGAACTTACTGGCGAAACTTTCGAGAGAATTGATTCAACATTTGCTGATACTCCAAGTATTATAGGGGGTGAAGACCACTCATCATATTCACTACTACTTAGTGTTATCTATGCTGCATCGTTAGCAACTGGTGGATTTTTATGGCTCTATATTTTAGCAATACTTTTAATTAAATATCGAACAAAAATAAAACTTGTGTACTTACAGTGGATTATTCGCGGATTAAGTTTTGCACTATTTGGTATAAGTTTCTTTCTCCTTTGGACATCAATTGATATGCTCGTAGTTCAAATAAGTTAGTGATATTAACATTCGTTGTAAGATTATAATTCATTATTTTTCCTATTGATAAAATGGAAGAGTTTAATTGAAAGGTTTAATTATGGAAAAAATTTATCTGGATAGAAATGAAAATAATTATGGACCTTCAAAAAAGTGTTTTGAAGCAGTAAAACTAATAACACCTGATTTATTCAACACATATTCTACCACTTATAAATCTGGATATAAAAGCACTCTATCTAAAAGACTTTCGGACGAATTTAATATTACAGAAGATAGAGTTCTATTAGGGTATGGTGCAGAAGATTTATTGAAGCAAGTTGTACTGACATATCTTAAAGAAAAAACTGAAAAATTATTAGTACCAGACCACTCTTGGTGGTATTACAAAGAAATTGCAAATGAAACCAATAGTGTTAGTGTTGAGTATCCTATTGTTGAAGGAGAAGAATCATACGAATATGATATAGATAAACTGCTTGATATTTATAATGCTGAAAAGCCAAAAGTTGTATTCATTGCTTCACCAAATAATCCAACGGGTAATTCTATTTCAGGTGACCAACTTACTTATGTCTTAGATAGAATGAGTGAATCGGTTGTGGTGCTTGATGAAGCATATTGGTTAAGTAGTGATAGTGAAAAAGCTACCGAACTTGTAAATAAATATTCAAACCTCATTATCATCAGAACTTTCTCAAAACTGTATGCATTAGCTGGTATTAGAATAGGTTATGCAATTATTGGTGAACAATTAAATCAGATAAAAAAAACATCAAACCGTTACCTTGGCTATAATAGAATTTCAGAAAAAATTGCTCTTGCAGCATTGGACTCGGTTGATTATTATAATGGTATTGCAGAGAAAATGGCAAGTGATAGAGACCTTTATTTTACTGAGCTAAATAAAATTAAAAATGTAAAAGTTTATAAATCGGAAGCAAATTTTGTTTTAGTAAAAATTGAAAAGGATTTAATGAATCCGTTAAAAGAATTTCTTGTTGAGAGAGGAATTATAATAAAATTTATGAATGAAGAAATTGTTAATTCGCATCTACGGATTACGCTTGGAACTAAAGAGGAGAATAGAAAAGTGATTAGTGCGATAACAGAATTTTATAAGTCGCTATAACTAATGAGTTGGTTTCAGGAATATAAATCTTCGCTAAAATTAATTGAGGTTGAAGAATTTTTGGATTTGGTTTTTTACCGTCCTATTGCATTTTTATTTGTAAAGGCAGTTTATAAAACTAATCTTACACCAAACCAAATTACATCCATTGCTCTAATTATTGGAATGATTGGCGGAGTCTTCTATTTTTTTAACACACATTATGCAATATCAATTGGGGCAGTTTTACTAATAGTCTATGATGTATTAGATTGCAGCGATGGAATGATTGCACGGCTTAAAAAAAACGGAACATTCTTTGGCAGAATTCTGGATGGCATTGCAGATTACTTTGTAACAGTAACAGTCTATTTGGGAATAGGATTTGGTTTTGCGAATAACTCCGATAACCCTCTGTTTTACTGGACTTTATTAGCCCTAACTGGTGCAAGCAATATAGTTCACGCTGCAACCGTAGATTTTTACAGAAATAAATTTATGGATTACGCGTTTAACCGTGATGCTACACTTGGTGAAAACTTAGAAGAGTTTGAAGAAGAATCTAAAAAGTTAAATAAGAGTAGCGGCAAATATTTTCAAAAATTTGTTGTTTGGATTTATCTAAAGTATTCTGCGGCACAATTAGCTGCATCTGCCGAAAAAGATTCAACTAATGTTAAGAAATATGATAGAGATGATTACTTAAAAAAGAACAGAATAATTTTACATCTCTGGACATACATTGGTCCAACTACAGAACTAACACTAATTATAGTTGCATCATTTTTTAATAGATTAGATTTGTTTATGTGGGTTATGGTTATTGGTGCTAATTTATATGCACTTATTCTTTTTGTAATGCAAACACAGATTAATAAAAAAACCAAATTGGAAAGTTTCGTTTCATAGTAGTGGAACTACCCTTCCTCCGTTGGTTGGTGAATATTGGGATTTAAAATTAATAGAAGAGATTTAATGAAAGCTGTTATACTTGCTGCTGGCGTGGCTTCACGCTTAAGACCACTTACAAATAATACTCCAAAGTGCTTGCTTAAGGTTGGGGAAAAATCGATACTTGAAAGAACAATTGATAACTTAATAAAGAATAATATTTCAGAAGTAATTGTTGTTACTGGTTTTTTAAGGAAAATGATTGAAGATTTTTTAACTCAAAATTATCCAAACCTAAGTTTCACTTTTATTTATAACGAAAAATATGATTCAACAAATAATATCTATTCGTTATGGTTGGCAAAAAGTGAAGTGCGGGGTTACGAAATATTACTTATGGATAGTGATATTATTTTTGATAGTAGAATAATTGGGCAATTGCTTTCATCAAAATATGATAACTGTTTAGCGTTACGTTCAACCGAGGCGTTGGGGAAAGAGGAGATTAAGTGTTTATTAAATGAGGATGGAAGTATTAAAGAAATTGGAAAAACTATGGAACCCCAAGAGGCTGTAGGGGAGTCTATTGGAATTGAAAAATTTTCGAAGGATTTAGTGTTGCGTCTTTCTACAATTTTGGATAGGAAAATATTAGATGAGAAAAATGTAAATGTATTTTATGAGGCAGCATTCCAAGATGCTATAGATAGTGGCACAAAAATATATCCTGTGGACGTTGAAGATTATAAATGTATGGAGATAGATACAGCAGAGGATTTTGAAACGGCTGCCTCTGTTGTTAGTGAGTTGTTATAGCTGGAATATACTTGACACGACACTAGAATAAATTAATCTAATAAGTAAATCTCTCTATTTAAAAAAGATATTTAATCCAGCAGAAATTGAAATAAAATTAATAGTTGAATAACTATACCCATACCCAGCATCTCCAAGATTATAAGTATCCTTATTTAATAGATAATGATAGCGTGCGTTAATATCTAAATTTATTAGCTCGTTTATTGGATACTCAATACCCAAACCTAAATTTAAACTTCCATCAAATGTTTTATCTGAGCGAGGTGTTACTTTATTTGAAACTCCATCTTCATTAATATATTTCCCATATACTTCACGTGTAATATTATAAACACCACCCTCTAACAAAAGGTATGGTGTAACACTCGTTTCTGTTTTTAGAAAAAACTTTACATTTATTAAAAATGGAATTGCATTAATAGGTGCTTCAATATTATAGCTTCCAGGATTTTCACTCTTTTTAACATCCTCATTTAAAGCATCTAAGTCAAGAGACCAAGCATTGTACCCTATAGTCGCAGATACACGTCCGGTCTCGCTGAAATTATAAAAGATACCACCCGAACCTCCAAAAGAAGCATTGTAGTAATCATCAAAATCACCACCCGGAAAATTTAAGCTGCCATTAATTGTAAAACCATATTCACCTTCTTGAGCAGAGAGTGCGGCAGCAGATAACAAAAGTATTAAAATTGTTTTTTTCATTTCTCTTTAAGTTAATTGTTAAAAACACTCTTGTAGTAATGCATTAGTAAATTTAGCCAATAATTGTTTTATAAAAAGTAATTTACTCTGCACCAAAATAATAATTAATTCCGCCAGCAATTGAAAGGAAATAGTGAGTAGCTGAATTCCCTTCAATACTACCGCTATTATGGGTACCACCAACTGATTGGGCATTTACCAGTGCATTCATTTTAATTTGAAAATCTAAAATCCAAATGTTGTTTAATGGGGCTACCACACCAGCACCAGCGTTTACCATTGTTCTAAATCCGGAATCATTTAGTTCTGCAAGAGTAAAAGTATCTTCCGGATCTCCGGGTTTTGCAATCCAAGTATAAGTTCCTGTAGCAGTTTGTGTATAGTAGAAAAACCCAAATTCTACTGAAAAATATGGACGTACCTTTGAATTGGTAGCAAAATATTTAACTCCAAAAGTAATAGGAATCATATTTAGCGGAGCTTTAATATCAAAACTAGTATAATTAGCATTTGTGTTTTTTAAGTTATATGCTGCATTATCAAAGTCCCATTTAGTATATCCAGTATTAAGAGAGAATTGGAGGTTGTCATAAAAAGGATAAAGTATGCCGATGTTAATTCCCATACCACCCTTATAAACATTATTAAAATTAAAAACTGGGGAATTATATACAACTTTAATGTCAATTCCTCTTTTCGCAACTTGTCCATTTATAGTATTTACTGATAAAAAAAACAGAAACATGAAAAATATTTTTTTCATACAAAACCTTAATAAATTATGTAATACTCTTTAGCCTGTTTATAAAGAGTTGAAATAACAACTTTGAAAATAACTATTGTAGGAATTGCGAGAAGCATTCCCCAAAATCCGGCAACAATAGAACCGCCTGTAACACCAATAACCACAACAAGTGGATGAAGATTTACAACCTTTCCTAAAACTAATGGTTGAAAAACTGCATTATCTAAAAACTGTGCTGTTAGTACAACAATCAAAACCCCAATGAGAGGGTTATCTGGCATAAATGGAAGTATGGGGTCAATCCCTTCAACAATCATTGCATAAAGTACTCCGGTGCCAAGCCCAATAACGGGACCAAGAAAAGGGATTGCATTTGAGATGCCTGCAATTATTCCAATTAAGATAGCCGCTTGAATTTCAAAACCAATAAAAAGTAGCCCAAGGAATATGGTTATTCCCACTAAGGATGATTGCAGCAATGTGCCCCGTAAGTAGTTACCAATTGCCTTATCAACATTGGCAAAAGTTGCAAATGTCATTTCAAAATATCTGTTTGGAACAATACTTAAAAAGAAATTTTTAATTTCACCTTCATCAATAAGTATAAAGATAAAAACAAATGGGAGTATTATCCAAGAAGAGATGGCACTTAAAAAAAGTGCAATTTTAGAATTGGATTTTACGATATTAACTAAAGGGAGTATTCCATCATTGTTTTTTTCCTTACTTATACCATCTGATTCAAACGTATAGGGGTGTTTGGAATTTTCAATATAGAAAAATATAACTCTTTCCGATACTAATGAGCTATCAATATAATTTTGAAATTCAATTTGCTCCTCTTTATCAAGTGCCAGAAATGAATTTACACTTTCAAAAATTGGAGTTAACTCGTTTCCAACTAAGTCATCTATTAAATTTCCATCATCTGTAATATTTTCTTTCCCCAAAAATGCCAGAAAATTTTCATTCAGTTTATATTGAAGTTGAATTCTAAGTTCAAGTGCTTCTTTATCGGAGGGGATAGCCGATACAATTTTTTGCCCAAGTACAAAAATTAAAAAGGAGAAGGCACCCAATAAAATTACAATTGCAACTCCTTTAGGAATACCTTTTCGCCGTAAATAATTAATTCCGGGAAGGGAAATGTATGCAGCAAGTGTTCCCAAGAGAACCGGAAGAACTAAATCTTGCAGTACCACAAATAAATAACCAAAAACTATGAAGAAGAAAGTCAACAATGAAAAGTAGAAAATCCGAGACCTATTTAGGCGTTCGTTATTTTTCATCTAATTTTTTCCTTAACAGATTCATTTCATTTTCCATTTGTATTAATTGGTTGGTTGTCTCTTTAAGTCGCTTACCGGTAATAACGGCAAGGTGCATCATAATTTTTCCGCCAATATCCGGATGTGTTTCAAGCAATTTGTTTAAGTCTTCTCTAAAAATTGCAATTGCTTTTGTAGGCTTCGAGACCAATGCTCCAGCGGAGCGGGGCGAACTATCTAATAATGCTAACTCCCCAAAAATATCGCCAGCCGAGAGTTTGGTGATCTCAATATATTCTTCATCAGAATTTTCCTTTACTATTTTAACTTCACCTTCTTTAATGATAAACATTGCAGCACCAGGCTGCCCAGTCTGGAATACAAATTCGTTTGTTTCAAAAGTTCTTTCGTATGCAAATTTTGAGATAGTTTTTAATTCACGTTTGCCAAGTGTACTTAAGAGAGGAATTTTTTTTAATATTTCAACAAGACTTTTATCTTTGTTTGATGTTAATTCTCTACTGTAATCTTTCCAGAGAGCTTTTGTTTTTATTTCTTCTTCCATAATATTTCTTAATTATTGTCAGATGTTTTTTCTTGGTGCTGTAATCTAATAGAAAACAAGTAAAAATATTCAATTTAAATCTCTCTTTTACAAAACAGAAACAACCCACCATCTAAAAAATGCAATAAGTAAAATTATTACTCCTTCGGTTTTGGTAATTCGCCAGCCTATTCTCATAAAAATGAAAAGAAATATTAGATAAGCAGCTAATATCAATAAGCTATAGTAGTCACTTTGGGATATTGTTAATGGGCGAATAATAGAAGCTGTACCAAGAACACCAAGCATATTAAATAAATCGCTTCCAATTAAATTGCCGATTGAGAGACCATACCTACCTTTAAAGAGTGCTACAAGTGAAGTTGCTAATTCTGGAATTGATGTACCAGCAGCAACAATTGTAATTCCAATCATCCATTCGGAGATACCAAATTCACGAGCAATTTCGGATGCAGAAGTAACAAGAAAATGTGCACTTCCAATAATTAGTACTACTCCAAAAACCAAAAGGAATGAGTGATACCACCTAAAATCGCCTTCTGGAATTTCTTCATCAATTTCTATTTTTGAACGGATAAGATATATTACATAAGCCAATAAAATTAGAACCATTATTATTCCTTCAACTACGGATAGGCTTAAATCGTAAAAGAAAAGTGCAAGTATTAAGCCAGTTCCCACCAAAAGGGAACCATCTCTATAGAGAAGAACTTTGTTGGTTTTTACAACTCCAAAAATTGCAACGAGTCCGAGGATAATTCCAAGATTAAAAATATTTGAGCCAACAACATTGCCAACAGAGATTCCCATTTTCCCCTCCATTGCTGCGGATATTGTAACCGCAAACTCCGGAGCAGATGTAGCAAAGGCAACAACTGTAAGACCAATAATTAGTTCAGACATTCCAAGTTTTTTTGCAATTTTGGATGCAGATTCTACCACCCAATGTGCACCGCCCCAAAGCCCAAACATAGTAGCTGCAATTATTAATAAGTTTATAGTTGTTGACATATTTATGATAGTTTATAAAATAATATGGAGTGCAAGTAACGTAAATAATGTTACTAATTCAAGTAAGAAGAAGGAGGGAGAACAAAAAAGGGAATGATGGAAGAAATCTTATATACACAACTACCGACAATATTCGCTTTTGGAATTCCGAAAACCTCCGTAAGAGTCTCACAGACAATTCATTGTCGGTATAACATTTATTCCATCATTCCATTAAAAATGGAAGAAGGGTTACTGAGCTTCGTCGAAGTATGGTTGCTGAGCTTGCCGAAGTATTAATCTTCAGGGTTGTAGGAAAGTTCAATCTTTATATGGAAATCAGCACCGCTAAACATTGTATATTTAACATCACCAATTGTACATTTGTAATCTTCACCAACGAGTTCACTAACAGTTTTAGCAATACCAGCCTCAATATCTGCAACGCTAACTGCTTTAAGTTTATTTTGCAGTAATTTATTTACATCAATTGCTTTCTCATTTTTATCAGCCATTTTTATATTCTCCAAGTTTATTTGTCGTTATTAGACGATAAATTTATGTATTAGTTCTAAATAAAACAAAAAGAATTAAGTCTAACCTTCTCCCTAGGAGTCTATGGACAAGGTTAATAACGGTCAGAAATTATTACTAGTATTTTCTTATTATAGATTAATAAAAATATGTTTTCCCAACCTTGAAGGTTTTATTTACTCTCCATAAATTATAAACTAACTTCTAATTAGCTGTAATAATTCTTCTGTTTTCAATTTCAATAATTCCACATCGCCTTTCGATTCAACGTTCAAACGCAGCAAAGGCTCTGTGTTGCTCATTCGTACATTAAATCTCCAAGTATCATATTCCACACTTATGCCGTCAAGTTCATCCAATTTACCATCGGTATATTTTGCTTTTATCTCTTCAATTTTTGCTTTCGGATTTTCAAGCGTTGTGTTAATTTCACCAGAGCATGGATATTTAGCAATCATACTGCCAACCAATTGAGAGAGTGGTCTCCCTTCTTCTGCAATTAATTGTATCACTAAAAGGAACGGAATCATTCCACTATCCGAATAAGCATTTTCCCTGAAGTAATGATGGGCTGACATTTCTCCACCATAAATTGAATTTACTTCACGCATTTTTTCTTTTATAAACGCATGTCCACTAACAGAAACAACCGCTTCGCCACCAGATTCTTCAACAATATCAAGGGTATTCCAGATTAATCTTGGGTCGTGTACAATCTTTCCGCCCGGATTATTTTTGAGAATTGATTTTGCAAGAAGCCCCACAATGTAATATCCCTCAATAAATTCGCCGGTTTCATCAAAGAAGAAACAACGGTCGTAATCGCCATCCCAAGCAACGCCAAGATCTGCACCATGTTTTTTAATTGCATCAATAGTTGGTTGCCTGTTTTCCGGAAGCAACGGATTTGGAACACCATTCGGAAAAGCTGAATCTGGTTCATGAAATACTTTAATCATTTCAATAGGAAGTCTATCTTCAATAGCATCGAGAGCAGGACCAACGCAGCCATTGCCAGCATTTACAACTACTTTGAAAGGTTTCATTTTCTCTACATCGTAAAACTGATTAAGACTTTCAATAAACTCACTCATTATATCACGTTTTTCTACTTTCCCTTTCTTCGCAGCAAGTTCTCCCAAATCATTATTAAGTATCATCTGCTCAACTTCTTGCAGCCCCGAAGCGTAGCCCATTGGAACTGAACCTTTTTTTACAAATTTTAATCCATTATATTCCGGGGGGTTGTGGCTCGCAGTAATCATTACTCCACCATCTGCATCCAAGTATGGAGTCGAAAAATAAATCATTTCTGTTCCGCACATTCCTAAATCAACAACATCACAGCCAGCATCAGTAATACCATTAGCCAATGCTTCAGAGAGTTCCGGGGATGAAGTTCTAATATCCATACCAATTATAACTTTTTTTGCATTGTTAAGTTTTACAAATGCACGTCCAACTTTATATGCAATTTCTACATTCAATTCTGATGGAACTTTTCCTCTTATATCGTAGGCTTTAAATCCTGGAATATTTGTCATCACGTTTTCCTTTTAATTTTATTTTTACTTACGTGAAAATATTGGTAATTGAAATGAATTACAAGAAAGCAAATTCGAGTTACGCTTTTAATTAAATGCAAAAAATACATTTTTATTATTTTAAGAATTACTTTGTAATATTGTACTAATTATTCATGAGATTTTAAATACAATGTGTTGCCATAATGCACACATTACAGTATATTTAGAACTAATGAAACTGATAAATTGGAACAGAGATAAAAACGAATGGTTAAGAGAAAATAGAAATATCTGTTTTGATGATATCCTTTTCTATATAGAAAAAAAATTAATACTTGATGATATAGCTCATCCTAATCAGGATAAATATTTGGGACAAAGGATGATGGTTTTTAATATTAAAGAATATATTTATTTAGTTCCATATATTGAAACAGAAGATGAGATATTTTTAAAAACAATTATTCCATGTAGAAAAGCAACAAAAAAATATTTGAGGAAAAAAGATGAATAAATTAGACAAATATGAAAAGGAGTTGTTAAATTCCTTTGAAAATGATGAATGGAAATCGGTTCCAGATTTTTCCAAACGAAAAATAGAGTTACAAGAATCTGCTCGGGCAACTATTCGCAAAAATAAAAGAGTAAATATTCGTATTTCGGAACGTGATTTACAAGAATTGCAACGGATGGCTTTTAGGGAAGGTTTGCCATATCAGACTTTCATCGCAAGTATTCTTCATAAATATGTTAACGGAGTTTCTATTCATTGAAGAAACTATATTTATGTATAAAACTTCCAAAACTTTAGTGCAAATATAAATCCGGATAAGTTTTTACGTAGTATTAATAGCTGTAAAAGGATATGTTTTGTTGTTGAAAAATTAGAGAAAGATATGAATATACTTTTACAAACCAATAAGTTAAAATTTTTTAAGTGTAGTAATTCTGCTTGCAACAAATTATTTTTAATTAGCCCAAAAGAAGTAGAGCATGGAAGCGGTATTCATTTCTGCCCAACATGTTTCTCTAATCCCAAAACACACCATACAATTCAATGCTCAAATTGTCTATCAATAATTGACTTTCTTAAAGTTGAAGAGAATGAAAAAGTTACAACTTATTATGCTCGGAAATGTATGTGCTGCAACGGTACAGTGGAAGATGAAATACACCTAAGTAAAAACGATTATGCAGAAGTATTTGCCAAGAGTTGAATTTTATTTCTAATTGATAATTGAATCCTTCCTTCTTAACTTTCAAGCTAAATTTTAATCTAAATAATTTGGAAGCATAATGAAAAAACTTGGCTCTGTTTTTGTAATTTCAATTTTACTATTTTTTGCTGGATGCTCTGCAACTCAGGATATATCAAAAAATAAATCCTTTCAATATTTCAATCCGGATACAGTTAAGTCGCATCAATTTGATACTGGAAAAATGTGGACTTTTGAAGATGCACCGCTCGATTACTTTGACGAAACTTATTCATTTAAACCTGATGCAGAATGGTTAGAGCATGTGCAGAAGTCATCCCTAAAATTTGCAAAATGGTGCTCAGCTTCTTTTGTTTCGGGCGATGGTCTAATAATGACTAATCACCATTGTGTCGATTTTATTACAAGCAGATATGAAGAGGAGGGAGAAGATATTCACGAAGCGGGCTTCTACGCTCCAACCTTAGGAGATGAACGTAAAGTGCCAATGCTATATGTTGATCAATTAGTTTTTACTAAAAATGTTACTGCTGAAATTTTTGCAGCAATTGATAGTGGAAAAACTGAAACTGAGAAAGCAAAACTCCGTATAGAAAAAACAAAAGAATTGGAGCAAAAATACTCTGATGAAAAAGATTTAATCTGTAAAGTTACTTCTCTTTATCACGGGGGTAAGTACTCTATTTATGGCTACAAACGTTATAACGATGTTAGAGCAGTTTATGTGAACGAATCGCAAATGGGATTGTATGGCGGCGACCCTGATAACTTTACATACCCTCGTTATAATCCCGACTTTGCTTTTATGCGTGTTTACGATGATGATGGAAACCCACTAAAAACAAAAAATTATTTTAAGTGGAGTAAAAATGGTGCGGAAATGAATGAACCAATTTTTGTTGTAGGGAATCCTGGTTCAACATCAAGACTTAAAACTATGTCGCAGTTAGAGTTTATGCGCGATTATACTTACCGCAATCTAAACTTTATAACTAATAGAAAAGTTAAATATTATAATGAGCTAATTAAGGAAGACACAGCAAATGCACGCAAGTATGAGACTAATTTATTTAGAGTGGCTAACGGGGCAAAGGTCTTTAAGTATAGCTATCAATTTTTAACTGATGAATACTCGATGGCACGCAAACGTGATTTTGAAAATAAATTTAAATCCGCTGTACAAGGTGACGAAAACCTAAACAAATTATACGGACATCTTTGGGATGGAATTGAAGTGGTGAATAATGAATATAGAGAATATGCTGCCGAGAAAAGTGCATACACAATTTCAAAACGGAGCAGTTCCGATTATTTTTTGATTGCTAAAGATTTAATTGAGTTTGCAAGAGAGCTTAAAAAACCTGAGGAGGATAGAGGCGAAGAATACAAAGGGACAAAACTTGATACAACAATTCAAGAAATATTTCCATCAGACTTTAATATGATAGAGAGTGATAAAGAGCTACGTTTACAAGCTGATTTTATGATGCTGAATCTTGGCAGTGATAATCCACTGATGCAAAAAATGTATGGCGGCAGAAGTGGAGATGATGCTATGTTATTCGTAAAGAATAATTCTAAAATTACTTCTGCTAAAGATGTTGAAACCCTTGCGAGAACTGGAGCAGATGCAATCCTTAATTCAGATGATCCATTTATCAATTTTATACTTACTACCGAAGATAGGTTATCAGAAATTATTGATAAGCAAGAAGAGGCAAAAGTAACCGAGAAAGTTTTTGAAAATGAACTTGGACGTGCCCTCTTTGAAGTTTACGGAACAACAATTCCACCAGATGCAACATTCACTTCACGTATTAGTGATGGTGAGTTAAAAAGTTACGAATACAATGGCACAATTGCACCGGTTGAAACAACATTCTACGGAATGTATGATAGGTATTACTCGAACTATAAAAAGTATCCTTGGGGATTGCCCGACCGTTGGTTAAATCCGAAAGAGGGGTTTGATATGAGTACTCAGTATAATTTTATTTCTACCAATGATATAACAGGCGGTAGCTCCGGAAGTCCAGTGATAAATAAGGAAGCGGAAATAATTGGTGTAGCATTTGATGGTAATATAGAATCAATTCCGGGCAACTTCCTTTACAACCAATTAGATAACAGAATGATTACAGTTTCATCTAAAGCTATGATTCAGATATTAAGATATATTGGTGATGCTGAAAGAATAGCTGATGAACTTGAGACAGGTAGTATTCCGGAAAAATATAGAGTTGCTGAAAATCCTGAAGCGACTAATGAAACCGAAGAAACTATTGAAGCAGAAGAAGTTTCTGAAAAGTAATTTAAAACATTAGAACACAGATTTTATCATAAAAGGAAAAACTATGAAACAAATATTATTACTACTATTTTTATCTACTACAATACTTGTGCTGAGTTCAATCGAAGCATTTGCACAAGCTGGGCTTTACAAGCCAATTGATATAGACACAGTAAAATACTCATTAAAAGATTTTGGAAAAATGTGGACTTTTGATGAAGTGCCAGTTGATAATTTTGAAAAGCAATATGGATTTAAGCCAAGTATAGCTTGGTTAGAGAGTGTTCAGAAATCAGCACTCCAATTTGGCGGGGGCTGTTCTGCTGCATTTGTTTCGGAGGATGGTTTGATAATGACAAACCATCACTGCGGGCGAAGACAATTAACTTCACTCCAGAATGAGGGTGAAAATATGCTGCGTGATGGTTTTTATGCTGAGACTCTTGAGGATGAAAGACTTGTGCCAAATCTTTTTGTTGATCAACTAATTAGAATAGAGGATGCAACTGATGAAATACAAAATGAAATGTTAAAAGGAAAAAACGATTCAGAAATAATTGCACTACGTGATTCTGCTAAGGCAAAATTAATTAGAGATAGTGAAGCCGAAAGTGGATTGGTTTGTAAAGTCGTTACTCTCTATAATGGCGGTAAGTACTCGCTCTACTTTTACAAACGCTATTCTGATATTAGACTTGTAATGGCTCCCGATTTCCAGATTGCGGCAACTGGTTGGGATTGGGATAATTTTACTTATCCAAGATATGAATTGGACTTTATGTTTTATAGGGCTTATGATGAAAGCGGGAAACCAGTTAAAACTGAAAATCATTTTACTTGGAGCAAAAAAGGAGCAACAGAAGATGAAGTACTTTTTGTTGTAGGAAGACCAGGGAGTACTGATAGACAACTTTCCGTAGTGCAGCTCGAATATTTACGTGATGTTGTTTACACAAATAGACTATTAATGTTTGAAGAACTTTATCAAGTTTACTTTGAATTGTTTAATAAACATCCGGAGCGTGAATCGGAATTGCTCAATAAAGTTATGGGTTATGGTAATGGAAGAAAATCTTATGCCGGACGATTATACGGTTTAAGCAAGCCAGTACTGATGGCAAAGAAAATAAGTTTTGAGAAGGAGCTGCGTACAAGGGTAAATGAATCCAAAGAGTTAACCGAAAAGTATGGAAATCTTTGGGATGAAATAGAGAGTGTAATTTTGGAGTTGCGAAAATCTGCATCCGAGTATTATGGCTATGCTCCACTTCGGCGCAGTGTACCAGTCTATTTTAAAACTGCCAATAGCCTTATAGAGTATGCGAATGAGATGAAAAAAGAAGAAACCGAAAGAAGTGCACTTTATAAAAATGAAAATATTGAAAATACAATTTCTAATATTTATCCCGATTCCATTGATGTTGAATTTAATAATTTATTATTTCGAGCACATGTTAATACAGTTACAAATATTTTAGGAAGTGAAGACAAACTTTTACAAAATCTTTATGGCGGCAAGACTGGAGCGGAGGCTGTTGAGTTTGCATTGAATAATTCCGTACTAAACTCTAAAGAAAAAACTCTTGAAATAATAGAATTATCTCCAGATGAAATTCTAAATTATGATGATTCAATTATTAAGTTTATGCGTGAATCGCAAGTAGTGTACGATAGCCTATCTACCGAGAGAGATTCTTTACAGAATCGACTTTTACTTCTAAATCAAAAATTAGGTGAAGCTATATTTGAAGTCTTTGGTGATAGGATACCTCCAGATGCTACTCGTACTCTGCGGATTTCCGATGGAGTTATAAAAGGTTATGAATACAACGGCACTATAGCACCAGGTAAAACAACCTATTACGGTTTGTGGGATAGATACATTTCATTCGGTAAAAAAACCTACCCTTGGGGTTTGCATCCAAGATGGCAAACACCGCCGCCCGAACTTGATTTATCAATACCCAATGGGTTTGCCTCTACAAATGATATTGTTGGAGGTAACTCTGGAAGTTCTGTTATTAATCAAAAGATGGAAGTTGTTGGATTAGTGCATGATGGAAATCTTGAGTCACTCGCTGGTCATTTCATTTTTGATGAAACAAATAACCGAACAGTTGCTACAGATTCTTGGGGACTTATTGAAGCTCTAAAGTATGTTTATAAAACTGATAGACTTGTTGATGAGTTGTTAAATAGTAAGTTGAAATAGAAAATTATTATGAGTTGGTTGTTTGGAGAAATAGTAAAAGGGAATAATTCACCAACTGATTTAAGTAAAATTATTGATGAAGAAGTAGAATACTCTTTTTCAAAAGTGAATACCAATATTGCAGCTGGTGGGAATTCAAGAAATCTTTTCTGTTCCAAAAATCAAAATAGAAGTTGTTTTGTTTCTGGAATTGGTATTAGTAGTGCCGATGGTTTTAGCAAAATAATGAATGATGATGATTGGGCATCTACTTTAAAATTAAGAGATAACGTAATCCTCAATATTGACGGGCATTTTGTAATTATTATTGTTGAAGAAAAAACTCTAAAAATCTATACAGACAAGCTGGGGCTTAGGGATATCTACATTCAAGAACTTGATGATAGAATAATATTTTCGACAAGTATAAAGTTTCTCTCATATTTCGGCAAACTTGAAATCGATTATTCTGAGTTCAGCAGCCGCTGGTTGTTGTTTAATCAAATATCACAAAATAGTATTTTCAAAAATGTTAAAAGAATTGTTTCTGGTAAAATAGTTACAATAAATTTGGAAGATGATTTTGCAGTTAATATTAGCGAGCAAAAAAAATATGAGTTTGATGAAACTCCAATAGAGAGTGGGGAGTTTGAAAGTAAATTAGCTTCACTTGTAAATTTAAGAGTTTCTCAAAATCAAAAACTTGCACTCTCCCTCTCTGGTGGAATGGATTCAAGGGTGATGTTATCAATTCTATTGAACAATAGAAAAGAGAATTTTGAAACGCACTCATTCGGTGATGCGAAGCATCCTGATAGTGAAATAGCAAAGCAGATAGTTAACGATTTTAATATTGAGCATTATCAATTCAATTGTTCAAACCATAATTTTGATGATTTAATTAAAGAGATAAAAAACTACACTACTGAAACGCTTGTAAATAATGCTGCTTCTGCAATAATGCAATTGGAAAATTATAAATATCTTTCCAAAAGAAATCTCATTGTAATTGATGGTGGGTTTGGAGAAATATGGAGGAGAGAGTTTTTTTATAAATTACTATTTAAAGGGAAAAGTGATTTACTGAAACAGAATGTGGATGGAGTAATTCCCTATTTAAGTTTATCTCGTGCGGATATATTTTCGCAGGATGTTAAAGTTGAAATGAGTGAAGGAATTCATTCACAGTTATTAGATGTTTTTAATCTTCTGCCCAAAGCAAATAAAAATAACGCTGAAAATTGGATTGACTTATTTGCGTTAACAACTCGATTACCTAATTACTATTCACACGAGCAGACTCGGTTGGATGGTATGGTTACAGCAGTGATGCCTTTTGCACAGCAAAGTTTAATCTCCAATTTGTTTGGTGTAAGTAGAGAAAAGAAAAAAAATGGTCGTTTGTTTAGAAAAATAATTAATCAAAATTATCCAAAGTTGGCTTCGTATCCATTAGTTAAAGGAGTTATTAGACATCCCTATATTTTAAATTCTTTGCAGTCAAGAATTTGGGCAATGGTTAGTAAACGAATTGGCAACAGTTATAAGGGGAAAAGTAATACCGACATTCTGTTAGATTTATCGAAGACCTATATTTTTGATATCATTAATTCCAAAGATGTTAAGGAATCTGGAATTTATGACAACGCTAAAATTCAGAAGATGGTTGGGGATTATTATACTAACGGAAGTATGAATAGTGGATATTCTGTGGATTGGCTCCTATCATTTCTTCTTTTTAAGGAATCAATTTCGAAATATTAGTATTGCGGTAATATCAATTCAATATCAGATAAGATTGACTTTATTAAAACAATAAATTAAATTTATAATTTCAGCCAGTAAAACAGATGTTAATCATTCCATATAGTGGAGAAATTGATGTATAACAAGAAGTTATTTATACTGTTGGTTACGATAGTTCTCTCTTCGCCCTCCTTGTTTAATAATTTAAAAGCACAAGTATTCCAATCAGAGAATGAGAATTGGAGTGTTGAGGTTAAGTATATTGAGCCAGGTACAATTAATATATATTCATCCGCTTCTGAAGAATCGAAAGTAATTGGGCATTATTATTATCTCGATAAAGTATTAGTAATTTCAAGTGATGATGAGTATGTAAAATTTGGATGGGCAAAAGTTATCTATCCGAATGAGGGGTTTCTATTAGAAAAAGATTTGTTGAGCGGGGAAGAAAAGATTGCATTGGATAAAAGATTTAAGAATAAACCTGACGAATTTAGTTCAACTCAAAATTGGACACCACACATTATTCAATGTGATAAAGAGTACTCCTTTATTAAAAGTGGTAATGACTTTAATAAAAAAAATGTGGGTATTATCAAAGAGGGTGATGAAGTACTTGCTATCACTAACGATGGTGTACAAAACAAGGAATGGATTAAAATTTACTATCCGCAAAAAGGTTTCGTCTTTTCAAATGAACTTGCACTAATTCAAAGTAATCATTTACTCGGTATTGGTATCTCGTATGGTTTTATAAATATACCTTACGAAAAAAACTTGGAGAATTATAAAAATCCAATGGGTTTCTTTATTGAATATTCAAAAACCAATTGGGATTTTAATTTTAGATTAGGCTACAACAAATCTCAATCGAACTTAAAAGAATATATTTTGAAAACGGATATTTTTTATCTCCACATTCAATATTCATTCTTGCGTCTGTTCAATAACCACTTGAGGTTTTACGCTCTTACTGGTGGCGGTTATTGGAACTCCAAATTTCAGTTTACAAAATATCCGGCACTAACAGATTATTTCCCTGAAGAAAAAGATAACGGTTTTGGATATTATCTTGGCGGTGGAATTGAATATTCACTATCCGGATTTTTTATAGGTGTGCAATACTCCTTCTTCGGAACAGAAGAAGCAGTATTCGGACCCGATGCTGAACCTGGCGAATTTACAAATCAGTATAAATTATTCATTGGCTCAAATCAAGTTGAATTTGATTTAGGTTATAGATTTGAATTTTAGAATATAATATTAGGATGACTCTTATGTCAACTCGAATAAAATATTTACTCAATGTTTTCTCGTTATTAACAATATCATTAGTTCTGGTTCAATGTACAAAAGAAAATTTTGTAGAACCTATAGACCCATTTGAAGTTCAAAAACTAGAACCGAACCCGGAAGTATTTCAGTTAGGTGAAGGTGCTAATGCTTTAATTTTGAAAGCTAACAAAGGTAGCGTTATAGAGACAGCAAATGGAAAAAAAATAAAGGGAAGCCTTTATGTTGAGAATGAAAAGTACGGCGATATTCGTTTATCGAATGGAGATTTTGAATTAATTGAAGATAGCTCTACAGGGCTTTATTTTACTGGGTTTAAAGGAGAAGCAGTTATTACTTTACCTCAAGAAGGGTTGTTGCAGAATATTGAAATACCTGGATTAACGGCTGCTCCCATTGGGTATAAAAAGGGGAGTGAGTTTGATACAGGTAACTATGCTTGGCCAGTAAATGAAGATAGATATTATTTTTATTATGAAAACTTAAATCCATTCCCAATGAACATTACAAGTTCTGCTTTTGAGAATATTAAAAAAATTGCAATTGATCCTACAGACCCGTTCTTTTTTATTTCGTGCGATTTAACCGGCACTCCACTCGGAGATATAAGCGATGCGGGAATAGCCATATCAGCACAGGGTTTTATTCCATTTATACCAAAAGTAGATATCCCAGAATTTAGAATGAATACGTTTTTTGGAAATTTCTATATTTCCGGAAATGTTCCGCTAGGGAAATATCCCTTTTCCTTTACTGGCGAATCTGTTCTCTCGTTCAATTCAGATAATAACGAAGATAGTGATCTGTTTTTTGCTGGTAAATCTGCCGATTTTGTTCTTGGGCTTAATGGAACAGTCTTTTTTGATCACGCTGCACTTGATTGGATGGGCATTGATGTTGAGCTTGGGAATGCAACGCTTAAATTTTCTATGCACAGATCTGGCGATACTAAATTGCGCTTTGTCGGAGAAAGAAACAATCCTCCAATGGAGGTTAGCGATTTTATTAATCAGATTATTGGTAAGGATTACGACTTCCTCGATTACCTTGCACCATACAAGCAGCGTGAAATATTCTATGGTCAAATAGGAACAGAATTATCTGAATGGGAGATGGGTTTCCAAATGAAAACGTGGCTGGAACTCCCTGGTGGTTTTAATATTGATATGGGGCATTCCTCACTTGAGGTTTCACCACAGCGAATGTCTTTTGATGGAGATGCGGTTCTTGCTGGCTTCGTTCACGTTGGAGTTGTGGGAGATATCAATCTTGAAAATGGAAATTTTAAACTAACTGGCTATGTGAAAAGTGGTTTTCATGCTAGTGTTAGCAAGCTAAGTATCAGTTATAGTCTATCAATGGATGTTACACTTGAACATAACAATGGCAATGTTTCTTTTTCAGCAAAAGTAGTATTAAAAGGAAAAGCTTGTTTCGGAAAATTGTGTGCGAGTATCACTATTAGAGCTTCGGTTAATATATCCTCCAATGGAAGTTTTAGAGTTTGCTTCTCAGTAGGTATTGGTGCATTTGGTTTTGATGTTTGTATCAAGAAAAATGCTCTTGCAAATGGTCAATATCAAGAAGTAATGACTTACGAGGAAATTCCGTTAGAGAATGTTCCTATTGAGAATAGGTTTGAAGCAGAGTAGTTTTAGGAAAGAAAGTGCCTTGCTGTAAGTCTGTGAGACTCTTACAGAGCATCCTTACAGGAAAAGTTGTAAAGTTAAAAAGTGCCTTGCTGAAAGCATCCCTTTGGGAAAAGTTAAAAGAGCTTTACCTTAGGCATCTCTTTAGGAAAAGTTAGAAAGTTGAAAGAGTTTAAGTTCTATGCGGAAATAGGATAACTATAACCAAAAAGAAGAGTAAGACAGAAGTCTTTATTGTTTCACATAATTATTTTAATGACTTTATACTAAATAACAACCAAATGGAAAAAATAACTTTAGCTCACTTTTAACTTTAGGCACTTAAGAAAAGGAATAAAAACTTATGAAAAACTTTATTATCCTACTATCATTATTGGGGATTGTTGTTAGTATGCTCTCTTGCAATACTGTTGAAGAAGAACCTAATTATACATATAAAATTGATAGCGTTTGGTGGTCAGATGTAATTGATGGTAATTCTGATGGCTATTCTCAATTTGAACGGCTCAATTTTATTGTTCATTTAAAAGAGAATACTTCACAGAATATTAGTGGTCGTGTTTATTATAAATTGAGGGAAGCATCAAATTTTTCTTTTTATGCTTTCTCTAAAGATAAAAGAGTTATTGGAGAGAATGAGGATAATTATCTTTTCGTTTCAATTGGTTCACCTAATAAGGAATTACAAAGAGGAGTGTACGATTTTTCGATTGAGGTTTTTCAAACCAATCAATCAGATATTAAAGCAGAGCCAGATTCATTACAGCTTATAACACTTAGCAGCAAAAAATTTGAAAAATCTGAAAATGATAATACCTTTACACTTAATATTAGTTGGGTTGATAAATATGACAGAACCGGAAATGGGTATTTCCGCAGTGCATCTTTGGTTATTGATGCTAACAACAATGAAAGTGTTACAAGAAATCTGGATGCAAAAATATATTATAAAAGAAGTGAAGATAGTGACTTTCAGCTCTACACAGAGCGTTTAAACTTTGAGATATATGGCAATTCAGATAATGATACAATTATTATCCCAGTGGGGTCGCCAAATACTATGCTTGAATATGGAGAGTACGATTTTAGAGTCGATTTATTTGAAGCGGGGAAAGATAACCTTCTTGCGTTTGAAGATATGGAAAACCCATTACTTAGTAAACAGAAGTTTGAATCGGAAGATGAGGATAGTTACTACTACACAATCTCAAATGTTTGGTGGTCCGATTCAACAGATATGGATAGCGATTCATTTACATCATTGAGGAAACTCCATTATGACGTTGATGTTGATAAGAATGAAACGCGTACTCTTTTTGCAAAAGTATATATGCGGCTTTATGAGGAAAGCCCAACAGATTCGTCTGATTACGATATCCTTTATGACTCAACTTCCAATTTTACAATTACAGGAAGTAATGTAAATGATTCTTACTTTTCTTGGATTGGAAATAATACTACCGCTTTGGATAGCAGCAAATATGATATACTAATTTCAGTTTTTGATGCAGATGTTGTTGATACAACTCAATCTGCCGTAGCATCACTAAGCGGATTTACTGAAACAATATTAAATGAGCAGAGTTTTGAAACGGCTTCGCAGGATTCTCTTTAGATATTAGTTATAACGCATAAATTAGTGAGTATAAAAATGAAAACATTAATAATACTATTAGTTTTATTAATAGGCTGCTCAACTGAACCTGAACCACAATATCCAGATGGTATAGAGCAACCAACACAATTGGTTGAAAGCAAAGGGTGTGGAAGTGTATTTGTTTATCAATTTATTGATTCTACAACATCAATAGTTTTAACAATGAACACATCAAAAGTGAAATTTACACAAAAGCGTCAAACAGTCGAAATACAAAAAGATAACGATCAAATTATGGTTAGAATGGAAAAGGCTGGTAATTCACCTGATAGCGTTTATTTTAATTATTGTGATGATGCAATACCAAGTAATACTGGGAAACTTATCAGTTATAAGGCTAGAGCGGGACGAGTAACATTTTCAACATCGGAGGATAATCCAATTCAAACACCTGCATATAGATCAAACTACAGAATAACAATAGAGGTTCTCGATTTACATATTTATGATGAAAAAGATAATCTAGTAAAGAGGATAGAAAAAATAGTTTTTTGGGATGTTAGAGTTGGTTGGCTACCTGGCTAGTCAACAATCAAAACTGCGAATTTGAAAATATTTGCGTTATAACGAATAAGATGAATATGTTAATCTTACTTTGGAAGAGAGTAAAATTTTCATTGAACCTATTGAAGAAAAGAGTTATTTTTTAAAAGAATTAGTTTCTGGAATAAATAAATCGAATCTTCACAGTGAGGTTGATTTTGGTAAATCAGAAGGTAACGAACAATGGTAAAACCACAGCATTATATTCCTGATAGTGGAGTAATTTATTAAACAATGGAAACCAAACTTATAATGGAGATGCTATGAATAGTAACAAAATAGAAATTACAGAGAAGCAAATTGAATCTATAGCTGGAGAGTTAGAATGTGGAATGAATATTTATCTTCATAAAAAAACACTGGAGATAATATCAATTCTTAATTTTGATACACATTATGACGCAGATACCGAACTTTGGGAAGAAGATATCAAAAAGGTTGAGGAAAACTATGACATGTATATTAAGTTTGAGAATATGGATTCCAAAGATTCCTTTCAAATAATGGAAGATTTTACTAAAAATGTTGAAGATGTGGAACTGAAAAAGAGATTAGAATTAGGTTTAAGTCTTTCAAAACCGTTCAGAAATTTCAAAGATATTATTGATTGTGAGGATGAATATAGAAACAAATGGTTTAAATTTAAAAATGAAAAATACATTGAGTTTGTGAAAAATGAACTATCATACTTTAATAATGCAGACGAATAACCCTTTCGTTATCGGAATAACATTAAAAAATGTGAGACGTGAATCTTAAAAAAGAATCGCAATCGAATTTTCACTTTTCACCTTTGTTTATTACGTGTGCCTTGTTGCGTTATACTAATAGGAATATAAAAATGATAAAACTAATTTTAATTATTCATCTTCTTTTTTCAGTTCTAACATTAGCTCAGTCAGAGCGTGATGAACTTTTCTCAGAAGTTGAAACGATTCTTAACCAGGCAAAGTTGGATAACGCAGATGTACTATGTGCAGATGCATATTCCAATGCTGTGGAAGAATACGTACTTGCCAAAGGGATGTTAACAGAGGGAAAATCGCCAGTTGATATTAGAGAAAAACTGGAAGCATCAATTTCGTACCTAACCAAAATGAATAATGATATTGAGGGTAAGCAGGAACTTTTTGCTTCAACAATTGCGAAGAGAAATAGTGCATTGGATAGTGGTGCAGATAAAAATGCGATTTATTTTTGGGAACTTGGTGAAAGAAAATTTCAAGAGATAATAGAAGATTTTGAGGATAATGATACTAAATCAATTTCGAAAAATATAAAAGTAACAGAGGAGTATTACTCAACAGCAAAGCTATACAGCAACAAAGCTAACTCTTTGATTAATGATTCTGAATCACTCAAAGAAGCAACCAATAAACAAGCAAATCTTCTCGCTCCAAATTCTTATGAAAAAGCTGAAGATAAAATGTTTGAAACGTTAAATTTAATATCTTCCGGAAAAAGGATTAGCGATATAAATAATTCAATTACAAGTACAGAATTATTGTTTGATATGGCATCTGTAAATTCTTCAAAATATTTAAGTGAATATCCGGAAATAATTGCAGTAAGAGAGGATGCAAAAATTGTTGGTGCAGATAGATACACAAAGGAACTTTGGAACGAAGCTGAGGAAGGACTTCGGGAATCTGCCGAAGCATTTGAGGAAGATGATTTTGAGAAAGCTGATGATTTGGCGAAAGAAGCTGCAACCAATTATACTATTTCTAAACAGACATCTTTAAAAGATTACTTTTTAAAAGATACCAGAAATGAAATAAATTTAGCTATTGAAGAAGGGGCTGAGGAGTTTGCACCAAAAACATTAAAGCAGAGTAATGATTATCTTAATGAAGTTACATCACTCATTGAAAGTGATTCATATTCACTTCCTCAAATTCAACGACTAACAAAAAAATCATATACATCAGCTAATAATGCCAGACGGATTACTGAAATTGCAAAACGAATGGAACCGGGTGATGAATCTTGGGAAGATATTATTATAGCAAAAGAAGGATATTTATTAGATAGTAATAATGAAGAATTAGTAAATATTCCTAATAAAGGTGAAAATGATTATTCTGATTTAATAGAAAAACTTGAAGATAACATTAATGATGAGGTTGATATAACTGAAGAAGATGGGAAAGTAATTTTACTCTTAAAAAATATTAAGTTTTCTATAATGTCTTCAAGATTAAATAAGGATAGCAAAGCAAGTCTCGATAAAGTAATTGCAGAAATAAAAGATGAATCATTTTTAGAAGCTACAATTGTTTGTTACACAGATAATATTGGAACAAAATCTGCAAACATTGCTATATCCCAAAAACGAGCAGAAGCAATATTAAAATATATTTTAGAGAAAGATAACAGTAACAAATACTATATTGAAGGGAAAGGGGAAGAAAACCCAATTGCCTCAAACTCTACATCAGAAGGAAGAATAAAGAACAGAAGGGTAGAAATTGAGATAAAATAAATAGATGTGAGATTAATGACAAAGATTTTACAAACTATACCGACAATGAAATGTCTGTGAGACTCTTACAGAGGTTTTCGGATTTTGAAAGTAAACGTTGTCGGTATATAACAACAAAATTGTCTATGAGACTCTTACAGGTTTCCCTTCCGAAAACCAATTTGTGTTGTGTATATAAAAAACCCAACCAAGTTTAGCATGGTTGGGTTTTTCAAATTACAATTTTTTTAAAACTGCAGAAAAGAATATTAAAACAAACCATCAACAGTTAAGTATCTTTCACCAGTATCGTAATTAAAACCGAGTACTGTTTTATCACTTCCAATTTCTGTAATCTTTTTTGAAATTGCTGCAAGCGTTGCACCGGTTGAAACACCAGCAAAAATTCCTTCTTCACGTGCAAGACGTTTTGTAAAATTAAAAGCTTCATCTTTACTCACAGAAATTACACCATCCAAAATAGATTCGTTTAGGTTTTTCGGAATAAAGCCGGCTCCAATCCCCTGTAACGGGTGGGGCCCTGGGTCTCCGCCACTAATAACTGGCGAATCTTCCGGCTCAACAGCAATTACTTTTATCTGTGGAAATTTATCCTTCAATATTTCAGCCACTCCTGAAATATGTCCGCCAGTACCAACACCAGTAATTAAGTAATCAATTCCATTTGGGAAATCTTTAAGTATCTCAAGGGCAGTAGTTTTACGATGTATCTCCGGATTTGCTTCATTATCAAATTGTCGGGGCATCCAGTAATCCGGATTGTTTTTCAGTAACTCTTCAGAGCGTTCAATTGCACCTTTCATTCCTAATTCACGTTTGGTTAGTTCAAAATTTGCTCCGTATGCGGTCATAATTTTCCGTCGTTCAATAGACATCGATTCTGGCATTACCAATAATAGCTTGTATCCCTTAACAGCAGCCAGCATTGCCAAACCAATGCCAGTATTGCCCGATGTTGGTTCCACTATTGTCATTCCGGCTTTTAAAATTCCTTTACTCTCTGCATCTTCAATCATAGAGAGTGCAATTCTATCTTTTATGCTACCGCCAGGATTTTGTTTCTCCAGCTTTAACCAAACATCATTGTTTGATGAAGCAAATAGTTTATTAATTCTTACGTGAGGAGTATTTCCTACAGACTCCAAAATATTTTCTAGTCTCATTTTTAATCCTTTTTATTTTGTGATTTATAAAGTAAAATTCAATTTATTTATTGAACCATTTTTTGTTAACTATTTATTATTTAAATAATAAAATTTGAAACATCTGTTTCAAAATTTTCTTTGAAATTTATTTCACTACGATGAAAAACTACAGAGTTTGAAGGCACAGAACGAGTAAGCCAAACATTGCCGCCAATTGTAGCACCTTTACCAATTATGGTTTTACCACCAAGAATAACAGCATTGGAATAAATTATTACATCATCCTCAATTGTTGGATGCCGCTTTTTTTCAGCCAAATCCTTATCAACACTTAATGCTCCAAGAGTTACTCCTTGATATATTTTTACATTATTACCAATTACAGCGGTTTCACCAACAACAATACCAGTACCGTGATCGATAAAAAAAGATTCCCCAATTGTTGCACCGGGATGAATATCAACTCCGCTAATTTGATGTGCGTATTCAGTAAATATTCTTGGAAGTAGAGGTACATCTATCTTGTACAACTCATGTGCTAATCTATAAACTGCAATTGCAAAAAAGCCTGGATAGGCAAGTATCACCTCGTCAATACTCTTTGCGGCAGGGTCTCCCTTGTAAATTGCTTCTGCATCTTCAAGTAACAGAGAATGAATTCTCGGAATACCATTAAAAAATTTGTTTGAATATTCTTCAGCATTCTTCTCAATTCCATTGTTGAGGGAAATTAAAATCTCCTGCAAATTTCTTCTAAGCAAATATATTTTACTCTTAATTTCCTCCGAGTTGAAATATCTTTTAACAGAATAATGTGCAAAAAGAAGTTCAAGCAAGTCATTTAAAAAACTCTGCGAGCTTAATTTTATTGGGTTTCGTGCCTTGTACTCTTTTCGTTTCTCTAATAATTTATCCGCAAATATGGATAAACTATGATTAGTATTAATCATTATGATTTCCTTTTAAAAAATAATCTATTTAAAATTTTGGGGGCGTTAATTGGACGTTAACAAATGCAGGTAGTAAAGTATCCCGATTTGTGGAATTGAAATGTGAAACTTGAAGTAATATTAACTTTTGAAATTTGCATGTGCTAAAATAGCAAAATATTATGTAATTGTAAAATAGTCTGTTCTGTAACTAATATAAACCCCAACATTCGCGTGAATACTGGGGCTTATAGAAGTATTGACGACTAAATCCTTGTTTTTTTTGTAAAGAAATTGTAAGGGTAAAAAACATTATATTTTTCTTTTCTTCGCCTTTGCCTCAGCCTTGCGGTTTACCGCCATATGAATACTTCTCCATTATTTATTAATTCTGTAAATTTTCAGTTGGTTTATTGATGAATCCAACAATTAAGCCAAAAAATAAATGTACCATTAAACTTGCTGATGCCATAAGAAGCGAGCCTGAAAAGAATCCATCAAAGTAACTCATTCCATTCATAATAGACATCATTGGCATTACCATCACTTGTGCAACAATCCATGGAAGTATTCCATAAACTGCTCCTCGGAAAAAGGGATTATTTATTTTTATAACATTTACAAAATAATAGACATAACTAAGTGCAAGTATTATTCCCACCATAAAGTGCATTCCCCAACCAACTATTAAATTGCCTCCAAACATTGAAGCTAACATTTTTGGAACATTCATTTCAATTCCCATAAGGTTTCCCATCATCATAAATAGAGTCATTCCTATTGTTCCAATAATTCCAGCTAATATTGCTTTCGATAAGTGTGCATTCTTGTTCATTTTATTTCTCCGTTTTTTATTAAAAAGTTATTATAAACTTAGAGAGTAGTTCTAAAGAAAACTGACAAGTAGCCGATAGTTGCTACTTCGGTTACTAATTTGTTCTAAAAAGATTTTGATTCTGAATCACTGAACAGCAGCAATCTCACCAACGGAATTATAAAAAAATGAGTAACTTTCATATATCAAACATGTATGCAGAGAACAGTATTCTGTGCAAATAGTTTTTGAAAAAAAAGTGTTTCGCACCAAAAATTTAAACCCAGATTTCTACAAAAAAACCAGATTACTAATCTGGGCTACAAAATCAAATTTTTAATTCATAAATTTAGATATGATAAAAAAAGCAGAAGAGATACTTAAAAAAGTATTCGGGTATAATTCATTTCGTCCACTTCAAAAAGAAGTAATTGAAAATGTGATTTCCCAAAAAGACACATTGGTTATTATGCCAACTGGTGGAGGTAAATCGCTCACCTATCAAATACCTGCATTAATGTTTGATGGAATTACAATTGTAGTTTCACCCCTAATTTCATTGATGAAAGACCAAGTTGAGCAACTTAAAGAACTTGGAGTTGAAGCAATATTTTTAAATAGTTCATTAAGTCAGTGGGATTATCAATACAATGTTGAGCAAATAAAAAAAGGCGAAGTAAAATTACTTTATGTTGCCCCTGAAACATTACTACTTGATAGAACATTAGATTTACTTGAAAACTTAAATGTGGATTGTATAACAATTGATGAAGCCCACTGTATCTCTGAATGGGGGCACGACTTCCGTCCGGTTTATAGAGAGATTGCAAGTTTACAACCTAAATTTCCAAAAGCAGTATTTATGGCTCTTACTGCTACAGCAACTCCTCAAGTTCAAAACGATATTGCTAACAATCTAAAATTGAAAGCAGCAAATCGCTTTATCGCCAGTTTTAATAGGGGTAATCTCTATCTGCAAGTTATTGAAAAAACTTTTCCTCTAAAGCAGATACTAAATTTTCTTGATAAACATAAAAACCAATCTGGAATAGTTTATTGCTTTTCGCGCAATCAAGTGGATGAACTAACTGAAGAATTAGATGAACGAGGATTCTCTGTAAAGCCATACCATGCAGGGCTACCCGACAAAGTACGGATGAAGAACCAAGAGAAATTCATTAAGGATGATATCCAAATTATTGTTGCTACAATTGCTTTCGGAATGGGTATCAACAAACCGAATGTTCGTTTTGTAATTCATTACGATTTACCAAAAAACATTGAGTCGTACTATCAAGAGATTGGGCGTGCCGGACGCGATGGCTTACGTGCCGAATGCTTACTCCTATTTGGTTATGGTGATATCAGAAAGATAAATTATTTTATTGATATGAAAGAAGGGCGTGAAAAACTGGTTGCAAAACAACATTTAGATAAATTAGTTCGCTATGCAGAATCGTACGAGTGTAGAAGAATTCCGTTACTAACATATTTTGGTGAAGATTATACCCAAGCCAATTGCGGAATTTGTGATAACTGTACACGTGAGGTGAAAGACTTAGTTGATATCACTATTGAAGCACAGAAGTTTATGAGCTGTGTAAAACGTACTGGTGAAATATTTGGAGCAATGCATATTGTTGATGTTCTACTCGGTTCGAGAAATCAAAAAGTTCTTGATAGAAAACATAACGAACTCTCTACATACGGAATTGGGAAGGAACACCCACGTGAAACTTGGCTCTCAATTTCTAATCAATTAATTGTTAAAAATATTTTAAGAAAAGATATAGAGTATGGTAGTATAAAAATAACAGAAGCAGGATATGCAGTACTGAAAGGGGAAGCAGAGGTTAAAGGTAAATTAGAAGTTGAAACAAAGTTTACAAGTAAGAGCATAACTACATTAGATTATGACAAAAAACTCTTCAGTATTCTCCGTACTGCACGGAAAAACATTGCTGATAAAAGTGGTTTGCCTCCCTATGCAATATTCCCCGATAAAACTTTAATTGAGATGGCTGCTTACTATCCGCAAACAGAAAAAGATTTAATGAACATACACGGAGTGGGGGAGGCAAAGTTCAAAAAGTATGGTGCAAAATTTATTCTTTTTATTTCAAACTATTGCAAGAAATTTAATATTCAATCTGTTACCCCTATTGGTTTTGATAAACGAAGAAAAACAGAAAGGGGAACTAAGAAATTAAGACACGAGATTATTGGCAACGAAATTAATTCTGGTAAATCTATCAGTTCAATTTTAAACGAGTATAATATTAAGATTGATACTTTGGTTGAACATGTAACAAAATATAGTAATTTGGTTGCCCCTATAAATCCGCACGTACTGTTTGAGTATGTTAAGTGTAATGCTCAGGTACAGGGCGAAGTTTACAAGCACTTTGAAAAATTAGGTGATGAATTTCTTCGTCCAATTTATGATGCAATGAATGAAGAAGTGAGTTACCTTGAGTTACGAATTCTTAAACTTGCTTATTTATTTCAAAGAAGAGATTCAAATTAAGAAAGCAATTCCATTTATCACAACAAAGAGAGAGCCGTAAATAAACTCTGCCACACCAATTTGCTTTACTGTTTTACAGAAGTTAAAACGTGAAAACCCAATAGCAGAGCGGAGTGTAAGTATAAAGGCTCCTAAAATAGAGAGCATCGGAAGTAGATTATTAAAACTTGCGTAAATAATAAACAGGAAAAATGCACTATTCAAAATATGTGTTGGAATAATAGAAAACTCAAATCCCTTTATCCATTTCACTTTCGCATTAATATAAATTACCGTTGGTACAGCTCTGCTTAGTAATAGTATTCCGAAAACAATTGGATTAATAGTGAATGAATTATCTATCATAACAATTGAGGTTGCTATTAAAGTCATAGAAAATATTGGAAGCAATTCAATAAAAAGATTTCGTGAAAAATTATAAAACTCGAAATATTTATATACAAGCAATATTATTACTGCAGTATAAAACGGAAGTAACAGATAGAACTCTGTGTTAAGTAATGGAAAGACTAAAAGAAGAATTGCAATTGAAAGATAAAAGATTAAAAGAGCTATTGCAGTTGTTCTAAATTTCTTATTAACAGATTTCGTAGTTAAAATTTTGAAAGGCTGGTTCAATAAAAACATGAAAAAAGTTGCAAGGGCAAGTAGTAATCCATCCAGAGTAAAAGCAACAATTAGCGAAAGTAAAAGTGGTTCAAGTACAAAGCCCCAAGCACCATGTTCTTTGGGTAATGCAATTTTAGAGAGTATCAATGTACATCCTTTCTAACATAATATATTGCTGGAGAATTTGAATTTGTGGCTGTGCGTACTTTCCCAAAAGAACCATCTTGATTTGTTGTAATAGCTTTATTATAAAAAGGTTTGGCGTGCAAAATATTTTTATACTGGAAATCTGTGTTGAATATTATATTCATTTAAAACAATCCAAATAATTTTAAGGACATCAAACTTACTGCAATTATTAATATTATTTTAATATATTTTTCTCCCCCTTTAATCGAAAACTTAGCACCCCACCAAGCTCCAATCATATTTCCACTTGCCAAAGTTAAACCAAAACCCCAATCAACATTATCTGAATAAATAAAAATTAAGAGTGCAGGTATTGTATATATAAGCACTATAAATACTTTGTGCATATTTACATAAACTAAAGATTGCTTCATTAAGTAGTGAAGTGAAGCCATTAATAAAAAGCCAACTCCAACCTGAATGAAACCTCCGTAAAAACCAATGCCAAACATTGCCAAATAAACGAAAAAATTTTGCTTGCGGGTAGGATTAGCAACTGCTGTTATACTCTTTCTCGGTAATACCAGTGTAATAATTACGCCAATCATAACTATTGCAAGAATTTTTTCAAACATCTGATTGCTAATATTGGCTGCAAAATATGCACCAATTATTGCTCCGGGCAGGGTGAACAAAGCAAGTTTAAAACTTAATTTAAATTGCGAGTGTTTCTGATTTTTAAAAGAAAATATTGCAGATAAGTTTTGAAAAAATATTCCAATTCTATTTGTTCCATTTGCAACAGCACCATCTAATCCTAAAAAAATGAGCATCGGCAATGTTAACGTAGAACCACCTCCTGCATTAACATTTATGAACCCTGCAAGCATTCCGAAAAAGAATAAAAGAAATAGTTGAGAATAATCTGCCATAATAATTTAAAATAATTTTTAGGATATAATAATGTATATTACTCTCAAATTTACCAATAATTTATGTAATAGGTTTCGTAATGGAAACAGATGCAAGAGAGCTTAAAGAACTTAAAGATGAAAATGAAAAACTAAAAGAATTACTTAAAAACAAAAAGAGTGATTCGTTAATTGGTGCTGAAGAAAAATATAGAACACTTTTTAGAGAGCTAAAAGATGTTGTTTACGAGAGTACACCAGAGGGGAAATTAATTGATATCAATCCAGCGGGTCTTGAACTATTTGGATATAGCTCTTTGGAAGAACTTCGTAAAGTTAATATTGGTGAAGATTTGTATGTTAATCCGAATGAAAGATTAAAATTAATTGAACAATTTGAAAAAGATGGATTTGTAAAAAACTATGAAATAAAAATTAAAAGTAAAACGGGTAAAGAAATAGTAGCTCTTGAAACCTCTTTTTTAATTAAAGATGATGGAAAAATTACTGGATATCGTGGAATAATAAGGGATATAACTGCAACTAAGAAGCATGAAGAATTATTAGTTAAGTATAACAATAAACTTGCAGAAGTTAATAGTCAGTTAAAAGAATCTGAAGAGAAGTTTAAAAAATTGAATGAAGAGAAAGATAAGTTTTTCTCCATTATTGCGCACGATTTAAAGAGTCCATTTAATGCTCTCCTCAATTTATCAGAATTTTTAGTAGAAGATTTATCCGAACTTTCAATTGAGGAGATTAAAACTTTTTCAATGGAAATTAATAAATCTGCACACAGTGTTTACAACTTACTTTTAAACCTTTTGCAATGGGCACAAATTAAAACTGGAAGATTGAAAGTAACTTCAGAAAAGATTGCTTTATCAAGTCTCTTAAATAACACAATTGTATTATTAAATAGTGTAGCCAAGAAAAAAAGCATTCAACTTATTAACGAAATAGATAGCTCTCATTTTTTTAAGGGGGATAGAACAATGATTAGTTCCGTTCTTCAAAATTTAATTTCAAATTCAATTAAATTTTCTAAACGAAATGGAAAAATTGTAATTCAATCTTATATTGATAATGATAAAATAGTAGTAAACGTTATGGATAATGGGGTTGGTATTAGTAGTGAAAATATTGAAAAGCTATTCAAATTAAATGAACATCTTTCAACATGCGGTACAGCTAACGAATCTGGCACTGGACTTGGATTGATTTTAAGTAAAGAATTAGTTGAACAGAATGGTGGGAAAATCTGGGCTGAAAGTGAAGAACGCATTGGGTCAACATTTAGTTTTACACTTAATAAGAGTGATGTTTAAGAATAACTTAAGAGAATTAGATATTAATCAATTCTCTTAAGTTATATTAATATTCACTAAGTGTGTACTTGGTTTCCTAAATAAATTATTTTTCTAATTGAATCAAATTGCAAGTATGGATAGTCTGAACGAATTGCTTCAATAGCCTCTGTAGAACTAAATAAGTTATTTCTAAGTTCTCTAAATCGCCTTTTAATTCTATAATCTCGCAGATTTTTTCATTAATCAGATTTCTATTAACCGGAATAATAGAACTGCTTAATCGATACTATCTGGATTGGCTTTTCATGGGCTTAGTAAGAAAATTACATCCAATGCTTCACATGCAAACCACCGGCTGCATTATGAACTTAATGTTATTGATGAGCTTGGATTTAGTAACTATTTTCTTATTGTATGGGATATTATAATGGAGGCAAAGTGGCGTAGAATTATTACAATTGGGCGAGGCTCTGTAGCAGATAGTTTGGTAGCTTATGCTCTCGATTTTACACAAGTAGATACAATTAAACATAATTTGTACTTTGAAAGATTTTTGAATCGCGGAAGAAAAAGTCCGCCAGATATTGACATTGATTTTTCTTGGAGGGAGCGGGACGAAATGATTAGGTATGTGTTCGATAAATATGGCTACGAAAAAGTTGCCATGATTATAACTCAATTAGATATGTACTCAATTGAAGATATAGGATTAATGAAGATTGATTTACTAAGCCAGAGAGCGTTAGGGGTCTTGCGAGATACTATTAGAGACATTTAATTTGGGAAGTGTTATTAAAGCCCTCTCTTATTTTTCCCATTTTTTCTATTTTACTTCTTAAAGTACTTCTTGGTAAATCTAGTAACTCAGCTGCTAAAGATATATTGTTTTTAGCCTTTTTTATTGCCCACTCAATAATCTCCTTATCCTTCTCTAAAATATACTCACTATAGGAAGGGTAATTCACTTCAGAATTTTTAACTACTACTTGGTCTTCATTGTTTTTCTGGGCAATAGTTAATGAACTAAACATTTCTTCTTCCCATCCGTCCACGCTGGAAAGTGCAATCATTCTTTGAACAAAATTTTCTAATTCACGAACATTACCTGGCCAATTGTAATTAATAAGTTTTATCATAATTCTATTATCTAATTTAGAAATTCTGTTGCTAGAATTATATTTAAGAAAGAAGTGTTCAACCAAAGGAATTATATCCTCTTTTCTAACTCTTAGTGCTGGAATTTTTAGTGGAATAATATTTAATCGATAGAATAAATCGTTTCTAAATTTCTTTTCGTCAACTAATTCCTTAAGATTTACTTTTGTTGCAGCAACTATTCGTACATCAACTTTAACTATATCAGAACCGCCAACTCTAACTATTTCGCGCTCTTGTAATACTCTTAAAAGTTTAACTTGAACTTGAGTTGGCAAATCATCAATATCATCAATAAATAGAGTACCACCATTTGCACGCTCAAAATATCCAATATGTTTTTTGTCAGCACCAGTAAAAGAGCCTTTTTCATGACCAAATAATTCACTTTCTAAAAGTGACTCTGGTATTGCAGAGGCGTTAATTGCAATAAACGGTTTATTAATTCTTTCGCTATAAAAATGGAGTGAGTTAGCAACTATCTCTTTCCCAGTACCACTCTCACCTTCAATTAGAACAGAGTAATCATTTTTTGCAACAATTTTAACTGTATCCATTACCTTTTTCATAGCTCCCGATTCAGCTATAATTTCTTTGCTTTCAAATAGTTTTAACCTCTTTTTTAATCCAATATTTTCTGTTTTAACTTTTGCAAGTTGGTTAATATTACTTAGTATTTGCAATAGCTTATCAGGAGAAAAAGGTTTGGTGATATAGTCATATGCCCCAAGTTTCAAGGCATCAATAGCAGTTTCAACAGTTGCGTAGGCAGTCATAACAACAAGAATTGTATTCGGAGATTTTTCCTTTACCTTTTTAAGTATTTCAATACCATTCATTTTAGGAAGACGGAGGTCTGTAATTACAACATCAAAATTATTTTTGTAAAATATCTCTAATCCTCCAATTCCAGTACTGCTACTAGTTACATCATACCCTTCACTTTTTAAAGTATTAGTTAAACTAATTCTGGCTATTTTTTCATCTTCTATTAAAAGTATTGTCATAATATAATTTGCATAGATTTTAAATTCAGGTTCTTATCTTATTTTTATTTGCAATAGGTAAAACTATTTTAAAAATTGTTTTTTTGTTTGGAGTACTATCAACTACAATACTTCCTCCGTGTAATTCAATGATCCCGAGACTTACTGATAACCCCAAGCCTGTGCCTTGTCCTTCTTCTTTTGAAGTATAAAATGGGTCGAATATTATTTGTAAATTCTCTTTTTTAATGCCTTCACCATCATCTTCAATATTTAGAAATATATTTTTATCATCTTTTTTACCCATATCAATTTTAATTGTCCCGTTATTATCAATAGCATCAATTGAATTTAGTAACAGATTCATAATAACTTCCTGAATAAGATTTGCATCGGCATGAATTGTTGGTAATTCACTATCAATATTTGTAATAAGATTTGTCATTTTTCTGTTCAACTGAAAGTTGAGGAGTTTTACTACTTTTGAAATTGCTTCCGAGATATCTACATTTGCTACTATTTGAGATTGCTGATGAGCAAAGCCTAACAGCTTTTGTACTACCATTTCGATGTGGTTTAATCCTTCGCTAATTAAACCAAAATATTCTCGATTTTGACCAATATTTTCTGGATTTTTATTTATAGCATAAACACAACTCTTAATACCATTTAAAGGATTATTAATTTCGTGAGCAACTCCAGATGCTAATCTACCAATTGAAGCAAGTTTTTCTGCATGGTAAATTTGTTTTTGTGCATTCAATAATTGTTCGCGAGAATTTACTAATCTTTTCTGAAGTGCATTAACATTACGTATTAAAAATCCTATTTCATCATTATTAATAGGAATTTCTTTTAACTCATCTAATTCAAAATCGATATTATCCAATAAATTAGTTAATTCAGAAAATGATGAAGTAATTTTATTTATTGATAAATAAGCAATTGAAAGTATTATTATTGTAAATAAAATTGTAGAGATTGTAAGCACAAAAAAGAGTGATTTAATTTCATTCAGCAAAGGTTTAGCATCTATACCAATTTGTAGAACACCCCATCGTTTCCCAGCAATTTGAAGTGGCAAAACAGTGGCAATTATCCATTCATATTTAGGATGTTCACAAATTGCACTAACTATCTTTTTAGTTTTGTTACTTGAGATATCAAGACTACCCTTATTTGTACTATATGCAGATAAATCACTATGAGCCATTATTTTATTATCATTATCAACAACAGCAATAAATTTAATATCATTAACTTTTTTGCTAAAATCTCTTACTAGATATTCTAACTGATCTTCTATATTAGTTTTATTACTTTCTGAAAGTATTAGAGCATCAAGAATGTTGATGGAGAATGCTTTTGTAATATCTTCAGCACGTTCTATATTACTTTCAATCATTAAATTACGCCATTGTACTAACATAAAAAACGATACACCTATCATTAAAAAAGTAAAAAGAACTCCTATGAAAAGTATAATTTTCGATTTAAGTTTAAGACTTCTAATTTTAATACTACTCATTGGCTTTTCCTACTTCCACCAAAATTTCTTCTATCTTATCGTAATCACTTTCCGATGCTCTAACAAAACCGTAGGAAAATTCTTTGTCCCAATTTTTAATTAGTTCTCTGTTTTTCTCTTTTTTTATGTTAACATTTAGTAAAGTTTTTATAATGGCTTCTGCAATTTCCTTTTCTGTATTTGCCGAAATCACTATAGGCGAGCCCGGTATTGGCATTGAATAATCTAAAATTCTAATACCATTATTTTTGTATTCTCTTGCAACTCTATCTTTTACAACACCAACATCAAAGTTATTTCTTAATATTTGATGAATAACAGTATGATGATGAGCAAAATGATGAACAGAATCGAGATCTTCAATATTAAAATTGAGTGTACTCATTTTATAAAGAGGTAACCAGTTGCCTGAAAATGATTGTTTAGAAGGCAAAGCAAGTTTTTTGTTTTTTAAATCCGATAGAGAATTAATTAGACTATTATTCTTAGTAATTAAAACAGAATGAAAATATGGTTTCCCATTTTCGTTAAGCGGTTTTAGAATTGGGAATATTTTATATTTTTCTCTAGATTGCAAATAAATAAATGACCCCAAAAATGCCACGCTTACTTCATTGTTTACTAATTGTTTAACCGTTTCCCTATAAGAATTACTCAACTTTAATTCAAATCTATAAGGTGTGTTCTCTGTTAAATAATCCATTAACGGCTGATAGCCATTATAAATAATGTTGGCTGAAAACCTTGAAACTACACCGAAGTAAACTATTGGTTTGTAATCATTATTTTGGGAAACATTATTATTCTGTTTTGTTTCAGGAAATGGGCGTTCTATATCAATTGCATATCTATATAAAAACATGCTTGAAATTATTACTCCAGCAATTAGAAATAATGTAGCAAATAGTATCTTTGATTTCAATTCAATATTCAAAATCTTATTTATCATTCTTGTTAATATGAAAACTGTATAATTCAATTATTGTACCGCATTTTTTAATTACAAATCTATCCTACTTTAAACTCTAAAAATAATTGCTGGCGAACTACCGTCTTTGAGTAGTGTAATATAGCCATATTGGTGATATATCGCCAATGATATTTTCTTAAGCCTTTTTTATGAAATAGAAAATGCTTTATAAGTTTATTCTTTTTCAGAGAAAAAGTAACAAAAACAAATAATTTGGTACAATACTAAAACCATTTAATTTGAGAGATAATTAATTTTATTATTCCATTATTGTGGCACATATGTTGCGTAAAAAAAATTAGTTTAAATATTTTAGAACAGAAATAAGGTGAAGCAATGGCAAAAATGGAAATAGGCAAAGAGTCGAAACCAAGATTTGAATTTAGAACTTTCGGACAGGATTTTGATGAAATTCATTATTTACTATCTCGTCTTTCAGCACCAGTTCCAGAAAAAGTATGGGAGAGAACCTCGAAAGAAATTTATATTTTGTCTAAAACAAACGATATAAATAATACCAAAATTAGAGATGGCAAAATGGATATTAAAACCTTTGTAACAGAACAAGATGGTTTAGAACAATGGAATCCTCTGATGAAAGGTGAATTCCCTATTTCTAAAGAAACTTTAGTAAATGAAGTATTTCCAGCTTTCAAAGTTGATATGCCAGAACTTACAAAAGAAGCCTACACTACTGAAGAATTCATAGAAATGGTAAAAGCAAATAAAGATTTAGTAGCAGTTCGAGTTGTGAAATTACGTTATGGATATATGGTAAACGAAACTATTTGTGAATTTGCCGAAGTATTAATTAACGGTGCAAGAGTATATTCTGTAAATTCTGAATCTACAGAGACTGACGATATTCTTAAAACAATGAAAGATACTGGAATGGATCAACACAAAAATCTAAACTATCTCCAAGCTATTAAAAGAGTTATTGGCTGGATTGATGAACCACTTTCTAACGAAGATATTTAGAACAGAATACTTAACAAAAATTTAAGGAAATAAAATGGCTCAAGAAATTGAAAAAAAATTCTTAGTTATTGGTGATTATAAAGCCAATTCCAAAAAAGAAACTAGAATAACTCAAGGTTATCTTTCCTCTATCCCAGAGCGAACAGTGCGTGTAAGAGTTAAAGGGGATAAAGGATTTATTACTATTAAAGGAATTGGGAACGAAAGTGGTGCTTCTCGTTACGAGTGGGAAAAAGAAATTCCAGTAGATGAAGTAAAAGAACTTTTAGCAATCTGCGAACCTGGTATTATAGATAAAACAAGATTTCTTGTTGATTCTGGAAAACACACATTTGAAGTTGATGAGTTTTATGGTGATAACAACGGTTTAATTGTTGCTGAAGTTGAATTGACAGATGAGAATGAAGAGTTTGTAAAACCAGGATGGCTTGGCAAAGAAGTAACCGGAGATATTAAATACTTTAACTCAATGTTAATGAAAAACCCTTATAAAGATTGGAAATAAGCTTTAAGTAAATGGCTTTCTCAATGAAAGCCTTTTATAATTTGTTCCATTCTTAGATGTAATTGTAAATTTTAATTAAAAGATTTTTATTGCAAAATATGATAGAAAAAAACATCAAAATTGATAAGAAAGAATTTGATCCGTTAGATTTAAATAATTATAAAATTGAAAAACTACCAACTCGTGAAAAATCTAAGTTTGAAAAAGGAATGGCTTTAGTTGGTGGTCCACTTGCAGTTTTTGTTTTTATTCTATTTGCATTTCTGTTAGAATTACCATTTTTGCAAAATATTTCACCAGAACAACTAAGTAGTTCTGCAAAAGATGAATACAATAATAGTAAAAGTGTTGTAAAGCTAAATAGTATAGAAGATTTCTCCGATTCGCAAAAAGAGGCTTACACAAATATTACAAATCAATTAGGAAATAGAAACGGGAAAAAGAAGGAGATTGATGAAAATACTCTTTCAGAAAATGAGCAGCAAGTTTGGAGAAAAATGAAAGACAATGCATTATCGAAAAGAAATGCATTTATGCTCGCAATTTTTCTTGCTGCTTTAGTTCTTTGGATTTCAGAAGCAATTCCGGCATATCTAACTTCTTTAATACTTATTGCAGCTCTAGTTTTAACAAATGTACTGCGTGAAACTGATGCATACCATCAACTTGGTCATAAAGTTATGTGGTTAAATATTCTTTCATTTGTACTAGCCAGTATGCTTGTTAAAACCAGAGTTGCCAAACGATTTGCACTTTGGCTAATTCTAAAATTTGGTAAAAATGCGTCAATGGTTTTAATTAGCTTTATTCTAATAAATGTTGTTTTATCTGCATTTATTTCGGCAACTACAGCAAAAGCTGCAATATTATTACCAATAATGATGGTTATTGCTGCTACTTACGGAGCTACCGGAGGAAGTAACAGAAATAATTTTGGAAGAAATCTTATTCTTCAAAATCTATTTCAAATAAATATTTCTGCTGGTGGTTTTATTACAGGCTCTGGAGCAAATCTTTTAGCTGGGGCTTTAATTGCTGGTGCAATAGGAATTGACGACTTTTTATACTCCGATTGGTTATTTGCTGCATTTCCATTGGCTATGATAACTATTGCAATCGGTTATTTTGTTGGAACAAAGATAATGTTCCGAATTCCAAAAGAAGATCGTAAGCCACAAATTTTAGGTGGTATGGAACGTTTAAGAGAAGAACTTGATAAAATGGGCAAAATAGGATGGGATGAAATTAGAGCAATTATCATTTTTGTTGCTGTTCTTTTAATGTGGTCAACTGATAGATATCACGGAATCAGTAAAACAGCAATTGTTTTAGTTGGAGCTATAGTAGCACTTTTACCAGGTATTGGAATAATGAAATGGAATAATGTAGATATACCTTGGCATTTACTTTTGTTCTCGGCTGGGGCTTATACTCTTGGTGCAGGATTAAAAGCTACCGATTTAGCATCCATAAGTGTTGATGCGTTGTTTGATAATTTAGGACTTGGTGCTGGAACACCATTTTGGCTAATGTACTTACTTCTTACTGGTACAATGGTTTTTAGTGCTCTCTTTTTTCAATCAAAAACTATGCGAACTCTTATCTTTATTCCTATTGCAATTGGTGTTGCTCAAAGGTTTGGTTTTAGTATTTTAAGTCTCGCATTTCCTGTAGCATTACTAATTGAACACGTCTATGCTTTGCCTTTTAATAGTAAACCCGCAGCTTTATTATATGTTACCGACCATTATAGCTGGACAGATACTTTTAGGTTTGGCGTTACAATGCTAGTAATTGGTTGGGTTTTAATTATAATTTGGGGTGAAACATGGTTAAGATTTTTAGGATATACACCTAATGGTGTTTTCGGATTATTCTAATTTAGGATTTTATTATGGGTACATTATTAAAAAAAACGAAAGATCTTGAAGAAAAAATAGATTTGTTTCTCGATTTAGTTGTAAATGGTGGATTTCTATTAAAGCAAGGAATTAAGCATTATATTAAACGATGATACTGAAGAATTCACAAAACATTTAGAGAGTATCAGTAAAACCGAAAGTGATGCTGATGATTTAAAAAGAAATTGAGCAAGAAAATAGTTATACCCTGAAAAGAAGTAATTACCATCAATAATTTTGGGTTTTTATGAAAATATTAGTTAGTAGTAATACGTTACACAAATTATCAATAATTGCATTTGTAATAATTCTAACAACTATAAATTTTGGACAGATTAATAACTCCATTGAGAAAGTATCTCTTGATACAACAAAAGTTAGTATTGTAATTGCAAATCAACCAAATGGAAACGGACCAGTAATAGAAATAATTCATCAAACTGCTGAAGAATTGTTAAAAAAACCATTCAGAGTAAGAGTTTTGTTTAATGGTAATAAACCAATTAAAAATTGGCCAGTCTATTTTTCAATTATTGCTATACCAGCAAAATCAAAAGGGACTTTAATTTCCCAGGACATGGTTCTTACCGACGAAGATGGATATGCAGAAACATATGCAAGACTTGGTACAAAAAAAGGCAACTACGAATTTTCAGCTAAGATTAATAATCTTTCGGCTGAGAACAATATTGTATTTTTTAAAGCCTATGCCCGTAGCTCAAGTTGGATATTTTACTTAATTAGTGGTCTTATTGGTGGTTTGGGTCTCTTCCTTTTCGGAATGGAAATGATGAGCGAAGGTATGAAGAGAACTGCAGGTAGTAAAATGCGTTCCATTTTGGGTACAATTACGAACAACAGATTTGTTGCCGTTGGGGTTGGTACATTCGTAACAATGGTAATCCAAAGTAGTAGTGCTACAACAGTTATGCTGGTTAGTTTTGTTCAAGCAAAATTAATGACCTTTGCACAGTCACTTGGAATAATTCTTGGGGCTGATATAGGTACCACAATTACTGCACAGCTAATTGCATTTAAATTAACTGATTATGCATTACTAGTTATTGGCGTTGGTTTTGGTTTAATGTTTTTATCTAAAACTAAAAAACTTAAAAATATTGGTGAAGTTATTCTTGGATTTGGTTTGCTCTTTTTTGGCATGTGGGTTATGTCAAACGCAATGTACCCCTTAAGAACTTACGAACCATTTATTCAACTATTGTTACATCTCGAAAATCCAATACTTGGGATTCTAATTGGAGCTATTTTTACAGCTTTAATTCAAAGTAGTAGTGCATTTACTGGTATTATTATAGTTCTTGGTTCGCAAGGACTAATTACTCTTGAAGCTGCTATTCCACTCCTTTTAGGTGCAAATATTGGAACAAGTGTTACTGCAGCATTAGCAAGCATAAATGTTGGACGTGAGGCAAAGCGTGTTGCATTAGCTCACGCACTTTTCAAGGTATTGGGGGTTGCTCTTTTTGCATGGTGGATTCCTTATTATTCCGATTTGATAAGAATGATTTCACCATCAGGTTCTGTTGATTTATCAGGTACTGCTCTTTTAGCAGAAGTTGTACCACGTCAAATTGCAAATGCCCATACTGTGTTTAATGTAGCTCTAACATTAATTGTTCTTCCCTTTACAACACAGGCAGCAACTTGGATTATTAAAATTCTTCCTGATATTAAAGAAGTAGAGGAAGAGAGTCAATTTCAAACGAAATATTTAGAAGAAAATTTAATCAATACTCCAGTATTAGCTCTTAGTTTAACAAAAGCTGAAATTATTAGAATGGCAACTAAAGTGCAAAAAATGGTGTCAAACATTTTATCACCATTTTTTACAAATGACTCTGATAAATTGGATGTGATAAGGGAACAAGAGAGTGAAATAAATTACCTAAACCTCCAGATTAGTCGATACTTGATGAAAATTAGTCAAGAATCAATTGGTGAAGAACGAACTGATGAGATATTTCAAATGATGCATAGTGTAACAGAGGTTGAACAAATAGGTGATATTGTCTCTAAAAGGTTAATTCCACTTGCTGAAAAGAAAATGAAATTGAATGTATATTTTTCAAAAGCTGGACAAGAAGAAATTAAAGATTTTCATCTCCGATCGATGAAGCAAATTAGTAGAGCAATTGAAGTTTTTAAAGATGTTAATTTGAAAGATGCAAAAAAGATGGAAAAGAAATATAAAAAGTATCGTTTAATGGAAATGGGTCTTCGTAGAACACACTTCGATCGCCTTCGCGAAGATATTCCAGAGAGTGTTGCAACAAGCGAAATTCATCTTGAACTTATTGAAATGCTGAAACGCATTAGTAGTCATGCTACAAATATTGCAAGAGTTCTTTTAGAGCAAAGAAAAGAGAAAGAAGAAGAAGCAACTCTTAAAGCACAACTTTCCAAAATTGAGAAAAGAAAGAAAAAGAATTCGAGTGAAATTACGGAAGAAAAAGAGACAGATAACAATAACTTAACATCAGATGAAAAAGAAATAACATAAATTTCTAATAACTATATAACTACTTAACAAAATAAGGAGACCCACAATGGGAAAACTAATTAACAAATTATTACTTCTTGGAGCAGTTCTATTTATTTTTATAGGAACTACTTTTGCACAAGAAACTGTAAGTGAAGGGAAAACAGAATGGGACCACGGTATTGTTTTCTGGAAATCGAACGATGGTAATTTTTCAGGTCGTTTTGATGGTAGAGCTTTTTTAAATGGTGCATATTTCTTTGAAGGAGAAAATGAACTAAGTAATGGAACTCACTTAAGAAAAGCTCGTTTAGCAATTAAAATGGAACTTTGGGGTACTTGGAAAACAGAGTGGGATATGGATATTGCTGAAGGAATTGTTGAAATAAAAGATATGTGGCTGGGATATTACGGATTCAATAACTCACATATTAAATTTGGTCATTTCAAAGTTCCTTTCGGACTCGAAATACTAACTTCTTCACGTTATATTGTTTTTGTTGAACGTTCTTATAACGCATTAGCATTCAAAATGGGAAGAAGAATGGCTGCTGAATACTCTAAATGGGGTTCAAATTGGAATGCAAGAATTGCTCTTTTCGGACAAACATTTGATACTAATAAAAACAAGACTATTGACGAAACAGGTGGTGGCGTTGCTACAAGAATTGCTTTTGCTCCAATAAATAATAATGATATGATTGCTCATATTGGTGCAGCTGGTGTCTGGGAAAGACCTGATGACAACAATTGGATAGTTGACTATACAGCAGAGCCTGAAACAAAAATTGGTGATGTTGAAATTTTAGATACGGATCTTATTAAAAACACAAGCTATACATACAGAGTAGGTGTTGAAGCCTCTTTTGCATGGAAAGGTTTCCATATTCAGGGTGAATACCAAATATTAAATGCATACAGGTTTAATGATTTACCTACTGCTTCTTTTAATGGTAGCTATGTTTATGTAACTTATGCATTAACTGGAGAATCTCGCTCTTGGGATCCAACACAAGGTGAGTTTGGACAACTAAGACCTAAGAATAATAGGTTAGGAGCTTGGGAGATAGCATTTAGATATAGTAATTTAACTCTTTCAGACACAGAAGCACTAGTACTAGGTGGTAATGCAAATAATATTACACTAGGACTAAACTGGTATCCTAATGCAAACATGGTTGCACAACTTAATTATACAATGGTAAATAACTCTGATAATGCAACTGGTGATGGATTTACTGGTGGAGATCAATTTAGCTATATACAGTTTATGACTAAATTTTTCTTCTAATGAAGAAGATAGTTTTCATTATTGGCTTGGCATAGTGAAGCCTAATTTGAACAATATTGAATTTAAGTAATAGAAATAAAAATAAATATTTTGGAGAAAAAAAATGAAAATACTAAAATGGCTCAGTTCTATACTGGCTCTTGCTTTAATTTTGGTTGCATGTAATATTGATGATACTGTTGATAGTGAAGGTGAAGGAAATGGCAGTGAATACAAATTAATTATTAACGAATATCTTGCTAGTAACGATTTTTGTTGTTACTCAGAATTTGATTATCCTGATTGGTTTGAAATCTATAATTATGGGACAGAAGCTGTTGATATTGGTGGTATGTATGTCTCCGATTCAAAAAATGATTATACACAACACCAAATTCCTACAACAGACCCTTTAACTACAACAATTGAACCTGGCGGTTTTCTTGTAATCTTTTGTGATAAAAACATAAATGCTGGTCCACTTCATGTCGCTTTTGCTCTTGGAAGTGGCGGAGATGACATTACATTAGTAGAATCTGACGGTAGAACAATAATTGATGAGTTAACTTTTGGCCCACAAGATACAGATTACTCGATGGGGTTAAACCCTGATGGTGGTACTATATGGCAACAATACTCTACACCTACACCAGGTAAATCAAATACTGGAGAAGTTCCATCATTCCCGCCATCTATTTCTGATATTAATGTTACACCAGCAACAATTCAACCAAGTGATAATGTTAGAATCTCTGCAACAGTAACTGACCCAGATGGAGACCTTGCATCTGTAACTCTTACTTACGGTACTGATGAAGTAGCTATGACAGCTAATGGAGATACATATTACTCTGATTTAGGTACTTTTGATGATGGTACTGTTATGAGCTTCTTTATTACAGCTATAGATGCTGAGGAACAAACTACTATTTCTGATACTTTGTCTTTCCAAGTTGGATATGTTCCTCCAGTACTTTTTATTAATGAGTTTTTAGCTAGTAACGACAATATAGATGTTGACGGAACTGGAACTTTCCCAGATTGGATTGAAATATACAATCCTGGTTCAGAAGCTGTTGATATTGGTGGTTACTTTGTTACTGACGGATTAGATGAACTAACTGCTTGGCAAATACCTGAAACAGCTTCAGATACAACAACAATTCCAGCTGGTGGATTTATAGTTTTAATTGCTAATAAGACTCCTGAACTCGGTGTTTTGCATGTTAATTTAAAATTGAGTGGTGGTGGAGAACAAATTGGTTTAACAGCTCCAAACGGTACTACTGTAATTGATTCTTTAACCTATTTGGACCAAACTACTGATGTTTCGGAAGGTAGAAAACCAGATGGAAGTGATAACTGGGAAAACTTCACAACTCCAACTCCAGGAATATCTAATAACTAATGATTATAAAAGACAGTACATATATATTGCTTTATAGCACTCTATTTTTGATAAATAGTTGTTCAATTGAGGACTCTACTGTTCGGCAGGAGGGTCCTTTCTTAAAGCTAATTAAGGAAATAACTATTGATGTACCTGAACCATCAGGACTATCGCTTAATAGTGATTATTCAGAATTATGGACAGTGAGTGATGGAACAAATCATATTTACAAACTCTCTTTGGAAGGAAGAGTGTTAGACGAGCTTACTTACGAAGGTACCGATCTTGAAGGAATTGTTTATGATTCACGCGATAATTCCCTTTGGGTTGTAGAAGAGCGCGAGCGAGTAATTGTTCATGTTGATATTTCTGGAAATGAACTGAGCCGACATCCAATCACCTTACTTGGCTCTGGTAATAGTGGATTAGAGGGTATCTGTCTTGATACAACATTTTCTCATTTTGTTCTTAATGAAAAAGAACCTAATCTTTGGGCAAAATTGAAAAACGATTTTACTACCGAATTGCAAAAAGAAATAAATGAAGTAAATGATTTATCTGGTATTACTTTCGATAAATCTTCAAATACATTTTGGATTGTAAGTGATCAATCAAGTCTTCTTTTTCAATGGAATATTGAAAATGGAATTATTAGACAATACAATATTAAAATTGATAAAGCTGAAGGTGTAGCTATTAATCCAATAAAGCAAATAATTTATATAGTGAGCGATAGTGAACAAAAATTATATGAATTTCAATTAATTAATTAATTTAAGGAGTAACTATGAAAAAATACTTGTTGGTTTTTTCAGTATTATTTTTGTTTAGTACAATAAATGCACAAACATTGTACATAAACGAATTTATCGCTAGTAACGATACTAGTTACTATGATGTAACAACAGATGATTATCCTGATTGGATAGAGATTTATAACGCTGGCATAGAAGCAGTAGATATTGGTGGAATGTATATTACTGATGATTTGTCCGAATTAACAGCTTGGCAAATACCTACAACAGCACCAGATAGCACTACAATTCCTGCTGGTGGTTTTTTAGTACTTATGGCTGATAAAAAGCCTGAAGCTGGTGTTTTGCATGTAAACTTAAAATTAGGAAGTGGTGGAGAGCAAATTGGTTTAACTCTTTCTGATGGCTTAACAATTGTTGATTCTTTAACCTATTTAGATCAAACTACAGATATTTCTGAAGGTAGAAATCCTGATGGATCAGATACTTGGGAAAACTTTACAACTCCCACTCCTGGAAGGTCAAATAGTCTTATTCCAACTTTATTTATCAATGAGTTTTTAGCAAGCAACGATAATATTGATGTTGATGGAACAGGAACATTTCCTGATTGGATTGAAATTTACAACGCAGGTGTAGAAGCAGTAGATATTGGCGGAATGTATATTACTGATGATTTGGCCGAATTAACAGCTTGGCAAATACCCACAAGTGCACCAGACACAACAACAATTCAACCAGGCGGATTTTTGGTTCTAATAGCCAATAAAACTCCTGAACTTGGAGTATTACATATTAATTTGAAATTGAGTGGTGGTGGAGAGCAAATTGGATTATCTCTTTCTGATGGCTTAACAATTGTTGATTCTTTAACCTATTTGGATCAAACTACAGATGTTTCATTTGGACGACATCCGGATGGTAGTGATTCTTGGGGTTCCTTTCTTAACCCAACACCTGGGTATACAAATAATAATGCTGTTGATGTTGAAGAAAACTCTGACATTACAGCTACTGAATATAAACTTAGACAAAACTATCCAAATCCATTTAACCCAAGTACAGTAATTAACTTCTCAATTCCAAAGAGTGGATTAGTAACCTTAAAAGTATTTAATGTACTAGGCCAAGAGATAGCAGAATTGGTAAATGATGTAAAATCAGCTGGTAATTATGAAGTATCCTTTGATGCCTCACACTTAACAACTGGAATGTATATTTACAAAATCCAGTCAGGTAATTACTCAGCAACAAAGAAAATGCTGCTGATAAAATAATCAAGCGAAGCGAAGTATTATTTTATCACAGTCCCGCAAAGCGGGGCTGCTGATAAAATAATCGACACTTCAACTAACTCAGTACAAAACGAAGCGAAGTCTTATTTTATCACTGTTCCGGTTACGGGAATACTAGTTAAGTAAAATAGTGCAATTTGTTTTTTACTGGATATTAGTAAAACACCTTAAAGGGAAGAGAAAATATCTTCCCTTTAATAAATGAAATATTTTTATTCTAGGAAGCAACTTTTAAAAAATAGTTCAATTATGCAAATAATAATATTTGGTGCTCCCGGCGTTGGCAAAGGAACCCAAGCAAAAATCATCTCTTTAAAATATGGGATACCCCACATTTCTACAGGTGATATTTTACGTGAAGCTGTTGCAAAAAAAACAGAACTTGGTTTATTGGCTAAAGAGGCAATAGATTGTGGTGATTTAGTATCTGACGATTTAATGGGTGGATTATTAAAAGAATCTTTCGAAAACATTGATTCTAAAAAAGGATTCATTTTAGATGGATTTCCAAGAACTATTGCTCAAGCAGAAATATTAATTGTTGTTTTTGAAAACCTTGGAATAAAAAAACCTCATTTTATAATTTTAACAACAAAAGCAAATATTTTGGTCGAACGGTTAACTTCACGTCGTTTATGCACAAAGTGCAATACTATAAGTAATCTAAGTGATATTTTTGATGAAAATAGATGTCCGAGTTGTGGTACTGAAAACACTCTAATTAAACGCAAAGATGACCAAAAGGATGTTATTTTGAACAGATTAAATGTTTATAGAGAAACTACAAAACCAATAATTGAACATTGCAAAGCGAGTATAGATATGATCTTTATTGATGCAACAGCTAATATTGACGTTGTTCAAAAGGAAATATCTATTGCTTTAAATAATTGAAATTTCTTTCTAAAATATTCTAATTGTTGTTTTTTCTTAAACGGTAGTGTTTCTCTTATTAAATGATAGATGCATTTTACTTCTCCTAATAGCTCTATTTACCTAACCCAGATATGGGTTAAGTGCTAAGTTTATATTGGAATCTGTATCTTGTAAACAGATGCAATAAATATATATCTATATATTGATGTAATAATTTATCCTTAAAAATTTTACTACAAAGATTCCATTTAAAATGACAAAGCCTTACAACTAATAGTTATAAGGCTTTGTGTTGTGAGCGCACCTGGTCTCGAACCAGGGACCCTCTCCTTAAAAGGGAGATGCTCTACCACTGAGCTATGCGCCCAACATTCATTCAATCATTTCTAATAAAATGAGATTACAAAATTAGGAATATATTTTTTGAAGGTCAAGTTTAGCGGAATAAATTTTTGAAAAGTTGAACGATATATGTAAGTTTACTCTTTATAACTTTTTAGTACTGTCTTGAATCTAAAAAAAGCAGAACGAATTTTAATAATACGCTTTAGCTCGCTTGGCGATATACTCTTAACAACTCCACTATTAAGAGTACTCAAAAAAAAATATCCAAAATTGAAAATAGATTATTTAATAAAATCCAATTTCACGGATGCTATTAAATTTAATCCAAATTTAAACCAAGTTTTTTCTTGGAATGGAGAAAAAGAATTTTCTGAAGTTATTAATAAATTAAAGCAGAACAATTATGATTCTGTAATTGATTTGCAGAATAATTTTAAATCTAGGAAAGTTGTTCGAAAAATAAAAGTAAGTAGTGCAAGTTATAGAAAGCCAAATATTAAAAAATTTTTATTGGTAAAAACAAAATTAAATTTATTAAAAGAGAAAAGGTCAATTCCACAAAGATATATTGATGTTGTTCCTAATTTAGAGCTTGATGGTAAAGGATTAGAATTGTTTTTACCTAATGGAATAGAATCAAAAATTAATTCTGAAAAAGAGATAATTGGTTTTGCTCCTGGGGCATTTCATTTTACAAAGAGATGGTCGTTAGAATATTATGAAGAACTTGGAAATCAATTAACATCAGAAGGATTTCAGATTGTGATATTTGGTGGAAAATCAGATAGAGAAATTTGTAATAAACTACAAAACAAAATTTCTAATTCTATTAATTTATCCAACGACAATTTGCTATTTAAAACAGCAATGGATATGCAGAAGTGTAAACTAATAGTTTGCAACGACTCGGGATTAATGCATACTGCTACCGCTGTTGGAGTTCCCGTTGTATCTATATTTGGTTCAACAGTAAGAGAGTTCGGGTTTGCACCATTTGGAGTTAATAACTTAGTAATTGAAAATATTGGATTATCGTGCAGACCTTGCAGCCATATTGGAAAAGCAAATTGCAAGAAAAAACATTTTAATTGTATGATGGAATTAACTCCGCAGAGAGTCTATAAAGAAATCAAAGATTTAATGAGTGAAATATGAAAAGAGTTTGGCGGTTAAGTTATAATATTGTTGCGATTCCATTGTTGTATCTGTTTTTCTGGATTGCAAAATTTTTTAATAAAAAAATTAGAAGCGGTTTTGTTGAAAGAAGATTGCAGAACCAAAGACTAAAAGAAAAAGTTGGTACTCTTAACAAATCAAAAAAAATGATTTGGTTTCATTCTGCCTCGCTTGGCGAATTTGAACAAGCCAAACCAATAATTAAAAAATTACGAGAGGAAAAAGATGTAAATATTTTAATTACCTTTTTTTCTCCTTCGGGTTACGACAACTCGCAAAAATATCCTTATGCTGATTTAATAGCTTACCTTCCTTTTGATTTCTCCTCTGATGTTAAAAAATTTCTTGATATCATAAATCCGGATGCTGTAATTTTTATGCGTTACGATATTTGGCCTAATCTTCTGTGGCAGCTTGGAAATAGAAATATTGCATCACTGATTGTTGATGCGACTATGCAGAAAAAATCGAGTAGAAAACTCCCACTTATTCGAGAATTTCATGTTACACTCTACAAATGCTTTAGTGACATTTTAACTGTGTCGGAAGATGATGCTAAAAACTTTCTTGATTTTGAAATTCCTGCACAAAAAATTAAAGCTGTTGGCGACACACGTTTTGATAGGGTTTATCAAAAAAGTTTGCAGGCTAAAAGCAAAAAGTTATTCCGTGATGGTCTTTTTGATGGAAAAAAAATATTTGTTTTTGGAAGTTCGTGGGAAGAGGATGAAAATGTAATATTTCCTGCATTTGAGAAATTGACAAACAATAATCTAAATGTTGTTATGATTATTGCTCCTCATGAACCGACCTTAATTCATTTAGAAAAGATTGAAAACTATTTTGCCGGAAAGGAAAAGACTATTCGATTTTCATCGAAGAACAATTATAATGGAGAAAGTGTTGTAATTATTGATTCGATTGGAATTTTACTTACACTCTACTATTATGCTGATGTAGCCTATGTTGGAGGGAGTTTTAAGCAGGGTATTCATAATGTACTTGAACCAGCAGTTTATGGAATTCCAGTTATCTTTGGTCCTAAAAATAGGAATAGTCAGGAGGCACAAGAACTATTAAAAAGGGATGCGAGTAAGGAGGTTACAAATATGGAAGAGGCTTTTGCAACACTCCAAAAATTATTTGAAAATGAAAATTACAGAGATGAGCTTGGTGGTATTGCATCGAAATATGTAAATGAAAATATTGGGGCAACCGAAAGAATTCTGAATAAAATTGAAAAGTATTTGTAAAAGAAAAATAATTAAGTAAGATTTATTTGCATTATTAAAAAATAACGTCTATTTTTGTAGCTCGTTTCTTTTAAAATTGATAGAGATGGGCAGGCGCCAAAGTAGGAGAGTTGGGGCGGACTGTAAATCCGTTGGCTAAGCCTGAGGGGGTTCGATTCCCTCCCTGCCCACAAACGAACGATATTTTTGAAGGAGAATAAGAAACCTATTTTTATTCGTACTTCGATAGATATCTAATAAAATGATTGAATGAGAGAATAATATAAATGGAGTTCAACCTATAGAGCCATTTAATTGTGGTTGTATTGTATAGATTGAGAATATTCCAATTACATTTTGAAAGACGCTTAGATATTTTATAAGCGGGGGTAACTTAAGTTTGTAGAGTCATCCCGCCCTTGCGGGATTGGTTGCTATTTAAGTGAGAACTCATCACTACATTTTGGAAAGACGCTTGTAAAGTTAAATATAAGCGGGGGTAACTCAATTGGTAGAGTCATCCCGCCACTGCGGGATTGGTTTCATTGTTATGTTGAGAACTCTGGAATAACATTTTGGAAAGGCGCTTAAGGTTTTAATTAAGCGGGGGTAACTCAATTGGTAGAGTCACAGCCTTCCAAGCTGTTGGTTGCGAGTTCGAGTCTCGTCTCCCGCTCATGAAATTTTCAGTTTACATACTGAAAAGTTTAGTTGCCGATAGGTATTATATTGGTTCAACTGAAAATGTTCTAAAAAGAATTGAAGTTCACAATAGTTCTCGAGCCAAATGGACGAAAAGATATCAGCCATGGGTTTTAGAATATTTTGAAGAGTATGAGACACGAGGTGAAGCTGTAAAGCGAGAGAAATTCTTAAAATCACTGAAAGGTATAAGAACGAAACTTGAGTTGGTCAAAACTGACAAAATTTGATGAAAGTTGGAATTATTTTTATCAAAAAGAAGAGATATTTGTTTTTAATGTATTGAAATATTGCTGACGTAGCTCAGTTGGTAGAGCACATCCTTGGTAAGGATGAGGTCGTCGGTTCAAGTCCGATCGTCAGCTCAAAACTTTAAGCTAAAAAAGTAATTGAAAAAGTTTTAACGAGGAAAAATAAAATGGCAAAAGCAAAAAATGCTAGACAAACGATAATATTAGAAAGTACTGCAAAAACTGGTTATCGTTATACTACAAAAAAAAATAAAAGAGAACATCCGGCAAGAGTTGAGTTCAAAAAGTACGACCCCGTAGTTCGTAAACATGTAGTTTTTAAAGAGACAAAATAATTTTGCTGCGAGAGTAGTTCAATTGGCTAGAGCAGCGGTCTCCAAAACCGCAAGTTGGGGGTTCGAATCCCTCCTCTCGTGCTACTAAAAATTGGTAAATGGTGATGAAAGAAAAAATAATTAATTTTTTTACAGATGTTGTCAAGGAAATGAAAAAAGTTACTTGGCCAACAAAAGAAGAGTTGAAAGAATCTACAGTAATAGTAATAGTTACTTGTTTGATACTTGCAGCATTTACATATCTTATTGATATGAGTATAACACAAATATTTAAAGGAATTTTCTAGTAGTGGAAGAAAACACACAAGCAAAATGGTATGTGGTGAGAACCTTTTCCGGACATGAGAGTAAGGTTAAGAATATCATTGATTTAGAATTAAACGATGATGAAGCACTACGAGCCCGTATTGTTGAAGTATTGGTTCCGACTGAAAAAGTATTTGAAATAAAGGATGGGAAGAAAAAGACCAAAATAAGAAACTTTTTCCCCGGTTATATTTTATTAAATGCTGATTTAGATAATAAGGTAATAGATTTTATTACTAATACACCTTCAATAATGGGATTTTTAGGGGAACAAAATAAACCTTCTCCGTTACTTCCTGCAGAAGTTAAAAGGATTATTGGAAGAATCACTCAAGATAAAGATACTGAGAAAACAGATACTATCTTTAGATCAGGCGATTTAATTAAAATTATTGATGGTCCATTTAATAGCTTTTCTGGAGTTATTGAAGAAGTGAACGAAGAAAAAATGAAAATAAAAGTTATGGTCTCAATTTTTGGAAGAAAGACTCCTGTAGAAATTGATTTCACACAAGCAGAATTAGAAAAGTAAATTACAATTAAAGGTTAAGTTATGGCTAAGAAGATTGATGGTTATATTAAATTGCAAATCCCAGCTGGGCAAGCAAATCCATCGCCACCGGTTGGTCCTGCATTAGGTCAGAAAGGTGTTAATATTATGGAGTTTTGTAAGCAATTTAATGCAAAAACTTCAGGAGATGCTGGATTAATAATACCTGTTGTTATAACCGTTTTTGTTGATAAATCTTTTACATTTATCACTAAGACCCCTCCGGCAGCAGTTTTACTAAAGAAAAATTTGAATTTAGATAAAGGTTCATCTGAACCGAACAAAACAAAAGTTTCAAAAGTTACAAGAGCCCAATTGCAAGAAATTGCTGAAACAAAAATGGTAGATTTGAATGCTAATGATATTGATCACGCAATTAGTATGATTGCTGGAACTGCACGTAGCATGGGTATTACAGTAGAAGGTTAATTAAAGTTTATAAATTAGGTTGGAAAAAATGAAAGAGTCAAAAAGAGTAAAATCCTTAAAAGAGAAACTTGACTTAAAAAAAGAGTACAGTATTGAAGAAGCAGTAAAACTTTTGCAAGATAACTCAAAAGTAAAGTTTGTTGAGTCTTTAGATTGTGCTATTAGATTAGGTGTTGATCCACGACATGCAGACCAAATGATTAGAGGTACTGTTAGCTTACCACACGGAACAGGTAAAGAAGTTAAAGTTCTTGTTGTTGCCAAAGGTGCTAAAGCAGATGAAGCTCTTTCTGCTGGTGCTGATTATGCCGGATTTGAGGAATACATTGCAAAAATTAAAGAAGGTTGGACAGAGGTAGATGTTGTTATTGCTGCTCCAGATACTATGGGAGAGCTTGGAAAACTTGGTCGTATTTTAGGACCAAAAGGTTTAATGCCAAACCCTAAGAGCGGAACAGTAACAATGGATGTTGCAAACGCAGTTAAAGAAGTTAAAGCTGGTAAAATTGAATTCCGTGTTGAAAAAACTGGTATTGTACATACAACATTAGGAAAATTGAATTTTGAGACAGAGCAATTGGTTGATAATACAAAAGCGTTTGTCGATAAAATTATGCGAATGAGACCTGCTTCTGCTAAAGGAACTTATGTGAAAAGTTTGTATGTAACCAGCACTATGGGTCCTGGAATTCATATTTCGAAAGATGAAATTTAAATAAAAAATACGCACTCATTATTATATATAATGCTTCTATAAACAGTATTAAACTGAATTAGGAAAAAGATGAATAAGACAGAAAAAAGCGAAATGGTTTCTCTTATTAAAGAGAAATTTGAGCAATCTACTGCAATGTACTTAGTTGATTATTCTGGTGTAACTGTTGATGAAATCAATGGTTTACGTCGTGAATTCATTAAAGAAGATGTTAGCTATAAAGTATATAAAAATACTTTAGTTAAAAGAGCTATCGCCGATATTGGTGGATATGATGAACTTAGTGAAAAACTTGTTGGTATGATTGGAATTGCATTTGCGGATGAAAATTATGTTGCACCTGCCAAAATCATCAAAAGCTTTAACGATAAGAATAAGAAATTCGATTTCAAAGGCTGCTACATAGAATCCTCATTCTATGATGAAGATCAACTAAAAACCCTGGCTTCTATGCCTACAAAAGATGAAGTTATGGCTAGCATTGTTGGTAGTATTGCTTCACCGGCATCAGGTATTGTTGGTGCAATAAATGCAGTTATGAGAGATTTAGTTAGTGTAATTGATGAAGCGGGAAAAACAAAAGCCGCATAAAATTAAAAAAAAGAATAATACATTAGGAGAAATAAAAATGTCAGAAAAAATATCAGAAATCGTTGAAAAAATCAAAGAACTTACTTTGGTTGAAGCTTCAGAATTGAAGACAGCTTTAGAAGAAGAGTTTGGTGTAACAGCAGCAGCTCCTGTTGTTATGGGTGCAGCTCCTGCAGGTGATGCAGCAGCGGCAGAAGAAGAACAAACTGAGTTCGATGTTATTCTATCTAGCTTTGGTGAGAAGAAAATTAACGTAATTAAAGTTGTTAGAGCACACACAGGTTTAGGATTAAAAGAAGCTAAAGAATTAGTTGATAACTCTCCAAAAACTGTTAAAGAAGCTGTTAGCAAAGACGAAGCAGAAAAAGTTAAAGCAGAGCTTGAAGAAGCTGGTGCTACTGTAGAAATTAAGTAATTATTTTTAATTACAAGTATTTAGTTTCTAAAAATTCCAATGTGGTAAGACGGTGAATTGCGTCTTGCCACTTTATATATTTTAAAAAGAATAAATTGTAACATAAATTTCCAATGATAGGGAGGTCTGGGTTGGATAAATATAAAAAGAACAAAACGACGAACCGTATTACTTTTGAGTCCATTACTCCTGCCATTAAGCAACCAAACTTGTTGAATATTCAGATTGAATCTTTTGAAGAGTTTGTGCAAAGAGATGTTCCAAGGAACAAAAGAGAAAATAGGGGATTGCAAGAAGTTTTTACTAACAATTTCCCCATTTCAGATAATAAAGAATTTTATAGATTAGACTTTGTGGATTACCATATTGAAAAACCAAGATTTTCAATTCAGGAATGTCAAGAGAGAGGATTAACTTTTAACTCTCCACTTAAAGCTAAGCTAAGGTTATCTACAAGAGATGATGAAACTGAAGAATATGTAAATTCTATTGAGCAAGAAGTTTATCTTGGTAATCTTCCGTTTATGACTGAAAAAGGTACGTTTGTTATAAATGGTGCTGAAAGAGTTGTTGTTAGCCAGTTACACCGTTCGCCCGGTGTTGCTTTTGCCCAAACAAAACATCCAAATGGAACTCCAATCTATTCTGCCAGAATTATTCCTTTTAGAGGTTCTTGGGTAGAATTTGCTACAGATATAAACCATGTAATGTATGTTTATATTGATAGAAGAAAAAAGTTCCCGGCAACTACTTTATTACGAGCTTTAAATTATACAACTGATGAGGAGATATTAAATCTTTTCAATTTGGTTGAAGAAATTGATGTTAAAAAGCTTGATCCGGAAAATCATCATGGTAGAATTTCTGCGGAAGATGTTATTGATATGGATACTGGTGAAATATTTGTTACAAAAGATGATGAAATAACTGAAGAAGTAATAGATAACATAAAGGCTTCTGATGTTAAAAAAATAAAGATTATTACTGCGGAAATTAATCCTGAACAAAATTTAATTTTAAGTACTTTACGAAAAGATACTTCAATCTCAAAGGAGGAAGCTCTTTTCGCAATTTATCGTCAATTACGTACTGGTGAAGCACCTGATGTTGAAACTGCAGAAGCATTAATTGAAAAATTATTCTTTAATTCGAAACGTTACGATCTTGGTGAAGTTGGTCGTTTTAGAATGAACGACAAATTAAGTCTTAATATTCCTAAAGATGTTCGAGTTTTAACAATTGAAGATATAGTTGCAATAATGAAGAACATTATTCATTTGAAAAATGGAAATGTTTCAGTTGATGATATTGATCACCTTGGCAATAGAAGAATTAGAACAGTGGGTGAACAATTACAGCAGCAATTTAATGTTGGTCTGGCACGTATGTCTCGTACTATTAAAGAACGAATGAACATGCGAGATAACGAAAATATGCAGCCTCAAGATTTAGTAAATGCACGAACAATAAGTGCAGTAATTAATGCATTTTTCGGAACAAATCAATTGTCTCAATTTATGGATCAAACAAATCCGCTCTCAGAATTAACACATAAAAGAAGAATTTCTGCTTTAGGACCTGGCGGTCTTACAAGAGAAAGAGCTGGCTTTGAGGTACGTGATGTTCACCATTCACATTATGGTCGTTTATGTCCAATTGAAACTCCCGAAGGTCCGAACATTGGTCTTATCTCATCATTAACACTCTATTCAAGAGTTAATGATTTTGGATTTTTAGAGACACCGTATAGAAGAGTGAAGGATGGAAAAGTCTCTAAAAGTGTTGATTATTTAAGTGCAGATCAAGAAGATGAATTTATTATTGCTCAGGCAAATGCGCCACTTAATGAGCAAAGTAGATTTATTTTAGATAGAGTAAAGTGTCGTAAACGTGGAGAATTTCCTGTTGTGGCTCCTGGAGTAGTACATTATATGGATGTTGCACCTTCTCAGCTTGTGAGTGCAGGTGCGTCATTAATTCCTTTCTTAGAGCATGATGATGCTAACCGTGCTTTGATGGGTTCAAATATGCAGCGTCAAGCAGTTCCGCTATTAGTTCCTGAATCTCCTATTGTTGGAACTGGGATGGAATATAAAATTGCACACGATTCTAAATCAATTATTCTTGCTGAAGATAAAGGAGTTGTTGAATCTGTTGATGCTGAAAGAATTATTGTTAAATATGAATCTGACCCAGATAGTTATGAAGCATTAGTTAACTTTGATGATGAACGAAGAATAGAATATACGTTAGTTAAGTTTAACGGAACAAACCAGGAAACTTGCTTTAACCAACGTGCATCTGTTGTTGTTGGTCAAAAAATTAAAAAAGATGATGTTCTTGCTGATGGACCATCTATAGATAATGGTGAGTTAGCACTTGGAAAAAATATTCTTGTTGCTTTTATGCCTTGGCGAGGTTATAACTTTGAGGATGCAATTGTTATAAGTGAAAGAATTGTTGCTGAAGATGAATTCACTTCATTACACATTGAGGAATTTGAACTTCAAGTTAGAGAAACAAAACGTGGTGATGAAGAATTAACAAGAGATATACCTAACGTAAGTGAAGAAGCAACTAAAGATCTTGATGAACGTGGTATTATTCGCGAAGGTGCAGAGGTTCAAGAGGGTGATATCCTTATTGGAAAGATTACCCCTAAAGGTGAAACAGACCCTACTCCTGAAGAAAAATTATTGAAAGCGATTTTTGGTGATAAAGCAGGTGATGTTAAAGATGCTTCGTTGAAAGCTCATCCAGGACTAAAAGGAACAGTTATTAAAACTAGATTATTTAGTCGTAAAAGAAGGGATGCTGATGCTAAAAAAGAAGAGAAAAAAGAGATTGAAGTATTTGAGCATAAACTGAGTGTAAAGAAATCATCTCACTATTTAAAATTAGTAACTAAACTTGAAAAAATTACTTATAAGAAAAAAACAGTTGGTATAAGTGATCTCGATGGCACATTACTCTTGAAAAAGAATAGTGTGATAAAAGAGGATACTTTTAGCGAATTTGAAGATGTTACTAAATTAGATTACACACAAGAGTGGTTTAGTGATGAAAAAACTAACGAAATGGTTAAAACTCTTTTTAGCAACTATTTTAAAATATTAGCCGATTATGAAGAGGATTTTAAACGATTAAAATTGAATATTCAAAGTGGTGATGAGTTGTCTCCTGGTGTTGTGCAGTTGGCAAAAGTTTATGTTGCTAAAAAGCGTAAACTACAGGTAGGGGATAAAATGGCTGGGCGACACGGTAACAAAGGTGTTGTTGCTAAAATTGTTCCAAAAGAGGATATGCCATATCTTGATGACGGAACTCCAGTTGATATAATTCTTAATCCGCTTGGTGTACCTTCCCGTATGAATCTTGGACAGCTATATGAAACTGCTCTTGGTTGGGTTGGTAAAGAATTAGGAGTTAAATTTGAAACTCCAATTTTTGATGGTGCAAAATTTGAGAATGTTGAAAATCTTATTGCTGAAGCTGGACTTCCCTTAGGTAGTAAAACTACTATGCATGATGGTCGAACTGGTGATGAATTTCATCAAAAAGTAACTTGTGGTTACATCTATATGCTAAAATTAGGGCATATGATTGATGATAAACTTCATGCTCGTTCAATAGGACCTTATTCTCTAATTACTCAGCAGCCATTAGGTGGTAAAGCCCAATTTGGTGGTCAGCGTTTCGGAGAGATGGAAGTATGGGCATTAGAAGGTTACGGTGCTTCAAATGTATTACAAGAGGTTCTTACTGTGAAAAGTGATGATGTTGAAGGACGTGCTAAAACATACGAAGCAATTGTAAAAGGCGAAAATCTTCCTCGTCCATCTATTCCGGAAGCATTTAATGTATTAATTAAAGAGCTGCAAGGTTTAGGTTTAGAGATAAAGATTAACTAGTGTTATATGTTACAGATAGTTTCTGTTAACTATTTGTAACAAGTAAGTATTGCCGAGCAAGGCTAAGAGTATTACTCTACTTGCAGTGAAGCAAACTAAATCAACAAAGTTTAAGGAGTAAGTTTATGAGATTCAAATCACAAGAATCAAAAATAAAAAATATTGAGAAACTAACTATTAGTTTATCTAGCCCTGATCATATTCTTTCAAGATCGCACGGAGAAGCTACAAAACCAGAGACTATTAATTATCGTTCTTTTAGACCTGAAAAAGATGGTTTATTTTGTGAAAAGATTTTTGGACCTGTAAAGGACTGGGAATGTGCATGTGGAAAATATAAAGGAATTAGATACAAAGGCATTGTATGCGATAGATGTGGTGTTGAAGTTACTCAGAAAAAAGTTCGTAGAGAGCGTATGGGACACATCACTCTTGCTGTTCCTGTTGTACATATTTGGTTCTTCAAAGCTCTACCTTCAAAAATTGGTAACATAATTGGAATGAAAACTAAAGAACTTGAAAGAGTTATTTATTACGAGTCATACGTTGTAATTAACCCAGGTACTACAGGATTACAATTCAAAGATTTAATTTCGGAAGATCAGTATTACGAAATAGTTTACTCTCTTCCACACGATAACGATTCGTTAGAAGATGACGACCCAAATAAGTTTATTGCAAAAATTGGTGGCGATGGTGTTAAAGAATTGCTTAAATCAATTGATGTTGAAGCAACATTTAGAGAATTAAAAGCTAACTTAAAAGAAGAGACTTCACAGCAAAAAAGAAATGATTTGTTAAAACGCCTTAGAGTTTTGGAAGCTTTTAGAGAAAACGATACTAAAGTTCCGAACAAACCAGAATGGATGATAATGAGTATTCTTCCAATTATTCCTCCAGAATTACGTCCATTAGTTCCCCTTGAAGGTGGAAGGTTTGCTACAAGTGATTTAAATGATCTATACAGAAGAGTAATAATTAGAAATAATAGATTAAAAAGATTAATAGATATTAAAGCCCCTGAAGTAATTCTTAGAAATGAAAAAAGAATGCTTCAAGAAGCTGTAGATGCATTGTTCGATAATTCACGAAGAGGAAGTGCTGTTCGTAGTGATGGTAACAGACCACTAAAATCTTTAAGTGATATGCTAAAAGGTAAACAAGGTCGTTTCCGTCAAAACTTATTAGGAAAGCGTGTTGATTATTCCGGGCGTTCTGTAATTGTTGTTGGACCCGAGTTAAGATTACATCAATGTGGTCTTCCTAAAAATATGGCTATCGAATTATTTAAGCCATTTGTAATTAGAAAAATAATTGATCGCGGACATTACAAAACTGTAAAAAGTGCTAGAAAAGCTGTTGATAGAAAAGACCCAATTATTTGGGATATTCTTGAACGACTAATTGAAGGACATCCGGTTCTACTAAACCGTGCTCCTACGCTTCACAGATTAGGTATTCAAGCTTTCCAGCCAATTTTAATTGATGGAAAAGCAATTCAACTCCATCCAATGGTTTGTACAGCTTTTAATGCCGATTTTGATGGCGATCAAATGGCTGTTCACGTTCCATTATCTTATGAAGCTCAGTTAGAAGCATCAATGTTAATGTTATCGAGCCATAATATTCTTTCACCTCAAAATGGTAGTCCAATTGTTGTTCCTACTCAGGATATAGTTCTTGGATGTTACTATTTAACTAAGGTAAAACTTGGTGCTAGAGGAGAGGGGATGCTCTTTTCAGATACTCAAGAAGTACAAATTGCATATGATAATGATGCAATTGAACTTCATGCAAAAATAAAAGTTAAGATTGAAGGTGAATTTGTTGAGACTACAGTTGGTAGAGTAATTTTCAATGAAATAGTTCCGAAGGAAATGGGATTCTGGAATGAACTGCTAATCAAAAAAGTATTTAGCGGATTCATATATAAAATGTTCGTGAAACTTGGAAACCAAGTAACAGCTAATTTTCTTGATGATATAAAAGAATTAGGATTTAAATTTTCTACCCTTGCTGGAATTTCAATTAGTTTTAGTGATATGATTGTGCCTGATGAAAAGAAAGATATGATTATAGAATCAAACAAAAAAGTTTCAGGAATTATGGATGAGCATGATCAAGGTTTTATTACCGATGCTGAAAGATATAATAAAATTATTGATGTTTGGACACACACAACAAGTGATGTTGCAATTAAGTTAATGGAAAAAATTAAAAGCGATCAAAGCGGATTTAACTCACTTCATATGATGGTTGATTCAGGTGCAAGAGGTTCGCAAGAGCAGGTACGTCAGTTAGCTGGTATGCGTGGTTTAATGATGAAACCACAGAAGTCACTTTCGGGTGCTTCTGGTGAAATTATTGAAAACCCTATTGTAGCTAATTTTAAAGAGGGTCTCTCAGTACTTGAGTACTTTATTTCTACTCACGGTGCACGTAAGGGTCTTGCTGATACTGCTCTTAAAACAGCAGATGCAGGTTACTTAACTCGTCGTTTAACAGATGTTGCCCAAGATGTTATTGTTACTTCTGATGATTGCGGAACTATTAGAGGTATTGGTGTTTCTGCAATTAAAGATGTTGAACTTGAAAGAGAACCATTAGCAGAACGTATTACTGGGCGTGTTGCTCAAGAAGATATTTACGACCCCAGAACTGATGAATTAATTCTTGAAGCTGGTGATATGATTGATGAAGATAAAGCAGAAATGATTGATGATTCTTCAATTGATTCAGTATATATTAGAACAGCTCTAACTTGTGAAGCCGAAAGAGGAATTTGTGCTAAATGTTATGGAAGAAACTTAACTACCGGACATATAGTTGAAATAGGAGAAGCTGTTGGCATTATTGCAGCTCAATCAATTGGTGAGCCTGGCACACAGTTAACACTTAGAACATTCCACTTAGGTGGTACTTCATCTCGTATTGCAAGTCAATCTCAAGTTGAAGCAAGTGTAGAAGGTAAAGTTATTTTCGAGAAAATTATGTTTGTTGAACGAGAAGATTTTCTTGGTAAAGTAAAAGTTGTTACTGGTCGTAGAGGTTCAATTGGTATATTTGATGACGATAATAGACAGATTAAAAAATATGAAATTCCCTATGGTGCTGAACTTCAAGTAGATGATGGGAATGTTATAAAGAAGGGTCAGCCTCTTTATAATCATGATCCATACAATGCTGTAATTTTAACTGATATCAAAGGTTTAGTTAGATTTGTTGATTTAGTTAACAATTCAACTATTCAGCAAATTGCTGATGATCAAACAGGTCACGTTCAAAAAGTTGTAATAGAATCGAAAGATAAAACATTAACTCCAAGTATTATAATTACAGACGCTAATGGTGATGAAAAACCATTTAACTTACCTACTGGTGCTTATTTAGCTGTAGAAGATAATACATCTGTTTTACCAGGTACAATTCTGGCAAAAATTTCAAAATCAGATTCTAAGAGTAGAGATATTACTGGTGGTCTTCCTCGTGTTACAGAACTTTTTGAAGCTCGAAGCCCCCACGATCCTGCCGTTGTATCTGAAATTGAAGGTATAATTAAATTTGGTGCAAGAAAGAAAGGCTCACGAGAAATTTTTGTTCAATCTCTTGATGGAATGGATGAGAAAAAATATAGTGTTGCTTATGGTAAACATATTCTTGTTCAAGAAGGTGATGAAATTCCTGCGGGTGAAAAAATTACTGATGGACCAATAGACCCTCACGATATTTTAAAGATTAGTGGTACCAGTGCTGTTCAGGAATATCTGGTGAATGAAATTCAGGATGTTTATCGTTTACAAGGTGTAAAACTTAATGATAAACATATTGAAGTTATTGTACGCCAAATGCTCCGTAAACTTAGGGTAATTGCTTCTGGTGATACACCGTTTATTGAAGAAGATTTGGTGAGCAGAATAAAAATGGTTAAAGAAAACAAAAACATGCTCGAATCTGTTTTTGTTGAAAATCCTGAAGATTCTAAACTTGAGATTGGAGATATAATAACTAGAACAAAGCTGCGTGAAATTAATTCGGATCTTGAAAGAAAAGGGAAAGTAATAGTTCATGCAAGAGATACTGAAGCCGCAACTTTTGATAATGTACTTCTTGGAATTACACAAGCTGCATTATCAACAGAAAGCTTTATATCTGCTGCATCATTCCAAGAGACAACTAAAATATTAACAAATGCTGCAATTGCTGCAAAAGTTGATAATTTAATTGGACTTAAAGAAAATGTGGTAATGGGAGGTAAAATTCCAGCAGGTACCGGAATTAAAAAATACAAAGAAATATTACTAACTACCGAAGTAGCAGCTACAGATGAAAGTTCGGTAGAAGATGGTGAAATAAAAGCAGAAGAAAGCGAAAAAACAGAGAAATAGTTCTTAAATATTAATAAGGCTTGCTTGACTTACTTGAATATTAACGGTATATTGAGAGTCTGAATTTTTAAGCACTTTTAAATTTATGGAGGTAATTAAGTGCCAACAATAAACCAGTTGGTTAGAAAAGGTCGTAAAGTTGTTAAGTCAAAAAACAAGGCACCAGCTTTAGAATCATGCCCTCAAAGAAGAGGCGTTTGTACTAGAGTTTATACAACAACACCTAAAAAGCCTAACTCAGCATTAAGAAAAGTTGCAAGAGTGCGACTAACAAACGGCATGGAAGTTACAGCGTATATTCCAGGTGAAGGTCATAATTTACAAGAGCACTCTATTGTATTAATTAGAGGTGGAAGAATTAAAGATATACCTGGTGTGCGGTATCACATAATACGTGGTACACTTGACACTAGCGGAGTTGACGATAGAAAGAAAAGTAGATCGAAATACGGCACTAAAAAACCTAAAAAATAATTAGACTGATATGAGAAAGCGAAGAGCAGAGAAAAGATATATTAAGCCAGACCCACAATACAATGATTTGTTAGTAGCAAAATTTGTTAACTATATTATGTTGGATGGTAAAAAATCAACTTCAAGAAATGTTGTTTATGAATCTTTTAACTTAATAGAAAAAAGAACTAAAAAAACACCACTTGAAATTTTCAAGAAAGCAATTAGTAATGTACAACCAATGGTTGAAGTAAGAAGCAGAAGAGTTGGTGGTGCAACCTATCAAGTTCCTATGGAGGTAAGACCCGAAAGAAGAATTTCTTTGGCACTGCGTTGGATTAAAAAATATGCAAGAGATAGAAAAGATAAAACAATGGCAGAAAGATTATCAGCAGAGTTAATTGCTGCATCAAATGGTGAAGGTTCTGCGGTTAAGAAAAAAGATGAAGTTCATAGAATGGCAGAAGCTAATAAAGCCTTTGCTCATTTTAAGTGGTAATAGATATGTGTGAGAAGGATTAGAGTAGATGGCTAGCAAAAGAGTAGATTTAGATAAGGTAAGAAATATTGGTATTATGGCGCACATTGATGCAGGCAAAACTACCACTACTGAAAGAGTTTTATACTACACAGGTAAAACTCACAGAATTGGTGAAGTGCATGATGGCGGTGCTACAATGGACTGGATGGAGCAAGAGAAAGAACGTGGTATTACTATTACCAGTGCTGCTACAACTGCATTTTGGGATGGACATCAAATAAATATTATTGATACTCCCGGACACGTTGATTTTACTGTAGAAGTAGAACGTTCACTTCGTGTTTTAGATGGTGCTGTTGCATTATTCTGTGCTGTTGGTGGTGTTGAACCTCAATCAGAAACAGTTTGGCGACAGGCAGATAAATATAAAGTTCCACGTATTGCATTTGTAAATAAGATGGACCGAGTTGGTGCTGATTTTTATAGTGCAATAGATATGATGAGAAAACGTCTCGGAGCAAATGCAATTCCTATCACTTTGCCAATTGGGGAAGGGGATATGTTCTCTGGTGTTATTGATTTAATTACTATGCAAGCACGCATGTATCATGAAGATACTTTAGGAGCAACATTTGAAGATAAAGAAATTCCTTCTGATTTAGTTCCTGTAGCTGAAAAATATAGAACGCTTATTCTTGAAGCTGTTTCAGATGTTGATGATACATTGCTTGAAAAATACCTTGATGGAGAAGAAATTACTATTGAGGAAATATTTAAAGTATTAAGAGAAGCTACTATTCAATTAAAAATTACTCCGGTTTTATGCGGATCTTCGTTTAAGAATAAAGGTGTACAAAAACTTCTCGATTCGGTAGTTCAGCTTTTACCTTCTCCTGTTGATGCAGGTGAATTGAAAGTTCATCATATTCATCAAGATGAAGAAATGGTTAGAGCTATTGATACAAAAGAGAAATTTACTGCACTGGCTTTTAAAATAATGACAGACCCTTTTGTTGGAAGATTAACTTACATAAGAGTGTATAGTGGAAGATTAAAAGCTGGTTCATATATATATAACTCAGTTTCTGATAAGAAAGAAAGAGTTGGAAGAATTCTTTTAATGCATGCAGATAAAAGAGAAGATTTGGATGAAATTAGAGTAGGAGATATTGCTGCAATTGTTGGATTAAAACATACAAAAACTGGCGATACTCTTTGTACAGATGATGATAAGGTACTTTTAGAAAGAATGGCTTTCCCTGAACCTGTTATTCAGATTGCTATTGAACCTAAAACAAAAGCTGACCAAGATAAGTTAGGTGAAGCTTTAATGAAATTAGCTGAAGAAGACCCAACATTTAAAGTTAAGTCTGATGAAGAAACAGGACAAACTTTAATCTCTGGTATGGGTGAACTTCATCTTGAAATTCTTGTTGATAGAATGAGACGAGAATTTAAAGTGGAAGCTAATATTGGTAAACCTCAAGTTGCTTATAGAGAAACAATTACCAAAACTGTTGAAGCTGAAGGTAAATTTGTTAAGCAAAGTGGTGGACGTGGTAAGTATGGACATGTTTGGATAGAACTTTCACCAAACGAGCCAGGTAAAGGTTTTGAATTTGAAAATGCAATTGTTGGTGGTGTTGTTCCAAAAGAGTATATTACCCCAGTTGCTCGTGGTATCGAAGATGCATTAAAAAATGGTGTTATTGCTGGTTACCAAGTAGTTGATGTAAAAGCTAAACTTTACGATGGTTCTTATCATGATGTTGATTCGGATGAAGTATCATTTAAAGTTGCTGGTTCTATGGCATTTAGAGCTGGAGCCAAAAAAGCTAAACCAGTTTTGTTAGAGCCTATGATGAGCATCGAGGTTACAACACCAGAAGAATATATGGGAGATGTTATGGGTGACCTTAACTCTCGCAGAGGAAAAATTGAAGGTTTTGACCCAAGAAGAGATGCTCAAGTTATTAAGGCAAAAGCACCTCTTTCTGAAATGTTTGGCTATGCAACTGTTCTTAGATCAATGACTCAAGGACGTGCAATATATTCTATGCAATTTGCGCACTATTCAGAAGTGCCAAAATCAATTGCTGAAGAGATTTCTGAAAAACAAAATATTAATAACTAAACAAGTATAAAAGGAACAAGGAGTTTTCTATGGCAAAGGAAAAATTTGATAGGAGTAAACCTCATGTTAATATCGGCACTATTGGTCATGTGGATCATGGTAAAACAACATTAACAGCTGCGATTACAATGTCGCTTGCAAAGAAAGGTTTATCTGAAAAAAGATCATTTGATAGTATTGATAATGCACCTGAAGAGAGAGAAAGAGGTATTACAATTGCTACAGCACACGTTGAGTATTCAACAGCAAACAGACATTATGCTCATGTTGATTGTCCTGGTCACGCCGATTATGTGAAAAACATGATTACTGGTGCTGCTCAAATGGACGGTGCAATTCTTGTAGTTGCAGCAACTGATGGACCGATGCCTCAAACTAGAGAGCATATACTTCTTGCTCGTCAGGTTGGTGTTCCTAAAATGGTTGTTTACATGAACAAAGTTGATTTAGTTGATGACGAAGAATTAATTGAATTAGTTGAAATGGAATTAAGAGAATTATTATCAGACTATGAATTCCCTGGTGATGATATTCCAATAATTAAAGGTTCAGCACTTCAAGCACTTGAGGCTTCTTCTAATGAAGATGTTAGTGTTGATGATGAAAGAATGAACAGTATTTGGGAACTAATGGATGCAGTTGATAACTATATTCCAATTCCTGAAAGAGATGCTGACAAACCATTCCTTATGCCTGTTGAAGATGTATTTTCAATTACAGGACGTGGAACAGTTTCTACTGGTAGGGTAGAAAGAGGTCAAGTTAAACTTGGTGAAGATATACAACTTATCGGGCTTGGAATGGACAAGAAAACAGTTGTAACTGGCATCGAAATGTTCAGAAAAGAACTTGATTCTGCAGTAGTTGGCGATAATGCAGGTATTCTTATGCGTGGTGTTGACAAGAATGAAATTCAAAGAGGTATGGTTCTCGCTAAACCTGGTTCAATTACACCACACACAAAATTTGAAGGTGAAGTTTACATCCTTTCAAAAGATGAAGGTGGACGTCATACTCCATTCTTTAATGGTTACAGACCTCAGTTCTATTTTAGAACAACAGATGTAACTGGTATTGCTACATTACCAGAAGGTGTTGAAATGGTTATGCCTGGTGATAATGTTAAAATGAAAGTAGAATTAATTTCAGAAATTGCAATGGAAGATGGACTACGTTTCGCGATTCGTGAAGGTGGTAGAACTGTTGGTTCTGGAGTTGTTACAAAAATTGTTGAATAAGAGTTATTTATTTATTGCCCCGATTAAGGTAACTTAATCGGGTTTATTTTAAGGAGAGAAAATTTTGGCAGGTCAAAAAATACGAATAAGATTAAAATCGTACGATCATATTTTAATTGATAAGTCAACAGAAAAAATTATTAAAACTGTAAAGAGTTCAGGAGCTGTTGTATCAGGTCCAATTCCTTTGCCAACAAGAAGATCAGTTTATACAGTTTTACGCTCTCCTCATGTTGATAAAAAGTCTCGTGAGCAATTCGAGATTAGAGCACATAAAAGAATTATTGATATTCATAACTCTAACAACAAAACCGTAGATTCTCTGAGCAAGCTCGAGATTCCAGCGGGAGTTGATATCGAGATTAAGTTATAAGGATTTAGATCATGCCAGGATTGTTAGGTAAAAAATTAGGAATGACAAATTATTATTTAGAAGATGGATCAGTTGCTCCGGTAACTGTAGTTGAACTTGGTCCATGTACTGTTGTTGCTATTAAAACAAAAAATAATGATGGATACGAAGCACTTCAGTTAGGTTTTGGAGAGAGGAAAGAGAAACATCTTAATAAACCACAAAGTGAATACTATAAACAAAAAAAATTGAAACCATCAGCTTTTTTGAAAGAATTTAGAAATTTTGATATTTCAGAATATAAAATTGGTGATAAACTTACTACCGATTTATTTTCTGAAGATGATATTGTAAAAGTTTCTGCAAAAAGTAAAGGTAAAGGGTTTCAAGGTGTAATGAAACGTCACGGTTTCCATGGTGGTCAAAGAACTCATGGTCAAGGTGATAGAGAAAGAGCACCTGGTTCCATTGGACAAAGTTCTTATCCATCCAGAGTTTTTAAAGGTATGAAAATGGGTGGAAGAACTGGATATAAAAGAATTACAACTACTGGAATGAAAATAGTAAAAGTAATTGCTGAAAAAAATGTGATATTAGTTAAAGGTGCTGTTCCCGGAGCAGTTAATACAATAGTAGAAATTAATAAGTAATTGGTTAAAAAATGAAGTTAGATGTTTATAAAATTGATGGTACTCAGGAAGGCTCTTCAATAGAATTATCGGAAGATATATTTGGAATTGAACCCAATGACCATGTTATTTATCTTGCTGTAAAGGCTCATCTCGCCAATAAGCGTCAGGGTACACACAAAACCAAAGAAAGAAATGAAGTACGTGGTGGTGGTAGAAAACCTTGGAAACAAAAAGGTAGAGGTGCTGCTCGTGCCGGTACAATTAGATCTCCTATTTGGATTGGTGGTGGTACTATATTTGGACCAAAACCAAGAAATTACAGACAAAAATTGAATAAAAAAGTTAATAGACTAGCTCGTAAATCAGCTTTATCGCACAAAGCTAATGCTAATCAAATTATGATTGTTGAGGATTTCAATTTTGAAAACCCAACAACAAAAGATTTTATAAAAATGCTTAGTGCATTAAAAATTACTGGTAAAAAAACTTTACTTATTACTGCTGAACATCAAGAAAGTGTATATAAATCTGGCAGAAACATAAGCAAAGTAGATGTTATTGAAGCACAAAATGCATCTACATATGATTTACTAAATCATCAAGTTTTATTATTTCAAAAAAGTGCAGTTGATAAATTAGTTAGTGTATTCAATTAAAAGGTAATTGGTATTTAGGATGAATAATATTTTAGTAAAACCCTTAGTAACAGAAAAAATGACAAGCCTTATGGAAAGTCAAAATAAATATGGCTTTATTGTTCATTATAACTCAAATAAAATTGAGATAGCTAAGGCAATACAGAAAAGATTTGAGGTGGAAGTAGTTGCTGTAAATACTATTAGGTATAAAGGTAAAACTAAAACGCAGTTTACTAAAAAAGGTAGATTTAGTGGAAAAACTCCTCAGTTTAAGAAAGCAATTATTACACTAAAAGAAGGTCATACACTTGATCTTTTTGAAGAAGTATAAAGATTTAGGAATTGGAGCTTTATTAAATGGCAATTAGAAAATTAAAACCAAATACACCGGGAACACGATATCAATCAATTTCTACTTTTGATGAGATAACAAGAACAAAACCTGAGAAATCGCTAACTGTTGCTCTCAAAAAATCTGGTGGTAGAAATAATCATGGTCGTATTACAAGCCGTCATATTGGTGGTGGTCATAAAAGACGATATAGAATTATTGATTTCAAAAGAAACAAATTTGATGTTCCTGCAAAAGTATTTTCAATTGAATATGATCCTAATAGATCATGCAGAATAGCATTACTACACTATGTAGATGGTGAGAAAAGATACATTTTAGCCCCTGACGGATTAAAAGTTGGTGATATGATTAAATCTGGTTCAGGAGTTGAAATCAAAATTGGTAATGCAATGAAGTTGAAAGATATTCCTCTCGGAAGTTTAATTCATAATGTTGAATTAAAACCTGGTAAAGGTGGGCAGTTAGCTCGCTCTGCTGGAATGTCAATTCAATTAGCTGCTAAAGAAGGAAAATATGCTCAATTAAAATTACCTTCTGGTGAAGTAAGGTTAGTTGCATTAGAATGTATGGCTACCTATGGTGTAGTAGGAAATGCTGAGCAAGAGAACATTAGTCTCGGTAAAGCTGGCAGAAGTCGCTGGTTAGGTAAAAGACCAAAAGTTCGTGGTGTTGTTATGAACCCTGTAGATCACCCAATGGGTGGTGGCGAAGGTAGAAGTTCTGGTGGTGGTCATCCTGTTTCTCCTTGGGGACAACCAGCAAAAGGTCTTAAAACACGAAAGAAAAAGAATCAATCTAATAAATTTATTGTTAAACGAAGAAAGAAATAGGTAGAGTGTAAGTATGCCAAGATCGATTAAGAAAGGCCCTTTTATTGATGCAAAGTTGCTAAAAAGAGTGCAGCAGCTTAACGAAACAAACCAAAAGAAAATTGTTAAAACTTGGTCTCGCGCTAGTACTATTTCGCCAGATTTTGTTGGTCATACAATTGCGGTTCATAATGGAAATAAAATGATTCCTATTTATATTTCTGAAACTATGGTTGGTCATAAATTAGGAGAATTTTCTCCTACCAGAATATTTAGAGGACACCCAATGTCTAAATCTGAAAAAGCAACAAAGTTGAGAAAATAATTTTTATAAGGTATTTTAGAAATGGAAGCAAAAGCAATACATAAATACATTGGTACATCTCCAAGAAAAATGAGATTGGTAATTGACCTCATTAGGGGATTGAGAGTAGAAAAAGCTATTGAGATATTACATTTCAGTGCTAAACATCCGGCAAAAAATGCTGAAAAAGTTTTAAGGTCTGCTATTTCTAATCTTCTTAATAAAGATGAAGAATCTAATTTGGAGCCTTCAGATTTATATGTAAAAGAAGCATTTGTAAATCAAGGTCCAACATTAAAAAGAATGCTACCTGCACCAATGGGTAGAGCTTATACAGTAAGAAAAAGGTCTAATCACTTAACAATAGTCGTAGCTAGCAAAAGTTAGTTAAGGAGGAATATTTGGGTCAGAAAGTAAATCCAATAGGTTTTAGAGTTGGTATAATTAGAGGTTGGGAATCCAACTGGTACGAAAATGGTAGTTATGCTGAGAAATTGAATGAAGATAAAAAGTTAAGAATGTATATTAGAAACCGCTTAAAAAAAGCTGGTATTTCTAGAATAATTATAGACCGTACATCAAAAAATGTTGTTATTACAATTCATACTTCGCGACCCGGAGTTGTAATTGGTAAAAGTGGAAAAGAGATTGCTCAACTTGAACAAGAATTAAAGAGTATTACTGATAAAGAAGTTAAAGTACAAATATCTGAAATTAAAAGACCAGAACTTGATGCTTATCTTGTTGCCGAAAATATTGGAGTTCAACTTAAAGGAAGAATTTCATTCAGACGTGCAATGAAATCGGCAATTCAATCTGCTCGTAGAATGGGAGCTGATGGAATTAAAGTTATGTGTGCAGGACGGCTTGGCGGTGCTGAGATGGCTAGAACTGAGCAGTATAGAGAAGGAAAAATTCCTTTACATACGTTAAGATCGGATATTGATTATGGTACTTATACATCACATACAATATATGGTTCTATCGGTATCAAAGTTTGGATATACAAAGGTGAAGTTTTAGGAAAAAGATTATCTGATTAAGAGTTTTAGGAGTTATTCTAATGTTAATGCCCAAAAGAGTAAAATATAGAAAATCACATAGAGGTAGAAGAAAAGGGAAAGCTTTTCGTGGAAGTACAATTAATTTTGGTGATTTTGCAATAAAAGCTACACAAGCTGGTTGGATTACTAGTAGGCAAATAGAAGCCTGTCGTGTTGCTATTGTTAGAACTATGAAACGTGATGGTAAAGTTTGGATTCGTATATTCCCAGACAAACCTGTTTCTAAAAAACCATTAGAGACCAGAATGGGTAAAGGTAAAGGTAATCCTGAGTTTTGGGTTGCTGTTGTAAAGCCAGGTAGAATTTTGTTTGAAGTAACAGGCGTTCCTAAAGATGTTGCAATGAGAGCTTTTCAATTAGCTGGACATAAGTTGCCAATTAAAACAACTACTTCTGTAAGACCTGATTACGAAGAAAATTAATGTAAGGATTGTAAGATGAAAATCTACGAAATTCGTGAAATGAAGAATGAAGAAATATTAAAAAGAATTGAAGATGAAAAAGGTAATATGATTGATCTTCGGTTTCAACATGAACTTAAAAATTTAACTAATACTGCAAAGTTAAATTTAGCTAAAAAAGATGTTGCTAAAATGAAAACTGTGCTTAAAGAGAGAGAACTTGCAGCACTTAAAAGCTGATAAAGAATAATTAGGAAATTGGAATAAGAATGGAAACAAGAGCTTTAAGAAAAACTAGAACTGGTGTTGTTGTTAAAAATGGCATGGATAAAAGTATCACAATTGCTATTGAAAGAAAAGTAGCACATCCTATCTATAAAAAATATTTCAAAAAAACAACAAAGCTCATGGCACATGACGAAAAAAACGAATGTAACATTGGCGATATTGTTAAAATAATGGAAACACGTCCAATTAGTAAAAATAAAAATTGGCGATTAGTAGAAATAGTTGAAAAAGCTAAGTAATTAAGGCAGCGAGTAGGAGAATATTGAAATGATTCAAGCAGAAACAAATTTGGCAGTTGCTGATAATTCAGGTGCTAAAAAGATACGATGTATAAAAGTTTTAGGTGGTAGTGGAAGAAAATACGCAAGTGTTGGCGATTTAATTGTGGTTACTGTTAAAGCTGCTATCCCTAAAGGTAATATTAAAAAAGGTGAAGTTACAAGAGCTGTTGTTGTTAGAACTGCTAAAGAAGTAAGACGTAACGATGGTTCTTATATAAGATTTGATGAAAATGCTGCAGTACTTTTAAATGCTAATAATGAACCAATTGGTACTCGTATTTTTGGGCCAGTTGCAAGAGAGCTTCGCGATAAAAAGTATATGAAAATTATTTCGTTAGCACCTGAAGTATTATAAGATAAGGATTTTGTGAAAATGAAAATTAGAAAAAATGATAATATTATTGTAATTGCTGGCAACGCGAAAGGTAGCACAGGAAAAATATTAAAAGTATTTCCTAAAAGAAATAGAGTTATTGTTGAAGGTGTTAACTTACGCAAGAGACATACAAAACCAAATCAATCAAATCCACAAGGTGGAATTATTGAAATGGAAGCTCCAATTGAAGTCTCTAATGTTATGTTAATAGACCCTAAAACAAATGAACCAACTCGAATAGGATCAAAAATTATTATTGATGATAAAACAGGCAAAAAGAAGATAGTTAGAGTTAGCAAGACTAGTGGCGAAATGCTATAATTGAATTTTAAGGATTAAGACGAACAATGGCAAAAAAAGAAGCAAAGAAAAAGACGCAAGATGTAAGTAATGTTAAAATTCCTTTACGTCTTTTAGAGAAATATAAAGCAGAAATCATTTCAAAACTTACTGAAAAATTTTCATATAAAAATATTATGGAAGTTCCTAAGTTAGAAAAAATTGTAGTTAATATGGGTGTTGGCGAAGCAGCTACTGATTCTAAAATTCTTGATTTAGCAATTAAAGATTTAGAAACAATAACTGGACAAAAAGCACAAGTAAGAATAGCAAAAAAATCAATCTCAAACTTCAAACTTCGTGAAGGTATGAAAATAGGTGCAAAAGTTACTCTTCGCGGAAGAACTATGTATGAATTTTTAGATAGATTGATTTCTGTTGCACTCCCCAGAGTTCGAGATTTTAGAGGTCTTCCGGATAAATCTTTTGATGGAAGAGGAAATTATACTCTTGGTATTAAAGAGCAAATTATTTTTTCAGAAATTGATGTTGATAAAGTAAATAAAATTGTTGGAATGGATGTTACTTTTGTAACAACTGCAAAAACGGATAACGAATCTTACGAATTGTTAGCAGCTTTTGGATTTCCTTTTAAGAAAAAACAAGATTAGGTGGTAAATTTAGATGGCTAGAAAATCAGTAATAGCAAGAGAAGCTAAAAGAAGAAAAGTTGTTGAGCAATATGCAGCTATCAGAAAAGAATTAAAAGAAAATAATGACTACGAAGGATTGCAGAAGTTACCTAAAAATGCTTCACCTGTAAGACTTAAAAACAGATGTACTATGACAGGTAGATCGCGTGGTTATTATAGAAAATTTGGAATATCGAGACTTGTATTTAGAGAAATGGCTCTAAAGGGTGAGATTCCAGGAATTAAAAAAGCCAGTTGGTAAAATATTAGGAGTGTAAGATATGCCAGTTACTGATCCAGTTGCTGATTTTTTAACAAGAGTTAGAAATGCAATTAGTGCAAAGAAAAGATTTGTAGATATACCATCTTCAAAAATGAAGGTTGGTTTAGCAGAAATTTTGAAAAATTCAAAATTTATTGTTGATTATAATGTTACAGAAGATAATAAGCAAAATGTAGTTAGAATATTCCTAAAATACATTAATGGTGAATCTTCAATTAGTGGTTTAAAGAGAATTAGTACACCTGGTCTTAGAAATTATGTTGATACAGATAATATACCTCGTGTATTAAACGGATTAGGAGTTGCTATTATTTCTACTTCTAACGGATTGTTAACTGATAAACAAGCTAAAAGAGCTAATGTTGGTGGCGAAGTACTTTGTCACATTTGGTAAATTTTGAACGGAGAAGATTAAGTGTCAAGAATAGGTAAAAATCCAGTTAATATTAAAGATATAACTTTTACTAAAGATGGTCAGAACATCAAAGTAAAGGGTAAATTAGGTGAATTAGAAATGGTAGTTCATCCAAATATGGCTGTTGAAGTTGAAGGTGAAGAAATTTTAGTAAAACGCCCTAATGATCAAAAAGAGAATAGGGCTTTGCATGGTTTAACTAGAGCTTTAATTCAAAATATGGTAACAGGAGTAACTAATGGTTATTCTAAATCGTTAAAGATTGTTGGTGTTGGTTATAAAGCTGAATTAAAAGGAACAAATTTATTTCTTAATATTGGCTATTCACATCCAATCTACTTTATGCCACCAAAAGAGATTAAACTTGAGGTTCCTGTTCCTACAGAGATTAATATAAAGGGAATTGATAAAGAGTTAGTTGGTCAAGTTGCTGCTAAAATTAGATCATTCAGAAAACCTGAACCATACAAAGGAAAAGGTATTAAATATAGTGATGAAATTATCATCAAAAAAGCTGGTAAAACTGCAGGTTAATTTTTGAGATTAAAAAATTAGAGTTGAAAAATGTTAAAGAAGATTAAACAAAGAAAACAAAGAAAAATAAAAAGAGTACGTAAGAATTTATTTGGTACAGCGGAGAAACCTCGTTTATCAGTTTTTAAAAGCTTGAATCATATTTATGTACAAGTTATTGATGATACGCAAAGCAAAACTTTAGCATCTGCTTCTACATTATCTAAAGAAATTGCAGATGAAATAGCAAATGCTAAATCTAAAGTTGAAAAGGGTAAAATTGTAGGAACTCTTGTTGCTAAATTTGCATTAGAGCAAAAGGTTGAAAAAGTTGTTTTTGATAGAGGAATTAATAGATATCATGGTAGAGTTCAGGCTGTTGCTGAAGGTGCTCGTGAAGGTGGTTTAAAATTTTAATCACAGTCCCATGGTGTAATGGTAGCACCGCAGCTTTTGGAGCTGCTTGTCTAGGTTCGAATCCTGGTGGGACTGCCAAAAAATGTTATTATAGGAGTATTTAATTGAAGCCTAAAAAAGTACAAAATCCTGACGGATTAAAAGAGAAAGTTGTTCATATTAACCGTGTTGCTAAAGTGGTTAAAGGTGGTAGAAGATTTAGTTTTAATGCCATTGTTGTTGTTGGCGACAATAAAGGTAAAGTTGGTGTTGGTCTTGGTAAAGCAAATGAAGTTACTGATGCAATATCAAAAGGTATAGATGATGCAAGAAAAAATGTTAAAAAAGTTACCCTGGTTAAAGGAACAATACCGCATAAAATTATTGGTAAATATGGTGCTGGTAAAGTTTTATTGAAACCTGCTTCACCTGGTACTGGTGTAATTGCTGGTGGCGGTGTGCGTGCAGTACTTGAAGCTGCCGGAGTTGAAAACATTTTAACTAAATCTTTAGGTTCAAGTAACTCACATAATCAAGTAAAAGCAACATTAAATGGTTTAATTAACTTAATTGATGCTAATAAAATGGCTGCGAAACGTGGAATGGCAGTTGAAGAATTGTTTAACGCGTAATTGAGGAAAAAATGGATAGAAAATTAAACATTACACAAACAAAAAGTATTATTGATAGACCTAAATCGCAAAAGCTAACTATAGAAGCTCTCGGTTTAGGACGACCAAACTATAGTAAAATACATAACGATACACCTCAGATTAGAGGTATGATTAATAAAGTATCGCATTTATTAAAAGTAGAAGAAATTGAAGAGTAGGAAAGAATGGATATTCTAAGTAATCTTAAAGCTGCAAAAGGTGCTACAAAAAATAGAAAAAGAATTGCGCGAGGCGAAGGCACAGGACGTGGAGGTACTGCTACCAAAGGATCAAACGGACAAAAATCGAGATCTGGTTTTAAATACCGTGCTTGGTTCGAAGGTGGGCAAATGCCTTTGCAGCGTAGAGTTCCTAAAAGAGGTTTTGTAAGCCCATTTAAAATTTATTATCAAGTTGTTAATCTTAGCGATTTGCAAACTCTTATTGATAATAAAAAAGTTGAAGATGGTGTAATTAACCCAGTTGTTCTTTATAAAAATGGTGTTATTTCTAAAGCAGCAGCTCCTTATAAAATTTTAGGAATGGGTGAGCTTTCAGCAAAAGTTGAAGTTGAATCGCATAAATATAGTAATTCTGCAAAAGAAAAAATTGAAGCTGCTGGCGGAACAATAAAAGAGATTAATGCCTAATGGGAAAATTACAAGATACTTTTCGAAATATTTTTAAAATTCATGAGTTAAGACAGAGAATTCTCTACACTTTAGCTCTTCTTGTTGTTGTGAGACTTGGTGCACACATTACTTTACCAGGTATCGATTCGTATTTATTATCGGAAGCAATGGCAAATAAAACTTCTGATAACTTATTAGGTCTTTATGACCTATTTGCTGGTGGAGCTTTTAGTAATGCAGCTATTTTTGCACTCGGAATTATGCCATATATTAGTGCTTCTATTATAATCCAACTTGGCGGAGCAATAATACCATATTTCCAAAAGTTGCAGAGAGAAGGTGAAGAAGGTAGAAAGAAAATTACTCAGCTAACGAGATATGGAACGGTTTTAATTTCGTTCTTCCAATCTATTGGTGTTGTTACTGGTGTAATTATGAACTTATCATATAATGGTGTTTCTGTTGTGCCTCCAGATGTTCAAGGTTTCGGGTTTATATTCTCGTCTGTAGTTATTCTTACAGGCGGTACAGTATTTATGATGTGGATTGGTGAGCAAATTACTGATAAGGGTATTGGAAATGGAATATCTCTAATAATATTTATTGGAATTATTAACAGATTACCTTTTGCTTTACTTGATGAGTATAGATTAATAATAGCTGGCACAAGAAATATAGTAATTGAAATTGTGATTTTAGCAGGTATGGTTCTTATTATTGCTGCAATTGTTTTGCTTACACAAGGTACTCGGCGTATTCCGGTACAATATGCGAAGCGAGTTGTAGGAAGAAAAGTTTACGGCGGAGTTACTCAATATATTCCTCTAAAAGTTAATACTGCTGGAGTTATGCCTATAATTTTTGCACAAGCAATTATGTTTATTCCAAGTACTGTTTTATCGTTTTTCCCAAATAATGATTTTTTACAATCCCTTTCAGGATATTTCAATTATACATCATTTACATATTCTTTTATTTATGGTTTAATGATTGTTTTCTTTACATATTTTTATACTGCAATTGCATTTAATCCGCAAGATGTGGCTGAGAATATGAAGAAGCAAGGAGGTTTTGTCCCTGGCATAAGACCAGGCAAGCAGACTTCTGAATTTATTGATAATATTTTAACTAAAATTACTCTACCAGGCTCAATATTCTTAGCAATTATTGCAGTGCTTCCAGCTTTTATTACAAAAATGGGAGTTTCAGGAAACTTTGCCCAATTTTTTGGCGGAACTAGTTTATTGATTATGGTTGGTGTTGCTTTAGATACTTTGCAGCAAATAGAATCTCATTTACTTATGCGGCATTACGACGGATTTATGAAATCTGGCAAAATGAAAAGTAGGAGAGGCGGTATATAATTGATTTTAATAAAATCAAAAAAAGAGATTGATTTTATTCGTGAAAGCAACAAAATAGTTGCTGAAACATTACAACTTGTTAAGCACAATGCAAAACCTGGTGTTACAACATTGGAACTTGATAAGATGGCAGAAGATTGGATTAGAAGTAATGGTGGTGTTCCTGCGTTTAAAGGATATAAGCAATATGGAACAATAGATTTTCCTGGAACAATTTGTGCCTCGGTTGATGAAGAAGTTGTTCATGGAATACCCGGAAATAGAATCTTAAAAGAAGGAGAAATATTTTCGGTTGATATCGGTGTTCTTAAAAATGGTTATTATGGCGATGCAGCATTATCAATTGCTATAGGAGAGATTTCGGAAGATAAAAAACTTTTAATGAAAGTTACTGAAGAATCGCTCTACAAAGGAATTGAAGTTGCTGTTGTTGGTAATAGAATTGGTGATATTGGTGCAGCAGTGCAGCAATATGTTGAAAGTTTCGGTTTTTCTGTAGTTAGAGATTTGTGTGGTCATGGTGTTGGTATAAAACTTCATGAAGATCCGCAAGTACATAATTTTGGTAAAAAAGGGACCGGAGCAATAATAAAAAATGGAATGACAATTGCAATTGAACCTATGATTAACATGGGAACATATAAAGTTGAAATTTTAGGAGATGGTTGGACTGTGGTAACTGCTGATAGAAAACCTTCTGCTCATTTTGAACATTCAATTGCAATTTTTGATGGTAAAACAGAAATATTATCGGTTAGTTAAATTATGGCAAAACAAGGTCCTATAAAAGTTGATGGAATAGTAACAGAGACGTTACCAAATGCTAATTTTAAAGTTAAATTAGATAGTGGTCATGTAATATTGGCTCATATTTCTGGCAAAATGAGAATGCATTTTATTAAGATTTTGGTTGGTGATAAAGTTGCTATTGAAATATCACCTTATGATTTGAATAAAGGTAGAATTACCTACCGTTATAAATAGTTGGAGATAGAGATGAAAGTTAGTGCATCTGTAAAGAAAATTTGTGAACATTGTAAAATAATTAAACGCCATGGAGTTGTTCGTGTGATTTGCAAAAATCCGAAACACAAACAACGTCAAGGTTAATTTAGGAGGTAATTAGTTTGGCTCGTATCGCAGGAATCGATTTACCAAAACAGAAAAAAGTATATATTGGCTTAACATATATATACGGAATTGGTCAGTTTACAGCTCGAGAAATACTTAAAAAAGCTAATATTGATGCAGAAAAGAAAATCTCTGAATTAACTGAAGAGGAAGTAGCAGGAATTCGTTCTATAATGACTTCTGAATATAAAGTTGAGGGTTCTCTTAGAAGTGAAGTTCAACAAAATATTAAGCGGCTTATGGATATTGGTGCTTACCGTGGTTTAAGACACCGTAGAGGTTTGCCAGTAAGAGGACAAAAAACAAAAACCAATGCAAGAACCCGAAAAGGTAAAAAGCATACTGTAGCTGGTAAAAAGAAAGTTTTAAAGTAATAAATAGTTAAATTTAAAGGAGTAAGGTTTTGGCTAAATCAGTTAGAAAAACTAAAAAGAAAGTTCATATAGATGCTGTGGGTGTTGCTCACATTAAAGCATCGTTTAATAATATACTTGTTACTTTAACAGATGTTTACGGAAATACAATTTCATGGTCATCAGCCGGTAAAAACGGTTTTAGAGGATCAAGAAAAAACACACCATTTGCTGCACAAGTTTCAGCTGAAAATGCTGCCAAAGAAGCATATACTTTAGGATTAAGAAGAGTAGATGTTTTTGTTAAAGGACCAGGTTCTGGTAGAGAAGCTGCAATTAGAGCTTTGAATACTGCAGGTCTTCAAATATTATCTATTAAAGATATTACACCTATACCCCATAACGGTTGTAGGCCACCGAAACGTAGAAGAGTATAAACGGGAGAGAATTAGATGGCTAGATATACAGGCCCAAGTTGTAAGTTATGCCGAAGAGAAAAGCAAAAATTATTTTTGAAAGGCTCAAAATGTCATTCACAAAGGTGTCCTTTAGAGACTAAAAATTATATTCCAGGACAACATGGTTTAAGTAGAAGAATGAAGTTTTCTGAGTATGGCGTTCAGTTAAGAGAAAAGCAAAAAGTAAAAAGAATGTACGGTTTATTAGAATCGCAATTCCATTCATACTTTGTTACAGCTAATAACCAAAAAGGTGTAACAGGCGAGAACTTAATTAAATTATTGGAAAGAAGATTAGATAATGTAATTTATAGATTCGGATTTGCCCCTTCGCGTAAATCGGCAAGACAATTACTGCTTCATCGTCATTTTCTTGTAAATGGAAAAACAGTTAATATTCCTTCTTATTTATTGAAACCAGGTGATGTTGTTTCAGTTAAAGAAAAAAGTAAAAAACTGGATATTATCCATAATACTTTAAGAAGAACAAAAGATTCTGTTTATGAATGGTTGCTTCTTGATAAAGCAGCGTTAAGTGGTACTTTTAATCAAGTACCTAATAGAGATGAAGTACCATTAGTGGCTAACGAGCAACTTATTGTTGAGTTATACTCTAAGTAAAAAATAAAATTAAGATGAGGAATTAGATGAGTTATCCATTCATAAAAATGCCAGAAAATGTAATATTAGAAGAGTCATCATCAACTGATAGTTATGGTAAGTTTGTTGTTAAACCATTAGAAAGAGGTTTTGGTGTTACTCTCGGAAATACATTTAGAAGAGTTTTACTATCTTCCATTGCAGGTGCTGCTATTACAGCAATTAAAATTGATGGTGTTCTCCATGAATTTACAAGTGTACCTGGTGTTTCGGAAGATGTTACAGAAATAATTCTTAACCTTAAAAAAGTTAGAATTAAAATTCTGAATAATAAAACAACAAAAATGGAATTATCCCTTAGTGGTGCACAAAAATTTACAGCTAAAAATTTAGAAGAACAATGTGCAGATATCGAAGTGTTAAACCCTAACCAATATATTGCTACTTTAAATGAAAATGCAAAATTTACTATGGAACTTCGTTTTGGGTTTGGTAAAGGTTATGTTTCTTCTGTTGATCAAAATGTTGCAGATAAAACAATTGGTCTTATTGCAATAGATTCTATTTACACACCACTAACTAAAGTTACATACGATATTAAAAATGTTAGAATTGGTGAGAGTAACGATTATGAACAATTAAGTTTAGAAATACATACTGATGGGTCAATTACTCCTGAAGATGCACTCTCTAATGCTGGTCAAATATTAAGAGATCATATAAATCTGTTTATTAATTTTGATCTTGAGCAAGAAGAACAATCTGTTGAACCGGAAATTGATCATGAAACTGAGAGAATTAAGAAGATTTTATTAACAGGTGTTGATGATTTAGAATTAAGTGTTAGATCTCATAACTGTTTGAAATCTGCTGATATTAAAACACTTGGTGATTTAGTGAGAAAAGATGAAAATGAAATGCTTAAGTTTAGAAACTTTGGTAGAAAATCATTATCCGAGCTAACTGAAATTGTTGAAAATTTTGGTCTTGACTTTGGGATGGACGTAGATAAATATATTAATTATGGTAACGATAACAATTAAATTTTTTTTTGAGAAGGTTGTATAATGAGACACAGAGTCAAAGGACGTAAATTAAATAGAACAGCTTCACACCGTGTTGCAACATTTAGAGCACTTGCAACAGCACTTTTAAGAGAAAAGAAGATTAGAACTACTGTTGCTAAAGCAAAAGAACTTCGTTGTTTTGTTGAACCACTTATTTCACGAGCAAAGACTGATTCAGTTGCTAATAGAAGAAATATTGCACGTTATATTCAAGATAAAGAAATTCTAAAAGAATTATTCAGTGAAATAGCTCCTAAAATTGGCGATAGACCTGGCGGATATACAAGAGTTGTTAAACTTGGTAGAAGACAAGGTGATGGTGCTGAAATGGCAATTATTGAATTAGTTGATTATAATGATGTTAATTCAAAACCAAAAGAGACGAGAGCTGAAGAAACTGAAGATGTTATTGAAGATGCTAATGTAATTGAAGAAACTACTGAAACTGTTGAGGAAACAGAAGTTGAAAAAACTGAAATTAAAGAAGAAATAATTGAAGAAGTTAAAACTGAAGAAGTTATTGAAGATGCAAATGTAGTTGAAGAGACTGTTGCTGAAAAAGTTGAAGTTAAGAAAGCAGAAGTTAAAGAAGAAACAGTTGATGAAGATGCTGAAGAAACAACTGAAACTGTTGAAGAAACTAAAGTTGAGAAAGAAGATGTAAAAGCTGAAGAAAAAAGTGATAACACTTCTGAAAAAAAAGAAGAAGATAAGTAAAAAATCTTTTCTATAAATTTATGAAAGAGTAATCGGATTATTTCGGTTACTCTTTTTTTTTACCCAATTATGCACTTAAATCAGTAACTTCACAAAAGAATAAAATAAGAAAAAATGAAAAAAATTGAATTTGTAAAATCTGTTGTCGTATTGAATCAACTTCCTACAACAGATTTGCCTGAAATAGTACTTGCTGGACGTTCAAATGTTGGAAAATCAACTTTTATAAATTCGTTATTTAATAGAAAGGGGATTGCAAAAACAAGTTCAACCCCAGGAAAAACACGAACCATTAATTATTATTTGGTTGATGAAAAAAATTATATAGTTGATCTTCCCGGATTTGGATATGCAAAGGTTTCTAAAAAGGAGAGAGCTTACTGGGAAAGATTGTTAATAACATATTTTTCTGAAAACAAAAACATTTCGAGAGTTATCCACTTTGTTGATAGCAGACATAAGCCCACTCAACTCGATATTTTGTTAAACAACTATCTGATTGAATTAGGATTGCCATATATTATTCTACTAAACAAAATTGATAAACTAAAGCAGTCTGAAGTAGTAAAAGCAAGAAAACTTGTAATGGAGCAGTTCCCAGAATTAAGTTTGGGCGATAATCTATTTTTAAATTCAAGTGTTAAGGGCATTAGCAACAGAGAGATTGTCTCTTTGCTAAAAAACACTATAAGTTAATATATTATAATTATCCACTAGAAATATCCTTTCTTTTTGGAACAATCGTGAAAGTTTCATAAAGATTGATTATTATTCTGTTTTAGTTTTTCTAATTATTATAAGGCACATCAACAAATGGATACTGCAAGTAGAAACAGAAAAAGAATACTGATATTTTCTATTATTCCATTGCTTGCGGCAGTTCCCTTCTTTACAGAAGATTTTGTTCTTCGTCTTATTTCAGCAGTAATTCTTGTTATTTATTCCGGATTTATCATCTTTTTACGAGATTCTTCAAGAGTAGATGAAACATTTGATGAAACTTTGGCTACTGATACAAATAATTATTCCGATGCACCTTTAGCTGAACGGAGTTTAGATTTGGACGATGGAGAGGGTTTTAAAATTGTTTCGCCAAATAAAAATATTGAAGTGTTGAAATCTAATGAATATTCTACAGGCATAAGCAATTCTTCTGATGGCAGAAATTATTTCAAACCTCAAGATTTAAAAGCAGAGTTCGACAAAATTGCCACAGAGAAGATTCCGGAAAATATTAGTGATGATCAACATTTTGGATTTGCACTTGAGAAAATTCTTCAGGTAGTTAAAGATTCATTTCTTGCACACAGTGCATTATTCTTTTGGTACAATCCCAAAACAAAAAAATTAGCTTTAGAAAAATTTGCTTCGGGAAGTGATGAGATAATTAATCAAAAGTTTGATGTTGAAGATGATGTTTTAAGTAAAATTGTTCTCAAAGAGGAACCAGAGTTACTTACTAACTTAGTTAGAAATGCGGAAGGTGATAATATCCGTTATTACAATTCGCCTCAGGGCATTAAGAGTTTTGTTGGCGTTCCTCTCTATTATGGAACATCGTTAGCTGGTGTGCTTGCTTTAGACTCTAAAGAAAATGATATTTTTGGAATTGAAACAATATATTCGCTTGGGCGTTTCGTTAGGGTAATTTCATTATTAATCTCTTTGTTTGAAGAAAAACATGCCGATTCGAAAGCTGACAAGAGATTGAAAGCACTACTTGAAATTGTTTCTACAGATAAAAAATTTGAAACAGAAGTTGAGTTATTTTCAACAATAGAGAATGCAGTAAAAAAATTAGTTAGTTGGGATATTTTCACTTTTGTCTTTTTTGATACTCAGGAAAAGTACTTTAAAACATCAAAAATTATTAATAATACATCTCTAAAATATGTTGGTGAAAATAAAGAAATTGATTTATCGGGTACTCTTGTTGGGCGGTCTATCGTAAATGGTACTCCAGTTAAGATTGATGATACTTCGTTAGAAAAATTATTGCGTTTCGCGAAGGATGAAGATATAACTTTTGGAGGTTCATTTCTGGCAATTCCATTAGCATACGATGGACAGATATATGGGGTTTTTTGTTTCGATTCGTTAAAATCGGGCATTTACAATAATGCAGATATGAACTTCGTAAAAAAAGCGATAAAAATATTTTCTTACATTATCTATTCATATACAAATCAGAAAATTCTTAAGAGCCTTCTCTCGTTGGATGTAGAGACTAAGTTATTAAATGGAAAAAGTTTTTTGAAAGAAGCAAAAGCAGATTTAATAAAAGCTAAGAGGGCAAATGTGCCAAGCTCGTTGGCAATACTTAAAATTGATAAGTTTATTGATGATGAATCGCTCTTTGAGGGTAATCCATTTCCGAAAGTGCTTAAATCAATTACAGATATTATTAAAGAAGCTACTAATATTGAGAACAGAGTTGGTAGAATTAGTGAAGATGTTTTTGCAATTTACTTCTTTAATGCCGATTCTAAAGATGTATTTCTCTGGGCTGAAAAGTTAAGAATTAAAATTGCCCGCACTCCAGTATCTGTTGCAACCAAACAAACTACATATACTGTCTCTATAGGAATTGCTGCGGCACATGAAAATATGGGTATAAATGATTTGGTAGAAAATGCAGAACTTGCCCTTAAAAAAGCTGTCGAGAAAGGTGGCAACTCCGTAAAAAATATATAGTTGAAAATTCATTTAATAATAATATAATAAACTAATATGAATAATTTTATAATTATACTATTGGATGGTGTTGGTGTTGGTGAACTTCCTGATGCCGATAAATTTGGTGATGTAGGAAGTAGTACTCTAAGTAATATAGCAAAAGTTGTTGATGGTTTATCACTCCCCAATCTTGAAAAATTGGGATTAGGAAATATTGTTGATATTAGTGGAGTAGCAAAAGTCACTACACCACTTGCTTCTTTTGGTAAGATGAATGAGAAGGCACCGGGTAAAGATTCAGTATCTGGTCATTGGGAAATTGCGGGCTTAGAATTGGATTTTGATTTTCCATATTATCCAAATGGATTTCCTAAAAGAATTGTTGATAAGTTTTTGGAGTTGACTGGTTATAAAGGAATACTCGGAAACAAAGCAGCATCAGGAACAGAAATAATTTTGGAATTAGGTGATGAGCATTTAAAAACTGAGTACCCAATAATTTATACTTCTGCAGATTCTGTTTTTCAAATTGCTGCCCACGAAGAAGTGATTCCACTTAAGCGACTCTATGAAATTTGTGAAATATCAAGAGAGAAAATATTTGTTGCGGATGATTCAATTGGAAGAATTATTGCTCGTCCCTTTGTAGGCAGTAGTGGAAATTATAAAAGGACAACAAACAGAAAAGATTATTCTCTATCTCCATCGGGCAATACGGTAATGGATTTATTAAAGAAAGAGGGAATTGAAACTTTTGCAATTGGGAAAATAAATGATCTTTTTAATCATAGAGGAATTACACAACCAGTTGAATCGAAATCGAATGAAGAGGGGATTAAGAAATTGCTTCAAACAATAGAGCAAAATAACAACTCATTTATTTTTATAAATCTTGTAGATTTTGATGTTTACTTTGGGCATAGGAACGACCCGAAAGGTTTTGCAAATGCTCTTTCTTATTTTGATAGGAGGCTTCCGGAGATATTAGATTTACTCGATACTGATGATACCCTTATTATTACTGCGGATCATGGCAACGACCCTACAACGCCAAGTACTGACCATAGTAGAGAGTACATCCCATTGTTGTATTATCAAAAAGGGAAAGTTGGAAAAAATTTAGGTGTAAGATCCACCTTTGCTGATATTGGTAAATCGGCTGCTACTTTTTTTTCAATAAAAAATAATTTAATAGGTGAAAATTTTCTTCATTAATTTCAATTATAAATTTGTAAAATATTTATAAAAATTATAGTTTGGTAATTATTAAAAGAGAATAGTATTCTTATTTGAAATATTTAATTTGTTTATACAACTATTTCTGAAAAATCGGAGATTTTGTTGATACTTTCTAAACAATATACTAACCACGATAGTAAATCCATTGACAAGTATTTACAGGAAATTAGCAAAGTTGATTTGCTTACTGCTGATGAGGAGATTGAATTAGCAAGGGAAATAAAAAAAGGGGACCGTGAAGCTTTTGAGAAATTAGTAAAAGCTAATTTGAGATTTGTTGTTACGGTTGCAAAGCAATACCAGAATCAGGGCTTCTCTTTGGGTGACTTAATTAACGAAGGTAATGTTGGTTTAATAAAAGCTGCAAAAAGATTTGATGAAACTCGTGGGTTTAAATTTATTTCATACGCAGTGTGGTGGATTCGGCAATCGATACTACAAGCACTTGGTGAACAGGGAAGAGTGGTTCGCTTACCACTTAATAGAATAAGTATTTTAAGTAAAATTAGAAGTATTAATACTAAGTTTGAACAGACCCACGGAAGGGAGCCAACGGCTCTTGAAATTGCTGACCAACTTAAAGTGAGTGGTTCTGATGTAAATGAAGCCATACAAATTTCCGGAAAAAATATCTCTATTGATGCACCCGTAAAGCTTAGTGAAGAGAATAGTTTACTTGCATTATTAACAAATTCAATGAATCCGCCTCCCGATGATTCGTTACTTAGGGCTTCGCTTAAAGAGGAAATTGACAACTCATTAAAATCACTTTCTGATAGAGAATCGGAAGTATTGAAACTCTATTTTGGAATTGATTGTGAGCATGCTCTAACTTTAGAGGATATTGGTGAAAAATTTCACTTAACGCGCGAACGTGTGCGGCAAATAAAGGAGAAAGCAATTAGAAGATTAAGACATAAAAAACGGTGTGAAAGTTTACGAAAGTATTTAGGTTAACGCACCTTATGAATTTATTGAAATATTTTACAACTCTTTTTATTCTCCTTTTTCTCTTTGCATGTTCAGCATCTATTGATAACCGTTATAACAGACCTTCAGAAAAAAAAGAACCCCATAATAGTAAATCACGATTTACTTCTGAGAATGACGAAAGAACATATAGAAGTGAATTTGATGAAGAGCCAGTTGAGGACCATCCAGTAAATATTGAAGATTTTGTTGAGACGAATAAAACAACTGCCAACCCTTCAATCATTCTTTCTGATAGAGAGAAAGTTATGATGGAAATAGTAAAATATCTAAATACCCCCTATCAGTATGGGGGAAATAATAAAAGTGGAATTGATTGTTCAGCATTTACACAAAATGTTTTCCAGAAATCGCTTGGTTTCAATTTGCCTCGTACAGCAAGTCAGCAATATAACAATGGAGAAAAAATACCAAACCAACACTCATTACAATTTGGCGATTTAGTTTTTTTTGATACAACTAAAGATAGATTTCCCGGGCATGTAGGAATATTTCTTAGTGACAATCTTTTCGCTCATGCAAGTTTCTCTAAGGGTGTAACAGTTTCATCGTTAGAGAGTACTTATTTTAAAACGAGATATGTTGGGGCGAGAAGGGGAATGGAGATAAAATAATTGTATTATTAGAATTTTTTTAGACACTATACTTAAATTTTAGATGCTGATTCCTTTTAATATTCAATTGCTTCATGATATTCTGCACTTGCAAGATCATCAAAAAATATTTTCATAAACTTTCGCCCAATACTTCATTCACCGGTATTCCTTTTGTTTTTCCATTTCTATGTGCTGATAGCCTTTCTTGTGCCTCTTTTAACCATATTTCTTGAATATACTTATCCGATTTATCCAAACTTTCAACTATAGCTTCAAGTAAAAATATTTTTTCTGTTGGTCTAAGGTCTAAGATTTTGTCAAAAAGTTTTTTTTCTAAACTTATCATATTATTCTCCGTTATATTGTTTTACAAACAATAAGTCTTTTTTTTAATTGAAGAAAATCAACATATTTCTTTGCCGACTTTTTCAACTACTAAAAACTAAGTTACTAAAATATTAATTTTGAATCAAAACCTTCTTAATTCTATTGGAAATAGTAAACATATCAACTAATTTTAAAGTGCAAAATAAATTATTTATAGGAGAAACACTATGGAATATAGAGTAGAAACAGATTCAATGGGAGAGATAAAAGTCCCATCCGATATGTATTATGGTGCACAAACAGCACGCTCATTAATGAATTTCAAAATTGGTGGTGAAAGATTTCCACGTGAATTGATTAGAGCATTAGGAGTTCTTAAAAAAGCCGCAGCCCTTACCAATGCGGAACTAAATATGATTTCGAAAGAAAAAGTTGAGTTAATAGTAAAAGCTGCTGATGAAGTTATTGAAGGTAAATTGGATGACCATTTCCCATTAGTAGTTTGGCAAACAGGAAGTGGAACTCAAACAAATATGAATTCGAATGAGGTAATATCAAACCGTGCAATTGAAATTGCGGGTGGAGTGATGGGGAGTAAAAAACCTGTTCATCCAAATGATGATGTAAACAAAGCACAATCTTCAAATGATACATTCCCAACAGCAATGCACATTGCAGCAGTAGAGGAGACATATCGCCGCTTAATTCCTATGGTTACAAAATTAAGAGATGCTCTCGCAGATAAATCAGAGGAATATAAAGATATAATTAAAATTGGGAGAACCCACTTAATGGATGCAACTCCATTAACCTTAGGGCAAGAGTTCTCAGGATATGTTCAGCAACTTACTAATGGATTAGCTCGGATTGATGCAGCATTACCAAGGCTATCCGAGCTTGCACTTGGCGGAACTGCTGTTGGTACTGGACTAAACACGCATAAGGATTTTGCAGAAATATCAGCGAAAAAAATATCTGAAATTACCGAACAAAAATTTACAACCGCACCAAATAAATTTGAGGCTCTGGCTGCTCACGATGCAATTGTTGAATTTAGCGGTGTACTAAAAACTATAGCTGCTTCACTTCATAAAATTGCAAATGATATTCGCTGGATGGGTTCTGGTCCTCGCAGCGGACTTGGAGAATTGGCACTCCCTGCAAATGAACCCGGCAGTTCAATAATGCCTGGTAAAGTTAATCCAACACAAGCAGAAGCAATTACAATGGTATGTGCTCAAGTAATGGGTAACGATGCTGCTATTGGTTTTGCTGGTGCAAGTGGTAACTTTGAACTTAATGTTTACAAACCGGTTATGATTTACAACTTGCTGCAATCAATTAGATTAATTTCTGATTCATGCGAAAGTTTTACTGATAACATGGTTGTTGGAATTAAACCTAATCTGGATAAAATTGATGAATTGCTTCGTCAATCTTTAATGTTAGTTACCGCACTTAATCCGCATATTGGATATGACAATGCTGCCAAAGTTGCAAAGAAAGCATTTACCGAAAACACAACATTGAAGGAAGCTGTAGTTGCTTTAGAGCTGCTAACAGCCGAAGAATTTGATGCAAAGGTTAGACCAGAAGAAATGATTGGTCCTAAAAGCTAGTTGGATATGAATATACTTGGTATCTCCGCATTCTATCATGATAGTGCAGCAGCTCTAATTATTGATGGTGAAATTATTGCTGCAGCACAAGAGGAACGTTTCTCACGGAAGAAACATGATCATCGTTTTCCAATTAATGCAGTTAATTATTGTTTGGAAGAAGGAAACATATTGATAGATGATATTGATTATGTAGCTTTTTATGATAAACCATTCCTTAAGTTTGAAAGAATTTTAGAAACCTATCTCACCTACGCACCAAAGGGAATAAGATCATTTATTAAAGCTATGCCGCTTTGGATTAAAGAGAAACTTTGGTTAAAGGAAGTGATAGCATCAGAATTAAATTATAGTGGTAAAATACTTTTTCCGGAACATCACCAATCTCACGCTGCATCTGCGTTTTATCCATCTCCGTTTGAGGATGCTGCATTCATCACTCTTGATGGAGTGGGCGAGTGGACAACCACAAGCTATGGCATTGGAAACGGAAACGAAATAAAAATATTAGCCGATATAAAATTTCCGCATTCACTAGGGTTGCTTTACTCCGCTTTCACTTACTACACAGGATTTAAAGTAAACTCTGGCGAATATAAAGTAATGGGCTTAGCCCCTTATGGTGAACCAAAATATGTTGATTTAATTTTGAATGAACTTATAGACTTAAAAGAGGATGGCTCATTTAAATTAAATATGAAGTATTTTAATTTTGCTGCTGGTCTTACAATGACAAACTCTAAGTTTAATAAACTTTTTGGCGGACCACCTCGTAAACCTGAATTGGAATTAACACAACGTGAGATGGACCTTGCACGGTCTGTACAGGATGTTACAGAAGAAGTTATGCTGCGAATATCAAGACATGTGAAGAATGTTACTGGAAAGAAAAATCTATGTCTTGCCGGAGGTGTTGCTCTTAACTGTGTTGGAAATGGAAAGATTTTAAAAGAGAAAATATTTGATAACATTTGGATTCAACCAGCGGCTGGTGATGCTGGCGGGGCACTTGGTGCAGCACTTTTTATTTGGCATCAATATTTGGGAAATGAAAGATCGGTAAAACAAAAAAGTGATTCGCAAAAGGGTTCGTATCTCGGACCAAAATTTGAAAATGAAATTATTAAAGAGTTTTTGAATTTGAACTCTATAAAGCATGAGGAATATTCTGATGAAGATATTCCTGAAGAAATTGCAAAATTACTTGGCGAAGAAAAAGTGATTGGATGGTTTAACGGACGTTCAGAGTTTGGACCGCGGGCGCTTGGTAACCGCTCTATCATTGGTGATGCCCGTTCGCAGAAGATGCAATCCATTATGAATCTAAAAATAAAATTCAGAGAAAGTTTCAGACCATTTGCTCCATCGGTACTTGAGGAGAAAGTTTCGGAGTATTTTGAAATGGATGTTGCCAGTCCTTATATGCTCCTTGTTGCTGATGTTAAAAAAGAGCGACAGAAAAAAATGTCAGAAGCGGAGGAAAAACTTTTTGGAATTGAAAAGCTAAATATTAAACGTTCTGATATTCCAGCAATCACTCATGTTGATTACTCTGCCCGCATACAGACTGTGAGCAAAGAGACAAACCCACTCTACCACGCTACTATTTCCAAATTTGATGATTTGTATGGTTCCGCTGTAATTGTAAATACATCATTCAATGTACGCGGTGAGCCAATTGTTAATAGACCAGAAGAAGCATACACTTGTTTTATGCGAACTGATATGGATTACCTCTTACTTGGAAATTTTCTGTTAGATAAAAACGAAATGAAGAAATTAAAAAAAGATATTGACTGGAAGAAAGAGTTTGAACTTGATTGAGTAAAAAATAGCACGCGGATTGAACGGATTTAACAGATAGGAACTAATAAATGATTTTGGAAGAAATAAGAAACATAAAAAGTGATAAAAAAGAATTAAAGAAATTTGGTGGACAAGTTGGTGGAATTCTAATCCTAATTGGAGCCTTCCTTTTTGTTTTTGCAAAATCATTAGCACCTATATTTTTAGGAGTTGGAGGATTATTAGTCGTATTAGCTTTTATTATTCCAAAGCTACTTTTACCACTTCAAAAAGTCTGGATGGCTCTTGCAGTAGTACTAGGCTTTGTGATGACGCGAGTTATCCTTTCAATTTTGTTCTACCTTATCATCACACCAATCAATTTTATCTCAAGAGTATTTGGTAAAGATTTCTTAGATTTAAAAATAGAAAAAGAGAAAAAATCTTATTGGAATTTAAGAGACGAAAAGTATAAAAAATCATCAACCGAAAAACAATTTTAATATTATGAGCAAATATTTGAACAAACTTTCAATACTTTCAGAATTGTGGGACTTTCTTAGAGAAAGAAAAAAATGGTGGCTGCTACCAATAGTCTTTTTTTTAGTACTTCTCGGAAGTCTAATTGTGCTAACACAAGGCTCAGCGTTAGCACCATTTATATATGCGATTTTCTAGATTCTGGATACTTGATACTGGATTCGACATCCATCATCCAGTATCTATCGTACCGCATTAAGTAATTGCTTTTGTAAACCCTTTGCACCATTGAAGTTTGGATTAACCAAGAGGCAACTATTTATTGCATCCAACGCAGACTTGTAATCTTGTTTCATTGAGTAAGCACCAGCTAAGTTGTAGTAAACTTGTGCATCCTGTGAATTATATTTTAGAGACTTTACCAAATACTTAATAGCAGCATCGCTTTTTTTCTTCGATAATTCTATTATTCCAATCCACTTGCTTCCGAATGCTGTCTCTTTAACTTTATCGTACTTATATAAATAGGGGAGTGCGTTACTAAACATTTTTAAGCCAATTAAATTATTTGCAATCATTTCATAGTAATCATAAACAAAAGGGTATTGAAAAATTACTGCATCCATTTCTACTAAATAGTTTTCAATATCTCCCTTTTTGAAAAACCATGTAGCCAATTTTCTATGTGCTCTTTCCCAAGAGTATTTATTATCAATAACAAATAGAGCTAACGAATCTGAAAAATTTTGGACATCAAAACTTTCTATTACTTGCTGTAAAGATTTTGGAGTTTTAACAAATGGCCAATCAGCTTTTAATATTTTGAGTCTGTACCTACCAATTGTTGAATCGAGATGAGTAAAGTTGTAATGGTCTCTAACATATTTATCCTGAATCTTGTTATTGCTCAGTGCAATTTTTGTATCTGGAAGAAGATTCTCCTCAAGCATTTTAGTAATAAATAATTTCCCAATCTCTTGATAGCCAGTAATGGTAGGGTGAAGATGGTCAGTCATTAAATTGTTTCCAACAATTCCATCAGGGCTTAGTTCATTAAATCTCTTTGAGGTACTAACGAAAGGGGAGTTATATTTTGCTGCAAGTTTACGGATAATTGAATTAATCTCTGAAGGTGCACGAAACCTCAGTGCATCAAGGTCTTTGGCTTTTTGAAAAAACTCTAATACCTTTTCAGAATCATCAGAAGCAAGGCTCTCCATCCCTTTGGTATAGTTGTACTTTGCTGAACTTCCATCATTTTTGTTATTAGATACAAAAGGAGGTTGGTCTTTTATGTTGCTTGCCAAATCTGAAAGGATAACTTTTACATTTGCCTCTTTTGCCATTTGCAGCATTTCATTTAAGTTTCCCTCAAACTGATTTATTCCAGTTTGATAAACAGATGAACCAAGTGTAATCATTTGGTCGCTTGCCATACGAGCCATCAATGTTCCACCTTTCTCATTAGATGTTGAGAAGATTGACATTACACCATTAATAACATTGCGTAGTAGTTGAACAGTCTTAAATTTATTTGCTGAAAGCATTAGGTTAACTAACCATCTGGAATTACCAAGCGACTCTAATGAACCTGCACCAAGTGCACCGTAGTACTCGTTATGTCCAGCATAGATAAGAATTAGGTCAGGTTTTTGTTCAATAATTCCAGGCATCATATCAAGCAGTGCGTAACTGTTAATTGCTGCCATAGCCGTGTTAATAATTTCTATAGTTTTATTTGGATAAATTAGCTCCAACCGTTTCTTTACATATCTTGCAAAAGAACCATTTGGAGTAAAGGGATACCCAGCAGCACTACTTCCACCAAGTATAAAAATACGAATTGAATATTTACTTTTCTCAATATCAAATAAATCTTGTGATGGATAAGGAACAGCATCGGTTGTGTAAAAATATCTCTTTGCAATTTCAGGATTACACATCATCTTTTTAGAATCTACAGTTTCCCATTGGTTAAATGGCTCGCCATAATTAACGAGAGATAAAGTTAATTCTAAAACTAATATTAATAATATTGGAATAATTAGAAGTAGTATATTAAAATAGAAGGGATATTTTTTCTTTTGGATTGTTGCAGAAAACTCATTTACCTCTTCAAGAGGAAGTTTAAGTTCCTTAGCAATTTGTTTATTGCTTAGTTTCCCTTTTTTTCTTTCAATAAATTGTTTTTGTTTATTGGATAAAGCCAAGTAGTTCCTCATTAAAAAAGTTTTTGTAGTTTTAAAATAATATAAAAATCAATCTAAATCACATTTGAAAAGCATTTGAATTATTAAAAATATTAATAAGTCGAAACGTAGTCTAAATTACTTAACGTAGCAGAATCATTTTTTTACTTTCTATCAAGTTATCCATAGTTAATGTATAATAGTAAACACCCGAAGCTAATTTGCTGGCATCAAAATTAATATCGTAACTTCCAGTTTTCTGATATTTATCAACAAGAGTTGCAATAGTTCTACCGAGTATATCAAATATAGTAATTTTCACTTTTGACATTTCAGACCTCTGCAAGTTCAATCTGTTATTTTTTTCAATTGTGTGTATTGAATATCTTATTGTGGTTGTAGGGTTAAATGGATTAGGATAATTCTGATAAAGAGTAAACGAATTAATTGATTTATTAAATAACTTTACAGATACTGGGGTTTCAGAATAATTTGCCCGTAGGTTATCAAACAAAATAGATCCAGTATAAGTAGTGTTGCTAACTCTATTGCTACTAAGAATAATTGCTATCTGCTTTATAACAATTGGAAAATGGAAAATAATATTTGGTTCAAGTGGAATTGGGTTATCAAATTTTGCAGTTAAAGTATCAAATTGTTCATCAATATCTGGTGGTTTATCGGTTAATATTGCAAACTCCTCTTCACTATAATTGCTAACAATAAATGCTATTGAATGGCTAAAATCATTTGCATTAATATCAATTTCAAAACTAAGTGGAATTCCTTCAATTGGAATGTCAGCATTTAAGTAAGCCCAATTTTGAACTCCGGATTGATAAGTAAAACTGTAATTTAATTTAAGTGAAGAATTCCCTTCTGTGAATTTGGTATTTATAATTTCTATAGAACTATTGATTGTATCAATATCTTTGCCGCTTAAAGACCATTCATCAATATTATTAAAACTATTTAGGATTGATGTTCCTTCTTTTAGCTCGATGCTAACAATTGCTGTATCACTAACATCTCCCCATTCAACTATTATTTTTGTTGTACCGCCAGAGAGCCCAGTGAACTTACCAAGCGAATCTATTATACCAACATCACTATTGGTTGAATACCACTTAAAATTATCGTTTGATAAGTTTTGATTCCATCCAGTAATGTCGTAAGATTTTACACTAAACTGGATTTCGTTTACTGTATCTGCAAGTGCAAGTTTGGGTGTAATTTCTAATCTCACAATTGAGTTCACAATAACCAAAGCAGAATCCTTCATGCTTTCATATTCTGAAATTACAAAACCAGAATCTGCTTTCTCACCAGCAGTGAACAAACCACTATTTGTGATTGCTCCAAAATTATGACTAAGAGAGTAGTGAACATTTGAGTTATTAATCGAAATAGAATTATAATACTCATCTGAACCACTAACACTAAATTGATAATTACGTTTAGCAAAGACTTTTGCATATTCTGTATTCAAATTTATTTGAGTCAATTCGCCCTTTGAATCTAATGAAACCACCATCAATGAATTTGATACACGTCTTTCACCTCCTGCATCGGATGGGGAGTTAACAATTTTATTACGTACAACCATTGTGGTTGATCCGCCTCCATCTAAATTGACTGCTCGGTAAACCCCAATACTGATAAGGAAATCTGCAAACTCTGGTAAAGACATCCCTTTGCTTGTTACTTGTCTTCCATCCACTGTTGCTAAGTACAAATAACGCTTGCTCTCACCAAACCCAGCAGCAGTACGTGGATGACGAGCAGTAGCAAAAGTATTTGAACCACCCTCATCAGCATAACAAGCAAGTGCACAGTTTTCACCATTGCTAACAATTTTTGGATAACCATTTAATAAAGTTGTTACTTGTTCAGGTGCAGGAGATATTTTATGAATTACAAAAATTGTATCACCAACTTCGATGTTTGAATCAATAAAATCTTTTGAAAACCCATGTCCCGAAAGGATAGCTCTCCCTTCTACTAAAGCCATGTTACCTTGAGCAACATTTTTATTAATAACAATGCAGGCATTGGTATCATTAACCATCCAGTTAGAAATTGGTTCAACCATAACCTCACTTCCGTACTGGTTTGTTGTTGTTGAACTTCCAAAATATGAATTGTAAAGAATTAACTGATTCTCATCACGCGATTTGTTAATTCCATTAATAATTCTCGAGTTAATATTATCACTAAGAATTATTTTTGATTGAAGTGATAATCTTTCAATAAATGGGATTTTGTTTAAGCTGAATCCAATAGCTGACCAGTTATTATTTGAAGTAACAATTTCGCCTTCTCTAATTTGCATTCCGACATCACGACCAGTTCCGTCAAAAAATCCACCATTAATTGCACCAACAATGTGATGACCATCAGAATTACTTCTGCTTGAAATAGCAGAAGTTTTTTCAAATCCAGTTATTCGGTTATGACTTATTCCTGCTTCAATTTTTAAGATGCTCTTTTCTAAATCAATTTTAAGAACATCTATAGTCCAGGGAACATAGGGCTCTACAATAGAGATATGCTGAACCCCCTTTGCAATTTGCCTTATAGATAAAGTGTCAAACTGATTTTGAGAAATAACTGCTAAGTTAAAAAGTAAAAAGTAGAGTAAAAGAAAAATCATTATTTTTTTCATAAAATATATTCAGATAATAAATTTAAAATATTAACGTATTTTGTTCAGTAACTTAATAAATTAACTTTTATTATTCTAAATATTTAAGAGGCTTTATGTTCCTACATCAATCAGATAAAACAGCAATCATTTTTAAGGATGAAGTAATAAGTTACAACTTGTTACATAAAAGAATTTCGCAGTATTCAACTTTGTTTGACGAACAGGGAACATCAAAAATTGCAATATATCTTGAGAACAGACCAGAGTGGGTTTACTCTTTATATTCTGGAATGATGACAGAATCGATACTTGTTCCAATTGATTTTATGCTGCCCCCAGAAGATGTTGCGTATATTCTTAATGATTGTACACCAGAAGTGATATTCTATTCTAAAGAGACTGAAGAGCGTGTGAACGAAGCATTGGCAGAAACAAGTCATTTAATAAAAAAAATATGTGTTGATGATATAAATTTAGATGAGATTAGTTGTGAGACCCGCACACTACCTACATATAATGATGATGACGTTGCAGTTATTATTTATACTTCGGGTACTACTGGAAAACCGAAAGGTGTAATGCTTACTTTTAAGAATGTTGAATCGAACATACTTGGTGTTACAAAATTTGTTAATATTTATGGTGAAGATTCCAGAACTTTAGTCTTGTTGCCATTGCATCATATTCTTCCTTTAGCTGGTACTATTATAGCACCCCTTTATGCTGGCGGTATGTCTGTGTTTTCTCCATCCCTGCAGTCCGAAGATATTATGGCAACACTGCAAGATCATAAAGTTACTATCATTGTTTCAGTTCCAAGATTTTTTGCTTTAATCAGAAAAGGAATAAAAGAAAAAATTAATGATAACAAAGTGGCTTCATTTTTATTCAAGTTTGCTGAGAAACGACAATCGAAAAAGTTTTCAAAAAAGATATTTAAGAAAGTACACAACAAACTTGGCGGGGCAATTGAAACATTTGTTTGCGGCGGTGCAAAGTTAGATGAAGATGTTGGTCGCGATTTTCAAACACTTGGCTTTGAAGTACTTGAGGGTTATGGAATGACTGAAACCTCTCCTATGATTACTTTCACTAGACCTGGACGTATAAGAGTTGGATCACCCGGAGAAGTATTTCCTGGAATGGAAGTAAAATTTGAAGATGGAGAAATTTTAACTCGCGGACCAAATTTGATGAAAGGGTACTACAACAAAGAGGCTGAAACAAAGGAGGCAATTAAAAATGGATGGTTATATACTGGAGATTTAGGGCATCTTGATGAAGATGGATTTCTATTTGTAACTGGAAGGAAGAAGGAATTAATAGTCCTTTCAAGTGGAAAAAATATTACTCCGGAAGAAGTGGAAAATAAAATTCTTGCTGTTGATGATATAACAGAAGAAGTTGGTGTATATATGGAAGATGACCAACTATTTGCAATTCTTTGTCCCAATTCTGTAAAAGTTAAATCGGCTGAAATTGCAGATGTGAATGAATATTATAGATGGGAAGTGATTGCAAAGTATAACGAAAAATCACCACCCTATAAAAGAATCTCAAATTTTATTGTTATTGATGAACCACTACCTCGCACAAGGTTAAGTAAGCTAAAACGATTTATGCTTCCTGAAATTGGAAAGGGAAATGCAATCAAAAAAGAGAAGAAAGAGGATGATTTACAATTTGAAGAGTATAAAATTATTAAAGACTTTTTAGTGAAGGAGAAAGAAAAGGAGGTTTTCCCATCCGATCATTTCGAATTAGATTTAGCACTCGATTCTCTCGATAAAATTACTTTTCTATCCTTCTTAAGTTCTACTTTTGGGCTTGAATTAAATGAGGATGATTTACTCAAACACAATACTGTAGAGGCAATTTCGAATTATATAAAAGAGAATAAAACAAAAATAAATATTGAAACAATTGATTGGAAGGCAATTTTCAAAGAGACTATACATCTAAATCTTCCTAAAAGCTGGGTTACGGTAAACTTATTTAAAAATTGGTCGCGGTTAGTTTTCACTCTTTATTTCAAAGTCAAATCGGAAGGGGTTGAAAAACTTCCCAAAGGTCCATTTATATTAGCCCCGAACCATCAAAGTTTTTTTGATGGACTCTTTGTTACAATGTTTATCAAAAATAAAATAATGAAGCAAACGTATTTTTATGCAAAGAAGAAACATGTTGGGAATAAGTTCATCAATTTTATAGCTAATAAAAATAATGTAATTGTTGTAGATATAAATAAGGATTTAAAAAAATCACTTCAGAAGATGGGTGCTGTTTTAAAGAGTGGAAAAAATATGATAATATTTCCGGAAGGAACACGTTCAACAAATGGGGAATTAGGCGATTACAAAAAAACGTTTGCAATATTAAGCAGCGAATTAAATGTTCCTATTGTACCCGTTGCAATTGGTGGTGCGTATAAAGCTCTTCCAAAGGGGAGTCTAATTCCGAGACCATTTAAAAAGATTTGTGTCAAATTTTTAGAGCCTATCAATCCATCAGGACATTCGTACGAATCATTAACAAATGAAGTGCAAACCAAAGTTGCCACAGAGTTAAATTGTTAGGGGGCTTCGCATAACCTCAAAACATAATACAGCGTTCATTTTGAAATTTGAGTATTGTCCGTTTTTACTCTATTTTTGATGCTACGCCCCCTTGCTTGTAAGGCGTAGCTGCACCTGTATTGTATAGCGTGTAAAGGTTTCTGTTAATCATAAAACCAATAAATAATGAGCTAAAATCGCAGCATAGTTATCGTTAATCTTTTTATTTTGTCATAGTATCAAACACATTGCTCATTTGTATATAACAAAATGTTTTTTGAAGAAGTTCCTTTTAACCTTATTGTCTAAAGCCATCAATTGGTTTTGAAGCAATTCTTTCTAACAGATTAAAATAGACTTGCTCCAATTCTATTTCATTTTTAAATTCTACAGTAATTTTATCGTGGTCAGTATAAAAATGAATTTGATTATTTTTATTATCTTTTTCAACTTTTGTGATATGGTCAAAATTTATTAACTTGTCGCAAACCTCAATCCACATATTAACTCCTTTAATTTGTTAATTTTATTATCGAAAATTGATATGAGTAGTTTAGAGGAGAGATGTTTTTCATTACTATATCACAATAATTGTTCAATGATACTGCATAAAAATAGAGGTAATTGTGCGGTACCACAACATAAAAACCCCTTAAGCTTCAAGGTTTGCAAAAACTATAACGCAATCTTATTCATATGGCTCCTACGGTGCAAATTCCTCACAGAGTCCTACGGACAAAACACAATTCCTAAAAAACAAACAAATTCCTCACAAAGTCCTACGGACAAATTACAACACCTAAATTCAAAACTTATTGTTTGTTATTTTGTATTTGAGTATTGAGATTTATTTGTTGTTTGGTCATTGTTTTTGGTGCTTTATTTCTTTACATAAAAAACACCTGTCCCGAGTTTTTTTTCGGGAAGGATTTAGTTGTTAATACTATAATGAGTCCACATTCTAATTACTTAGAATAATTTTTATGGTTAGTACTCATTCCATCAACAATAGATTCGCGCATATTTGGAATTGAAAGGAGATAAAGAGTTTCCTGGATTGCTCGCCAATTATCATCGGATATTAAAACCGCATCTCCTCTTTTTCCGGTAATTTTTATTGGTTCATTTGATAAGTGAGCATCATCAATAAGTTTATACCGACAACAAAGTGGTTATCGGAAATTTAAATGCGAAAGTTGTCGGCATATAACAACCAAATCGAAGCTTCGCTCCGAGAACCTCTTTAAGAGTCTCACAGACAATTTTGGTTGTGTATATAAAGATTTGAACGTGCATTTGTAGCATTTATAGTCTGCATTATTTACTCTAAAAATTTAATAAAGGTACGGCATAACGGATGTAAAATCAATTGAATTGAAAAACTTCTGTGTCAAAACTTCTGTGTCTGACTTTCTAAGTAGTCACTAACTATTCGCAATCATCAAGCCCAAGAAAATCTAACAATTTGTTGTGTGTTTCTGTGGATATTTTCCATTCGTATGTTTTATATACTTGAATTGTGTGGGATATAGATTTATAATATTTTTGACAGCTACCACAACTTTCAAGATGATGTTTAAGTGCAATACAATGTGGAGAATCAAATTCTTCACCAAGAGAATCACAGATGTGGTTCATCACTTCTTTACATGTTGTTTTGTTACTATTTTCCATAACTAAAAGTTTTGTTTAATTCATTTCGTAAAAAAGCTCTTGCTCGGTGTAAACGCGATTTAACTGCTGGAACCGAGAGACCAATTGCCTTGCCGGTTTCCTCTGTTGAAAATCCTTGAATATCACGCAGCATAAAAACTACTCTGTAATCTGGTGCAAGTTTTTTTATTGCCTCATCAAGAATTTCTCCAAGTTCACTATTTTCAGCAATTTTGTCCGGAGCTAAATCCCAATCTGTAATATTCTTTACATCAATAAGAGCATCTTCATCATCCAATGAAGTATAGATGTGTTTTTTATTACTTCTTGCCATCATCAAACAATGATTTGAAACAACTGTGTAGAGCCAAGTAGAAAGTTTCGATTTTCCGCTGAATTGTTTAATCGATTTCACCATGCTCAAAAATGTTTCCTGCATGGTGTTTTCAGCTTTCTCTTTATCACGACAGATTTTATAAGCAAAGTTGTAAACTGTTTGTTCGTACATTTTTACCAGCTTAGCAAGTGCAGCTCTGTCGCCTTCTTGGGCTTTTGCAATTATTTCGTTTTCGTTCATCAGTTTGATGTAAGTTTATTTGAAAAGATTCACTAGTTGAAAATAGAACAAATCAATCAAATCATTTTTGTTCATCCAATTTCTTTTTAAGCAATTCATTAACAGCTTTTGGGTTTGCTTTTCCTTGTGTGGCTTTCATCACCTGTCCTACAAAAAATCCTACTACTGTCTCTTTACCACCAACATATTGTTGAACTTGTGGTTGGTTGGTTGCAATTATTTCATCAATTATTTTTTCTATTTCTGATGTATCTGTAATTTGAACTAGATTTTTCTCTTTTACTATTTTTGCAGGGTCTTCATTTGTTTGTAACATTTCAGGAAAAACATCTTTTGCAATTTTCCCGCTAATTGTATTATTGTTTATTAACTCAATTAGTTTCCCAATGTTTTCAGCGGAGATAGGGAAGTCTGAAATCTCAATTTTCTCTTCATTTACAACTTTAAGCACATCTCCCATAATCCAGTTACTTGCAGATTTGTAATCGTTAGTTACTGTAATTGCACGCTCGTAATAATCGGCAAGCGGACGGTTACTTGTAAGTATTTCTGCATCATATTCCGGAATTTTATATTCTGCTACAAATCTATTTTTTCGTGCTTCCGGAAGTTCTGGTAAATTTTTTGCAATTTCATTTTTCCATTCTTCATCAATAATAATTGGCATTAAATCTGGTTCCGGAAAGTAGCGATAGTCGTGTGATTCTTCTTTGCTCCGCATCGGAAAAACATTCTCTAAATCTGCATCCCATAGTAGTGTTTGCTGAGTTATTTTCCCACCATCTTCAATAATATCAACTTGTCTCGCTATCTCAACATTAATTGCTTTCTCAACATTTTTAAAAGAGTTCATATTTTTAACTTCTGTTTTTGTGCCAAGTTCGGTTTCACCTTTTAATCGGATAGAAATATTTGCATCGCAGCGGAGAGAGCCTTCTTCCATATTGCCGTCACAAATATCGAGGTAGGTTAAAATCTGTTTCATTTTTGTGAGATAGAGATATGCCTCTTCTGCCGACCGCATAACTGGTTCACTCACAATTTCAATTAGCGGAACACCAGTCCTGTTAAGGTCAACAAGTGTTTCTGCACCTTTATCGTGTATCGATTTACCTGCATCCTCTTCCATGTGAATGCGTGTAATATCAAGTCGGCGTTCTTCACCGGCAGATGTTACAACATCAAGATATCCATTTTCACAAATTGGTTCATCAAATTGGCTTGTCTGCCAGCCCTTTGGTGAATCGGGGTAGAAATAATTTTTACGTGCAAATATTGAACGCTCTTTTATTTCGTGATTAGTTGCAAGTCCCATAAGAACTGCGTACTCAACAACTTTCTTATTCAATACTGGTAACACACCCGGATGCCCAAGGCAAACGGGACAAACATTTGAATTTGGGTTGCTCCCAAATTTTGTGGAACATCCGCAAAATATTTTTGATTCTGTTGATAGCTGTGCGTGTACTTCGAGACCAATTACTACTTCATATTTTGAATTCATATCACTTAAAAATTACTTCTAAAAATTTGAAAACCAAATATAGTGATAATTGAAAAAAGAAATTTAGAGAGTGGCGTAAGGGGCTATATTTATTTTGTCCGTAGGACTCATTAGGAGATGTGCTGGGAGTTTTTCAACAAATGGGAGATAGAGTATTAACCTTCTCTTAGTGAGTCCTTCGGATAAGGTTTTTTGTAATGCATTAAGCACTTAATTTCTATTGCATGATCTCCGTTTAATTTATTGCAAAGTACATTCTCACCAGCATAATATTATTAAATCAAAGAACCCGCACATTGCAGACCCTAAAATAATTGTCCACGATATCCAATCTTTAAATTCATTGTTTTTGTGTTTAAGATATAATACGTGAAGCCCGAGGTGAAGAATTAGAAAAATATCGAAACCCATTCTAAATGTTTCAATATCTGAACTGCTCGTTAGCTGCCAAACCAGAAAATAGAATATCGGTATGTGAGCAAAAAGAAAAATGATATATCCGGTTTTATCTTTTAGCAGCGAAAGTCCAGGAAATATCCTCCATTCTTTACAACGAATTGCATCCATTTCGTGTATCAATATTAGAGATAGTCCAATAAGGAAAATACTATTGTCAATCATAATAATTTATATTCTTCTATTTATTAAATTTTACTTTGTAATTTTTACCCAAACCAATTTATAGGCAGGGGTTAAGCTTCTTGGATCGGTTGTAGTTGGCACTAAAATATTGGATTCGGGATAATAGGTAGCAATGTTTCCACGAGGGATATCAAATTCTCGAACTACAATTTTTTCCATTTTCCCAACGGCAGATTCCAAGGTAACGAAATCGTTCTCTTGCAATCCTTTATTTGTAATATCATCTCTATTCATCAACACTATCCAGCGGCTTGTTTGCTCTCTGTAGAGGTCTTCTTCTTCATATATTATTGAATTGAACTGTCCTTCACTTCTAACAGTCATCATACGAAATTCTCCTTCGCCTCCTTTCAGTGTAGGTATTGAGCATACTTTAAAATTTGCTTTACCATTGCGAGTTGCAAAACGGGCTTGATGAAGTACCCTGCCTGAAATATGAAACTCCTCTTTGATTTTTTCAATCTCACTCATTTTTTCAAATCCGGGAACTATTTGTGCTATAAACTTTCGCAAGTTTTGATGCTGTTTTAATTTTCCAAAGTCAACGGGATTATTTCCGAGAACTTTTTCTGCAATGTTACTAATAATTTCAACTTCTGAACGCACATTATTTAGTCTAACAATTCCGCCATCGCTCATTCTAACAAAATTGAACATCGATTCTTGAGTTGTTTTCTGCTCTTCCTCATCCCTGGCAGCTACCGGAAGAATTATGACTTCTTTTTCTACTCCATAAAAATGACTTTGGTTTAATGTAGTGTTCAAAAAAACTTTTAATGGAATGTTGTTTAAAGCCTTCTCAGTAAATTGCGTATCAGGGTTGGCATCGTAAAGGTTTCCTCCCAATAAAAAAGCTAAATCAATTTTCCCATCGTAGGATGCCTGCATGCAAGACAATGTATCCATACCCGGAGTAGTAGGTAGTTTAACGCCAAAGTGTTTTTCAATATTTCCAAAAACTTTCTGCTTCAATGCAGGTGTTACACCAACCGAGCTAATTCCCTGAACATTACTATGACCTCGTAATGGGAGCAACCCCGCATTACGCTTGCCAATCATTCCACGCAGCAAAGCAAGATTAACAATCGATTCAACATTCTCCACCCCATGTTCGTGGTGTGTAATTCCCATTGCCCAAGAGAAAATAACATTTTTTGAATTTCCATAAATCTCTGCTATTTGCTCTATCCTCTTTTTTGAAATACCAGAATTTGAAACTATGTTTCCCCATTCTGTATTTCTAATATCATCTAAATAATCTTCATTTCCATTTGTAAAATTTTCCATAAACTGAACATCGTGTTTTCCTCTTTCTACCACTGCTTTGGCTATCCCTTTCAGAATTGCAATATCCCCTCCAATTTGAACTTGGATATACTCGGAAGCAATTGAACTCCCACCATTTAACATAGATTTAATATCTGATGGAATTGCAAATTTTACCAATCCCTTTTCTCTCGCTGGGTTTATAACAATTACATTTCCTCCACGCCTACGGCAATAAAGGAGTTGGCGTATAAAGCGAGGGTGGTTTGAGGCTGGGTTTGCACCTATAACAAAAATTAAATCTGCTTTTTCAAGATCTTCAAGTTGAACAGTTGCAGTCCCTGTTCCTATTGTAGCACCCATACCTACGCCAGAAGCTTGATGACAATAATAAGAACAATTGTTGATGTTATTTGTACCGTACATGCGGGCAAAGAGTTGCAATAAAAACGCAGCTTCATTTGAAGAACGCCCCGAGCTATAAAAAAAACTTCGCTCTGGTGGAGTTACCTTAAATTGATTCACAATTTTTTTGATTGCCTGCTCCCACGAAATTACGGAATAATGGGAATCACCTTCAGCTTTATAAAGTGGAGAATTTATGCGTCCGCTCCGCTCCAATAATCTTGCTGATGTTTTTCTAAAATCATTAATACTTTTTTCGATAAACAGTTTATTTGGAATAGGAGGTTGAATATCTGTGATTTGAGCTTGAAAACTTTTTTTGCAAACTTCGGGGAATTTTCCCATTTCGTTTACCATACCTCCGTTTTGTCCACCCATACCAAGAGCACATGTTTTACATGAATTTTTAGAGAATATTGCCCGAAACATTTTTTGGAACCCAACCACATACGATGCTTTCAGGGCATATTTAATTGCTTTTAAACCGCCACCAATCATTTTTTTTATCTTTTAAAATATTTGCTGAAGATACTTAATCTAAAATATTTGTACTATTCAAATATCACAAAACCACTTTTTAAACTAACCGTTTATCTTTTTTATTTTATCCCTGAATGTAGAAATATTTAGCCCTAACATTTTTGCCGCTTGTGTTTTGTTTCCATCTGTTCTTTCCAAAGCTTCATTAATAAGATTTTGTTCAAGACATTTTATTAAATCTTCAAAGCAAATATTATCCTCAATAAAACAACTTTTACACGCTTTAATAATGTTATCAAATGGGTTTTCGTCACTAATATCCAGAGGTAAATCTTTAACAAGAACTTCATCATCAACCAGTAGTGCAAGCCTTTGAATAATATTTCGTAATTCTCTTACGTTCCCGGGCCATGAGTAATTAATGAGTTTTGAAGTAGCTTCCTTTGAAATATTTACAGTTTTATTTGGAAAGTAGTGCTTGAAAAAATGATTGATAAGTAATGGTATATCATCCTTCCTATTTCTGAGTGGAGGAATTCTAACAGGAACTCCATTTATTCTGTAAAATAGATCGGACCTAAAAAGTTTTTTATTTACCATCTCTTTTAATTCTACTTTTGAAGCTGTTATTAATCTTACATCAACGGGAATTGTGGATGTGCTGCCAACTTTTAATAGTTCACCGGATTCTAAGATTCGCAGCATTTTTTTTTGAATTTGAATAGGTACATCATCAATATCGTCAAGGAAAATGCTTCCTTTATGTGCAATTTCAAATAGCCCTTTTTTTTCTGTTGAAGCACTGGTAAATGAACCTCGCACATGCCCGAACAATTCGCTTTCAAGTAATTCTGCAGGTAAGGCAGAGAGACTAATTTTAACAAATGTTTGGTCTGCACGGGGACTTGTGCGGTGTATATACTCCGCAAATATTTCCTTTCCGGTTCCGGTTTCACCAATAATTAAAATGGGTGTGTTTGAAGCAACTACTTTGTCAACACGCTTTATTAACTGACGCATCTCCTCGTTTTGTGTAATAATTGATAATGTTTTGTTCATATTTTATTACTCACTTATTAACAAATTCTTGGCAACTGTTCTCCGGAAATCATATCTACAATTCTGTTGGTTCCAATTGATGTTTTCATCACAACTCTTTTTGGGTGGTCTTCCACAACTTTTCCAATAATTTTTGAATCTTTCCCGAATGGGTGAGAGAGCATTTTTTCCAATACTTCCTCCGCATCATTGCAATCGACAAATGCAAGCAACTTACCTTCGTTGGCAATATACAGAGGGTCTAATCCAAGTATTTCGCATGCACCATTTACTTGTTCGTTTATCGGTATTTTATCTTCATAAATTTCTATTCCAAAATTTGATGAATCTGCAATTTCATTCAATGTAGTTGCAATACCGCCTCTCGTTGCATCACGCATTGTATGAATATTTTTTGAAGTATTAATCATTAAATTAATTAGACCATTTAACGGAGCTAAGTCGCTTACAATTTCAGTCTCAAATTCCAATCCTTCGCGGGCGGACATGATTGCAACTCCGTGGTCAGCAATTTTTCCATTTAGAATTATTACATCTCCAGGTTTGCAATTTTTAGGTGAGATATTAATACCATCATAAACAGTACCTACGCCAGAGGTGTTAATAAATATTTTATCACCTTTCCCTCTCTCTACTACCTTTGTATCGCCAGTAACAATTTGAACTCCGGCTTTATCAGCAGCTTCTTTCATTGAAACAACAATTTTCCATAAATCTTCTATCGGAAGTCCTTCTTCAATTATAAAGCCTGCTGATAGATATAAAGGTTTTGCTCCAGCAACAGAGAGGTCATTTACAGTTCCATATATCGCAATCTCTCCAATATTTCCTCCAGGAAAAAATATAGGCTGCACTACATAAGAATCTGTTGTGAAAGCAAGTTTTGAAGAATCGATTTCAAAGAGTGCACTATCACCTTGCTGGTTCAGCAAAGAGTTATCGAATTGAGAAATGAAAATTTTCTCAATCAGGTTGTGCATTAATTTTCCGCCACCGCCGTGGGCAAGTAAAACTTTATCGTATTCATTTTTTGGTATTGGGCAGGTTAAGTCTAATTTACTCATAAATTTTTTGTTCCATGTTAGTTCTCTCATCGGTGATGAGGGTTTTTCATTGACCGTAATTCGATAGGCTCATTAACCAACGGATAAAGAGGCTGTGTGAAAAGTCCAAATTTCATTAACCAACGACTTTTAGTCGTTGGTATTTTAACTAAAAACGAACTTTCCTGAACGGACTTTAGTCCGTGAGGGTACTTTTCACACAGTCTCTAAATCCGTTGGTTAATATATTAAAAATACTTTTTCATTCTATAGGGTACTTCCATAGAATGAACTTTTAATTTTGTTGTACTTACAACTTAATTTTAGTTTTACTTATAATGGAAATAAGCTGCACATGCACCTTCTGTAGAAACCATAGGTGCTCCAAGTGGATGTTCAGGATTGCACTCTTTTCCGAATGCTGCACACTCCATCGGTTTTTTCTTGCCTTGCAAAACTTCACCGGCAATACAGTTCTCAGGTTCATTAACTTTTATATCGCCAACATCAAATATTTTTTCTGCATCAAATTTGGCATAATTATCTTTTATCCTAAATCCACTTTGTGGTATTTCTCCAATTCCTCTCCATTTCATATCGGAGATTTCAAAGACTTCAAAAATCATATTTTGTGCAATTATATTACCATCCTTAGTAACAACACGGCTATATTGGTTTTCTAATTCGCACCTATTTTCTTCAAGCTGTTTTGTTACCAAATAAATTCCTTGTAAAATGTCCACAGGTTCAAATCCTGAAACTACAATTGGTGTTTTAAATTTTTCTACGAGGGGGTAATATTCATTGTAACCCATTACCGTGCAGACATGTCCGGCAGCAAGAAACCCATCTATCTCGGAAGTTTGATCGGACAATAATGCTTCAATTGCCGGAGGTACTAAAACGTGTGAGGCAAGTATGGAATAATTTTGCAACCCTCGTCGTTTTGCTTCAATTACAGAAACTGCATTTGCAGGGGATGTTGTTTCAAACCCAACAGCAAAGAAAACAACTTTTTTATCAGGGTTTGCCTCGGCTACTTTCAAGGCATCTAAAGGTGAATAAACCATTCTCACATCAGCTCCGTCAGCTTTAACACTAAGCAAATCATCACGAGAGCCTGGCACCCGCATCATATCGCCGAAGGTAGTAAAAATAACATTTTCCATTGAAGCTATTTTCAGAGCTTTATCTATTTTTTCGAGTGGAGTAACACACACAGGACAGCCTGGTCCATGAATCAAGTTGATTTTATCGGGAAGTAATTCCTCCAAATTGTATTTCATTATTGAGTGGGTCTGCCCGCCGCAAATTTCCATTATAGACCAATTGCGTGTTGTAATTTCAGCTATTTTGTTTGATAGATTTTTTACTAAAGTAGAATCGCGATATTCATTTAAGTGTTTCATCAATAAATCCAATTTTTTAAGTTTTACACAACTGCATAATTAGGGTTCAATTAATATCTCCCATTTCTCTTAAAAGTTTAATTGTTTCATTTGCATCTTCTTCATCAATTTTATTTAGTGCAAAACCTACATGAGCCAAAACATATTCCCCAACTTTGGGGTCATCAATCCATTGCAGACAAATATCTTTTGTAACACCGGCAAAACTGACCTTAGCCATAATTAAATCCGGATCGTTATCATTTATAGAAATTATTTTACCAGGTATTGCAAGACACATAAAAACTCCAGTTTAGTATTTCACATATTTCAAATTATTCCAAGTTACCAATATTTCAAATTATTAGCTACTCAATTCACTGAGGTATTACTCCCCCAAAATGCGGGTATTTTCAGAAGACTCATTCCGCATCCAATCCTTTCGTACTACATTATAAGCTGCAACCTGCCCAAGAGCAATTCCTCCATCATTCGGCGGTACTCTTTGATTGAGATAAACTTTATGCTTTTTATCAGTTAACAATTTTGCTGTCTGTTCAGTTAAATATATATTTTGAAAACAACCGCCACTTAATAATACTTTCTCTTTGCCAACTATCTCTGAGATAGATAAAATTATTTGAGCTAATGAATTATGAAACCGAGTTGCAATTTTTGAGATATCAACTCTCTTTTTTTTATCATCCAATAATGCTTTAATAATTTCACTCCAATCTATTTTAAGTATAGTATTTTCATTGATTGAAAATGGATAATGCCCACGTTCATTTGTATCAACAATAAATTCGAGCTTCATTGCCGATTGCCCCTCATAGTTTGAAATATACGATATGCCGAGCAAAGAGGAAACGGCATCAAACAAACGTCCGGCACTTGATGTAATTGGCGAGTTGATATTTTTCTCCAACATTTTTTGAATAATATTAAACTCGCTATTTTTAAAAGTAGCTTGATAAAATTCAAAATCTCTATTAAAAATTTCATCTCCGTATAATTCGTAGAGAACTCCAATGGCTGATCTGCGAGATTCTTTAATAGCCTTTTCACCACCAGGTAATGGGAATTGTTTTAGTTGTGCACAATGAGAATATGAACCATCATCAGAAATAAAAAACTCTCCACCCCAAATAGTGCCGTCACTTCCGTAACCTGTTCCATCCCAAGAAACGCCAAGTGTACTTCCGTTAATTTGGTTCTCTGCTCGGCATGATGCAACATGTGCGTAATGATGCTGCACGGAAGCAGTATTGCATTCCAAACTCTTTGCATATTTTGTAGAAATATATTCCGGATGTTCATCGTGAACAACTCTATCCGGTTCAATATTGTAAAGGTTTTTAAAATCGGATATTACTTTTTGAAATGATTTGAATGATGACTCCGTTGAAAGATCACCAATGTACTGACTAACAAAAACATTTTCTCCAACTTTTAATGCAATGGAATTTTTAAGATGCCCGCCAACTGCAAGTATCGTTTTTCCATCACTGTTAGAAATTTGTACAGGGAAAGGAGCATAGCCGCGTGCTCTACGCAGTATCATCTCTTTATCCAAAACGATGCGAACAATTGAATCATCCACTTGACGTACTATAGGTCTGTTATGGAGAAGAAAATAATCGGCAATATTTCCAAGTGTTTCAAGTGCTTCGTTTTCATCAATGCACATAGGCTCTTCGGAGATGTTTCCGCTTGTTGCAATAACCGGAGAGTTCAGAGTCTGTAATAATAAATGATGAAGCGGAGTGTAGGGTAACATTACACCGAGGTAAGGATTATCGGGTGCTACCGAGTTTGCAATGTGTCGATTGTTAGCTATCCTTTTTAATAAAACAATCGGAGATTCCGGTGAAAGTAAAAGTCTCTCCTCAGCTTCCGACACAGAACAAATTTCTTTAACATATTCGATAGTTGGAAACATTAGTGCAAATGGTTTTTCATCACGATGTTTTCTTTTACGTAACAGATTAACTGCGTCTTCATTCAAAGCATCAACGAGAAATTGAAATCCACCTAATCCTTTTATTGCAATTATTTTTCCACTTTTAATTTTTTGAACCGTTTGCTCAATAGCTTCATCTTTTGATGCAGCACCATTCCCATGTGAATCGCATAATTCGATTTGTGGTCCGCAATCAAAACAGGCAATAGGCTGTGCGTGAAATCGCCTGTCTAATGGGTTCTCATATTCCGCTTTGCATTTATCACACATCTTAAAGATTTTCATGGATGTGTTCGGTCTATCATAGGGGAGTGATTCAATGATTGAAAAACGGGGACCGCAATTTGTACAATTTATGAAAGGATATTTGTAACGATGATTTAAAGGGTCGTTCATTTCATTTAAACAATCTTCGCAAACTGCAATATCGGGTGATATTACTGTGGTTGTGGTTACTTCATTTTTACTTTCGAGAATCTCAAATTTTATGTAACCGACTGAATCGAGATATGAAAATTCCATTCCCGAAATAAATGCCATCGGCGGTTTCTCTCTTTCAATTCTTGAAATGAAATTATTTAAAACATTTAATTTTGCTTCTGCTTCAATAAAAACGCCATGAGATGAGTTATAAACAAAGCCATTAATTTTAGAATGCAACGCCAGCTTATAAATAAAGGGTCTGAAACCAACGCCCTGCACAACACCACGAATAATTATTTTTACCCGTGAAATCATTTAGAATTAATTTTTCCAATAAACCAATCAATCCATTCATCAATTCCTTCTCCAGTTCTGCACGAGATTGGAAATATTTTTGCAGATGGATTTACTTCTTTTACATTAGATATTAATTCTTCAAGACTCACGCCAGAGTAGGGAATCAAATCTATTTTATTTAAAAGAACAACCTCAACCGAATGAAACATAACCGGATATTTTTTTGGTTTTTCCGCCCCCTCAACAACACTAAACACCATAGCTTTTAAATCCTCGCCAAGCTCAAAATCTGCCGGACAAACCAAGTTGCCAACATTTTCGATAAACAATAAATCGCTTCCTTCAAGTTTAAAATCATGAAGTGCGTTATGTATCATTCTTGCATCAAGGTGGCAAACGGTTCCTGTGGTAATTTGATATGAGGGAATGTTAAGAGCTTCAATTCTCTCTGAATCTATTGATGTTCGTAGGTCTCCTTCAATAACCGAGATTTTATATTTACTGCTTATTCTTTTTATTGTTTCTTCCAATACCGTTGTTTTTCCGGCTCCCGGAGCCGACATAAAATTTGTAACGTGTAAATCATATTTGGCGAATAACTTTTTGTTCTCCTCAGCAAGTCTGCTATTTTCCTTAAGTATCTGACTATTGACATCAATAATATGCATCTTTACCTCGTAACATTAAATTTTGGAATATGTAAAACATCTATCATTACTCTACATCAATAAACTCAATCTTCAGTTCTTTTCCCTCAACAATACCTAAAATTCCGCTGCAGTCTGGGCACAGAAAGTGAGCATCATCTTTCCCAATAAATGTTTTATCACATTCCTGACAGTAGGTTTTTAGCTTTACTGTTTCAATTATAAATTCTGCATTTTGTGCTGATGTGTTTTTTTTTACAATATCTAATGCAAACTCAAGCGATTCTTTTACAACACCAGTAAACTCACCAACAATTAGCTTTACTCTCTTTACATTTGAAGCACCACTTTTATCTGCTTCTTTTTCAACAATTGTTAGAATACTTTGGGCAATACCTACCTCGTGCATCTTTTCTCTCTAATTCTCTTAATTGTAGGGGACAAAAGTTAAAGTCCTAAAAACTGTATACTAATTCCACACAATAAAATTGAACCCCCAGCCAAACTGTGTATATGGGTTTCAATTTTTTGCAGAGGGAAAAAACTTAATCCATAAATTCCAATAAAAACCATAGCCTGCATTGTAACTAATGTTACAAATGAAAAGAGAGATGCAACAGCAATAACTGCTACTACGTTAAAACTTGCTGCAGGAAAAATCAACAAAGGGATTAATGGTTCACAAGGACCTAAAATAAAAACAATAAAAATTACCCATGGTGTTAGTTTTTTCCCTTTGGATGTATGTAAATGTGAGTGTTCAGTTTTGTGGGTATGGGTATGTTCATGTGCTTCACCATCTTGGTGATAGTGGATATGTGAGTGAGCTTTATTTTTGTAAGATTGCTTTATTCCCCACACGGTATATAACAATCCGAAAGTTATTAAGAGCCAGCCAGCTATCTCGCCTCTAAATGCTTCAACAGCTTCTAACGAAAATAATTTAACTCCTAAAACAAAACCAACTACACCTATTACTATTGAGGAGAGTACGTGACCTGCTCCACAAAGTAGTGTTACAATTGAAGTTTTTAACTTACTCCATTTTTCAGATTTTGAAAGTACAATGAAAGGAATATAGTGATCAGGACCAAGTACAGTATGAACAAACCCTATTGTTGTAGCGGTTAATAATAATATTGTAATTTCAGAATTCATTATAAACCTGTAAATTAAATTGAATTCAAAATAGGGATATGATATTTAAGTTTCAACCCAAATTATATATTAGAATCCTGCTCCTGCGGGACTAATACATATGGCGGCAAAGCCGCAAACGACAAAAATCAAATTATAAATAACAAATTGAGAACCAAGAAAGTAAATTTTGAAATTTGATTTTTGTCGTTTATTTGTTATTTGCTTTTTATCATTTGAAATTTCTTAATATAAAAAACACCTGTCCCGTGTTTTTTGCGGGAAGGATTTATGTTGTAATACTATAATCGACTAAGCTGGAGTAAGGGATGATAACATTTTAACATTAACCACAAAGGTGGGGTGTAATAAAAACTTAGTTTTGTATTTGTATTCTACGTTCCAAAATTGAATTAAATTTGTTTAGTGTCGTTCCTCTGGGACTTTCTTTTAATTACTTTTA
>JAKIUC010000035.1 GCA_021647785.1 Melioribacteraceae bacterium
CGGACAAATAACAAATAAATCCCAAATCTCAATATCAATATCAATTACAATATCAATATCAAAATTCCAAAAAACGAGACACCTTAACACAAATTTCTTGTTTGGAATTTGAATTTTATAAATTGTCCCGCAGGGATCCTTATAGGGAAATTTATTTGTAATTTATCTTTTTGAGATTTGTCTTTTCCAGTTCATCTGGGTTAGGTTGATACGAATGACGATGCCTGGGACTGTTTCAGTATAAAAAAACGCAGCCGGATAGCCGCGTTTTTTTGTCGGGATTAATAGAAGAGTGAATCGTATGTAATAGAGAGATAAACCATAGAGCCGATTTCAACGCTGCCGAAAGCCTGATTGTAGCCTACACCCATTAGGTTGTTGACGCCGATTTTAATGGTAGATTGTAGTGTAGGTACTTTATAAGTAAACTGCCCATCAACGACTGTTTCCCCGCCAACAATTCCGCCATCCGGAGTAAATGTGGCAATCCATTCAAACTCACTGCGCCAGCGGACGGCTAAATTAAAGCCGAAATTTTCAAACAAGTGCGCGTTGCCAAAAGAAAGCTTAACATTATGTTTTGGTCTGTTCAGGCTGGTAAAAGGATCCTTATCATCCCCGCCGGACCTTTCAACAAAGACATAGTTTATGCCGGCTCGGTAACCAGAGAGGAAACTATAGGTTAATCCTAAACCAGTGCCCTGAAGAATAATATTTTTATCCTGCTCATTGGTGTATAGACGATACGGAAATTGAATACCTTGAGCTAACAAATCTGGATCCAGTACCGTTACCGTCTTAAAACGGTTAGTATATTCTGAACGGTAATAATTCACATCAACAAAGAGTTGGTCGGAAATCAACGCTTTATAGCCAACCTCAAATGTTTCCTGAAATTCAGGTTTCACGAAAGGGGTTTTCTCAAATTTGCCTGTGGTTATATTTAACCCGTTTTCATATATGCGATGCAGTCCAGTCCGATCCATATTATCCTGTGTTCCACCCAACAAAACAATCGGTCCAAGGTTTAAATTAATATATTGGGATTCGATAATTGGGTTATTAAAACCTGATTGGAAAGAAGCGCGGAAATTATGGTCTATTGATGGGGAATATACAACCGCTATACGCGGTGAGATTTGGTTTTCAAAATTCTTGTGATCATCCATTCTTAACGAAGCGGTTAAACGTAATTGGTTGTCAATTAAATCTTTGGCGATTTGGGCATAGACGCCATATTCATATAAATTAATCGCTTCGTTCGCGTCGCTGTATATTGTGCCTTCAGTGTTTACCCCATAAAAACGGTAATTACCGCCTACCTGCAAGTCAAGAAAATCAATATGATCCGCAAAGTTATACATCGCTTCCATATTGGAGAAACCTGATTTTGAAGTAAAGCCGGAACCGGTTGCAAAATCTTTTATCCCTTTTATTTTTTCTACAGCAGCGTTGAATTCATCCGAACCTGGCTCTAAACGTCCCTTATCGGCTACCAGGCGTGCTGCGGCATCGGCTTCTGCTTGAGTTTTGCCTATCACTAAAGAACCAATATAGACAGGTAAATATTCGCCAAACCATTGGGGGTCACTTTTCCAGGTTCGGTTAACATTCCAACCAGTAAAAACAATATCGTGCGAGTCGCCAGCGTCTTCTTGCTGCATATAGCCGCGTACAAAAAAGTTATTCCCTTTTAACTCGAGCTTATTATAAAAGACCATCAGGTTGTCAAGCCCGTAACGGTTTGTTCCCTGGTAAATACTACGACCGACACCGATCCTGAAATCATAACTGGCTTCAAGATTTTCTGAGAGGCGATAAACTAGCCCCGCGTTGAATTTTGAAGATTGAGCCGGATCATAATTGTATAAATCTTCTTCTTTATAACCAGTACGTGCAACGTACTGTTTACCAAAAGTCCCGGCAGGTGTGCCGGCAAGTGCATCAAGGTCGAACTCTTTGCGCACTTCATCTCCATATATATTAACGCCGTCATAATCGGGATTACCTTTAGACCTTCCTTTTTTATCATCAAAATTGTGAGCAACCCAGTCTTGAGCTTGAAAATGTGAGCCGACTACCTTAAATGCGAAATCGCCATACGATTTGGCATAGCGCAGGTTTGCCTCATAAAAAGGAAATGTACCGGCATAATCGGAAGAAGACGTCCCAGATTTAATCTGTGCGCTAATGCCCTGGTAGGTAAAAGGCGATTTCGTGTTGATAAACAACACCCCGCTAAATGCGTTGGGCCCGTATAGGGCGGAAGAGGCACCGGGTAGAAATTCTACATCAGCCACATCAATATCCGAAATACCGAGCATATTCCCAATAGAAAAACTGCCGTTGGCAATACCGGTATTGTCAGTCCCATCAATAAGTTGTATTAACCCTGTGTTGTGCATATCGCCAAAACCTCGACCGGTTGGGCCTTTAAAAACCATACTGTTGGCTATCAGATCAATTTCCTTCATCTCTGCCAAGCCGTCAAAAAATGAAACAGCGGGCGATTGCCGAATAGCCAGTTGATCTAGTTTTTCAATAGTAACCGGTGCTCTTAAAAAACTTTCTTCGGTGCGTGAAGCGGAAACAACTACAGTATTGGACATAAAGATAGCTTCTTCCATAATCACATCAATCGTACTTTCCGAGTCAGTAATTGATATTTCCTGTGAGGAGTAACCTATCATGGAAACTACAATCGTAAAGGGCGGATTAAGTTTGGTCTGCAGGTCAAAAGCACCCTCCGCATTGGTGGTAGCCCCCACAAACTTTCCTTTAACTATGATATTTGCTCCGGGAAGCCCCGAACCTGCTATGTCCTTAACAGTTCCCGAAACATACGTTCCTGCCTGCGTGGCGATGCAGAATAAAAAACTAAATAAAACAACGAAAATTAGTTGAAATTTCTTCATAAATCTCCTCATGTTGTGGTTAAATGTTTTTTGCAAATCTTTGTATGTTGTATAATATAGAGTGTTTATGTATTATGCAAGCATAATTTTTATCAATTGCAATTGAATGATTTTTCTCAAACAAAAAAAATGACCCTTTTGAAATGACAAAATGAAAAGAAAATTGCTATTGCAGAAACTGAATAGAACATATACTCCCAATAAAGTTATACTACTTAAAAGTAATAAAAATAAAAAGGAGTTAAAGCAGTTAGTACCATTCACAAAAAATTATGAGATTACAAATAAAAACTTGATGGTTTACGTTTGTAGAAATTTTGTGTGCAATATTCCAACTGACGATATTAAAACTATTTTAGAATTGTTAGATCACTATTAAATCCATTATGCGTCCCGAAAGCTATCGTGATGTATATTTAGGGCTAAACTAAAAGTTTAATTAACATCTTGAATTTATTGGCGAAAATAGTATATTAATAAAAAGATTTTTGAGAATAGGATGTTAACAAAAGAAAGTTTACCACATATTATCAGTTTAGTAGATGACAACTCAGAAGAAGTTCGTAATCAAGTATTTAAAGATCTAAGTGGTTATGGAACTGATTTGGAAACTGATTTGGTTGAGTTTTCTGATATCCTTAACCGAAAAAATCTTCATCAAATTAAACCGATTATTGAAAAGAACCGTCGCGATTGGTTGTTGGCAAATTGGAAGAATTGGTACACTGCAATTACTGAACTTGATAAAATTGAAATTGCAATGAATTTGATTTCAAAATTTCAACTTGGAGTTTTACAGCAAACTCCACTCTCTACAAAGTTAGATATTATTGCCGGCAACTTTGTAAACCTTTATCCATACGGCAATGAGCTTGATCTTTCCAATTATCTTTTTCATGTTCTCGATTTAAAAGGAAACACGGATGATTACTACCACCCGCTAAACTGCAATCTTTATCACACTTTTGAAAGTGGAATGGCACTTCCAATTACTCTTGTTTTAATCTATATATTAATTGCAGACCGTGTTGGGCTGCAAGTTGTCGGATGCAACTTCCCGGGACATTTTCTTGCAAAAATTGAAATTGAAGGGGAGATGTTAATGATTGATTGTTTTAATAGTGGTAGAATAATTTTTGAATCTGATTTGGAAAATTTATCTACAGACTCATACGAAGCTCTGCTTACTATTATAAACACTCCGCTCACCGCTCGCACAGTAATAAAGCGGGTAATAACCAATTTGATAAATGCATATCGGGAAAAAGGGGATTCTGTAAATCAACAATTTTTAAAAGAACTTTTGCTCTCGTCTCCTCTTCGCTGATTTTGCTACACAATAAATAATCCTTCACTTAGCGGATTTTTCTCTTTTAAATCATCTGCAATTTTATTAGCTCGTAAAGTAATTTCTTCGGGATATTTCATTATCTCAAGTAATTTAATTGCATTCCCTTTTGTGTTAACACCACTAATTATTTTATAATCAAAGAAGAACTTACTTCCTGAAACTTGTTCACTAAAGTGATAAGTGTCAAATTTATTTTTTAAAAGATATTGCAATTCAATATCGTGTGTGGTTACAAAAACTCTATTTGAAAGATTCAAGAAATCGAGTACTGCGGTTGATGCTGCAAGTCTTTCAATAGTATTTGTTCCACGAAATATTTCATCAATCAGGAATAGATAGTTCTCTTTTTTTTGTGCTAACTTTATAAATTTCTCTATCCCCTCAATCTCAGTGAAGAAATAGCTTTTTGAGTTTTCAAGGTTATCCTCTCGCTTAATTGATGACTTTATACAAAACCGATAAGTAGTAATATTAGAGGCATGGCATAGGAATATTGTTTGTGCAAGTAGCAGATTAACCCCAACAGTTTTGATAAATGTTGTTTTACCAGCCATGTTTGAACCAGTAATTAAAGCCGATTTATTCAATTCATTTATACTGTTTGAAACTGGATCTTCAATTATAGGATGGTACAAATCCTCAAAAGATATTTTCTTTTCTGTAACAAATTTTGGAGTAGTCAAACTTTTAGTTTCGTCTATATATGAGGCGAGAGATATAATTGTATCTAACTCTGCCACTACTTCAAAGACCTCTCTAATTTCATCCAAGTGTTCTTTTAGAATATTTACCGAACGCAAATAGGCACATAAATCAAAGAGCAAAACCATATTACCATACTCTATTACTGCTACGGCAAACTCATTAAGCATTGATTTATCAATAACAAAACGTCCAAGCTTTTTGTTTAATCTTTCCAAAATCTTTTTTTTATTTTTCAGTTTTTCAAGCTGCTCTATTTTCAAATTAGTTTCTGTTTTTGAAATAATTTTACTTGCTATAATTAACTTATTCAAGTTTGATAACCCAATAAAGTTTTCGTAATATTTATCGGTGTATAGCTTGTTAATAATTATATTTACAACTGCCGAAGCCATTGCTAACAGAAAGAACGTACCATTAAAAAAAGAAAGTATCATTGAAGATAGAGCAAGATAGGACATAAAATAGAAAAAGGAAGGATACTTAGGACGCTTCGGAAATTCTCCATAAATAATATTAGAAATAAAATTTACACCAATATCAGTAAGGTTTAGTAGTGGAATTTGAATTGATTCTCTTAGTTTTTTATCTTTCCTAAAAACATTTGCAAGTTCAATTCTTCTTTTAAGAACGCTCTCATCCTTTTCATACTTATGCAAAATGTGAAATAGAAATTGCTGCCCAATACCAGAAATGTTTCTATCAATCTTAGAGAATATTGTATTGAAATTTAAATCTGTCCAGGTTCTATCATCAACAAATTCATCTTCAGAATTTTTAATTTTATAGTTATGATAAAAAGAGATTAATCCGAAATCACGATATCGTTCAATCTCTTTTCCCCAAAGGCTTTCAAGATGTTTTGTTTTTTTCTTTTCACCAAACATATTTAGCCCTCATTTTTATTCCTCATAAATATCATATTCATCATCACCTGGGCGGAGTTGGTCGTACATTGCACGTAACGAATTAAATGCAGCCTGGCTGCCACGATGTGCTGCCTTACGATATAGGTCCGCCGCTTTCGCCTTGTTCTGCTTTACACTTAATCCTTTTTCGTAACAATAAGCAAGTGCAGCTTGGGCAGAAACAGAACCTTCTTCAGAAGCTTTTTCTAAAATGCGGTGATACTCTTTATCATTGCTGCCTAATTGCATTTTTGCAAATGCAATACGAACTTTAGCCTCATCACTACCTAATGCTTTGGCTACTTCCCAATACTCTATTGCCTTATCTTTATCCTGCTTAACAAGTGTTCCCGAGTAATAGCAAAGCCCCGTTTCAATTATTGAATAAATATGTTTTTGCTCCACTCCTTTTTTAAGTAGTTCTAATGCTTGTTCGTCGGTTAATCTATAATCAAGTCCAAGTGCAGTAAGACCAGCCCAAACATACATTGCATCTGCATTCTCATTATCAACTTCCTCTTTTAACAAATCAAAGAACCCATCACCCTGCACTACTTTCATCATATATTCCGCAGCCTTTCGCGACCCAAGCCTAAAGGCATGTATGTAGTTCATTGCAGCTTTAATAATATTTTGGTCAACAATAATTCCTTCTTGAAACGCACGCCCAAAAATTAAGAGTGCTTCCGGACTTCCTTTACTAACTGCATATTTAATCAGCCCAATGCCAGTGGTATCCGATGTTGAGAGTGAGTCGGCAAATTTTTTAACACCAAGCATATTTTTTAGTTCAGTACTGTTTTTTTCTAAAATCATTTCAAGATATTTGCGAGTATCGGCTTTTGAGACTGTATCTTTTTCAAGATTAATAAAATCCAATTCCCAATCTTTTCCCCAAATGGCTGTTTGCGGATTTGAAACTGTTGAAGAGACAAGTGCAGGTGGTGCAGAGTTAATGGTCTCATCATCTTCACGTGATTTATTTGGGAGTTCAATCCCCATTTTTTGAAACTCTTTTACAGTCTCCTTTGCTGGCTTGAAGTTTTGGTCGGCTGCTTTTTTAATCCAATAATATGCTTCTGTAAAATTTCTATTTACTACGAGATTATCTGTTAAGAATATTCCATATACAAACTGGGCTTCCGGCATTCCATTTTTTGCGGCAGACTTAAAATAGTTGTAGGCTTCAAAAGGATTCCACTCAACCCCAATTCCATTATTAAGCATTATTCCATAATTAAACCAAGCTGAGGTAAGATTTTTCTTAACAGCTTGCTGAATCCAATAGATTGCACGGGATGTATCGGTTGGCAAACTTTGTCCTGTTAAGTACCTAAGCCCAAGCTCATGCTGTGCAAAGGGGTCACCACTTTTTGCTTTGTTTTGCAAAATGTACGCAGTCATTAAAGGATAGGAAGGGTATTTGGGAACTATCAATGGATAGGCATGATTATAAGGCCACTTCTTCTTAATGGCTTTACTTATTGTTGTATCTTGATATTGTGCTGATAAATTTCCGACAAACAGAAATAATAAAAACAAAAGAAATAAACGCAAAATTTTTCCGTGATAATTTCAAAATATGAATTAGATATTAATAATATAATTGTATATCTGCAAATTTGAAGAGGTGCATTATTTTATCCGTTTGCTGAATGATGTAGTATTCACACCCTTTTCGGAAGCGTATGAAACTGAATCCATTAAGTTGTTAATAATGTAAAGCCCCATCCCACCTTCCGGAGCGGTTGATAAATCATCAGGGTCGAACTGGAGTTTTGGTTTATCAAAGTTAGTGCGTGCAATCCCAGTCTCTAAAATATCAACCTCCACTTTTGTTTTTGATATTCCAATTATAACATCAATATTGTTTCCTGGTACTTCAAGATATGAATGTTCGATTGAGTTGTTTAAGGCTTCCATTAAACTTATAAGAATAGGGTCGCTGATTTCTTTATCGACCCTTTCTTTTAACAAAAAGGATTTTATTTTTTTTGATACCGTTGAGATGTTGTGATATTCACTTGTAATCGAAAATTTGTTAATAGCCATTTTGAATATAATTTTTATGAGTTGCTAAAATATGAATATTTGTTAAAAGTTAAAAACGGATGAGAATATATTTTAGGGCAAGTGTATAAATTTATCTACAATATTATGAAGAAGAATTTCCACTCATTCAATTTCAAAACTTTCTTTTTTATCTAAAACAGTAGAATATTATTACTGGCACTACCTTTGATTAGAAAGCGGACACAACAAAAAAGGAGTGAACAATGAAAAACTTAATATTTTTTTTACTTTTAGCACCCGCCGCAATTTTTAGTCAGTACAACACAGCCTCAATTAGTTTTGGACGCTTTAACCCAGCTGCAACCGATGGTGGTTTTATTATTGGATACAAAGGGGAAAACTTTGTGGATAAAAATTTAAGTGTTGGGTGGAGTGCAAGTTGGTTTAACAAGCAATTTGTTGATCAAGTTCTGCTAACAGAAGTTCAACAATACTATGGTGTTGCTGATGCCTCAATCACTGAAAACAAAGCCACAACAAACTTACATTCTGTTCCTTTAATGTTTTCCCTCACATCTTACTTCCCTCTGTTACCAATTGTTAGTGCTTATGTTACCGGAAGTGCCGGCATTGAAGGATTAATGATTGTCTATAAAAATTTTCAAAATGAAAATGAGAACGAATTTAAAACTGCATGGGATTTTGCCTGGGAACTTGGAACAGGGCTTTCGTACAAGCTGGGCAATAGATCAGATTTTTATGGAGAGGTTTCTTATCACAATGCAAATCCAAGTTGGAGTTATAAAGTGAAAGACCAAGTAACTGGAAAAAACAAGTCACTTGAACAATCCTTTGATATGAGTGGTGTTGCATTCAAATTTGGATTTAAATTTCTTTGGTAATTCTTCTAAATAAATTAGAGGGTGCATCCAACAGCAAATAAAAAGGGAGCCAATTGGCTCCCTTTTTGCAAATAAGAATTATTCTATAGATATTCCAAGAGCATTTGCAATACCTTCACCATAAGTTTTATCAGCTTTTAAACAATTATTGATATGTTTAATTTTTATTTCTTTTGGCACATTATCCATATTACGTTTTGTATTTTCAAAAAGAACTTGTTGTTCTGTTTCACTCATAATTCGGAATAAATCACCTGCTTGTGTGAAATCATCTTCTTCTTTATAACTCCAATGATCTGCTGCACCATCTATTTCTAAGGGCGGCTCTTTTTGCTCTGATTGCTCCTGCCATTCACCGTAACTATTTGGTTCGTAACCTATTGTTGAACCATAATTTCCATCTGTACGCATTTGTCCATCACGATGGTAACCAGTAACAGGGCACTTTGCTTTATTAACAGGAATAAGATTATGGTTAACACCTAAACGATAACGTTGAGCATCTCCATAAGAAAAGAGTCTGCCCTGAAGCATTTTGTCTGGCGAAAATCCTATACCAGGAACAACATTAGCAGGATTAAAAGCTGCTTGCTCTACATCAGCAAAATAGTTTTCCGGGTTTCTATTTAGTTCAAGTACTCCAACATCTATAAGCGGATAATCTTTGTGCGACCATACTTTTGTTAAATCGAAGGGATTAAAACTACACTCCTTTGCCTGCTCTTCAGTCATTACCTGAATTTTCATATTCCATTTTGGGTAATCACCATTATCTATGCTTTCAAGTAAATCACGCTGATGGTTTTCTCTATCTTTGCCAACTATTGCTTCAGCTTCTTGGTCTGTTAAATTCTTAATACCTTGTTGTGTCTTGAAATGAAATTTAACCCAAGTACGTTTATTATTATCATTGATGAGACTAAAAGTATGGCTTCCATATCCATTCATATGACGATATGAATAAGGAATACCTCTATCGCTCATAGTAATTGTAATTTGATGTAATGCTTCTGGTAACGATGTCCAAAAATCCCAATTGTTTTTTGCACTTCTCATATTTGTTCTTGGGTCTCGTTTTACTGCATGATTAAGGTCTGGAAATTTTAACGGATCTTTAAGAAAAAATACGGGTGTATTGTTTCCCACTAAATCCCAATTACCTTCTTCCGTATAATATTTCATTGCAAACCCTCTAATATCGCGTTCAGCATCTGCCGCACCTCTCTCACCCGCAACTGTTGAAAAACGAACAAATACTTCCGTCTTTTTACCTACTTCAGAAAATATTTTCGCTTTAGTATAATTTGTGATATCGTGAGTTACTGTAAAGCTGCCAAAAGCACCAGAGCCTTTTGCGTGCATTCTTCTTTCAGGAATTACTTCCCTGCTGAAGTGAGATAATTTTTCTAAGAACCAAGTATCTTGCAATAGCATTGGACCCCTTTTCCCTGCTGTTAAAACATTCTGATTATCTGCAACAGGTGCACCAACATTGTTAGTCAGTTTTTTCTTAATACTCATAATACTCTCCTTATTGATAATAATAATTACATAGTTTTATTTCGATTCTTCCCTTCTATTTTTTCCTTAATTTAATCTATTGTGGCATTGTAAGCAGAAAGCATCCACAACTGCTTTTCATATCTTGAAATTAACTCACCCATTATTGCTACTGTACCTTCATCATTGTTTTTAGATGCCTGTTTAAGAATAGTACGAATACTATTTGTTAAAAACAACACATTCTGCTCTACTACATCCAAACTCTCTTTACTACTTCTAATATCTTTAGCTGACTTTAAGTCTGCTATTTCAAGATAGCCTTCAAATGTATGAAGCGGAGTGCCTCCAATCATTAAAATTCTTTCCGCAATTTCATCTATTGTATCTGCTGCTTCATTATATAATGCTTCATACTTTTCATGTAACTGGAAGAAGTTTTTCCCAAGAATTAACCAATGAAATCCTCTAAGATTTTGATAATAGATTTGATGGTTTGCTAATAATTCATTTAATGCTTCGGCAATGTGATTAGAGTTCTCAACTTCTAATCCTATAATGTTTTTGTTTTCCATTTTTCTCTCCTTTGGTTATTGTTGTTATTTGTGATGTAAATATATTTTACTTGCAACAATAAATCCAATTTATAATATTTATATATTCATAAATATTTTTTATAGCTTAAAATGAATTTACAACAGATAGAATATTTGCTCGCATTAGATAAATATCGGAATTTTAGTGTTGCAGCTAAAAAGGTTTTCGTTACTCAACCTGCCCTAACAATTCAAATAAAAAATCTTGAAAGAGAATTAGGAGTAGAAATATTTGACAGAAATAAGAAACCAATTATCCCTACAGAAATAGGTGAGGAGTTAATTAAACATGCCCAAGTATTACATAGAAATAGTGAAAAGTTTAGAGATATTGTAAATGAATTTAAAGCTGATATTTCTGGAGAGTTACGGATAGGAATAATTCCAACCGTGGCACCTTACATTGTTCCAAAGTTTGTAAATAATTTTATGTCAAAATATCCAAATGTAAATTTAATTTTCAGCGAAGTAATTTCAGAAGATATTTTAATTCAATTAAAAGATGGAACACTTGATGCAGGTATTTTAGTTACTCCATTCCCAATGGAAAACACAATTGTCTTTCCACTCTACTACGAAAAATTTTTCACCTACATTTCAAAAGAACATCCACTTAGTAAAAGAAAGAAAATAAGAACTGCCGAACTTGATTTGCAAGACCTTTGGTTATTGGAAGAAGGGAACTGTTTTAGAAATCAAATAATAAACATTTGTAAAAGGGATGTTGAATATGCGAGCAAAGGAAAATTTCACTACGAAAGTCTATCTATAGATTCACTAATGAAAATTGTTGATAGCAGTAAAGGGATAACCGTAATTCCGGAGTTTGCAAAAACTTTATTGCCCAAAGAGAAGCAAGCAATGGCTAAGCCATTTAGTGACTACGAACCGATAAGAGAAGCAAGTTTGGTAATTGAACGAACCTTTCTAAAACGAAGTTTAATTGAAAAACTTAGAGACGAAATTATAAACTCTGTTCCTAAAAGAATGTTAAAATATGGTGGAGAACTTATAAGCACAATTATTTAGCTATTAGTTCTTCAATCACAGATGTTAATTTTTCACCCTCGGGTTTTGTTCTACTTCTAAAATGCTTAACTACATTACCATTTTTATTTATCAAGAATTTTTCAAAATTCCATAGTATTTTAGATTTTCCTGTAACAGGATTATCTGTTAGCATTTTATACAGCTCAGCTTTGTTTTCTCCTTTTACCGATATTTTATCAAAGAGTTGGAAAGTAATACCAAAGTTTGTTGAACAGAAATTCTGGATATCTTCATTTGTTCCGGGTTCTTGCTTTCCAAAATCGTTACAAGGAAAAGCCAATATCTCAAAGCCCTCTGATTTATATTTATTGTAAATTTTCTCAAGTCCTTCATATTGCGATGTAAATCCACACTTGCTTGCAACATTTACAATAAGTAAAACTTTCCCTTCATAGCTTTTTAAATCAACATCTTCGTTCATAATATTCTTAACAGAATATTTATAAATGTTAGCACTTTTAATTAACTCTTCATCTGTTATATTTTGTGAAGTTAAATTATTTCCAAATAATGATATCCCAAATATTGAAACCATAATCAAAATCCTTTTTAAATCTATTTTTATTTCTTGCATAATTAATACTCCTTAAACTCAGCAAACCCTTTATCCACAAGGTTATTGTTGATGTTAAGCCATTCCCCATCCTCTTGTTTTAAAAAGACTTCTCCAAGATATCTACCATACTTTCCTTTTTTATCTTTAATTGTTTCAAGCAGTATTTCCTTGTTCATAATTAGCATTCTTAAATAATCGCGAGATTTTAAGCCTTCCGCTCTTGAATCCCCTCTCACTTCTGGAGCATTAATTCTTCTTAGTCTAATCTTTTCCCCCTTAACATATGTTTTAAATCCCAAGTCAATTTCAACAGTAATTGTATCACCATCATAAACCTTAGTAACAAATGCTTTGTATTGATAAAGATTAATTTTCATTTAAGCCTCCTTTATTAATGCTAATTTTATTTTTAATATTTTATTTCTTATAATTTTTGATGGAAGATTCATCCCCCATCATCAATCCAAGGTGTTTGGTCTCTTCCATATTATCAAAAATAATTTTAATTGTCATTGTTAATGGAGTTGCTAAAAGCATACCAACAGTACCGAGAACCCATCCCCAAAAGATTAAAGAAATAAATACAATTAGTGGAGATAACCCAAGATTTCTGCCCATTAAACGAGGTTCAATAATATTACCAATTATTACATTTACAAGTAAGAAGACAATTAAAACAGCTATAGCGGAAGGGATTCCGAATTGCACCAACGCTAATAGAATAGCAGGAACCGCTGCAATTATTGAACCAATATTTGGAATAAAGTTTAATAAAAATGCTAAGAAACCCCATAGCAGAGGGAAGTCAATTCCTATAATTGCTAAAGAAATTGCTACTAAAATTCCGGTAACAAAACTAGTTAACGCCTTTGTTCCAAAATATGCATTCAAATTTTGTACTATTTTATTTACCCTTCTAAGAGAACCTTTATTTATTAGATGAATTTTTCTTTCAAAGATTGAAATTTCGAGCAGCATAAAAATTACAATTAACAGTAAGATAAAGAAATTACTCATAATATTTCCAAAGCTGGCAAAAACATTTCCAACTAATTCCATAACTACACCAGGATTAAGATATTCGGAAAAATTTAAATCCAATTCCAACCAACCACTTTCTTTTAGAAACTGATTAAAACTAACCCAGTAAAGAGTGAAACGCTCTTCATAGAATGGAATTTTTTGTGTAAAACTTACTACCGATGCACCAATCAATCCAAAAATTGTAACTGTTAAAAATGCAATTCCAAGAATAACAATTAAGAGAGCAAGTGATGTTGGTAATCCTTTTTCTTGAAGCCATTTGAAGGGACCATAAAATATTGCTGTTACAAAAAGTGATAGAAAAAATGGAGTAATCAGTCCAGCAGCTTCTTTCATTCCAGCAATAACAACTATCAGAGAAGCTGAGATAATCCAGAACTTAATTCCAAACTGCGAATAAATTTTTTCTTTTTGCTCCATTTTTATACTCCCGATTTGAGAAACATTTTAACTTGTGATAAACTTCCACAGATTGCTAATCTGTGCTAAAATTACAAAAATCTAATATTTATATTTTAACCATTTTATTACTTCTGTCCACGATGGACGTTTGCCTGTCATCATTATCCCAACTCGATATATTTTGCCAGCAACTGGGAATATTGCAAAGACCGTTGCAACATTTACTATTGTAGATAAAAGTACTTGCCATAGAGGAACATCAACCAAAGCCATTTTTGCAGGCATAACTATTATTGCAGAGAACGGAAGCATGGAAGCAACATTGGCAACAGGATTAGTTGGGTTTTCAATCATCGACATTGAGATAAAAAATGGAATCATTATTAACATCATTATTGGCCACATTCCCGATTGTGCATCTTGCGGATTTTCGAATATTGAACCAACTGTTGCAAATAGACCTACAAATATTAGAAGCCCTAAAAAGAAATTAACTAACAAGTAAGCTACTTGAATAAATGTAATATCAAGCACAACATCGCCAGGCAGCATAAACCACGATGTTGATGCTACAACAATAACTGGGGAGAGCCAAATTACCATCTGCAAAAGTCCGGTAATAGCAGCACCAAGAATCTTTCCAATCATTAATTCCTTACTCGTTACTGAAGATAACAGTACCTCAACAATTCTATTCGATTTTTCTTGAATCACAGTCTGCATTACCATTGAACCCATCATCAACAAACTGATATATAATAAAAAGGAAAATAAGTAGGATAAAATCAATCCGCCGTACCCTTCCTCTTTAATCTCTTCACCTTCTGCAATTTTGAAACTGGAAACATCAACAGACATTCGAGCATATTGTAATTCTTCAACCGGAATATTTTTAGAAGAGAAGTACTCCTCCACTAATACTTTATTAATCGGATTATCAATTCTCTCTAACAACCGCATGTTTTTCGGAGTCTTTGAATAGTACTGAATTTTCTTATCCTCCAATGCAGAGTTTGGTATAAAAATAATTCCAGTTATTTCCTCGGTTAGCAGCTCTTCCTCTTTTGAATTAACATAATCATCAAATTGTAATTTAGACAGATGCATAATTATTGGAATAATTGTACTATCCTTAATGAAACTCGATTCTCCAATAATACTCCGCAAATTATCAGCAATTCTATCGGACTCAGCAATTATTTCAACAACACTTTTTTCTGAATCGAAACTCATTATAAATGTTTGAACACCAATAATTCCGAACATAAAAATGGGAAGTAAAACAGTCATTAAAATAAAGGCTTTAGAAAATAATTTTTCGCGAAGCTCTCTTTTTATAAGAGCAATAACTCTGTAATTAAACAAACTTCACCTCCTCAACAGATTCTTCACCAACAGTATCAATAAAAATCTCTTCGAGTGAAATATCATTTGCATCAAACTTTTTTACTTCCACATTATTATCAACTAATAATTTTAACAACTGCTGAATTTGCCCTTCCTCTTTTACTTTAATTCCAACGCTGTTTCCATAGTCTGAAATATTTTTAATAATTGGATTGTTTTGAAGAAACGATATATCACCGCTATAATTAAGGCTTATATTACAGTGTGAGCGCTCTGCCTTAATATCGGCAAGGGTTCCGTTCACTTTTATTTTTCCGTGGTCTATAATTGCAATATGATCGCACATCATTTCTGCAAAAGACATTACGTGTGTTGAAAAAAGAATTATTTTCCCTCTCTCTTTTAATTCAAGAATTATATTCTTCATTATGTTTGTGTTTATTGGGTCAAGTCCTGAAAAGAGTTCATCCAATATCAAAACTTCCGGGTCGTGCAATAGTGTTGAAATAAACTGAACTTTTTGTTGATTCCCTTTTGAAAGGTCTTCAATTTTTGAATTCATTCTATCGGCAAGGTCAAACTTTTTAAGATAATCTTTTGCCAGCTTTGTAACATTACGACCTTTCTTACCCTTTATTTCTGCGAAGAAAAGGAGTGTTTCAAGAACTTTCATTTTTTTATAAAGACCTCTCTCTTCCGGAAGATATCCTACTTTACTGTTGAAATCTGTACCCGCATTAATCCCTCTAAAAGTTACTTCACCACTATCGGGCAGATATATATTCATCATCATTCGTATTGTAGTAGTTTTGCCCGCTCCATTTCTGCCAAGCAGTCCAAATATTGAACCCGCGGGAACTGAAAAAGATGCATTATCTACAGCCTTTAAATTCCCAAAAGATTTTGAAATGTTTTTAACTTCAAGTAATGCCATTTATTCCTCTTAATTTTAGAGTAGTTATAAAAATAAAGAATTAAGATATAAAATTATTGAATAATTTTAGTAACTAATAAGTTTAAGACGTAATATTTGACGAAAGGATTTTTTCTTTGTTCTATTTATATTTTCTCTTTTATTAAATATTTTTATATACAGATTTAGTTAATTAGTCATCCACAATTAAGAATCCGGTTATGATAAAGAGCATCTAATTTATTCAAAATAAAAAGAATTTAATAAAATTTTAGACTTTATTTATTAAATTTAATGTTCGAAATTTTCAGACTAACTAATTAGAAATGAATAACTTAGAATTAAGCGAAAGAGAAAAAACAATTCTGCGGTATGTTATACATCAGTTTATAATAACTGCAAATCCTGTTGGCTCTCGTAACATATCAAAAAAATATGATGTTGGTTTTTCGCCAGCAACTATACGGAATGTAATGGCTGATTTGGAAGACTCCGGATTGTTGGGGCATCCGCATACTTCTGCCGGACGAGTACCTACCGACCAAGGTTACAGATTCTATGTCGATTCATTAATGGGAATTCCAAAATTACCAATAACCGAAAAGCGTGCTGCCGAATCGGTTATTAATTCATCGAACAATGAAACAAGTGATTTAATAAAAGTAACATCTACAATTTTAAGTGATATTACTCATCAGTTAGCTTGTATCACATATCCGCAAATGAGTAACTCTATTCTTGAAAAAATACAGATTGTGAAATTATCCACATCAAAAATTCTAATTGTTGTAACAGTAGTTTCCGGATTAGTGAAAACAATAACCTTAGAACTACGTGCAAATTATGGTCAATCCGATTTAGCCAACATTCAAAGAATATTAAACCAAAGACTATCCGGATTAAAATTTTCAGAAATTAGGGAAACGATTGTTGATAGATTTAAAAGTATATCTTCCACACAGTTCAATCCGATAATTCGAGTATTCTTAGATTCTGCTGAAAAAATATTTACTGATAGTAGTGATAATAAGTCGGTGGTTACTGGTGCAAAGAACATATTAACCCAACCAGAGTTTGAAGAACTTGAACAATTTCAGGGAATAATTGAATTGGTTGAGGATAGAGATATTATTGTTCATGTTATGAAGGAAAGCATTTCGGATGATATGAAAGATGTAAATATCAAAATTGGTTCGGAAAATAGTGAAGAACGATTTATCAGTTATAGCCTTGTAACAAAAGAGTATCGTGTTGGTGATGCTGTTGGAAGCGTTGGTATTATTGGTCCTAAGAGAATGGAGTACTCTAAAGTAATTGCAACAGTTGAATATGTTGCTGAACTACTAACAAAAAATTTGAATTAAAATAATATATAGGAAAATTATGAAAAAGAAAAAAAGAGAAGAAAAGGAAAAGATTGAAGTAGAAATTAAAGAGGAAGAAGAAGTGGAAGCTGAGGAAACATCAACAAATAAAGATGATGCTCAAAGTGGTTTAAAAGAACGAGTTGAAGAATTAGAAAAGACGAATGAAGAACTTAACGATAGATTAATCAGAAGATTAGCTGAATTTGAAAATTATAAAAAAAGAACTGATTTAGAAAAAAGTGAGATTTTCAAATATGCCGCAGAATCTTTTATTATCAAAGTACTTGCAGTTCACGAAGACTTACAGCGTTCACTTTCCCATATTGAAGAGGAGAATAAAGATGCACTGCGTGATGGGCTTAAGTTAGTTGCCGAAAAGTTCACTCAAATACTTGATGAACAGGGTGTAAAAAAAATTGATGCAATGGGTAAGGAATTTGACCACGAATATCATGAGGCTTTACTTCAGCAGCCATCCAAAAAATTCCCTCCTAATACTGTGATTAATGAAGTAGAATCTGGTTACATGTATAAAGATAAAGTGTTGAAACATGCTAAGGTAATTGTAAGTCAGGAAGTTGTTGATGATACTGAAGAAATAAAAGAAGAAAATAATTCTGGAGAATAAATAGAATGTCAAAAAGAGATTATTATGAAATTCTGGGTGTAAGCAAAAACGTATCGGATGATGAATTAAAAAAGGCTTATAGAAAATTAGCTATGAAATATCATCCAGATAGAAATCCGGACGATAAGGAAGCTGAGAGAAAATTTAAGGAATCAGCAGAAGCATACGAAGTACTAAGAGATAGTCAGAAGCGAGCAAAATACGATAGATTTGGTCACCAAGGTATGCGTGGCGGTCAAGACTTTCATGGCTTCAGTAATGCAAATGATATATTCAGCCATTTCTCCGATATTTTTGGCGGTGGTAGTTTTGGCGGTGGCGGCGGTTCAATATTTGATGACATTTTTGGTGGTGGTGGACAGGGAAGACGCCAACGTGCAACAGGAACTCCCGGACAAGATTTAAAAGTAACACTTAAACTAACACTTGAAGAAATTGCTTCTGGCACAACAAAAAAAATAAAACTTAAGAAATATAAAAAATGTAATACATGTAATGGAACTGGGGCTAAAGATACTGCAAGTTTTCATACATGTTCAGTCTGTTCTGGTGCAGGTGAAGTTAAGCAAGTTTCACGTTCTATGTTTGGTCAGTTTGTAAACATTGCTCCTTGTAATAATTGCAGCGGGTCAGGAAAAGTAATTACTTCCCCTTGCTTATCATGTAGAGGTGATGGGAGAATTTATGAAGAATCAACTATCAAAATTAATATTCCGTCGGGTGTTTCAGATAATAGCTATATGACTTTGCGCGGCGAAGGCAATGCTGGGAAAAATGGTGGTGCGTCTGGAGATATAATTGCAATTTTTCGAGAACTACCTCATGAGTATTTTATTCGTGATGATGATAATATTATTTATGAACTATCAATAAGTTATCCTGAAGCTGTTCTTGGAACTGATGTTGAAATTCCTACATTAAATGGAAGAGCAAAACTTAAGATTGAACGTGGTACTGAGTCTGGTAAGTTTTTAAAAATGCGGGAAAAAGGAATTCAGCATCTTAACCGTCATGGTGCTGGTGATCAGCTTGTTAAAATTAATATCCATGTTCCAAAAAAAGTAAACTCAAAAGAGAAAGAGCTTTTGAAAGAATTAGAAAATCAACCACATATTAAAGTTGCGACAAAATAGAGATTGCTAAATTAAAAGGCTTCTATTGTCGTGTCAAGTTTGTAGTGTCGTATGTCCTTTGAACTCACCCCAACCCCTCTCTTGAAAAGAGAGGGGTTGGGGTGAGGGATTATTGCACATCATTAAATACTTAACACAGCACTAGTACTAATAAGAATAATATTTTGGAGAAAGTATTAACTTTTTTAAGAAAATAGGGAGTAAGATTGGCTTATCGGAAGTTGAAATAAATGTTCTCTTTTTTACAATAGTATCTCTGTTTGTAGGAATGGGGGCATACTATTTGAAGTATAATGATGAAGTAGAATTTCAAAAGGAATTCGATTATTCTCAGCAAGATTCTCTTTTTTGGAATAATTTAACAAGTGAGCAAAACAGAAATAGTGCTAAGAAAAAGGTTGATTATGAACAAGAACTTTATGATTTTAGTGGCAATGAATTGAAATCTGTTCTCACTAAAATTAATATAAATAATGCTTCGGTTGAGGAGTTAAAAACCCTTCCCGGAATAGGCGTAAAAACTGCTGAAAAGATTATTTTATATAGAAATAATTATGGAAAATTCCGTACTATTAATGACCTTATTAAGGTAAGTGGAATTGGTGAGAAAAAGTTAGAAAAAATTAAGAATTATATTTTAATTGAATAGAGTAATTTAAGTCGTTGGAGGTAAAATGAGCAAGAAAGCAGAACCGTGGTATATACATGCTGGTCTGTGGGCAGTAATTGTAGTTTTAATAGTGATACTAATTCAAGTTTCAATTACTGAACCAACTGAAGTTCTTAGAACTAAAAAGTATAATCAAATGGAGTCTCGTTTAAGAATGACGAACCTTAAACATGCACAAATATTATATGAAAGAAAATATGATAAGTTCTCTGATAATTTAGATACATTAATTAATTTTATTAAAAATGATTCTTCAGTGTTAAAGTTAATGGCTACTATTGATACTGTAAAAATTTATAGACTTGATGGAGATACAACAATATTTAAATCAAGAAACCCTTTTTCAGATTTAATTTCTGGTCCATTTAATTACGATTCACTCTACACTTCTCCTCGTTCAGGAAAATTGTTTATTGTTAAGATTGATACATTGCTTGAAATTGATACCGTAATTAATAGACGTGGAAGAATTGTAAAGATTGATTCCATTACAACAATTGGTAAGCGTTATCTAATTCAAAGTCCAGATAGTGATGATAAAATTGGCGATGTTAATTCTGATGCATTGTTAAACACTGAATCTTGGGAATAATATTACAGCATGTTTTCTAATTTGAACCATGTTGGATTAAGCCTTACAAAAAGGAAATTGCAGCTTGTTGAAGTTGTAAACGAATCATCAAAATATTGTTTGGAGAATGTGGATGAACACATTTTTAATGAAGAATTTGATTTTAATTCTGATGAATCAAAAATCATCTCTATTCTCCAAACATCTTTTAATTCTATCTCAGAACGAACCCAATTTAAAAGTAAAAATATCTCCTTCACTTTACCTATTAATATATTTAATCTTTTTGAAATTCCTTATGAATCCTCCCTCTCCGAAACAGCTTTGGAAGAACATATTAAGTGGGAATACTCTATCCTTTTTCCTACTCATAATGTAGCAGAGCAAATTATACGTTCGCACAAACTGACTAACGAAGGTAACCAAAGTAGAATTTTAGTTGTGGGAATTTCAAGATTACTCGTTGAATCAATTTTTAATTTTGCTATTCAGAACAATCTTAACCTTATGTTTATTGATGTTTCCCACTTTGCATCCGATGCATCAATAAATTTATCCGAAAAGAAAGTACTCTCAATCTATGTTACTGATTCTATGTTTTCAATATCTTCATATCTTGATAAGAGTTTGAAAACTATTAAAATGTTTGAAAGAGAAACCAACTTTGATTTCCTTAGTTCTGTTGAATCGTTTACTGATAATGAAAACATTACTTACGATAAAATATTTATTGCAGGCAGTAGTGACGTTGATGAGCTAAAAATTGAACTTGAATCGAAGCTAAACCTATCAGCAGAAATATTTAATCCGTTTGAAAAGATTCAAACCTCAGAATCATTCATACAGAATGCTTACTTCATGAATAAGCCAAATTCTTTTTCCGCCGCTGCTGGTATAAGTTTTAGAAAGTTTACTTAACATGAGAATAATTGCCGGCGAATATCGTGGACGTACAATCAAATTCCCCAAATCAAATTTAGTAAGACCCACAACGGATAAAAACAAAGAAGCAATTTTTAATATGCTAAGACGATATGTTCCGTTTGAAGGAATTACAGTTTGTGATATTTACGCAGGCTCTGGCTCGCTTGGGTTAGAAGCACTTAGTCGTGGAGCGGATGAAATCCACTTTGTTGAAAAAGATTTTAAAGTTCAAAAAATGCTTAATGAAAATATCGAGAGTTTGAATGCCTCTGAGTATTGCACTATTTTTAGAATGGAAGCACTTCGGTTTTCAAAATTAAAAGACCATGGGCAATACGATTTAATAATTTTAGACCCCCCTTTTTTCAAACATGATATTCACGATGTTTATAAAAATCTTTTAATAAACAATTTTCTTAACGAAGATGGAATCCTTTTAATTGAACGTTCGATACAAACAAAAGAAATGGACGAAAAAGCATTTGGACAAGAAGCAATTAAGCGTTTGGGCGATAGTTTAATATACATCTTTACAACTGATTGAGTTTATTAAGAAGTATATTTAACATGAATTTTTTACATCCTTAATTTATATCCATAAAAAACCTTTGTTTTACTTCTAAATATTGAATATTATTATTGGTATGTTTTTTGTTTATTTTATTCATTCAAAAAAAATATTTGAAAAAAACATGAAAAAATCTAATAATTACATATCCGCTCTGTTTATTCTACTATCACTTTCATTGCTTTTAACAAACTGTACTTTGGTTGAAAGCGATAATCAAAACAAAGCAATAAATTATGAATATGAAACCGAAGCAGTTGCAAATATTCTTAACGGAACTTGTGCTTCAAGTGGATGCCATAGTGGAAGCACACCAAGCGATGGCTTAAGCACAGAAATACAATCAGACATTATGAGCGGAGCTTTTAAACGACCTTATCAAAATGGTCTCTACTACAGTGGAGATGTAGTAATACCGTACAATGTTGAGAAAAGTTTAATAATGCAATTTGTAAAAGGAAAAATCCAGTCGCCCACTTCATACAATCATAAAATTTTATCTTCAGGCCAAATTGCTACACTATCAAAATGGATTGGAGATGGAGCAAAAAATTATAAAGATGAAGTTCCCTTTGAAACCCCGAGCAGCTACAGAGTTTATGTTTGCAATTCTGCAAGTGAAAACATTTCAACTATTGATGGAACGAAAAAAGTGGTTTCAAGTATTAAAAGCCTTAATGATGATACAACTTTTGAAGATACTCCCTACTGGGTTGAGGAATATGGCGATTACTATTATGTAACCCTAAGCACTAGTAATAAATTTATTAAAATCCGCAAGAGTGATAATTCTGTTGTTGCTTCATTATCAGGTATCGCTAATGCAGGTATAATTAAAATAAATTCTAATGGAACAAGAGCATACATCTCACATGCTTCTACTTCAACCACTACTAATAATTCAATATATATAATTAATACTACTGATATGACTCTACACAAAGAGATAGTGTTTTCTCTTAACGGTTTTTATCATGGATTAGCATTGGATAAGAACCGAAAACTCCTTTATGTGGCTGATGCAAATAATAATATTATTTATATAATAAATACTCAAAACAATCTTGTTATAAACGCACGCTTTTCACTAACAACCAACTATTACCCCGTCTTTATTGAAGTATCACAAGATGGCAACTACCTTTATGCTTCTGCAAAGAACACAAATGAACTTTTAGTTTTGAATGCTGGAAGCCAAGCATTGGTTTCAAGAATTTCTCTTCTCTTAAATCCGATGGGAATTTCTATTTCAAAAAATGGAGATAAAATATATGTTGCATCAAATGGCAGCAACTCTATTGATGTTATAACCAAAAGCGGAAATTTTTGGAGCAAAACAAATACAATTTCTCATCCAACAATGAGTATGCCTTTTGCAATTGATATTACAAATGATGATTCTTATTTATACGTTACTAACCAAAACCTAAGTGGGGCTTTCGTTCCAACATATAAAGTAATTGGTGAAGAAAATATTTCAACTATTTCTATTATTAACACTGCAACAGAATCTGTAGAAAAAGTAATTGAAGTTGAAGAAGAAGCCTACGGAATAGTTGTTGAAAAGTTATAATTTTATTTTTTTCTTTTGAAATATTTATTAGGTTTTATTCCTATAAAAAATAGTATAATAAATTTAGGTTAATATGAAACGAGTAATATATCCGGGAACATTTGACCCAGTTACTAATGGGCATATAGATGTAATAAAAAGAGCAATGGGTTTATTTGATGAAGTGATTGTTACGGTTGCACGAAACCCCGTAAAGAGCCAGATGTTTTCTCTTGAAGATAGACTTTTTATGCTACGCGAATCATTATCCAAATTTGATAATGTTTATGTCGATTCATTTAATGGTTTAATTGTTGACCACGCAAAACAAGTGAAAGCTATTGGTATTATCAGAGGTTTACGAGCTGTATCCGACTTTGAATATGAATTTCAGATGGCTTTAATGAACAGAAAATTGGATGAAAATCTTAGAACTATTTTTCTTATGCCAAACGAAAAATATACTTATTTAAACTCAACAATAGTACGAAATCTTGCCGTCTTTGATGGAGATGTGTCAGATTTTGTACCGCCTGTAGTTGTGAATATGTTAAAGAAAAAAAACAAATCTATTGCAGAAAAAAAACAGGAAGTTCGTGAAGATTTTTAACCCTAATCATATGGTAGTTTGTTAACCATGGCGTGGGTATACTTACTACTTGCTGGTCTTTTTGAAATTGGTTTTACAACAATGCTAAAACTCTCCGATAATTTTTCAAAACTATATCCATCAATTGGATTTTTTGTTTTTTCCATTCTTAGCTTTTGGCTCCTTAATAAAGCAATACAAACAATACCGCTGGGTACTGCTTATGCAGTTTGGACAGGCATTGGTGCTGTGGGCACAGTGCTTATTGGGGTTTTCTTTTTTCAAGAATCCGCTGGATTTTGGAGAGTCTTTTTTATTTCAATTCTTATAATGTCTTTGGTGGGTCTTAAATTAGTTTCAATTTCTGAATAGTCAATTTCTGAACAGTCAATTTCTGAATAGTTCTGGCTACCATATATTTAACTTTCATTTTCACTATATTTGGAAATTATAAATTTTCAAAAGTGATAGTAACAAATGAAAGTTAAAAATTTAGACGATATCCCCAAAGCCTACAACCCAAAGGAGGTTGAAGATAAGTGGTACAAATATTGGGAGGATAATAAAATATTCCATTCCGAAATTGATGACACAAAAGAGCCTTACACAATAGTAATTCCACCGCCAAACGTAACGGGAATGCTGCACCTTGGGCATATACTTAACAACACTTTGCAGGATGTTTATATCAGATATAAACGAATGAAAGGGTTCAATGCACTTTGGGTACCTGGCACAGACCACGCCTCTATTGCAACTGAAAGTAAAGTTGTTAAAATGTTACAAGAGCAAGGGATTGATAAACACAAAATTGGACGTGAAGAATTTCTAAAACATTGCTGGAGTTGGACAGATAAATATGGCGGCATTATTATTTCGCAACTCCGCAAACTTGGTGTTAGCTGCGATTGGGAACGTGAACGCTTTACAATGGATGATAGATATTATAAAAGCGTAACTGATACTTTTGTTGATCTTTACAAAGAAGGTTTAATTTATCGTGGTTACAGAATGGTGAATTGGGACCCCGCATCTAAGTCAGCAATTTCTGATGAGGAAGTTGTTTTCCGTGAGGTGCAAGGTCATCTTTGGTATATGAAATATCCAATAAAAGATTCTGATGAGTTTCTAATTGTTGCTACAACTAGACCCGAAACAATGCTTGGCGATACTGGTGTTGCTGTTAATCCTAACGATGAACGCTACAAACACTTAATTGGTAAAAAAGTAATTCTTCCAATTGTTGAAAGAGAGATTCCAATATTTGCTGATGATTATGTTGACTTAGAATTTGGAACTGGCTGTGTAAAAGTTACTCCAGCACACGATGTTAACGATTACGCAATGGGGCAGCGTCATAAATTAGAAATGATAAATATCTTTAATGATGATGCCACAACAAACAACAATGTTCCCAAAGAGTTTGTAGGATTAGAGAGATACGTAGTCCGTAAAAAAGTTGTTGAAACTTTACAAAAACTTTGTGCTATCGAAAAAATTGAAGACTACAGAAACAAAGTTGGGTATTCTGAACGTGGCGGTGTACCTATTGAACCATATCTTTCTGAACAATGGTTTATGAAAATGGATGACCTCGCCAAGCCTGCACTCGATGTAGTTTGTGAGGGAAAAGTAAACTTCCACCCAAACCATTGGATAAAAACCTACGAACATTGGATGGGAAATATTCGTGATTGGTGTATCTCGCGTCAACTTTGGTGGGGACACAGAATTCCAGTTTGGTATCACAACGAAACAAACGAAATATATTGCGAAAAAGAGCCTCCGAACGATATTGAAAATTATCACCAGGAAGAGGATGTGCTTGATACTTGGGCTTCGAGCTGGCTTTGGGCACAGGATGTTTTTGATTCTGAAGCAGAACAAAAATATTATTATCCTACAAATCTACTTGTAACTGGACCCGATATTATTTTCTTCTGGGTTGCACGTATGATTATGGCTGGGATGAAATTTATGGGTGATGTCCCATTCCGTGATGTCTATTTCACATCAATTATCCGTGATGAAAAGGGACGCAAGATGAGTAAATCACTTGGTAACTCTCCCGACCCTATTGATGTTATTAACAATTATGGTGCTGATGCATTACGATTTACAATTAACTACTTAGCTCCACTTGGGCAGGATGTTCTATTTAATGCTGAGCAAACTGAACTTGGCAGAAATTTCTCGAACAAAATTTGGAATGCGGCTCGCTTTCTTTTAATGAATGCACAAGAGATTGAGTTGAGTGATGAACTAATTGATAAGCATATTGATTTTACTGATAAATGGATTCAATCCCGTTTCCAAAATACTTTACAGAAGTTTGAAACGGCACTTGATAATTTTGATGTTAATGGTGCAACAAAAATAATTTACCACTTTGTTTGGAACGACTTCTGCGATTGGTACATTGAGCTTAGTAAAAATAGAATGTACTCTGATGATAAAGAAGTTAAAGCAGCAATGTTAACCCGCTCCCTTTCACTCTTTGCTGATATGATGAAATTAATTCATCCATTTATGCCATTTATTTCAGAGGAAATTTGGCAATTATTGGATGAAAGAAAAGATGGTGAATCAATCTCAACTGCTGAGTTTCCTAAGCAGAATTTAAAATTAATTAACGAAGATGCAGAAAAAGAAATCGAGTTTGTTCAAGCAGTTGTTACTGCAATCAGGAATATTCGTGGAGAGATGAACATACCGCCATCAAAGGCTATTTCTGTTTATTTAAAATCGGACACACTTACAAAAGTTCAACAAAAATATATTAAATCAATTGCTCGTGTTGAAGAGTTGATAGTTGATGTTAATCTTCAAAAACCAAAAGCAAGTGCATCGGCTATTGTTAAAGGGTTCGACTTATTTATTCCTCTCGAAGGATTAATCGATTTGGATGTTGAACGTGAGAGAACAGAAAAAGAGATTAAACGCTTGGAGGGAATGTTAATTGGAGTAAATAAAAAATTATCGAATGAGCGATTCGTTAATAATGCTCCAAAAGAAGTGGTTGAAAAAGAGAAAGCTAAACAAACTGATTGGCAGAACTCGCTTAGTAAATTACGAATTGTGTTAGAGGATTTAAAATAAAATTAGCCACGAAAAACACGAAAGGGCACGAAAGAAAGAACTGCTTTTCAACAAGTTGAAAAGATTAATATAGTATTTAAAGTAAAATATTTTCCGCTGCGGGATAGTCATATGCTTAAATTTTTTCATTTGCAATATAAAACTGTTTTGTGAAATTAAAAACGAGGAGAATTATTATGAGTAATATCATTTACAAAGAGGAAAGCTATGCTATTCAAGGAGCTATTTTTGAGGTTTACAGCGAGATGGGGAACGGATACCTTGAAGCAGTTTATCAAGAGTGCTTGGAGATTGAGTTTGAAACTAAGAATGTTTCGTATATTTCTCAACCAACACTAAAATTGAAATATAAAAAGCGAAAGTTAAAAAAATCGTACAAACCAGATTTTATTTGTTTTAATAAAATAATTGTTGAAATTAAAGGTGTAAAAGCAATTGCGAAAGAACATCAAGCACAAGTATTGAATTACTTAAAAGCAACAGAACTTAAATTAGGACTAATTGTAAATTTTGGTGCATATCCCAAAGTAGAAATCAAAAGAATTGCATTATAAAATTTCGTGTTTTTTCGTGCTTTTCGTGGCAAAGGCATTCTCACAGAAGTGACAAAAAAAAAGAGATACTATGAAAAATAATATTAACACAATAACAGCGGCACTATTATTAATAACCAACCTAACATTTTCTCAAGATTTCAAATTTGCAGCAATGTCGGATAGCAGAGGTTCTGATAATGGAGTAAACACACCTGTTCTATCGGCACTTATAAACCATATGCTCGAGACAACTCCGGATGTAAAATTTGTTGTCTTTGCCGGCGATATGGTTGATGGACATAAATATGACCCTGATAGAACAAAGCGTGAACTACTCCATTGGAAAGAGGTTATGGCACCAGTTTATAATCATCCAAATATTGCTTGGCCCGGAGTTTGGCCTGTTGTTGGTAATCATGAAGTACAACACAGAGAAGATGAAGATAATTTCAGAGATGTGTTCCAAGATGTTTTCATGAATGGACCAAAGGAACAGAAAGGTCTCTCTTACTCTTTCGATTACGGGAATTCCCACTTTACTATTATTAATACTGATGCTTGGTATTATGGAGATTTATCCGACACATCAGATGATAGACGAGACTGGCACTACATTAAATATATGGATTGGGTTGAGAATGATTTAAAATCTGCACACGAACGTGGCGTGAAACATATTTTTACTTTTTCTCATGAAATGCCTTTCCCTATTGGTGGTCACTTACGCGATGGTTTACCAAATCTTGGAAAAAAATTTCAAACACCTTTAGATTCCACTCGACAATGGTTTTTGGATAGACGAGATGCATTCTGGGAATTAATGAAAAAGTATAATGCTGATGCACATATTAGTGGGCATGAACATACATATGGCAGACAAGAAGTTGATGGCGTTTTTCAAATTGTAAATGGAAGTGCAGGAGCACCACTCTATAACTTTAATCCACTTCCCGATGCAGATACTAGTTTACATAGATATGAAATGACATACGAAGAAGCTGTTCCATATTACGAAGTTTTAGAATATCAGTATGGACCTGGTAAAAATTCGCAGCGCTCAGAAAATTTTGTTGGCTACAAAATTTTTCACTATTCCATTTATGAAGTAACTGATGAAAAAGTAGTGGTTAAAACCTATGGAGCTTATCCGAAAGAGGGATCAAATACTGAGTTTGATACAGAGATAGAGTTAATTGATGAATTTGTAATTGAAAAGTAATATTGCAGGGTTGAGACATACCTCAACCCTACAACTATTTACTATTTGCTATTTGCTAAATCCTTCCAAATAAAATTTTCATAATTCCGAGAATTTATTAGTTCCGTTTCACAATTTGGGTATGCAGTTTTAAAACTATTTGGAAATCTTGCTTTCTTAGTGGGATTCCATTTAAACTCATACGCAAAAAGTTTACCATCGTATTCCTCAATAAAATCTATTTCCTGCTGTGTATGGGTTCTCCAAAAGAAATCGTTTGAGTATATACTATTTACAATTCTATATTTCATTCTTTCAACTATAATATAATTTTCCCACAATGCACCTTTATCTTGTCTAAGATTAAGCGAATTGAAATTATTAATAATTGCATTTCTAATTCCTAAATCATAAAAATATATTTTTCGTCCCTTCTTAATTTCGTTCCGCATATTTCTGCTAAGCGAGGGTAGTTGAAAAATTACGAATGTTTTTTCAAGAAGGTTTATGTAACGCTCAATAGTTGCATTATCAACAGCTAATAAATTACTCAATTCGTTTGTTATTACTTCGTTACCAACTTGCAAAGCTAATGCCTGCAAAAGATTTTCGAGCAATCGTGGTTTTTTAATATTTCCTAAAGTAAAAATATCTTTATACAAATAACTATCCGCCAGAAAGCCTAATAGTTCTCTCTCTTCCCCTATAGCATTTATAATTCCGGGGTAGTATCCGTAAATCATTCTTTTCTCTAACAACTGTTTCTCTTCAAGATATGAAGTTTCATTTACCATTTCGTTAAATGAAAGAGGAAACATTCTATATTCATATTTTCTACCGGTCAAAGGCTCATTTAATTCAGAAGCAATATCTAACGAGGAAGATCCTGTAACTATCACTTGTCTATCGGTTAAGTTATCAACAATAAGTTTAATAGTAATACCAATGTTTGGAATTCGTTGAGCTTCATCAATAATTACAAGTTTATTTTTTCCTAACAATACTTTTAGTTCGGAAGTTGATTTGTTTGCTAACAAATCCCTAATGTGAGGTTCATCTCCATTAAACCAAATAAACTTTTCTCCACTACTTTCAGCCAACTCCCTCACCATTGTGGTTTTGCCAACTTGCCGTGGTCCAGTAATTATTATAGCTTTTCTCTTATAAAGATTTTTTACTACTACTTTCTGTAAATCTCTCGAAATCATATTATTAACACTATTTATTTGAGTTAACTCTTACTATTATACAAAATTATTAGTATAAACTCAATGTATTTATATAAATACATCGCATTAACTCTTGCTATTCATATAAATACTTAGAGTTAACTCTAAGCATTTATATGAATTTTTAGCTTTACTTGTTTTTGGCTCATTATCGATGTTTTTAGGTGTGAAAAATGGGGTAAAAACCGGAGAAAATCTTGAATAATATTAAAAAACTGCCCTCTCTACAGAAAATTAGGAGTCATCACCATATCTTTTTTTTGTACCACGATATAATTCATACTTGTGATATTTACATTCCAAAGCACCATTGAAAAGTGTAAGTTTTTTTGATGTACGAAGCCCAACTTTTTTCATCGCTGTTTTACTAGCACTTAAGAGCCATGCATCAAAACCAGTAAAATTACTTTTTAAAGTATCACCTATTTCAGAATAGAACTGATTAAGATCATCTTCCTTAAGTCGCTCGCCATACGGAGGATTCATTACTATAACTCCAGAACCAGCCTCACTGCTTTGCTCATCAAAGTATTTTTTCTCTAAAATAATGTGCTTTAATAATTTAGCACTTTTAATATTACGAGCTGCAACTTCTATCGCTTCCGGAGATTTATCCGATGCAATAATTTTAAAATCTAATTTAGTTTTACTTTCTACTTCACCCTTAATTTCATTCCACAAATCTGAATCGTAATCTTTCCATTTCATAAATCCATAAGTTTTTTTCAAATACCCTGGAGGAATGTTCAACGCAATTAATGCTGCCTCAATTGGGATTGTCCCTGAGCCGCACATTCCATCAATAAATTCAGAATTTTTATCCCACCCACTTAGTAAAATCATTCCGGCTGCTAATGCTTCATTTAGTGGTGCAGTAGTTGCCGCTGTTCTGTAACCTCGCTTATGAAGTGAATCGCCAGAGCTATCCAGCGAAATGGTACATGTATCGTTAAAAATATGCACACTAATTCTTACGGTTGGATTATCTACATCTACATTAGGGCGTTCACCAAACTCATCTCTAAATCTATCAACAATTGCATCTTTAACTTTTAGTGCAACAAATTTGGAGTGTTTGAAATATTCCGAAGATACAACTGTATCAATAGCAAAAGTATCCTTAAGTGAAAATATCTTTTCCCATTCATATCTTTTCACATTTTTGTAAAGTGCTTTTTGTGTTTGAATTTTAAATTTAGAAATTGGTTTTAAAATTCTTAAGGCAGTTCGTAAATAGTAATTAGCTTTATACATAGTTTCACTATTGCCAATAAAACTAAGTGCCCTATTATGCTTAATTATGTTTTTTGCACCAATGGCTCTAAGTTCAGCAGCTAAAATTTCTTCTAAACCAAAAAATGTTTTGGCAATCATTTCAAACTGCTTCTTTCTTTTTTGAATTGCATTACTCATTATTAACTTCACAAAATGTTTTGAAAAAATGTAAATTACATACTCAGCTTAATAAATTTCTGAAAGAAGTACTATTAAAAATGATTTATGCCGAGTTAATATTCTTTTAAAAAATCTTAGTATAAATAACTAATTATTTACAATTTTACAATTTTATATTTGGAGCCAGATTTGAAAAACAATAAATTTCTTCTATTTACAATTACATTACTTCTTTTTACTACATCACTTTTTGCTCAAAAAGTTGATGAATATGAAATGCATCAACTACGTGCAATTTCTAATCTTAATAAATTTGGCATTTATGTTTGGGATTTTGAGGGAGACAAATGGAATAAAAAAATCTCTGAAACTGAAATTCAAAAATTTGTGCAAAAAGCATTAAAAGGTGCTGGAATAAAAGCCATCGATTTCTCTGATGCACGCACATTAAAGGGAGCACCTAATCTGGAAGTATCTATTAAAGTTGATGAAAAAGGTAAAAGCGGAACCTTTGCCTATTCTGTAATTTTACGTTTTATCCAAGATGCAAAGCTTGTACGAAACAACGTGTTAAACTATGGAGCAATTACTTGGGAACGCGACGATGTGGGTTTTACATCAAAAGAGGATTTAGATTTAGAATTAAAGATATCAATTAACTCCTTAGTTGATGAATTTATTACTGATTACAAAAGGGTGAATTGAATGTTTTATTTTTACTACTTGCTACTGTTTTTCATAAAATGATTTTAGAAGAAGAAAATTATTTACTCTCTGTACATAAAGAAACCTATATAGATTACAAAAGTAAAGTGAATAGATATTTAACAATTAAATAAAATCTAAGCACATAACAATACCCGTTCGGTATTATTTTTTACATTATTAATATTTTTATACCCTTTCGGGGTTATTTATTGTTTACCACTAAACAAAGATGTTAAGTGGTGGATAGAAAATAGTTTTTTATCAGATATTCGCAAAGAGAGGTTACGAAAACTTATTGATACGCAGATAAAAACTTTAAAAACTATTACCACTGGCTATAAATAACTACAAGAATAAATTCGTATTTTGTTCAATAAATAATTCTCTGAATGTTAATACTGTTCGCAAACTTCGATAAGTTTCACTCGTCCAAATCAGAGTTATCAATAATTTAAATTAGGTTTACCAATGAAGAACAAAACAATTTTTACAACACTTTTACTCCTTTCTGTTTCACTCACACTTTTTGCCGATAATTCACCTTTTGTTCGCTATCCCGATTTAAATAGCAACGGTTCGCAAATTGCATTTTCGTATCAAGGTGATATCTGGACTGTTCCTGCAGTTGGTGGAAAAGCAACACGTTTAACTCTGCACGAAGCGTATGATGGAATGCCTTATTGGAGCGAAGATGATAAGCAAATTGCTTTTTCTAGTAACCGCTATGGAAATAATGATTTATTTATTATGCCATCAGATGGAGGATTTCCAAAAAGATTAACCTATCACTCAGCCAACGATAATATTACAGATTTTACTACCGATAACGAATTGCTTTTTGCTACAGGAAGACTTTTCAAGCAAGTTGAGTGGGATAGCGAGCTTGCATCAATCAGTACTGATGGCGGTACTCCAGAAAGATTGCTTGATGCTGTAGGCAATATGGCGGTTAAATCGCCCAACGGAAAATTGATTGCATTCGTACGAGGTTGGGGAAGATTAAATAGAGAAAAATATACAGGCTCTGCTGATTTTGAAATTTGGATTTACAATAGAGAGGCTAAAACTTATATTCAAATTACTGATAATACAATTCATGATATCTATCCACGTTGGGGAGATGATAACACGCTCTATTTTATTAGTGCCCGTTCAGGTAAAAATAATATTCACAAAGTAGAAATTGATTCCAATGGAAAAACTACTGGTGAAGTAAATGCAATAACAGAATTTGAAAATGAGGGAACGAGATATTTCAATATTAGTGCCGATGCCTCAACAATAGCAATGGCAATAGGTACAGATATTTACACTCTTAAACTGAATGGTGGCGAGCCGCAAAAAGTAAATATTGAGATTTCTTCTGATTACAGATTTGACCCTATCGTAAGCAAAACTCTAAGCAAAGTTAGTGAGTACTCCGTTTCTCCAGATGGGAAATATACCTCCTTTGTTGCTCGCGGCGAAGTTTTTATAACTGAAAATGATAAAGAGAAAAGTCTAACATTCAACCTTACAAACCATTCGTACCGTGATAAAAATGTTACTTGGATAAATGACACAACATTAATTTTTACATCAGATAGAGATGGACAATATGAACTATATGCCCTCACTTCTTCTGATGATAATGAGACAAATTTATTTAAGAGTATGAAGCACAATGCTGAAAGGCTTACCAATAGTGATGAAGATGAATCTAATCCTATTCTTTCCCCAGATTTGAAAAAAATTGTTTATCAAATTGGACGAGGAAAACTTGTTGTTGCAGATATTTCTGCCAAAGGAGAACTTAGCAACGAAACCGTATTGCTTGATGGATGGGCAATACCAGGGGGAGTTTCATGGTCGCCAGATAATAAATGGATTGCATACTCCTTAAGCGATTTAAATTTTAATAGTGAAGTTTACATTCATCCAATTGATAATGGAATTAAACCAGTTAATATTAGTATGCACCCTCGTGGCGATTATTCCCCCGTCTGGTCTAAGGATGGTTCAAAAATTGGATTTGTCTCTATGCGTGGCAACACAGATTCGGACGTTTGGTACGCTTGGTTAGATAAAGCAGATTGGAATAAAACAAAAGAAGATTGGGAAAGTATTGATGAACCGAAAGAAGATTCAAAGGAGAAAGAGAAAGATAAAGACTCGACGAAAACCGAACCAATAAAAATTGATGTTGAAAATATTCATGACCGATTAGTTAGAGTTACTTCTCTTCCGGGAAACGAAAGGAATATTCTCTTCTCTAAAGATGGCGAAACAATCTACTTTACTGCTAAAACTTTAACTGCAAAAGGGGCTGATTTATTTAGCATCAAATATGATGGAACTAAAATTAAGGCTCTAACAAAGGGCGGTAAAGGTCTTAATGCCCTTTCAATGGGTTCTGACTTTAAATATATTTACTTTTTGAAGAAAGGAAAACTTGCTCGCTTTAATATAAAAAGTGGTAAAGATGAAACATTACCATTTAAAGCAAAAATGAAAATCAACTTTGCAGAAGAGAAAGAACAAATTTTTGAAGAGAGTTGGAGAGCATTGCGGGATGGGTTTTATGATCCAAATTTTCACGGTAACAATTGGGCTGATTTAAAAGAGAAATATAAACCAATGTGCTTAAAAGCCTCTACCCAAAAGGATTTCCAAGATATGTACAACTTAATGCTTGGCGAACTTAATGCAAGTCATTTAGGAATGCGATATGCAAACGACCGCACAGAACTTCAAAAAGAGAAAACTGGTTTACTTGGGGTTGAAATAGTAAACAATGATGATGGTGTAAAGGTTATACGCGTAGTTCCCGAATCACCAGCGGATAGAGAGCAAAGTAAATTAATGACTAACGATGTTATTACTCACATTAATGGAAATGAACTAAGTGATGAAATTAATTTTTATTCGCTGCTTGCAAATAGTGTAAATGAAAAAGTACTATTAGATATTGAGAGAGATGGAGAGAAACTTGAAATAGTTATTCGTCCAACCTCAAGTTTACGCACACAACTTTATAATGAGTGGGTTGAAAGCAAAAGAAAACTCGTTGATAAATGGTCGAACAATAAATTAGGATATTTACACATTGAGGCTATGGGCTGGAATAGTTTTGAACGCTTTGAGCGTGAGTTTACTGCTGTTGCTGCTGGGAAAGATGCTATTGTTATTGATGTTCGTTTTAATGGTGGTGGCTGGACAACCGATTTTTTGATGACAGTACTAAACTACAAGCAGCATGCATATACAATACCACGTGGTGCTGCAAAAGATTTGGATAAAGAGAAAACAAAATTTCGTAATTATTATCCAATTGGTGAACGCCTCCCTTATGCAGCATGGACGAAACCATCCATCGCAATTTGCAACCAGAATAGTTATTCCAATGCAGAGATATTTTCGCACGCATATAAAAATCTTGGAATAGGAACACTTGTTGGGGTGCCAACATTTGGAGCTGTAATTTCAACTGGCTCCAAAACTCTGATAGATGGCTCAACTGTAAGAATGCCTTTCAGAGGTTGGTTTGTTAAAGCAGATGATTCAAATATGGATTTTGTTCCTGCAGTGCCAGATATAATTGTTCATAATGCTCCTGATGCAAAAGTTACTGGAAATGATGCTCAATTAAAACGTGCCGTGGATGAGCTTTTAAAAGAGATAAAATGATTCAATCACTCTTTCAATAATAGCAAAAGTATCAAATTAAGTTCTCTACAAATATTCAACCCCTCTGGGGTTGTTTTTTTATAGACCGCAGAGCGGTCGAATGTTTGTAGAAAATATTTAGTATGAAAACAACAACCACGTTTTATCTCGGCGAAGTGTTTTCTACGAAGACGGAAGTGGTTTAATGGAAAACAGCATACGATAGGGCATAGTTGATACAACACTAAAATTGAGAGAAAGAATTATCTAAAGGAAAACTGTGTTGTTACCTTAAGACAACAACATTGCAATTATATGAAAGGGTAAGCCCCCTTTTCGGTAAAATTATGATTAGAATCTGTAAAATTTACCTCAAAATTTACTTTTTAGTTAATTCATACATCTAATTTCAAAACATTGTTTAAGGCATAATATTTGATAAAATATTCAAAGTAATTTTCGACTATACTTTTAGTAAAAAAAAGTTTTAATTACTATAGTTCTTAAATCTTGTTGAATAACATTTTACATTTCTGTAACTTATTTAATCAAAAACAGATAAATATAGATAAAACAGAAACTACTTACATAGTTCTTAGTAACTGCAAAATGTAGAAGAATTTAACTTATTTATTTTAAAAATATTAAATACTTGTTAATTAAAATTACTTATGTAAAATCAATTAAAAATAGAATTATTCTACAGAAAAATTGAATATTAATCTGAGGTAAACGTGAAAAAATTTATTATCCTATTAACAATTCTTTCTATGGTTGTTATAATGTTTTCTTGTAAACTTAGGGATGATGGTACAACACCAGTAGAGCCAGAAACAAAAACTTTAACCGTTACAAGCCCTAAAAGCGGCGATTCACTTTTTACAACTTCTGTGTTTGATATTAAGTGGACCAGCAATACAACTCAAAAATTAATTATTGAATACACCATTGATAATGGAATCACTTGGAATTTAATTGTATCATCAATTGACAACTCGCAGAGTTATCTTTGGTCGCCTGTGCCAAGTACTTTAACTGCCCAGGGAAGAGTTAGAATTACAACTTTAGATAGCACACTAAGTGCAACTAATGAAGGATTTTTTAGTATTGTTCGCGGAACTTCAAAAATACTTCAGATTGCAGAACCAAATGGTGGTGAAAATTGGCAGAGTAGTAGTAACCAAGCAATTAAATGGATAAGTTCTGGTGTTGATTCAGTTATCTTAGATTATACTTTAGATAATGGATTAAATTGGATTAACATAACTTCTAACGCCCCAAGTACCGGATTTTACAATTGGAACCCGCTCCCAAGTTCTGCAACAACAATTGCAAAAGTTAGAATTGCTGATGCAGCCGAAGGATTTCCGATTGATGAAAGTGATGGTGTTTTTACAATTGAACCAGAAGATATATTAACCTTAACAATGCCAAATGGTGGTGAAGAATGGTTAGCAGGTTCAAGCCAATATATTAAGTGGGATACAAAGTTAAACATTATTCCTGCTGCTGCACTCCCTACTCCTATGTATGATGAAATTGGTAGTGCCAAACTTAGTGGTAAAAATTTAACAAGCAGATTAGGGAAAGGTTCTAAGCCAGTAATTAAATCGGGTTCGCCTACAAAATCTATTGCAACAGTTGAAAATGTAAAGATTGAATACAGTGTAAATGGTGGAGCTAACTGGTTTACAATCATAGCTAATTCACCAAATAATGGAATTTACTTTTGGTCATCATTACCAAACGAAAATTCTGCACAATGTTTAATACGTGTTAGTGATGCTGTTGATGGTGTTCCTTTTGATTATAACGATGCATCGTTTTCAATATTTACATCGTTACCGCAAGAGATTGAAATTCTCTCACCCAATGGCGGCGAAAATTGGGCAGCAGGAACTTCTCAGGAAATTAGATGGAGTTCAAAAGATGTTTCGTTTGTAAAGATTGAATACACAATTGATAATGGTGTTAATTGGGTTACAATTGTTGAATCGACACTAAGTGATGGATTTTACACTTGGGAACAACTTCCAACTGGAGCTGCAACTAACTGTCGCATCAAAATATCGGATGCAGCGGATGGCTCTCCTTCTGATATGAGTAATGATTTATTCTCTATTACTCCAGAGCCAAGTATCGATTTAACCTCACCAAATGGTGGCGAAACTCTTCAATCTGGTTCTAGTATTAACATTACTTGGACTTCAGAAAATATTGCACAAATTAAAATTGAATATACAATAAATGGTGGAGCAGAGTGGTTACTAATTGCCGATAATGTTGAAAGCACTGGTACTTATACTTGGGAAAATATTCCTGATGTAAATTCAAGTCAAGTTAGGGTAAAAATTAGTGATGCTGATGATGGAGCACCTTCCGATATTTCTGAAAGTAATCTATCTATTTCAAACCAAATAGTGCAAAGCCTTGAAGTTACTGCACCCAACGGAAATGAGTTTTGGGAAGCTAATACTTCAAAAAATATTACTTGGAATAGCTCGGCAGTAACCCATGTTAAAATTGAGTTTACATCTAACAATGGTTTAGATTGGGCTGTGGTTGAAGATAGTTTACCAAGCTCAGGTTCTTACGATTGGACTGTACCAAATGTAAATTCGACCCAAGCTAAAATTAGAATTAGTGATGCAGTTGATGGTGACCCTATTGATGAAAGTAATGCAACATTCAGAATTAAACAAGCAGGAACTCTTAAACTTATAAATCCGAAAAGCGGCGATAATTGGGTTGCTGGTGATTTAAACAGAATTGAATGGGAAGCTGATAATGTTGAAAAAGTTAAAATTGAATTTACAACTACAAATGCAATTTACGACCCAACAGCCGAATGGTTTGATGATGCATGGTTTAATTTAATAACTAATGCACCTGGTGCTGCTGGTTTTTACGAAACTCGTTTTACAATTCCATCAACAGAATATAGATTAAGAATTAGTGATGCTGAATTTGATGAACCTATCGATTTTAGTGGTTTATTTACTGTTAAAGGTCAGCCATCATACACGTTGCAGGTAACAGCCCCTAATGGCGGCGAGAACTGGATAATTGGTGAACCTTACGAAATTACTTGGGTTTCAGAAAATGTTGAAAGAGTATCAATTGATTATTCATTAAACAATGGAACAACTTGGAATAGCATAGTTTCTGATGTAATAAGTAATGGACTACTTAACTGGGTTGTTCCCGATATTGGAAGTAGATCAGACTTATGTAAAATTAGAGTAGTAAATTCATCAGATAGTACAATATTTGATCTTTCAGATTCCCCATTTTCTATCCATGCCTCTGAGAAATTGTTACGAGTTGTTTCACCAAATGGTGGTGAAAATTTAGAATCTGGTGTGCCAACAAGAATTGAATGGACATCGGCTGGTGTAGAAAACATTGATATGTTTTTTACAATTGATAACACTAATACTTGGTACGAAATTATAAGTAATTATAAATCTACTGGTGCTTATATGTGGACACCTCCCGATACATCATCATCCTTAGCCCGAATTAAGGTTGTCGATTCTGATGACCCAAGCATCCAAGATGAAAGTGATTCTTATTTTAACATTAATAATATAAATGATGGTGAAATTCAAATTATTACACCAAACGGAGGTGAAAGTTTATTAGCAAATACTTCTGCCACAATTAGATGGACATCATCAAATGTTAGTAATGTAAAGATTGAATACTCACAAAATAATGGTGCCGATTGGGTAACTGTTGTTGAAAGTACACCAAGCAATGGAAGTTATCAATGGGCTTCAGTTCCAAACATTTATTCGGAATTGTGTGCAGTTAGAATAAGTGATGTTAATAGAAGTGATATTAAATCTGTTTCAGCTTCTACGTTTACAATCACAAATTTAATAGTTCAGAGTATTGATATTACATCACCAAATGGTGGTGAACTCTGGGAAGCTGGCACTTCAAAAAATATTACTTGGAATAGCTCGGCTGTAACCCATGTTAAAATTGAGTTCACATCTAACAATGGTTTAGATTGGACTGTGATTGAAAATAATTTAGCAAGTTCTGGTTCTTACGATTGGTCTGTACCAAATGTAAATTCAACCCAAGCTAAAATTAGAATTAGTGATGCAGTTGATGGCGACCCTGTTGATGAAAGCAACTCTACATTTAAAATTAAACAAGCAGGAACATTGCAGCTTACAAATCCGCAAAGTAGTGAAGTTTGGATTGCGGGAGAACTAAATAGAATTGAATGGATATCAGCAAATGTTGAAAAAGTTAAGATTGAATTTACAACTTCAAATGCTGTTTACGACCCTACCTCAATTAACTTTTATGATGAATGGTTTGATTTAGTAACTAACGCTCCTGCTGCTGCTGGTTTTTATGAAACTCGTTTCACTATTCCTTCCACAGAGTATAGATTAAGAATTAGTGATGCTGAATTTGATGAACCAGTTGATTTTAGCGGATTGTTTACTGTTAAAGAACAGCCTTCATTTTCATTAACACTAACCACACCTAATGGCGGCGAGAACTGGCTAATTGGTGAACCTTACGAAATTACTTGGACTTCCGAAAACGTAGAAAGAGTTTCAATTGATTATTCATTAAACAATGGAACAACTTGGAATAACATAGTTTCTGATGTTGTTAGTAATGGATTACTTAACTGGATTGTTCCAAATATTGCAAACAGATCAGATTTATGTAAAATTAGAATTCAACATGTATCTGATAGTACAATTTTTGATCTCTCTGATGGAGCTTTCTCAATACATGCAGAAGATAAACTGTTAAGAGTTGTTTCACCAAATGGCGGCGAAAATTTAGAATCTGGTGTACCAACAAGAGTTGAATGGACATCCACTGGTGTAGAAAATGTTGATATCTTTTTCACATTAGATAATGCTGTTTCTTGGTCTGAAGTAATTAGTGGATTAAAATCTACTGGTGCATATATGTGGACACCACCTGACACATCATCATCATTGTCCCGTATTAAAATAGTTGATTCAGATGATGATTCAATCAAGGATGAAAGTGATTCTTATTTTAATATTCATAAAGCAAATGACGGTGTGGTTTTAGTTCTATACCCTAACGGTGGTGAACAACTTAATGCTGGGGGTAGTGCTGATATTAAGTGGCAGACTCAGAATGTTCAAAATATAAAAATTGAATATTCACATAATAATGGTGCAAATTGGGTAACATTAATTGAAAGTACACCCACAGACCCTGGGTTTTATAACTGGAATCCGGTTCCATTAACACAAACAAGTCATGGAGTAATTAGAATTAGTGATGCTTCACGGTCAGATATAAATGATGTTTCAAACAGTACATTTATTATTAATAATTCAAATGTTATTACTCAAGAAATTGAAATAACTACTCCAAATGGTGGAGAAAATTGGGTAGCTGGCGAAACTCATCCAATTAGTTGGACATCCTCAAATATTGATAACGTATCTGTTGAGTATTCTGTAGATAACGGAAACAGTTGGCAAGCAATATTCATTGATTATCCTAATACGGGTTCAATACAGTGGATAATTCCTGATGAAGCAACAACATCTGCCATGGTTAGAGTAAAAGATGCTTATGATAGTGATCCTTTGGATATGAGTGATAATGTTTTTGTAATTAAGTCGCTTCCAACAATTCAATTAATTTCACCAAATGGTGGCGAAATACTTACTGAAGGTTCAAAAGTACCAATAAGATGGAGTTCTCAATTTGTTCAAGATGTAAGAATTGAATTTTCACCTAATAATGGAGGTAGCTGGACTGAGTTAGTGGCAAGTACACCAAGTGATGGAAGTTGGACATGGGATCCTATTCCAGCAGAATACTCTGACTTATGTGCAATAAAAGTGAGTGATGCAGAGAGAAATGACATTTTCACTATCTCAGCATCTACATTTTCTATTGAAGAGAAAATAGACCAGATATCAGGAGAGCCTTCTTCAATATATCTTGTTACTCAATCTTTATATTCTATAGGCGTAACAGAGAGTGGTTCACCTGAAACTGCTCAAATTACTTTTGAGGTTCAAGACTCAAGTGGTGTGCCCATAAATATTGCTCATGCAGTGGATGTAAATTTCAAATTTGGTGCACAACCTAATGGTGGTGAGTTTCTTGCACCAACAACTGTTAGAACAGATGCTAATGGCCAGGCAACAGTAAATTTAACTAGTGGAACAATTGCAGGTGCAGTTCAAGTAATAGCTGAAATTAGTTATAATGGGGATATCATTCGCTCTCGTCCAGTAAATATTGCAATACATGGTGGGTTACCGGAACTTGGACATTTCACAGTAGCACCAGAATGGTTAAATTATCCTTTTTGGTATGTTGTTACAGAAGATGAGGTTAAAATTTCTGCTTTAGTTGGGGATAGATATTCTAACCCGGTAAGAGAGGAAACAGTTGTATATTTTAATACTGAATCGGGTGTTATTGATGGGTCTGGTTTAACGAATGATAATGGTTTTGCATCAGTTTTTATGCATTCAGGAAACCCTTGGCCAAACGATCCAGTTGATGGACCCGGTTTCTTTTACGTTCATGCAAATACTATTGATGAAAACGATGCAGATATTTCAACAAAAGTAAGAGTTCTTTTTTCAGGTGCACCACAATTAACACTTAGTCCGCTAACTTTTGATATTCCAAATGGTGGAACACAGTCGTTTACATATACAGTTATGGATGTAAATGGAAATCCGTTGGCTCACGATAATGAATACAAAGTTCAATTAATTACTGAAGGTGATGTTGCAGTTGGCGGAAGTGGGGCATTAGTGGTTATGCCGGATGTTCAAACAGGTAATATGACATTTACTTTCACAGTTTATGATACAAAACCAAATGATGATAAACTAGAAAATATTATTGTAAAAGTTAATGTTGCAGGACCTAATGGAAGTGTATCCACTTCGGTAAGTGGAACTACTAGATAGATATGAATTGAAGCTACAAAAATGTGTAAAAAGAGAGTTTACTTTTACCCCCTTATAGTTAAAATGTGAGGGGGGTTTTCTTTTTTATCAAAATTATTTCCACTAAAAGGATGGGTAGGCTTTTGTTGTTCCCGAAATGAGAAGGGGCAGTCATTCGTGGTCATTAGGTAATTTAATCCCGCCACTGCGGGATTGTCATTTTTTATCTTGTAACCCGTAAATTATAATAAAAAATATTTGGATAAGTTATAAGTAATAAAAGCCATAATCCAAGCTACAATCATAGTATAGAAAATATAAAATGTCGTCCACTTCCACTCACCCGCTTCTTTGTGAAACACAATTGTTGCTGCTGCACAAGGGATGTAGAGCA
>JAKIUC010000036.1 GCA_021647785.1 Melioribacteraceae bacterium
AGGTAAACCAACAATTTCAACAGTAAATACTCAGGGTACACCAAAGTATTCTTATTTTGATGCTGATACAACAATTATAAACCAAACCTACCCCAAAATAAATTATAGCTTTATAAGATATCACATTGGAGCAGTAGATGATATTGCAGATAGTTCACTTCAAAAATTAACAATAGCAGATATTGAAGCACCAAAAAATGGAGTAGTACCCAATAACATAACAATAACAGAAGAGTTAGTAGAAACAGAAGGAGGGTTAGCCCCTGAAATAACCGGAGGATATGTAACTGGAGAAACGGATAATTCAAATTTACCAATAGAGAGAGTTATCGACTTTACAAAAATTTCGGAAGATGAAGAAAAAGAGATTTACAATGCAACACACAAATCAACAGACCAATTTGGAAACGATACAACTTATACACCTCAGAAAGTAACAGTAACAAAAACCCCAAAAGCAACAATAAAATTAGCAGGCTTAGATGATGAAGTTTTAATAAACTTTGAATATGGAATGAGTACAGACCCAATAATATTAGGGAATCTTGGGTATAATGCAATACCTACCGTAGTAGTTTCAGATACAAATTCGGCATTTACTTTAACCTTTAATGATGGTGAAAGGGAAATTATTTCTGAGCAATTTCCAGAAGTAAACTACAAATTTGAAAGGGTATTTATTGGTGCGCTTGTTTCGGGCGACAATGTTGATACTGCAAAACAAAAAATTACAATAGCAGATTTAGAAAAGCCAGTAGTGCCCACATTAGAAGATATAACAATTTCAAAAGATGATTCATTACATCCAAGTGTAACCGGATACCCTGGAATAACTGACAACCATGGGGTTAAAGATACTTTATTTACTTATACACTTGTTACAAGTAGTAAAACAAAAGAGGTTTATAACGCATTTGTAGAAGCAGAAGATTTTTTTGGGAACCAAGCAGAAGACTCACTCGGAAATACGAAAATTAAATACCAAATAGTAACAAGAGACTTAACAACAGGTATTGAAGATGAAACAGAATTACCAGTTGAGTTTAGTTTATCGCAAAATTATCCAAATCCTTTTAATCCCACTACAACAATTGAATACTCTATAGCTTCTAAAACAACAAGTGAAGCGACACATACTAAAATTGTGGTTTTAGATATTCTTGGAAGGGAAGTTGCAATTCTTTTAGATGAAGTGCAATCTCCTGGTAATTATTCAATAAAATTTGATGCAAGTTCTGCCGGTGGCGGACTAACGTCTGGAATGTATTTTTATAGGATGCAGAGTGAAAGTTTTGTTGAAACAAAAAAGCTGCTGCTTCTTAAATAGTATCAAATGACACTTATAAACGTACCATAATTGCCGCGGCGGACCGTGCCTACCTGTTCCGCATCTTTTTGCGGAATGGCACTTTTTGGGGGTTTGGTTGTACAGTTTACCATAATGCCGTGCCTCTGGCACTTAAAAAGAAAGCAGCAAAAAAAAAGAGAAGCCTCGTAGAGGCGAAATTATGGTAAAGAAGTGTGAAAAAGAGAAGTCGCATTCCGCAAAAAGAGACGGAACAGGTCGGGACGGCACTATGGTAAAAAAAGTGTGCAAAGCGAGAACCATAATCCGCTGCGGCGGAACGTGGCTATGGCACTAAAAAAGAAGGCAGCAAAAAAGAGAGAGTTCATAACATCTCACATCTACTCTTCCGTAGTTTCTCCTACTTCTTCAACAAACTCTTCTTTAAAAACTAAATTCACTTTCCATGTTTGTTTATCAAATTTAGTTAAGTCATTACTATCAACTAATTTAGAGGCAAACTCTAAAGCAAGCATTTCGGCTTGCGGGTATTTTAGTTTAATATTTTTTTTCTCAAAAAAGAATTTAATTCCATATTGGATATCTCGTAAAAAAATATTTGAACCAGTAAAAACGGGAAATCGTTCTGCAATATAACGGAAGAAAATTTCTTTGTTATCTAATAATTCTTGTAAGTTGTTCATTTTTTAAGTTCCTTAATTTAAACTATGTAAATCTGCTAACCTTGTCCGAAGGACTCACTTAGAGAAGGTCATCAATATTTGATATACTTTGGAAATTAGTTCTTGTGAAAATAATATGCTCTATAATATGGTTTGACCTTCAAGGTTTAATTATTAATTAACAATACTCTTTAATTTTGCTGGATTTTGCTTGTTATTCCAAAAGTAAATAATTTCAATTCTATCACTCTTTTCTCTGTATATTAGACTTATAGTTTTGTTGATAGGTGCTTTGTTAATGTTAAGTGAATAATCTTTTGCATACATTTGAGGGAAATCTGAAATGTTCTTAATTACGGATGCTGTATTTTTAATGAAATTATCACTCTCTTTTTTAGCATATTCCGATTCTAAATAGGTAATAGAATTTTCAAAGGTAATAAGTGCTTTTGTAGTCCAAACAATTCTTTTAATCATTTGCTAATAGCTTGTATTTTCTCACAATTTCAGAATGCTCAATTACTTCACCTCTATCAATTTGAGCAATAGCCTCATTTATATCATCTTTAACGCTATCTGGTAAATCTGCGAACCAATTTGAGCCATCAGTTCTTATTCTATCAATCTGATTAATTATATCTTCATCATTAATTTGAGTAATCCAATTGATAAGTCCTATTTTTCTTGTTTCTAAATTCATATTCTAATTTAAGATATTGATAGATGAAAAGCAAAAATTCAGCTAGTTACAATTTCTCTGAAACCTACCAACGGATTTATCCGTTGGTAGGTTTTAAACCCTAAAGTTCACAGGTTTATGCTACAAACAAATGGTATGAAAACCAGTAAACTGGTTAAATATAATTATGCTTGCTTTGTCCAACGACTGAAGTCGTTGGTTAATACAATTTATAGTTCTAAAAAAACTTAACGCTGTTTTTTACAAATTCGTAAATACTTGTAGAGAAAATTCCAAAATAAATTATTAGTATTGCGAGAACTAAAACTATTGTTGTGTCAATTTTACTAACTTTTATTGTTAGAGTGCTTTCGTCAACTTTGTGGAAGTACATATGTTTTAGAATGCGAGAATAGTAGTAAACAGATATAACAACATTAAGTAGTGCAATAATTAAAACTGACATTAGATTAGCATCAATTACAGCAATAAATAAGTTTAGTTTTGCAATAAATCCGAATGTTGGTGGAATTCCGGCAAGTGAAACTAAAAATATAGTTAATGGAACTGCAAGTAGGGGAGTTGTAAACCCTATTCCGTTTATGTCATCTATCGATTCAGAACCACTTCTATCTGAAATTAACATAACAACGTAGAATGCTCCCAAATTCATTATTAGGTATGCTAATAAGTACATCATCATTGCAAATATACCAGTATCGGATAGCACAACAAGACCAAGTAAGAGATAACCGGCATGAGCAATTGAACTATAAGCAAAAAGACGTTTTAGATTTTTTTGCCACAGTGCAGTTAAATTTCCGAGTGTCATTGTAAATAATGAAATTACAATTAAAAGTGTCTGCCAATCGAAGAGTGAGAACAGAACCCAAAAACCATTAGAATCAACAGAGCCTACAAAGGTTGTGCGAACAAACCTAACTAACAATGCTAATGCAGCAGCTTTACTTGCAACCGAAAGATAAGCAGTAATGGGAAGTGGTGAGCCTTCGTAAACATCTGGTGTCCAAAAGTGAAAGGGAACAGCAGATATTTTGAAACCCAATCCTACAAAAATTAAAATTACTGAAAAAGAGAGAGTATATAAATTTATTTGTGTGGTTTGTAAAGCAGTACTTATTTCATAAAGATTTGTAACACCAGTTAAGCCATATAAAATTGAAATACCAAACAACATCATTCCGGAAGCTGCTGAACCGTAAATAATATATTTAAGTGATGCTTCACTATTTCTATCTCTAAGTTTGGTAAATCCTGCAAGGACATAAGATGCTAATGATAGTAGCTCCACAGCAAGATAAATCAAAATTAAATCAATTGCCGAAACCATTAATAGCATTCCAAGCAGCATTCCATACATTAAGGCATAATACTCGCCAGAACGCTTGTAGATATCTTTAATCTCTTTTGATGACATTGAAAAGAAAACAACAATAATAGAAGCAATAATTATTACTAATTTGAAGTAACTTGAGAATGGATCAATGGCAACCATTCCACCAGAATTAACAGAAGTTACTGCAAATGCTGAGGCGGTTAATCCCATATTAGCAACAACAAAATATCCGGTAACAACTAATCCTAAAAGAGCTATATAAGGTATTAGTTTTTTATCTTCACTAAATATTAGGTCGTAACTAACAATTATCAGGAGAAAAAGAGAAACGGAAATCTCTGGTAATATATTACTTAAACTTAAATGTAAACTTGTAAAATCCATATTTGGTCATCTATTTTATAATCTTAAATTTAATTTAATGTAGTTGCAAGAAACTCAACTAAACTATTTACAGAAGTAGTCATAATATCTAAAACAATAGAAGGGAAGATACCAAGCACCACAGTAATAATTGCTAACGGAACTAACATTGCGAGTTCTCGTTTATCAAGGTCTTTCAAGTTTTTCCATTTATCCGGAAGTTCTCCAAGATAGACACGCTGTAAAGTCCAAAGCATATAACCAGCACCGAGTAAAATACCAAGCATACCAATAATTGTTAGTGTTCTTATCGATTCAACTCCGAAAGCACCAACAAAAACAAGTGCTTCAGAAACCCAGCCGCTTAAACCCGGAAGACCAATAGCTGCAAAGAAAGCTACAGTTACAAATCCTGTATAAACAGGCATTTGGTTAGCAAGCCCACCAAAATCGTTTAAGCCTCGTGTATGTGCTCTATCGTAAATTACACCAACAATAAGGAATAGCATTGCAGTAATTGTTCCGTGATTAAACATTTGGAATATTGCTCCATTCAAACCAGTAGATGAAAGGGAAGCCATACCAAGTAAAACATAACCCATGTGGGAAATTGATGAATAAGCAATAAGTTTTTTGAAATCTTTTTGTGCCATTGCAGCGAGTGCACCATATACAATATTAATAACCCCAAAGAGACCGATATACCACATTAGCTCACGTGTAATATCAGGAAAAATTGGGAAACTAATTCTTAAAATTCCATAAGTCCCAAGTTTCAAAAGTACGCCAGCAAGTACAACCGAGATTGGTGTTGGTGCTTCAACGTGGGCATCTGGCAGCCAAGTATGGAAAGGGAACATCGGTATTTTTACCGCAAATGCAGCAAACAAGCCAATGTATGCAAGCATTCTCCAATTTTCCGGATTTGAAGCAGAAAGAATTCCATCAGCAAGATAATTTGATTGATCCATCAAAGCGAGCAAATTAAAAGTATATGCTCTTGTTCCATCGGCTAATAATTCTGTGGCACTAAAGTATAAGCCAATCATTGTAATTAGCATAAAAATACCACCAAGCATTGTGTAGATAAAGAACTTGATAGCAGCATACTCTTTACGAGGACCACCCCAAATACCAATTAAGAAATACATTGGCAGTAACATAACTTCCCAGAATACAAAGAAAAGGAAGAAATCTAATGAAACAAAAACACCCATTGTAGCAGCATTAAGCAGCAAATACATTGCAAAAAAACCTTTTGGCGATTTCTTAATAGTCCAAGCAGAAAGAGTAGCAATAAAGAAAACAATTGTTGAAAGGAGTATAAGCGGGGCACTTAAACCATCAACTCCAAGGAAGTAATCAATTTTCACAGTTCCGAGGAAGGCTACGTTTTGAATTTCAATCCAGCGGACTTTCTCGATAAATTGGAAAGAACTGGCTTCAAATATTCCACCCGCAGAATAATCAAAATTTAGCATCATAACTGCTGCTAAAACTAACTGAAGTGCTGTAACACCAAGCGTAGTATATCGCACATTATTATCAGCATTTTTTGGTAACAACAGCACAACTATCATTCCTACAATTGGAATGAAAATGAGAAGTGTTAATAATGGAAATCCTTGCATAATATAATTAATCCTTACTTTTAAATATCTTTTATTTTATAACAATTTCTGTTTGAGCATCTATTCTAAAACTTGTTTCTTGAAAAAACCTTTTTCCTAATTCATTATTTATGATTGTAAAATTTGGATGCTTTTTATTACAAGCATACGCTTTCTTATATTTAAATTCATCAATATCGTGGTTCTTGTTTAGCAATTTAATTGTATTTTCTAATTGCTCTTTCGCTTCTTTGAACCAGCCTCCAGTTCTTCGTTTTTTTAATTCAACAAGATAAATACTTTTTCCAAAAGTTAACATTCCATCACAAGAACTTTCTTTATCTTTTGTTCCTTCTTTCAGAATTTCAATACAATTATCAATTGCTGTAAATGTAACTTCTATACAATTATTGTTTTTAACCTTAGCAATCCATTTATTTACATCGCTAATATCAGTATATGCTTTTCTTCCAATTTGGTCATCACAAATACCAAATAAACTATCTTTCCGAGCAGATTCTTTACAACTTGTATTAAAGAAATCTACATTCATAATTCTTGTTCAATTTCCAATAACGAATCAAACATACTATTACCATCAGCCAATGATTTATTAAGAAAATTTTCATCTGATGGAATTCCTTCGTAATCTTTCAATTTTGCGATTGATCCGGTTCTTTCATCAAATTGATAAACAGAAATATCATTTGAGTCAATAATAGATTTGTCAGGTACAATATCAAATAATTCTTTTTGTAAAGAATCATTTGAGTTAATTTTCTCCTTTAAATATCCCGCTTGAATTGCAACACTTAAATAATTAACAATGTAAGGACTATGGGTTGTCATTATTAGTTTATTACCTACATTCAAGTTATTAAATTCGAATAAACTTTTTAGCAATTGCCATTGCGAACTGGGGAACAAGTTTAGTTCTGGTTCTTCAACAATATTTATAAAAGCAGTTTTATTGAACTTTGAAGATAACGCAGAAATGGCTAATCTTTTTTGCTCATCTGTTAAACTATCATTTGACCAAACTTCTTTAGCGCCTTTTTTGAAACGATTCATTTCTTCAATGCTCATAGACTCTTTGTTCTGGCTTTGATTTTCTACAGATTCTGATAAATAATTTGAAACAAGATACAAAGGAACAAGAGATTGAAATCCACTTGATGCTTCTGTAATATCTATTTTGCAATCCTCTGTTTTAATTTTTAAAATATCTTTTGATGTGTCATATTCTATATCAGTATCATTAATTGGTAAGGTTATTACCTCTGTCATAGATTTTTTTGCATTATCAAATTCATTTAAAAACTCTTTTAATGAAGCTGATTTCAATTTTAAATCTTCTGGACTTTTAACGTGAAAAATAAAATTTCTTTCAGCAGGCACATACATTATTTGAGGAAGAGCATAATTTTTATTTTTTATTTCTTTAACCGATAACTTTTTGTTTTCATATTTAAAATTGTACGCATCACCGTGATATTCAATTATAGTACTATCAGATAAATAATTTTCTAAGCGATGATAATTTAAAAATGTATTTTTAAGTCTATTTTCCGCTCCTAACCACTTTTCTGTAATATCACCTCTAACAAGTGCTTTTTCAATCCAAATAAAAGTTGATATTAACTTAGCAACCGTGCTTTTTCCTGAACCCTGATTTCCAATAAAAAGAGTAACTTTTTTAATATCTAACCAGCCATCATTTTCTTGATAACCGCTTTTAATAGGTCCGAAATATTTTATTTTTATTTTACTCATTATCTATAATCAAAACGGTCTAATAATTAATAAAATAATAATTACCGAAAAAACTACATAAACAATATATGTTTGAACTTTTCCTGTTTGCATTTTTCTTAAAGCAAGACCAGCAAAACCATTTACGAAAGCAGTAAAATTAACAAATCCGTCAACAATATAAGTATCAAACCAACCTGCAATATTTGCAACGCCACGTGTAAAAGTTGCAGAATAGTTTACAATTCCATCAACAATTGTTGAATCAAACCAAGCTATAAACCGACTTAAATCATGAGTTCGTTGAATAAAAAGATAGCTGTAAATTTCATCGGCATACCATTTATTGTATGATAAATTATAGAGTGGTTTCAGTTTTTCTGCTAATTTATCTGCACTAATTTTCTTCCAGTGGTACATTAAAAATGCGAACAAAATTCCGAGACCAGCAAGTATAATTGATAAAATCATAGCAGGGTAGTGTACATTGTGCATCTCATTTTCGTACATTTCTGAGTGAGTAACAACAGCATTTTCAGAACCAGAACCACCATAATTATTAATTTCAGTTCCTTCAACTCTATGCGAATCACTTTTCATAAATTCAAATCTTGCATCCTCCGGAACAACAGTTGCGGGAGTTTGAATCCAATTGTAGAACCATCCATCCGCAGGTGCAGCAGGGTTCGGGGTATAGAATATAAATATGGATAACGAAGCCAAAATAATTAATGGAATTGTCATCAATTTTGGCGATTCATGTGCATGGTCATATTTATGCTGATTTCTTGGTTCACCGTGGAAAGTCATAATTACAAGCCGAAACATATAGAACGCAGTCATTCCGGCAACAACAAATCCAATAATAGGTATTAAATAATGTCCGGTTAAATTTCCAAATGCCCAAGTTCCTGCAAGCAATCCATCCTTACTTAAAAATCCGGAGGTTAGTGGTACACCAGAAATTGCCAGAGTTCCAATTAAAAATGTGATATAAGTAATTGGCATTTTCTTTTTCAAACCACCCATATTACGCATATCTTGCTCGTGGTGCATCGAGTGAATTACCGAACCAGAACCAAGAAACATCAAACCTTTAAAAAATGCGTGAGTTACAAGATGGAAAAAAGCAAATGTATAAGCACCAACTCCGAGAGCCATAATCATATAACCAAGTTGACTAACAGTAGAGTAGGCGAGTACCTTCTTAATATCGTTTTGGGTAAGTGCTATTGAAGCTGCAAAAATTGATGTGATTGCACCAACTACAGCAATTACAATCATTGCATCGGCTGTTAAAAGAGGAAAAATACGAGCAACAAGATATACACCAGCAGCAACCATAGTAGCAGCGTGGATTAAAGCAGAGACTGGAGTAGGACCTTCCATTGCATCCGGCAGCCAAACATGTAGTGGAACTTGTGCAGATTTACCAACTGCCCCTAAAAATATCAAAATTCCGGCAGCAGTAAGCCATCCGTTGCTTCCAAAAGGAACAACACCGTTTGAGATTTGTTCAAAAATTTCAGCAAAACTAAATGTGTGATAATTTGTAAAGAGAATTAAAATACCAATGAACATTCCAATATCGCCAATACGGTTGGTTAAAAATGCTTTCATTGAAGCATCGGATGCAGTTTTCTTTTCGTACCAGAAACCAATTAGCAAGTAGGATGAAAGCCCAACAAGTTCCCAAAAGATGTAAATCATCAATAAGTTATCGGCTATAACAATACCAAGCATAGAGAATGTGAAAATTCCAAGATATGCAAAATAGCGTGAAAATCTTTTATCACCAGCCATATATGCAATTGAAAAATAATGAACTAAAGCACTTATTAATGTAACAACGAAAAGCATTATTACTGTTACGTTGTCAATCATTATTCCAAGATTTATTGTTAAATGCCCAATTGATGGAACATTGCCTAAATCAATCCAAGTAAATTGAGTTATAATTGTATCATTAACATAATTAGTTAATTTTATAAATCCGACAAATATTGAAAGAAGGAGAGCTACTGTAATAAGTCCAACTTCAACGAGATATAATTTTTCGTATCGTTTACCAAATAATAATACAATTATAAATCCTACAAGAGGTAGAAAAAGAATTGTAACTGCGAGACTTATTAAACTTGATTCTGTCATAAAATTATTCTTTTAGATTATCAATTTCATCAACATTCACATGACCGAATGTTTTGTAAATATTTAATACAATGGCAAGTGCAATTGCAGCTTCTGCAGCGGCAAGCACTATTACAAAGAGTGCCATTAATTGTCCGTTAAGACCAAAATTTCCGTATCGAGAAAAAGCAACAAAGTTAATGTTAGCAGCATTAAGTAATAACTCAATACCCATTAAAACAAGAATTGCATTTTTCCGAGTTAAAATAGCATAAAGCCCAAACGCAAAAAGGAATGAACTTACTACAAGAAAATGTGTTAAACCAACTTCAACCAAAACTTATCCTCTACTTACTCCGCTCTCTTCGTGCCATAGAAGCTGCACCAATAAGAGCTATTAATAAAAGTATTCCAAGTAATTCAAAAATTAAAACATAATCGGTAATAAGTAATTTACCAATTTCGTATGATGTTGTTTGCGGAATTTCACCAACATTAATTTTCCATCTTGTGTCAATCATCATAGAGATAACTGCTCCAAGGAGAATTCCAATTCCGATAATTGCCGGGAGCAAGTTTTTCATTCCCTTTTTAATCTCTACATTTGTAATATTTGATGTAAGCATAACACCAAAAAGAAGTAGAATTAAAATTCCGCCAATGTAAACCATTATTTGAGTTACGGCAACAAAATCGGCACCGAGTAAAACATAAAGTCCACTAACGCCAAAAAAGGTTGCCAACAAATAAAATGCAGAACGAACAATGTTATCGGATGAAACTACGAGTAGGGCAGAACCTACTGTAATTGCAGCAAATAAATAAAATATGAAATCGTAAATAGACATATATTTTTATCAATAATTAGTTTTAAGTTTTAAAATTTAACAAACAGCCGTCATTCTACCAGAGGTAGATAAATGCGAATCCAATGTTTTCCTGTCCCGCTCTTTTTGCGGGATTGTTGGGTGAAGTAATCTTTTATTTGACAGATTGCTTCACCCAATAAATCGGGCTCGCAATGACATTTTATTATTCTTTTTTCTCATCATCAGAAGATTTTTCTTCTGACTTTGTTTCTTCTTCAGCTTTTTTCTTTGCAGCGGCTTCAGCCTTTGCTTTTGCCATCGCTATTTTTTTTGCTTCTTTTTCTGCTTGAAATTTATCAAAATTTAGCTGTTTTTCTTTTATATCTTCAACAGTTAAATTTGAATAAGCATAAATAAGATTATCTCTATCCCACTCGGAATATTCGTAAACATCTGTCATAACAATACATTCTGTCGGGCAGGGGAATACGCATAATTGACAGAAACAACACTTTGCTGTATCAATTTCAAATTTTGTAACCCAAAGAGCTTTTTTCTTTCCATTTGATGTTTCACCAGGGGGATCTATAGGAGTACCTTTTATAGTTTCGATATCGATACAATTTACAGGGCAGGCAGTTACGCATTGCATACATCCTATACAGTCGTTTATATTAACATAAAGTCTGTTTCTTGTACGTTCCGGAAGTTTTGCTCTCTCTTCCGGATATTGAAGCGTAACCGCAGGAACAAACAAATGTTTCCAAGTAATCTTCATTCCAATAAGAATAGTAAATAAACCATCCCAAGTATTTTTTAAGTAATTTTTAACCATTTTTTATTTTAATTTTTAGAGACTATATAAGTCAATTATAATTCTTCCTTTAAAGATTCTATTGTAATAGTTTCACCTTCGTCAATAGCTTTTTGACCTTTTCTGATTTTATCTATTACGTAGAGTCTATACATAATATCATCAATATCAGCCGATTCTGGCAATTTTGAAATAGCATTTATTGCTTCATCTTTTAATATTTCCATAATAATTGCTCCTAAAATGATTAAATAGTTTAGTCATAATATAAATAATCACTTTATATTTTGATTCTTAGAGTTAAGATATAAAACATCATATAAAAGACTTCTCTTGTCTAAAATCTTGTATCTTGTGTCTCACATCTAACTTCTATTATTTACACCAATAAAATTAAACCGACAATTAATAAATTAAAGAACGCATACGGAATTAAATATTTCCAGCATATTGTCATTAGCTGATCTACTCTTACTCTTGGCAAAGTCCAGCGTAACCACATCGAAACAAAAACAAAGAACATTCCTTTAGATATAAACCAGAATAATTGTTCAACGGGAACTAACCAATCGACTCCAATTAAATTTCCGAAATAACCGAAAGGGGAGTTATAACCGCCAAAAAAGAAAATCACAAGAATAGCACCAATTAAGAACATATTTGCGAATTCTGCAAGAAAGAACAACGAGAATTTAATTCCTGAATATTCTGTGTTAAACCCTGCTACAAGTTCCGATTCCGATTCAGGTAAATCGAACGGAGTTCTATTACTCTCTGCAAGAGTACTAATAAATAAAATTATAAATGCAACAAACATAAATGGAACAAGAAGAAATTTACCAAGTCCTAAGCCTGCACCACCAAATATTCCCCAATTCCAGAAGTAGCTTGTTTGAGCTTCAGTTACATCACCTAAATTCATTGTTCCGTAAACCATAATCATTGTTAAAACAACAAGTGCTGTTGGAATTTCGTAACTAACTATCTGTGCAGCAGCACGGAGTGAGCCATAGAGTGAATATTTATTGTTTGAAGCCCATCCAGCCATTAATATTCCAGCAACAACTCCACCAGATAGAGCAAGCACTAAGAATATTCCAACATCTGCGTTAGAACCGACAAAAATAGATGTAAACGGGAGCAAAGTAAATGTAGCGAGAGTAGAAACAAAAACCAAGAATGGTGCAATATTAAAGAGTGCTTTATCATTTGCGTCAGCAATAATATCTTCTTTCTGAATCAATTTTATAAAATCGGCTATTGTTTGTAAAACGCCATGCCACCCAACTCTCATTGGTCCAAGTCTATCCTGCATATGTGCCGAAACTTTACGCTCTAACCAAACTGCAAAAAGCACAAAAAATACAATAAAAGCTAATATTGGAACTGTGCTTAAAACGTAAGTTAAAATTTCAGCTAATAGCTCATTTCCTAATAAATCTGTTAATATTTCTGTAAAATAATTTTGCATTTATCTATCTATCTCTCCTAAAACAATATCTAAACTACCAAGTATTGCAACAACATCAGCCACAAGATAACCTTTTGCCATTTGCCCAAGTGCCGATAACGATACAAAAGAGGGAGCACGTACTTTTACTCTTGTTGGATTAACTGTTCCATCACTCACAATAAAATATCCAAGTTCACCTTTTGGAGCTTCAACTCTGTGATAAACTGAACCTTTGGGTGGTTTTACTCTTCTTGGAACTTCTGCTTTTACATCGCCATCTGGAATTTGGTCTATTGCTTGCTCAATTATTCTCAAGCTCTGTTCAACCTCCAAAACTCGAACATAATACCTATCCCAACAATCGCCCACAGAACCAACTCCACCTTCACCAACCGGAATTTCAAAATCGAATTTATCATAAATTGAATAGGGGTCATCTTTACGTAAATCGAATTTAATTCCACTACCGCGTAAATTAGGACCAGTTAAACCGAGATTTATTGCTTCTTTAGGGGGACAAACACCAATGTTTGCGGTTCTTTCAATAAATATTTTATTAAATGTAAGTAAGTTGTTTAGTTCAACAATTGTTGGACGGAAGTAATCGATAAACTCTTTTGTTTTACGAACAAAATCCGGATGAATATCATGCGAAAGTCCGCCAACCCACATATAATTATAGAGCAACCTTGCTCCGCAAGTCTCTTCAAACAAATCAAGAATTTTTTCGCGGTCACGGAAAAGGTAAAGAAAAGGGGTAAATGCTCCTAAATCCAAACCGAAAGTACCAAGTGCAACAAGATGAGAAGCAATACGCTGCAGTTCGCCCATTATTACACGAATATATTCCACACGCTCCGGAACTTGAATATCCATCAGTTTTTCAACAGCACCGACATATCCAAAGTTGTTGTACATTGCAGCGAGATAATCCATACGGTCTGTATATGGAACAACTTGCGGATAAGTCATTACCTCACAATGTTTCTCCATACAACGATGCAAATAACCAATGTGCGGCTTTACATCGTGAACAACTTCACCATCTAATACGAGTTCTAATCTCAACACTCCATGTGTAGAAGGGTGCTGAGGACCCATATTTAATATCATTTCTTCTCTCTTTAAAGCCATATTTTTTTATCTTAATTATCGTGGTTTCTGCCAAAGGCATCCATTCGGAGGCTCCGCTCAACCACCTTTGATTGAGTGGAGTCGAAAGCAACAAAAATCTCTCAACCACTATTTTAATAATACAAATCTTTCAAGTCAATTCTCCGTTGGCTGAGCGGAGCCGAATTACCGTTGGCTGAGCGGAGCCGAAGTCAATACGGAATCTTCATCCCTTCATAAAATTCTGGATTTTCATAATCTTTACGTAAAGGGAAGCCTTCCCAATCGTAAGGCATTAATATTCTGCTTAAATCCGGATGATTTAAAAACTTTATGCCATACATATCAAACGCTTCACGTTCGTGCCAATTTGCTGAAGCCCAAATGTTGGTTACTGATTCAACTTCCGGATTGTCTCTGTTAGTCGAGATTTTAATAGCAATTTTGTGTTTAAGAGGAATTGAATCTAAATGATAAAAAACTGAAAGAGTTCCACCTTTTGTTGTTGTGGTTTCATCTTCGTTTATTATTTTTTCTGCATTGTTATCATCCACTCCAGAAAGATTCATTAAACTATCGAACTGCAGTTCATCAGCATCTCTTAAAAACTCAGAGATTTCATTTGTTTTCAATGGTTCAACAGAAATTATTGGCTCTGTTGGAACATCAGAAACCATTTCTAAAATTGCATCACCAAATTTCTCTTTTAACAAATTATATATTTCTTCAGCATTCATTTTTAATAAAACCTAAATTCTTTTCTTATATTCTGTCTCATATCTAATAGTCATGCATCTCACATCAAATTCTTTTGTCTCATATCTAATAGTCTTGCGTCTCACATCTATTCTTTTGTCTCATATCTCTAAATCTTGAGTCTTGTATCTAAACTATGCACTCTTTTTAGTTTTAGTTCTTAAAGTTTCGGTTCTAATTTTTTCTTGAAGTTTCAACAAGCCTTCAAACAAAGCTTCGGGGCGTGGAGGGCAGCCAGGCACATAAACATCAACAGGAATAACCCTATCAATTCCTTTTAATACATTATAACCATGCTCCCAATAAGGACCACCGCTGTTTGAGCAACTTCCCATAGATATTATATATTTTGGGTCTGGCATTTGTTCGTATAATCTTTTAATACGTGTAGCCATTTTAAGTGTTACAGTTCCGGAGATAAGTATAACATCCGCCTGACGTGGAGTGGGGCGGGGCATAACTCCAAATCTATCAAAATCGTAATTAGATGCAGATGCAGCCATCATTTCAATTGCACAGCATGCTAATCCGAAACTTAATTGCCACAATGATGAAAGTCTTGCCCAATTCAATAAGTCTTCCACTTTTGCAACTACAATATTACTATCATTAAATTCTATATCTAATAAACCCATAATTTCTACTCTGTATCCTTAGCTTTTTTTGTTTTAATAAAATCATTAAGTCTTGGTATTATTGGTTCAGAACGTTCCCATTCTAAATCGCCTTTCCGCCATTCGTAAATCATACCAAGAAAAAGTACAATTAGAAAAATTGCACCAACTGCAAAACCATAAAAGCCATAATCTTTATAAACAATTGCCCAAGGGAAAAGCATTACAACTTCAACATCAAAAATTAGGAATATTAACGCAACAACATAGAAACGAATATTAAACTTTTGCCAAGATGAACCAATTGGATCCTCTCCGCACTCGTATGTTGTTTGTTTCTCTTTTGTGGGTCTGTTGGGTCTTACAAGATATGCCATCACTAATGTTATTCCGACAAATCCTATTCCGACAAGGATGAAAATGAAAACTTTACCAAATTCTGTGAGCATAATACCTTTTTTAAAATGACTTCAAAAAATACTAAGAACCTAAAAGAAATGTCAAGAGAAATATATCTCATTTGTAAAAATAGTTCGGTTTTTAAGATTTTACAAATTACAATTTATGATAAGTTTTTTGTTTTAGTTATTATTGGACTTATAAATTATTTGATAGTTGAAGGTTATCTAATGAATAGAATAAAAATCCCCGATTGGAAACGAGCAGTTATTAAAGTGGGTAGTTCTTTAATTGCACCAGATGGAAAAGGATGCAGCAGTAAATATACACTTGCAATTGCAAATTTCATTATCCAAAATCATAATCAAGGTCGCGAAATAATTTTGGTTTCATCAGGTGCAGTGGCAGCGGGGTTAGCAACGCAGCCAAGTTTAAAAGCAAAAAGCAACCGTTCAATTCCGGAAAAACAAGCACTTGCTGCAATAGGGCAATCGTTGCTTATGCAGAGCTGGAGCCGTTATTTCGATTTTCCCTGTGCACAAATACTTTTAACTATGGATGGATTAAACAACAGGGAACGCTACATTAACGCAAAAAATACTTTGAATGAATTGTTGAATTTAAAGACTTTACCAATTGTAAATGAAAATGATACTGTAGCAGTTGAGGAGCTTAAAGTTGGCGATAACGATAACCTTGCTGCTTATGTTGCTGTTCTATCAGAGGCTGATATTCTCATAATTTGCACCGATATTGATGGACTCTTTGATGATAACCCGAAAAAAAATAAAAACGCAAAGTTAATTCCAGTTGTCGAGAATATAAATGCCGAAATTTATGCTTTAGCAAGTGATACTAATAATCCTATTTCCACTGGTGGTATGAGGACAAAAATTGAAGCAGCAGAAAAAGCTATAGCTGGCGGAATAGATACGCTTATTATTAATGGTACAAATCCAAAATCGTTCGATAAAATTATGAATGGAAGTTTTTACGGCACTTACATCAAAAAATTAAAAACACCGGTTGCTGCTAAAAAACATTGGCTTATGCACACTATCAAAAATGAGGGAAAAGTTTTAATTGATGAAGGAGCTAAAAATGTATTACTTAAAAAAGGTGCGTCGCTTCTGGCATCGGGTGTAATAAAAATTGAAGGACACTTTACAGTTGGGTCAGCTATATCTATTGTTTATTCAGATAAAAACAACGAGACAATAATTGCTAAAGGAATAACACAATACAATTCGCAAGAGCTTAATCAAATTAAAGGTAAAAAGAGTAGTGAAATAGAGAGTATCCTTGGATACTTAAATCACAAAGAAGTTATACATCGTTCAGATATGGTTTTGATTAAAAATTAGGAGGCTTTGTCCCGAAAAAAAATCGGGACTACGCCCCCCGAGTGTAGTTGAATATTAGTGGAATTTTTATAAAATAGACTTTTAAAATAGGTTAGACAAAGCATTAAATTAATATTTGGAGTAAATAATGACAAATGAAGAAAAAATAAATTTAAATTTATTGATAAAGGATGCGAGTAACTCATCTATTGAAGCATCACAGTTAAGTACTGATAGAAAGAATAATCTATTGCTTAAAATGGCTGATATGTTAGAGTTGCAGAATGATGAAATTTTATCTGCCAACAGAAAAGATTTGGATGGGGGAAAAGTAAATGGCTTGTCTGAATCTATGTTAGACAGATTAAAACTAACTGAAGAACGAATAGAAGGAATGGCACAAGCCATAAGAGAAATTGCACAACTTCCAGATCCGGTAGGAGAAATTACCGAAACCAAAAAACGCCCGAATGGAATTGAAGTAAGTAGAATGCGAATTCCGCTTGGAGTAATTATGATGATTTATGAAGCCCGCCCAAATGTTACATCGGATGCAGCAGCCTTATGTTTAAAAGCCGGGAACACCGCTATTTTAAGGGGAGGTAAGGAAGCGTTCCACTCAAACAGAGCAATAGCAAGTGTTTTACAGATGGCATTAGTGGAAGAAGGGATAAACAAAAATATCATTACATTAATACCAACTACTGAACGTGATGCTATGAACGAGTTGTTGCTAATGGATAATTATATTGATCTTGTAATTCCACGAGGCGGCGAAGGGCTTATCAGGTTTGTAAATGAGACGAGTCGTATTCCAGTAATAATGCACTACAAAGGTGTATGTCATATTTATATTGATAAAGATGCCGATCTTGAAATGGCAAAGCAATTAACATGCGAAGGAAAACTATCACGTCCGGGAGTCTGCAACGCTCTGGAGACTATGATTATTCATAAAGATATTGCAGAAGCATTTTTAAATGATACCGGAAAACTTTTATTAAGTGAAGATGTTGAAATTAGAGGGTGTGAAAAAGTAAAAGAGATATTGCCCCAAACTGCACTTGCTACTGATGAAGATTATTACGAAGAATTTTTATCAAAAATTATTGCTGCAAAAGTTGTAAATAGTTTTGATGAAGCAACTGCCCACATTCAAAAATATAATTCTGACCATACAGAAATAATAGTTACAAACAACATAAAAACTGCAAGACGATTTCAACGAGAAATTAACTCATCTGTTGTAGGTGTAAATGCATCTGCTCGCTTTTCCGATGGGGGAGAATTAGGGCTTGGTGCTGAGATTGGAATTTCAACTTCTAAACTACATGCCTACGGACCAATGGGGATTGAATCGCTAACAACACAAAAGTTTATTATTACTGGCGATGGAGAGTTAAGACATAGTAAAAGGTATTGAGTAAGGGATTTTGTGTTGTGTAATCCCGCCGTGCGGGACCAATTTGGGTTGTGTATATCTTTATTCCACCTTTAGTTGTCCGATTTTTTGCCCAATCAAACATTGATAGGCATACAGAGATTATTGTACTATCAATTAGCTTTATTCTCTTGTCCTTGATTTCCTCTATTATTTTTCGATGGCTTGTTGAACTCAATATTTTTTCATAGTGGTTAATCAGCTTATAATAAAGGAGTTCATAGACTTTCCAATTCCTTTTCCATCTAAAGCATTACACTTATTGCTTTTATACTTTGCCGCACATGAATGAAAAATATCTTGGGGTATCAAATCCAATATTTGACGTATTAACGGTTTATTGTTATTTTTGTTTCTACTAAAAAGATACATAGTTTATCCTTGTGTTTTGTCAAATACAAAGATAACTTGCACGTCTATGACGAGCAGGTTTTTTAGCTTTTTCTCAACTTTCGGATAGTTGTGATTTTTAACAAATATGAATTTATTAAAAAAATATTTTGTTTCATTCCTGTTTATCAGCAATTTTATTTTTGCTCAAACGTGGCAATTCGATAATTCACCAACTCGTCAAAACTTAGCTCGTCTTGATATGGTATCAGATAGCATTGGATGGGCAATTTCATACGATGGACTTCTGTTAAAGTATGAAAGTAATAAGTGGAAAATTGTTGATACACTTAACTCTATATCAAAGTATAATTTTACTACTGAAGATTCAACAATAATAAATTTTGATAACATTGGTGACCTCTATGCTATTAGGGTGATGGATGATAAAAATGGTTGGATTGCTGTTAATAATGTTTATCAGCATTTTTATGTGCTTTCACAATTTGATACTAAAAATTTAAAATATAGTGCTAATCATTTTTCTGTAAAAATTAGAGCAATGGATTTTTGGCACTCAAATATTGGATATGCAGTAGGAGAAGGGGGAGGATATTTTTTAAATAAAAAAAAATGGGTACCACTAAAATTACCAATTAGTGTCGATTTCAAAACAGTTAAAATGGTTTCAGAATCTAAGGTTTTTATTTGTGGTAGAAATGGTACTTTGTTGGTTGGCAATGAAAAAGGATGGCAACAAATTGATACTGAAATAAATGAAATTTTACGTGATATCGATTTTATTTCCGAGAACGAAGGTTGGATTGTTGGCAATGGCGGAACTATATTACATTACAAAGATGGCGTCATAAATCAGCAAATTGTAGAATCTGTAAATGACCTTTGGGCAGTTGATATGGTATCAGCTACATCAGGGTTTGCTGTTGGCAAAAATGGAACTATTCTTCAGTACAATGGAAATTTTTGGGATGTAGTAGAGATAGCTACTAAAGCTGATTTGCACGATATTGAACTCTTTAATTCAACAAGTGGCTTTATTGTTGGGGCACAAGGTACAATCCTTAAATTAACAAGTGAATTGACTGATGAAAGTTCGCAACATACTTTTCTATTTGCCGACCAAGTTCATCTTGGTAGTAAATATCTTATGGATAGAATTGATGATGTTTATGGAATTACAATTGCAGATTTTAATAACGATTTACATCCTGATATTTACATTACAGGATATAAAAGTTTAAATCATCTATTACTAAATAATGGAAGCGGATATTACAAAGATTATGTGATTGAATCAGGAACAGGTGGCAATATTGAAACAAGAGTAGGCAAAGAGAAATATGAGTTTGGCTCAATAGCTTCCGATTTTGATAGAGACGGTGATGTTGATTTACTTCTTGCAGGAAAAAGAAATACAACCCGCTATTATAAAAATGATGGAAACGCTAAGTTTACTAATTTTACTTTACATACAAATTTGCCAAAAGGGTTAAATTTAATTGATGGAGCCGTAGGAGATTTGAATGAGGATGGATATCCTGACTTTGTGTTTGCTGATGAAACCAGAGGACTATTAGTTTTTCTGAATGATAAGTATAATCGATTTTATGAAGTAAATATTGATTCTTTAAATCTTGATAAAACCGGTATTCGTGCCGTTAAAATTGCAGATATTAACAACGATAATCATCAAGATATATTAGCTGTTTATCAAAATAGAACTCCCTTTTTTCTGTTCAATAATGGAAAGGTACAATTTACGTTAAATGAAAATGAAATTATAAAAGGAGAGTTCCCATCGTTCACAAATTCAATTTCTTTTGCTGATTTTAATACTGATGGTTACAACGATTTTTATATCTGTTCGCAAGACGGAAATGATGCTATATTTATTTATAATAAAGAAAATAAAATTTTTGAAAACAAATCATCTGCATGGAATATAAAAAAGGGCGGGCGTAGTTATACTGCTGTTGCAGAGGATTTTAACTTAGATGGATTTGTTGATTTATTTGTTTCACGCTATGGTCAGGATTTGCTCTATTTAAATACCGGAAAATTAAATTTTAATGAGGTTGGTAAAGATACTATTTATGCAAAGGCTGGTTTTCTTTCAGGCTTTAATACAGGTGCAGCAAGCAGTGATATTGATAACAACGGCTCGTTGGATTTATTAGTAGGTAATTCTGATTATTGGTCTTCAATACTACAAAATTCTTTGAATAAAGATTCATTTATAAAAATATACTTAACTGGTGTTGAAGATACTAAAGAAGCACTTGGTGCAAAAATTTGGATTTGGAAGGGAGGGAAAGAGCATACTTTACAAAATTTATTAGGTTTCAAAGAAATTACACCATCAAACGGATTGTTTTCGCAAAACTCTGAGGTTACAATATTTGGTCTTGGAAATAATAATAGAGTTGATGTAAAAATTCGGTTTTTAAATGGAGGTACCAAAATTATAAAAGATGTGCCAAAAGGAACTGTTCTAAATATTGTACAAAGCTCTTTTTTTCTTCAGCAAAGCTATAAAATTAGTAGAGGATTTCTTCAAGTTCTTCATATGCCAAATATGATTTGGAAAATTGTAAAATTTATACTTTTTTCAATACTCACATACGGAAGTCTCCGCTATATTGAATATCGTTACAGATGGCGTCCTACACATATTTTGCTTTATATATTTGCAATTATTTTTTTATATCTATTTTTATTGATATTTGTTCCTGTTGAAGGATTCTTATATAATATATTTCCGTTTGGGATGATTTTGTTTACACTAATTGTTCTAATGGCTGTTAATGAACCAATACGTAAAGCAAATTTGGTGCAAAGAATGCGTCAAGAAAAAGTTCGTGAGGCTGGTATTAAATTATCGCGTGTTCAAATTTTTGATGAAGCTTTTAGAATTGTAAAAGAAGCGTTGCAAATTATATACCCGTTTGAACTCTTGGTTTTCTATACTTATCACACAAACGGAAATGTGTTTTCGCTTAGAGAGTGCGATGGATTGCCTCCTTCAGATGTTCCTGCAAAATTTACAATTAGTCGTGAAAAAATAAGTGAATTACAAGAAATGGAGAGTCCAATAAAAATTGAAGAATGTGCTTTCTTAAATAAAGAGATGTTGAAAATATTTGAAGATGCAAGCCTCTATCCGTTAATGAGAAAAAATGAAATTCTCGGAGTAGTTATTCTAAAATTAGATAATGAAACAATAGGTAAAGAAATTCAGAATTTGGAATTAATAAAATATTTATTCCTTCAACTCTCTATATCCTTAGATAATATGAGAATATTAAAAGATTTAAGTGAGCATGAAAAAATAGCAGCAATTGGAGCATTTTCCAGTGGAATAATTCATAACTTAAAAAACCCAATTGATGGGTTAAGAATGATTATAGAGATTTTAGAGCAAGAAACCCCGAAGGATGACCCCAAAAAAGAATATGTAGAGGAACTCTATAGAGGAATTCTTTCATTAAAAAGTAAATTACTTCACTCTTTCGATTTTGTAAATTATAGCGAAATTAGAAACGAGACTCTATTTATTAATGAATTAATTTTAAGTATTGTTAAAAAAAATAATTTGTTAAATCATTCTCTATTTGAGCTAAAGTTATCTGAAGATGATTATAGAATTTTAGGAGATAAAGAACAACTAAATTTTGTATTTGAGAATTTGCTTCAGAATGGAATAGAGGCTTCTAACCTTAAAAATCCGATTATAATTAAATCGAAGTTAGTGAATAATAAACATATTAAAATTGATGTAATTGATTTTGGAGTAGGAATTAAGGATGAAGAAATAGAAAAGATATTTGATATGTTTTATTCAACCAAAGGAAAGAGCAGAGGGTTAGGGTTAACACTTACACAGAAAATTATAAAAAACCATAATGGTTTTATTAATGTTTATAGCGAAAAAAACAAAGGAACAAAGTTTAGCGTTGTTTTGCCAATAGTTTAATAAGGATATAATAGTGAGTAAAATTTTAATAGTTGATGACGATAGAACTGCAAGAAAAGGGCTCTATTTTATTTTGAAAACAATTATTGATAATGTGTTTGAAGCAAAATCAATTTTTGAGGCTGAAAGTTATTTAAAAACGCATGAGTTTGATGTAATAATTAGTGATTTACGTTTACCAAGAGAAGGAGATGGAATTAATCTTGTAAAAAAAGCAAAACAAATCTATCCTTTAACTCCAATCTTAATGATTACTGCATTCGGTTCGGTTAATAGTGCAGTTGAGGCAATTAAAGCAGGTGCTTACGATTATCTTACAAAAGATTTCTCAAGGGAGGAAATAATATTAAAAATTAAAAAAATGTTAGAAGTTAGAAAATTATGGCTCGCTAATATCCGACTTTCAGAAGAGGTAAGTACTCTTAAAAGCAAATATGTTACTAAACCTAAATATGATAAAATTATTGGTGATAGTTCGCAAATAAAAAAAATCTTGGATATGGTAACAAGAATAGGCTTAGATAATGATTCAACAGTATTGATACAAGGTGAAAGTGGTACAGGAAAAGAATTAATTGCAAGAGCAATTCATCACAATAGTACTGAAAGGGGCAAAGAAAAATTTGTTGTGGTTGATGTAGCAAGTATGCCATCAACTCTTTTGGAAAGCCAATTGTTCGGGCACGAAAAAGGGGCATTTACAGATGCAAAAGAGAAATACATCGGGTATTTTGAAGTAGCTAACAAAGGAACTGTTTTTCTTGATGAAATTGGGGATTTTCCGGTTGAGTTGCAAGTAAAACTACTTCGGTTTTTACAGGAAAAAACTTTTACACGTGTTGGCGGAACCGAGCCACTATATGCAGATGTAAGAATAATAGCCGCAACTAATAAAGAATTGAATAAAGTAGTGAAAGAAGGAGAATTTAGAAAAGACCTATTTTATCGTTTAAGCGTAATTAATATTAAACTACCACCACTTCGTGAAAGGAAAGAGGATATTGTTGCTTTATCTGAATATTTTATTAAAGAATTTGAAATTATTAAAGGGCGTAAACTAACCTTTCCGAAAACGGTTATTGATAAATTTATTAATTACAATTGGCCCGGTAATATAAGACAACTTAAAAATTTAATTGAGAGTCTGTTCGTGTTATCTCCGGAAAATGTTGTATCTGATGAAGATATTAATTTTGACAATATTCCCAATCTTGATAAATTAGAAGAAGTATCTGATGATATTCATAATTTACCGTTCAAAGAAGCTCGTAAAATTTTATTAGAACAATTTGAACAGAATTATATAAAGATAAAATTAGAAAAATATAATGGGAATATTACCAAAACATCAGCAGAAATTGGAATTTCGAGAGAGGCCTTAAGTAAAAAAATAAAAAGGTATAATTTAAAAGGGGAAATAGTTTAAATGCAAAATTGTGTGAAGTAAACCTCACAACACCTCGCATACTGTGAATTGTACTTCACAACACTCCAAAGTTACATTCAAAAAAAACTGTTCTTTTATTACATATTGGCAATAATAGACTTTGGCTTTATTATTGTTAATAAAGTAACATTAAATCGGAACCTTCTGTATTATGAAAAAAATATTAATTATAGATGACGAAAAAACAGTTAGTTCTGCACTTAGTTTCGGACTAAAAAAGATAGGACATAAAATTGTGGTAATTCAAAACCCTGTTGAAGTTATTCCACAATTGAAAAATAGTAAGTTCGACCTCTTAATTTTAGATTACAACCTAACTCTTTTTTCGGGTGCTGATGTAATTAAACTAATTGATAATCATAATATTCAAATTCCTATTGTGATTATAAGTTCACAAAATGCTAATGAAATTGCTAATCGTGAATTAAGAATAGATAGAGAAAGTAATTTCATCTCAAAAGACCAACCAATTTCAACCATATTAAGTCAAATCGAAAATACATTACTAATTCAAAATCATAATCATTATTTAGGAGGTTCTTATGCGGAAAGTTAATTATACTATTTTTATTATGTTTCTATTCTTTTTCAGCACTCTGCAAGCACAAACATCACCAATGGTTGTTGCTGGCGAGGTTTTAACAAAATCACCTTTGTACTATAACCATACCCCTAATATTGCACGCAGTAGTGATGGCACTTTGGTTGCAGTATGGAAATCTGCCGAAAAGCAAATTGTTTTTTCAGAGTATGATAATACTTTTGGCACTTGGGGACCAGCAACAACATTATCAAATGCTGGTAATGCTGCAGATAAAGCAGGAATTGCTACTGATAATAACGGAAATATTTATGTTGTTTGGCAACAAAGAGAAACAAGCGGCGAAGATTATGGTATCTATTTCAATAAAAAATCGAGTGGTTTTTGGTTAACTCCTCAAAACTTAACTGGCAATGATGCTGAAAATGAAGAGGTTTCTATTGCTGTAAGTGATAACGGAACTATCTTTGTTGCTTGGAATACCGATGCAGAACCAGATAGCTCCGAATTTGTATTTTGTATTACAAGTAGTGACGGTGGTACAAGTTGGAGCGAGCCTGCAAGATTATCTTCCGAAGATGGCATTATTGGTGGATCAAGCACAACTTCCGGAAGACCATATCTCGCAAAAGCTACAAACGGCAAAATGGTTTGTTCTTGGCACGAAGAACCTGATGGACATGCTGACAGAGAGAGTTTTATAAACCAATATAACGGTACAAATTGGTTAGGAGAAGTTTCATATATAGTTACTGCCGATTCTGCAAATACCATGTACCCTGCTGTTGCTGTTGATAGCGAAGACAATATATATATGGCGATGGTTTCTTATACATCAACTGAGCAATTGCTTTTTATTACAAAAACTTGGGATGCTACTTCTTGGACGGAAGGAAGCGAAAAAGTATTGTTTGAAGATACACAACTAACTAAACCTGTTTTAGGAATAGATAGTAAAGACAATATTTATATGGGCTTTAGAAGAGATAATGCCGCTGATACTACATACGGACTTGAAGAAGTTGCATATATTGCTTCAGCAGATAAGGGTAATACTTGGTCGGAACCAACCTTACTTAGCCGAGAAAACTACGATGCAGGTTATTTAACACTTACACCCAATATCACCGATGCAGGAATTGACTTTTTGTGGAGAGAATCAGCTACACAGTTTATAGACGATGGAGATACAACTGCCATAGTATATGGGCATGCAGATTTATTGGTTGGAGTAGATGACAAAAATCCGGCAACTAAACTGGATTATAAGTTAAACCAAAACTATCCAAATCCATTTAATCCAAGTACGGTTATTAGTTATTCAATACCTAAAAGTGGGTTAGTAACACTAAAAGTATTTAATATTCTTGGGCAAGAAGTTGCAGAACTAATTAACAATGTAAAAACAGCAGGAAGTTACGAGGTCTCTTTTGATGCTTCGACAAGCTCAGCAACAGCTTCCAAATTAACCACTGGAATGTATATATACAAAATTCAATCAGGTGATTTTTCTGCTGTTAGAAAAATGATTTTAATTAAATAATACTAAACATTTAGTCGGGTGCAAAGTAAATACTTTTGCATCCGATAATTTTTAATGTATTGAGGTAAAATGTGAAATATTTTACATTTTTTATTACAGTAATATTTTTTTCAGCAAGTCTATTATTTGCTGCCGGAAGTGGTAAAGTAACCGGAGTTATTAAAGATGCATCTACCGGAGAGCCATTGATAGGGGCAAATATTGTAATTGCCAATACTGACTATGGTGCTGCTACCGATATTGATGGAAACTTTATTATTGTTGGAATCAAACCGGGTACTTATTCAATAAAGGTTTCATCAATTGGGTATCAAAGTAAAGTTATTAACAACTTTAAGGTTATGAGCGGACTTACTTCTGAACTAAACGTATCACTTCCAGTTCAATCAATTGAAATGGAAGAAGAAGTAGTTGTTGAAGCTAAACGGCCTGTTGTGCAAAAAGATCTTACATCTACAAGAGTTATTGTTGAAGGCAAAATGATTGTGGATGAACTACGTGCACAAAATATAAGTGATGTAATTAAATTACAGCCTGGCGTTACTTATGGTACCGATGGACGTTTTCACGTTAGAGGTGGTAGAGCAGGTGGCTCGGTTATTCAAGTTGACGGAGTTCCTTTACTTAATCCATTTTCAAGAACTACAAGTGGCGAAATTGAAGTTGAAAGTATTCAAGAATTTCAAGCTCTGTTAGGAACATTTGATGCAGAATATGGAAATGCTGCCGATGGTATTATAAACATCAGTACTAAAGATGGAGGTAGCAAGTATAGCGTAAAAATCTCATACGAATCTCCTCAGCTAAACTCATCGCCATATCACGAAAAAGATTGGAACTTAAATAGAGATGATATTAAAAATTTATCGGAAGCCGAACAAGAGAATTATAAAGATGTAGTTAGAAAGCCCGATGGTAGCTCTGCTTACGATTATGTAAGTGTTTTGGATGATGAGTATGCGGAAAAATATTTGCCAATTAAAGCACTTGGTACTTTTCTATTAAATTTTGCTGGTCCGGTACCATTTACAAATAATAAACTTTCATTTTATTTAAATGGAAGGATGAGAAATGAAAATAGCCAACTCCCCTTTGGGTATAATTTATATAAATCATTGCTCGGTAAATTAACTTATCTTCCTGCACCAACCACACAATTTAGGTTTACTTACAATTGGTCTAACACAGCAAGGCAGAGTTATAGCCATCAATACAAATATTGGAGGTGGTTCGATTCTGGGCTTGATACTTTAAAGAGGCAAGGTAGTTATCCTATTACAGAAACCAATTCTAACAGACAAGTATTAAATTTCAAACAAGTTTTATCTAACAATACATTTTTTGATATTACCTTAGCTCGTGTTTTTGAATATTATGAAAATACTGTTCCTGGTAGAAATGTTTATTTTAATTCCACAACAGGGCAGTTAGATTCTTCCGATTATTTTAGACGCCGTAACGTAAGTGGCATTGGTGGTAATTTTAGATATGGCGATGTGCGGTATTGGCTAAACACCGAAAACACACAATATATATTTAAAGGAAATTTTGAAAGCCAAATAACAAATAATCACCTTTTAAGAACAGGGTTTGATTTTAAACAACACGAAATTAAAAGACACAGAATTGGAATGCCGCCAAGAGGTAATCTGCAATTTTTCACTTACAAACCAATTGAAGGGGCATTATACATTCAGGATAAAGTAGAATATAGTTTTATGATATTAAAAGTTGGATTGCGTTTAGATTATTTTGACCCTCAAGCATCTGCTTACCCCGACCCATCTAATATTCTAAAAATATATACAGATGATAGTGGCTCGGCAAATTATAAAACAGCAGAAAAAATTGAAGTTAAACCTCATATTCAACTTAGTCCGCGTATTGGTTTGGCACATCCAATATCTGATAAAACTTCAATTTATTTTGCGTACGGACACTTTTTCCAAATACCACGCTTCTACGATTTATATCGTAATCACGAATTAAACGATGTTCTGGCAAATGATGCTTTAGTAGGCAACCCTTCTATTAAACCCGAAAAAACTGTTTCTTTTGAAGTTGGTTTGCAGCAAGAGCTTACTCCAGAGTGGGGATTAAACTTAACTGCATACACAAAAGATATTTCAAACTTAATTTCAAGTCAATATTATTTTGTAGGAAGAGATTATACAACATTTACAAATGCCGATTTTGGAACTGTACGTGGTATTGATGTTACTATAAATAAGCACTTTAGTAATTTTTACAATTTCCGTTTAACTTACTCGCTTATGTCTGCCATGGGAAACCAATCTGACCCAACAGAGGGTTATACTTACAGAGAAGATAGAGCACATTTAAGACCAAATAGAAATTATCCGTTAGATTTTGACCAAAGACATAAAATAGTTGCTCTATTAACAGTTAGGTTACCAAAGGGATTTGGCGGACAATTCTTGGAATTGGTTTCATTTAACACAGTATTTATGGTCGGAAGTGGATTGCCATATACACCCACAAGCAGAGATGCTGATGAAAGCAATATAGTTCCTGAACCAAATAGTGGAAGAAGACCATGGACTTACAATTTAGATTTTAGAATGTCTAAAGAAATACCAATGGATTGGGTAAACCTTACAATGTATATGAATATCGAAAACGTATTTGATACTGAAAACACCCGTTTTATTTGGTCGCGAACAGGTGAGGCATTGTCGCAAGGTCCTACATCTATTCTTCCAAACGATAGACAAGCAAATCCGGCAAACTTATATCCACGAAGAGCTATAAGACTTGGTCTATATCTTCATTTTTAATTTCGGAGGTTAGTAAATATGTTTATAAAATTTAGAATAATTTTAACTTTAAAAATATTTGTAATTCTGTTTGTTTCATCAAACTTGGTCTTTAGTCAGGATACTGATGCTCCGGTAAAAGGAAAAAAATCGTTGCTGAAAACAATGGGTTTTGCAGATGAAGCAGTTGGCGTACAAACTAAAGGTCAGCTCCAGAATTTGATAATGAATTATGGACAGATTACCGACACGAGATACGAAGATAGAGGAAATGCTCCTACCGATTTATTTTTCGACTTTAGGTATCCGCGTGAAAACTTTACAGGAGTTTCCGACGACTTTTCAATTTTCTTTGCAATAAAAGAAAATTCCAAAAATGGTGATAAGGGTAATGTTATTGATGCCTGGACGGATAACGATAATGAGGATTTTATAGCTAAGGATGGTTCGTACGGCAACACACATTATAACCCAAGTAATGACCCATCTCCTCACACTCCCTTGTTATATAATGGTCAAACTCCATATTTGGCTCATAGCGATCTGCCCGATACGTGGCCAGTGGATGAAAATGGAGTCTCCTTTTGGCCCGGAATTTTCAGACGCGACCCCATAACCGGTAAAGAGATTGAAGGTGAATTTTCATCCGACAGAGATATTTATATCGAGTTTAACGACAATAATAATCAGCAAGGGGATGTACTCGGCATCGAAGTAAATCAGATGGCATACAGCTACGGGAGAGTTTATGCCGACAATATTCTCTTCTTTGAATCGTGGATTATTAACAAAGGCGATAAAGATTTAACAAATTGTTATATGGGGTATTATCAAGACCCCGATTGTAGCGACCACGGCGAAGAAATATTATTAATTAAAGATTCTACATTTGCCGATGGTAGCAGGTTACTTTCTATTGCACAACGCGATTTTGATGGCGATATTGGTGGTGCTACAAGACCAAATTCGAAAGGCGTAACAGAAGATTATACTTTTGGAACTGTCTTTTTAGAGACACCGAACAATATGGGAATTACTGATTTTCACTATTTTGTAGATACGGGTCCTACAAACGATGAAATATTATGGCCCATAATTACAAGTGATAAAACAAATCCTAGTCTGGCAGGAACCGCCGATAGATATTTTCACGGAAGCAATGTTCGTTTTGATGATGTATCAACTATTAAAGAAAAAGCCGATTTAGTTTGGATAGCTGCAACGGGTCCTTTCGATTTAGCAAAGGGCGACACTATTAAAAGTATGGTTGCTGTTGTAATTGGCGATGACGATGCCGATTATTATAAAAATGTTTGGCAAGCAAAAGAATTATTTGATGCTTTACTAAACGGTCCTGTTGCCCCTTCTTCTCCAAATTTAAGTGGTGTTGCAGATGATGGTAAAATAACTCTCTATTGGGATAATAAGCCAGAATTGGAACGCGACCCCTCAAGCGGAGAAATGGATTTTGAAGGATACAAAATATACAGAAGTGAAGATGGTGGTGTTACGTGGGGAACAAAAATTACAGATGTCCGTGGCAGAACCTATGGATATGTACCCATTGCACAATTTGATTTGGAAAATAACATAAAAGGTATTGACCCTAAAAATTCGTTAATTTGGCTTGGCGAAGATAGTGGTCTTCAATATAAGTGGGTTGATGAAAATGTAATAAATGGAATTGAATATTCTTATACAATAGTTTCTTACGATAGAGGTACACCTACATTGTTCTCTCTCGAAGGAACAAGAGGTGATAGCCCTGATGTTCCTTACTTTGTAAATATTACTCCATCGCCAAAAGCATTGGATATAGTACCTGCTGAGCTTAAAGAGATTACGCATACCAAAGGTACTGGCGAAGGAAAAATAAATATTGATGTAGTTGATGATAGTGAGTTAACAGAGTATAATTACAAATTAACATTTGAAGAAACTCTAGCAACTCGTTTTTCGGTAACACGTATGGATAACGAAAACAACGAAATTTTCACTTCAAAATTAATTAGTGATGGTGTTACTACTGTTTCAGATGGTTTTAGCATTAGTATTGAAACAGATAATCAACTTGGTGGATTAAAATCTATTGCAGATGTTGATGGCAATAGTGTTGAAGGAAGTAATAACGTGCAAGATAGTTCTTGGTACGTGGCAGCTAATTTATTTCCGCAAGCCGATACATTATCGAAAACCGCAAGCTATTCTATTCAGTTTGGTGATGATAAAAGTTTTGCATATTCTTGGGGAATTGGACCCACATCCGTTGCAATATTTGAAACACCATTTTCAGTTTTAGATTTAACAAACAATCGAAAAGTTTGCTTCGAAGTTCAGGACGCAAATAAGAATAGCCAGTGGGATAAAGGTGAAATCATATTTATAACCCGTGTTCCATATCCCGAACCTGCACCAGCAATTGGCTCGCAAAACCCTGCAACGGTAGTAGCAGAGTTTGCTTATCAGGTAGTGATTAATAATGCACCCAATGGAAATTTAGATACACCTCCAAGTTCGGGAACAATAATTAATGTAAATAGTTATAATCCATTTACCAAATTAGACGAGTACCTGTTTAGCTTTAAGCCTACGTCAAACAATTCTGATAATATTGATTTAAGTAAAATTAAGGTAGTTCCAAATCCCTACATTGTTACATCTCTTTACGAATCACAGCAAAATGTTCGCGAAATACGTTTTATGTATTTACCATCCGAGTGTAAAATATACATCTACACAATGTCTGGTACACTTGTTAAAACATTGTATCATAACAACAATAGTGGCTCTATGGGCTGGAACTTATTGAGCGAGTGGAATCAAGCACTTGCATTTGGCATCTATTTTTATGTGGTAGAAGATCCGCAAGGTAATAAAACAACCAATAAATTTGCTTTAATTAAATGAGGTTTTAAGAATGAAATTTTTGTATATAATTCTCGCATTGTTGGTTCCACTTAATGTAAGCTACGGACAGGAAACCAATAAATCAGGAACAACGGCAGCACAATTTCTTAAAATTGGAGTTGGCTCACGAGCAACTGCCATGAGCGGAGCAATTGTTGGTCTGGTTGATGATGCAACAGCAACTTATTGGAATCCTTCCGGGTTAGTTGGTGTTAAAAAAATAACTGTAATTGCTAATGTTACTGATTGGTTTTTGGATGTTAACCACCAAAATTTTGCAATTGTTTTTCCTATTGATGGTTCACAGAATATCGCTTTAAGTGCTACAATTTTGAGTATGGATAAAATGGAAGTAACCACCGAAAGAAAGCCAAATGGAACAGGCACTTTTTTTGAAGCCTCGGATATCTCGATAGGGTTAACGTATGCAGTTCAAATTGTAGATTTCTTCTCCTTTGGAATTACCGGAAAATTTATAAATCAAAATATTTATAAAGAATCTGCCACAGCTTTTGCCATTGACCTTGGAACAACTTTAACTACAGGGTATAAAGGAATTAGTATTGGTATGTCGTTCCTAAATTTTGGAACAGCGTTAAAATTAGAGGGACCCGATTTGCAAAAATCGTATGATGCAAATCCTAATAATGCAACTAATACCGGTGTTGCAAGCAACCTTGCCACAGAGCATTGGGCTTTACCGCTTACCATTAAAGTTGGTATTGGCTGGAATTTAATTAGCAATACCAACGCTTTAATGTGGAGCGAAATGCACAAATTAAAAATAGGCATAGATGCAAACCATCCAATAGATGCCCCAGAGTATATATCTTTTGGCACAGAGTATGGTTGGCATAACACACTATTTTTAAGAGGCGGTTATAGTTATAACGATGGCGAAAAAGACTACTCACTTGGCACTGGAATTCGTTGGAGTGTAGCAAATAATTTTGTTCTTAATTTCGATTATGCATTTGTTAATTACAAAAGACTAAGTGGTGTGCATAATATATCTGTAGCCATTGGCTTATAAAATTTTAATAACTTTTTAAGTATAGAGAAGCTTCCAACTATGATGCCAGAAATACTTTACTTTGTTATTATGATAGTAACATTTATTCTTTGTGCTATGTGGTGGAAACAACCTATTGGAATATCTTTAATAATTTCATCAATTGTTGGTGCATTAGTAGCTGGCGAGGGAATTCCAATTCGTCATCTTGTTGAAGGTACATTTGCATACCTTGACCCAATATTAATAATTGCAACCGCCCTTATTTATATGGAAGCACTTCGCCGCTCAGGAGCCTTGGGTAGCATTAGTACACTTATTATTACAAAAATGTATAGTAAACCTTTTTGGTTAATTATTCTTATTACACTTTTTGTAATGTTCCCAGGAATGATTACCGGTTTATCTACAGCAACTGTGCTAACTACTGGTGCATTAGTTGCTCCTGCCCTAATTCTGTTGGGAATTCCGCGTGTTACCGTTGCTGCTATGATTGCCATGACTGCTATTTATGGGATGATTGCACCCCCTATTAATGTTCCTGCAATGATTATTGGTGGCGGTGTTGATATGCCATACATTGGTTTCGACATCCCTTTGCTTTTTGCCACCATGCCATTAGCCTTTGGTGTTAACCTCGCTTTGGGGTACAAATATATTAGGAATGTAAACATTGAAAAAATAAAACCAAAATTAGCCGATAATTTATTTCCAAAGTATGGATGGATGCTCTACGCTCCTCTCTTTCTCGTTGTAATTCTTTTGCTCGGAGTTAGAGTATTCCCAGAAATATTTCCAAATCTCGGTGTACCATTAATATTTATGATTGGAAGTATTGTTACATTATTAACAGGCGAAAAATCGAACTACTTTAAATTATCGCATGCAGGAATTAAAGATGCATTACCTGTGCTGGGAATTTTAATTGGAATAGGAATGTTTATTCAGATAATGACACTTAATGGTGTGCGAGGTATGCTTGTAATAGGTAGTTTAAGTATGCCATCGTTTTGGCAATATTTAAGTATGGGTATTATGATTCCGTTATTTGGTGCAGTTTCGGCATATGGCTCTGCTTCAGTTCTTGGTGTTCCATTTCTTCTATCCTTTCTTGGGCAAAACGAAATTATTGTTTGTGCAGCATTATCGTTGCTTACAGGATTAGGAGATTTGATGCCGCCTACAGCATTGGCGGGTATTTTTGCAGCACAAGTTGTTGGCGAAAAAAATTACTTCAAAGTACTAAAAGTAACTCTTATACCTGCTGTTGCCACTGCTCTTTGGGCTTTAACTATGATATACTTTGCCAATGATTTAGGGAAATTACTGTAAATATTACTTAAAGGAATAATATGATACTTAAAATTATATATCAACTAATTGTATTGTTTTTAATTATAATAATTGGTTACGGTGTATTTAAAGAAAAGTCAAAAATGATGAAGTTAACTGCGGCTTTAGTTTTAATTCCGTTTATACTCCGCTTTTTGATGGTTAAATAATTTACTTAAAATTAAATATTATAAAAATGAAAAATATAATTCAAAAACATACATTTTCAATTTTTTCTTTGGCTATAGCAACACTAATTACTGTAATTGCTGGTAGAGAGTTCCTAAATCAACACATTGCTTTCCCCCTCTACCCATCAAAATCATTAACAAGAATTGAGAAACTGAGCAAATATAATCCGAACTTAAAAGATACTAATGGTGATACAGATATATATTATTTTGAAGGAACAAAGCCTGGTGGTAAAACTCTAATACTTGGTGGCACACATCCAAACGAGCCTGCAGCATTTCTCACAACCTATTTAATGCTTGAAAATATTAATATTGACGAAGGTACAATAATAATTATACCTCGTGCTAATAATAGTGCTTTTACACATGTTGATCCGCAAGAAGGGAACCCCAGTCATTTTCAAATAAAAGGAAAAAGTGGAATAAGAACTTTTAGATTTGGCTCAAGAATTACCAACCCAATTGATCAGTGGCCAGACCCCGATTTGTATTTACACTATCCATCGGGGCAAAAACTTGCAGGACCTGAAACAAGAAATTTGAACCGCTCATTTCCAGGTAAAATTGATGGAACTATGACAGAGCGTATAGCATTTGCTATTGTTCAATTAATCAAGAAAGAAAAAATTGACTTGGCATTTGACCTACACGAGGCTGCACCAGAGTATCCTGTTGTTAATGCAATTGTAAGTTCGGAACGTAGCCAAGATATTGCATCGGAAGCAACTATGGAATTGGAATTTGAAGGACTCAATTATTCTTTAGAACCATCACCATATAATTTTCATGGGCTTAGCCATCGCGAATGGCAAGATTTTACAGATACGTATCCGCTACTATTTGAAACAGCAAACCCTATTCAAGGAAGGCTTCGAGGAAAAACAGATGTAGAACTTTTGCTAACAGGAGCAGATAAAATGTACTTAAAAGCTACGGCATTGGGTGAAGTTAGAGTCCCTTATGATAGTACAGGTATCCCTATGCGGTTAAGAGTTGGAAGACATATTGCAGCACTTATAAAAGTAATAGAAGTCTTTTCAAATAATTATCCTGAGAGAGCTGTACGCTTTTCTAATATCCCTACCTACGATGAAATTATGAATCTTGGTATTGAACATTATTTTTAAATTAAATATAACGGAGTAAATTATGAAACAAATTCTTTTAATGGTTACAATGATTCTAATTTTTGGAATTACTATTGTAAACGCACAGAGTGAAACAACAAACAAATTTAAAGCAGAAGACCCTGTTTTAATTACCAGCTCTGGGCAAAGTGCCGATATTTTAATGGTTAAAATTCTATGTAAAAAAGCATCATTAGAATACGAATTAAACAAATCGGCAACTCCCGATATACTAAGTAATTTTAAAAGTGTGATTATTGTCCCTGGTGGAAGTACCAAAGGATTGGGTGCTGCAAAGATTGATAAAGAAGAAGAGTATGCACGAACAAAAAAAATAATTGAGAAAGCTAAAAAAGAAGGTATAAAAATAATAGCTGTTCATGTTGGCGGAAAATCTCGCCGCGGAGCTTTATCCGATTACTTTAACAAACTCGTTGCCGAAAACGCAGATCATATTATAGTGGTAAGTGGTGGAAACCAGGATAACTATTTCACTAACATCGCGAAAGAACAAGAAATTGAAATTGATACTACTGAAAAAATTGTATTAATTACAGACGTTTTAAAAAGAATTTACAGTAAGGAATAGTTTTGCGTTTTTTAATTGTGATGATATTATTTATTAGTTCAAACCTTTTTTCGCAGGAAAACAAAGAAGGAAGTTTGATCCAATTGGTTGAAAACATAAAAACGGCAATGCCGGCAAGGGACAGCAACGGTTTTGTAAAACCAACTAGTGAAGAACAAAATAAATTTGCAGAAGTAATTAGCTTTATTGTTAACCAGCAACATTCCTCTGCCGATTCTGCTGCAAGGCTTTTCAGTTATATTCTTTATGATTGGAAGGATACAGAGAACAACGGAAAAGAGTATTACGTTCTTATGGAACCAAAAGCTAACGAAAGCGGTGGGGTAACTCGTGGTTGGGGTACATATATTTTTAATGAAAATGGAAATAATGATGTAGTAATTGAAGTGCCACATCCAAGATGGGATTCTAACACATGGCAAGTTGGTTTTAGAGCATTTCAACAACTTAACTCTCAATATTTTCTTTTATCGGGAACACATAGATACGCAAATGGAAGGTATCCTGCACCAGCAGATCCAGCCCATAATACCGAAAATATTTTTTACACAGTTCATACACAGCTTGCCCCTAAAGCTAACCACGCAATCCAAATTCATGGTTTTAGTCGTAGCAATTCCAAATATGATGGGTATCCTGATGTTGTGATTAGTAACGGCACATCTAATCCTTCGGCAATATTAGATTCTCTTAAAACAGAAATTACTACTGATGGATACTCTGTTGGAATTTTTGATGGAGTTAACTATTCGCATTTGGGAGCCAGAACTAATACTGAAGGGTTTTGGTCTAACATGAATAACCTTTCTTTCATTCATATTGAGATGGAATATTTTATAAGAGCATCCGATTCTGAATGGGAAAATATTTTAGGTGCATTATCAAGAACTTTTAATACCTCTACTGCAATTGATGATGATGTAGATTTGCTTTACCCGCAAGAGTTCGTTTTAAAACAAAATTACCCAAACCCTTTTAATCCTTCAACCAAAATTAAATATCAATTGCCAAGCAGAGGTTTTGTAAATTTAACAGTATATAATATACTTGGGATTAAGATTGCCTCTTTGGTAAATAAGGAACAATTGCCCGGATTATATTCTGTTGAGTTTAATCCGTCAACAGACGGAAAAGGTTTATCGAGCGGAGTTTATTTTTACAAATTATCTTTTGGTAGAAATTCTATTTCAAAAAAAATGATATATTTAAAATAATATGAAAAATTTAATTATAAAAATATTAGTTCTTTTTACTGCACTTGCTTTCTTCAATTCATTTGCTTCTACTGTTGGAATTGCAACGGGGAATAAAACGGTGGATGGGAGACCATTGCTATTCAAGAACAAAGACCAAACAGATAATTATCCGGAAGACGTTAATTATTATAACGGTGGATATGACTACTACAGTTATGTGTTTCAGCAAGAGGATGGACAAAACCATACCCGTGCACGTATGGGAATTAACAATGTAGGGTTCGGGATAGTTTATTCCGATAGCGAAAATCTAAAGGGTGCTTCATCTGGTCCATACGGCTCACAATTAACTGCAATAGCACTTAAAACTTGTTCCACTATTAATGATTTCCGAGAACTTTTGAACGATACCAACAACGAACGAAAAGCACATAATCATTTTGCTATTATCGATTCTACAGGAAAAGGGGCAATGTTTGAAGTTGATGGATTCTCTTACATCGAAATTCCAATAATTGATAGCATAGGAGTTATGGCTAACACCGCCAAGTTTCATCCAAATAGAACCGCTCCCTCATCAGGCAGTACTTCGCCACAACGAGAAGCACGTGCATTGTATTTGCTTTCACACGCTCCCGCCGAAGGTTTAGATTACAAATATTTTACTGATGAGATAATTAAAGATTTTTCTAAAACACAACAAGATGAAGACAATATGCCTGTTGGGCAATATTCTACAAATCCTGTTCTTTCCCGATACAAAACGTCAATAGGAGGAGTTATTAAAGGTGTGTTGCCTAATGATAATGTTTTGGTAGAGAGTGCAATGTGGCTCTGTTTAAGCGAACCATCATTAACAATTGCGTTACCATTTTTTACAAATGTTACTTCAATTCCGTCCTTTATTCGTTCCAACTCAAGTGGTGATGGAATGGCTGGCTCATCCGATAGAGTTAGAAGATTGGTTTATAATTACAGTGGCGGACGCTACTCAGACCGTTATGCCGACACATACGACCTCCTCAGAATTAGAGAACACACATTTAGAATTCAAGATAGTTTGTTAAATAGTTATAAAAAAAATCTTCCAATCTGGATTGAGCAATCTCCCGAAGTAGCTGCGGATAATATGAAAATATGGATGGATGATATTCACTTTTGGGCAAAAAGTAAATACGATTCACTAATTGTAATTTTGGATATTAATGAAATAAAAAGTGAAATAAAAAAAACTTATAATTTGAAACAGAACTATCCGAATCCTTTTAATTCGACAACAAGAATTAAATACACAATACCTAACGATGTAGATGGGACAAGTTCAAATGTAAAACTAACAGTGTACGATACTCTCGGTAAGTTAGTTGCTGTTTTATTAAACAGAGAACAAAGAGCAGGAGAATACGAGGTTTCCTTTAACGCGACATCTCTTGCCAGTGGTAATTTTTTTTACAAATTAGAAGTTGCTGGAATTGTTGAATCGAAAAAAATGATATATCTTAAATGAAAAAGAATAAACACATAAAAATATTTCTAACAATAATTATAACATTTTTTGCAACCCTTACTATTGCTGCACAAGAAGTTGCAAAGATAGATACCTCCTACAAAGCAATGGTCGTAGCAGCTCATCCCGAAGCAGTAAAAGTTGGTGTTAAAATAATTAAGAATGGTGGCAATGCCGTTGATGCAGCTATAGCTTCTGCTTTTATGATCGGTGTTGTGGAACCACACGCATCAGGACTTGGTGGTGGTGGCGGAATGGTAATCTATTTGAATAATGATAAATCGTTTCATTACATCGATTACTATATGCAAACGTCTTTACACCCAGATACCAACTATGTACGTGAAGATATTTATACTCCACGTTCTATTTGCATACCCGGTACGCCAGCCGGACTTTTGAAGGCTCATAAATTATTTGGCAAATTACCTCTGCATATTGTATTGCAACCCGCAATAGATATAGCACGAAACGGATTTGAAGTTTCAGAAAAATTTTACACTAACTTATTAGATAAGTTGGATGTAATTACATTATATCCAGAAACAGAAAAGCTATTATTCAAAAACGATTTTCCTGTTGGAGTAGGTGATACAGTTCTTAATCTTGAATTAGCAAATGTTTTGGATAAATTAGTTACTGATGGTGCAGATTATTTTTACAATGGAGAGTTTGCAAAAAAAGCTGCGGAAGAAATACAGAAAGCTGGCGGTTATCTTACAAAAGAAGATTTTAAAAATTACAAACCAATACTTAAAAAACCAGCTAAAATTTTGTATAGAGATTATGAAATATTTTCAGCTCCACCACCTCAGTCTGGGGCTACTATGCTGGAGATACTAAATATTTTTGAAAACATAACTATAGATAACATTTCAACCAAGTCTTGGAATTCTGAAACTGTTCATTTATTCTGTGAAGCAAGTAAACGTGCCGATGCCGATAGATATGTTTATATGGGCGATCCAGCTACAACCAATATTCCACTTATAGGATTGCTTAGTCAGGAATATGCCAATAAACGATTTGCCGATATTGATTTATCAAAAATTAAATATGAAAATAATCAAGATATTCCTGCAGGTAATCCTAATAAATACAATGAAAAAATAAAAAGTAAATTAAGCAAACCCGATGTAGATGAAGGTGGGCATACAACTCACATTTCTGTGGTAGATAGAGAGGGAAATGCTGTTTCGTTAACTCAAACTATTGGAATGTTTTTTGGAAGTGGTTTCTCTTCGCAAGGTGTTATTTTTAATTCGGCAATGTCTATCTTTTATAAGAAGCCCTCGCCAAACCATATTGCACCAAGTAGGCGACCACTTACAACAATTAGCCCAACAATTATAATGAAGGATGGCGAATTAACTTCTGTGATAGGCACTCCAGGGGGCGGACGCATATTCAACGTGCTTGCACAAAAAATAATTGAATTAATAGATTTTAAAATATCACCATTAAATACAATACTAAACCCACGTTTTAATGTAAGAATTCGTTCCAAATATTTATCTATGGAGAATGGTTTTGATGCTGTCATGCTTGAAGATTTGAAGAAAATGGGGTATCAATTAAAAATGTATAATAAAATGAACTCCTATTTTGGCGGGGTACAATTAATTTATTACGATAAAAAAATAAAACAATTTATTGGAGTTTCTGATCCGCGTCGCGATGGCGGAGCATTAGGAATTAATTAAAATTAGGGATATTAAATATGAAAATAATGCTTAAAATTTTTTCAATTCTTTTTTTACTATTAGTCTTATTCAATGGGACTAATGCACAAGATAATGAAGAATGTACAATTGGTGTTGCGTCAGGAAATGTTACAAGTGATGGAAGACCTCTAATTTGGAAAACAAGAGATTATATAACGGCTCTTAATAATGAACTCGTTTATAATACTACATTTGATATTAACTTTCTTTCAATTATAACAGCAGGAAAAACATACGCTTGGATGGGTGTAAACGATAGTGGGTTTGCAATTCTAAATTCTCTTACTTCCGATTTACAGCGAGGTACATCAGGGTTTAGTAATGGTTCTTTAATGCGCGAGGCACTTGGCACTTGTGCCACCATAGCCGAGTTTCAATCGTTTCTTGATGAAACAAATTTAACTGGAAGACGAACGCGAGGCAACTTTGCCGTGCTTGATAAAACTGGTGAAGCTGCACTTTATGAAATAGATGGTTCAACCTATTGGAAATATGACGCAAATAATTCTACACAAACCCCATATGGATATATTATAAGAACAAATTTTGCACTTAATGGTGATGGAACTAGTGGTGGTGGTTACGAAAGATTTGCAAGATCATCAGATTTAATACATTCGTTTTCTATTGGCGATTCATTAAACTATAAAAGCATTATACGACACCAAATGAGAGATTTTTCCAAAAACAATGAAGGTGTCAGCATTCCTTTTGAAGGTCAATGGATTACTGGGCGTCCCTATGGCTATATATATACCGATAAAAGTATTTGTAGAGCATCATCAGTTTCAGCTACGGTTATTCAAGGAATATTATCAGGCGAATCGGAAAAACTAACTACTATGTGGACTATGTTAGGGCAACCCGCAGCATCAATTACCGTTCCCTATTGGTCTGTAGGGGCTACGCCAGAAGAAGCAAATGGAAGTTCTACAGCACCACTGTGCGATATTTCGCTACAAATTAAATCCGTTCTGTTCGATTATGCAGATAATTCAAATTATATCGATTCATATAAATTGCTTGATGGAACTGGTGGCGGACTTTGGACTGATATTTTTCCCGCTGAAGATTCAATATTTTATAAAGCCGAGCAATTGCTTAGTAAATGGCGAGGTGGAGATTTTACAGTTAGCGAAATATTATCTTCAGAAGCCGAGTTAGCAAACGATGCTTATAAAACTTTGCAACAGGCTTATTACATATTAACCGATGTTAATGATACTGAACACGCAACGCAATTAAATAGTTTTCAACTTAGTCAAAATTATCCTAATCCATTTAACCCAAGCACAAAGATTAATTTTACATTACCTAAATATAGTTATGTAACTTTGAAAATATATGATTTGTTAGGGCAAGAAGTTGCTACATTAATTAATAACAATATGGAAAAAGGAACTCACACAGCAATTTGGAGTGTAGAAAATGAAAATCTATCAAGCGGTATTTATTTGTACAGGATATCTGTAAAAGGGGATGGAAATTTTACAGCATTTAAAAAACTTATTCTGTTAAAGTGATGCAAATTAATCAATAAAATTTAAAGGTAACATTTTGAAAAAATATAATAGTTTTTATTGCAGAGTAAAGAATGTAAAATTTTTAGGTCTTCTACTTTTTCTTAATATTATTTTTATTACACATAACTATTCCCAAGATGTAGTATCAAAAAATGGGATGGTTGCAAGTGCTCATCCTTTAGCTTCAAATGCTGGATTGCAAATTCTTGAAGAAGGCGGTAATGCTATTGATGCAATGGTAGCAACAGCGTTTGCTCTTGGTGTTGTTGAACCAAGTGCTTCTGGGATAGGTGGTGGTGGTTTTTTAACAATTAAATTATCTACCGAAAGCAATGGCGTAACAATCGATTTTAGAGAAAAAGCACCATACAGAGCAACACCAAAAATTTATTATTCAGAAGGTAAAAGTTTTAAAGAAATGGTTCGTAGTGGAGGCATGTCAATAGGGGTGCCTGGTACCGTTGCAGGGCTTACACTCGCCCTTAAAAAATATGGAACAATGAATTTAGAACAAGTACTTAAGCCTGCAATAAAATACGCACAGAATGGCTTTGAGGTTTCAGAAAAATTCTCAAACATGATAGTGGAAGCCTACGATGTAATTTCTGAAAATGATGCTACTTCAAAAATATATCTTAGTGACGGATTGCCTTTTATGGAAGGTGCAATTATTAAAAATCCGGATTTTGCTAAAACTTTAATAAAATTAGGAAGTAAGGGTGCAGATTGTTTTTATAAAGGAGAAATTGCAAAAGCTATTGCCTCTGAAATGAAAGATGAAAACGGAATTATAACTATTAAGGATTTAAGTAACTACAAAGCT